>CAJTPK010000026.1 GCA_910578075.1 uncultured Muribaculaceae bacterium | reverse complement strand
ATAGAATAGAAGTTTCCTAAACTTTAGATAGGGGTTCGATTCCCCTCGGAGGTACAACGGAGAGAGTGATTTCCCTTTCCGGTATAGAAATAAAAACAAAATTTATTCTCAAATTGGGAAAGTTTACGGCTTATAAAGTTCAGCTTGCTTCGCTGCCCGACGGACACCATGAGCAGGATTTTGAGATCAACACGGAGTTTTTCAAGAATATGGAAAACACCGATGTCATCTCCGCTGATGTCAAGGTCCATCTCGACCTGGTGAAGAAAAACGATGTGTACGACTGCACATTCCATTGCAAGGGGATGCTGCAGATTCCGTGCGACCGCTGCCTTGACCCGCTCGACCATGAGGTTGACACGGAATATCATGTGGTGGTGAAATATGGCGACAACTATGACGATGGCGCTGACAATCTCCTGGTGATCCCATACAGCAACACTTATTTGAACGTGGCATATATCCTGTATGACACTATCCTTCTCACTATCCCGCTGAGGCATGTCCACCCGATGGGTAAGTGCAACAGGGCGATGGCAGCCGTTCTCTCCCGACACAAAGGAGGAGGCGACGAAGAGACCGAAGAGGCTCTTGACGAGGTAGACGCTGAGATAGAAAGCGGAGCTGAAGATTAATCCTTCTGACACGTAAGAATTTATCAACGAAATAGAAAATATAATATTAAAACAATACAGAAATGGCACATCCTAAACGCAGACAATCGCACACCCGTACGGCGAAACGCCGCACTCACGACAAAGCTCTCGTTCCCACACTCGCAATCTGCCCCAACTGCGGCGCATGGCATATCTACCACACCGTTTGCGGCGAATGCGGCTACTATCGTGGCAAACTCGTGATCGAGAAGGCCGAGGCTTAAGAGTGTATCATATTTAAAAATTACAGGAAGTGGAAATCCTTTTTCCACTTCCACGCTTATTTAATTCGATTATGGCTAACGCCAAAATTAGCGGAATAGCATCCTATGTGCCCGATGACATCCTTGACAACGAAATGCTGTCGAAGATGGTCGACACCAACGACGAGTGGATCACCACCCGCGTCGGAATCAAGGAGCGCCGCATTCTCAAAGACCCTGACAAAGGCTCAAGCTTCCTTGGAGTGAAAGCCGTTGGCAAGCTGCTGGAGGAAACCGGCACTGCTAAGGAAGATGTGGATCTCGTGATCTGCGCCACATCCAACCCTGACTACCGTTTCCCTTCCACCGCCTCTGTGATCATGCATGAACTGGGACTTCCCAACGCTTATGCATACGACATCCAGGCGGCATGCGCCGGCTTCATTGTCACCATGCAGGCTGCAAGAGCTTATATCGAATCCGGTCTCTACAAGAAAGTGGTCGTTGTCTGCGCAGAAAAAATGAGCAGCATGACCGACTATCAGGACCGCGCCACATGCCCTCTCTTCGGAGACGCAGCGGCAGCTGTGCTCGTGGAGCCTACAGATGAACCTGTCGGCGTGATTGACGGGGAATTCCATGTAGACGGATCCGGACTCCACAACCTTCTCATGAAGGCCGGTGGCTCCGCACGCCCGGCATCGCACGAAACCGTGGATGCCCGCGAACATTACATCTATCAGGAAGGCCGCGTGGTTTACAAGAACGCTGTGCGCGACATGTTGAATTCATCACTCTCTGTGATGAAACGCAACAACCTTTCGGTTGATGATGTAGATTGGTTCGTGCCCCATCAGGCTAACCTGAGAATCATCGAGGCTGTTGGTGGCCGCATCAAGATTCCGGAGGAGAAAACGCTTGTGAACATCCAGCATTACGGAAACACCTCCGCAGCTTCAATTCCATTGTGTCTTGACGAATATAAATCCAAGCTCCATAAGGGCGACAAGATTGTCATGACAGCATTCGGAGCCGGTTTCACATGGGGAGCGATGTATCTCATCTGGGCTATAGACCCCAAGTAAGACCCATTCAGGCAAACTAAAGCACAAAGGGCATCAGATTCTTCCTCCGATGCCCTTTGTTTTTTGAACAATGACCCCTCCACAAGGGTTCTATTAAGAAAAGATAGAAATTATTATGGAAGAACTTAAAAACAAGATAGAAGTGGATCACCTTCTCCCCGAAGAGAAGGTGAAGGAAGGTCACCGTGCAGGATTCGTAAACATCGTCGGAAATCCGAATGTGGGAAAATCAACTCTGATGAACGACCTGGTTGGTGAACGAATATCTATCATCACATCAAAGGCACAGACAACACGCCACAGAATCATGGGTATTGTAAACACTCCGGAATACCAGATTGTATATTCCGACACTCCGGGTGTGCTCAAGCCGAAATACAAGCTGCAGGAATCGATGCTCGGATTCTCTGAAGGCGCGCTGACCGATGCCGACATACTGCTTTATGTCACCGATGTAGTGGAAGATCCTGAGAAAAACGCGGATTTCCTTGAGCGTGTGGCTAAAGAGACTATACCGGTTCTTCTCGTCATCAACAAGATTGACCTTGTGAAGGGTAATGAACAACTCGACGAGATCGTGGCAGCCTGGAAGAAACGTCTGCCAAATGCAGAGATATTCCCCACCAGCGCGACAGAAAACTTCAATGTAGAGAACCTCAAGAAGCGCATCGAAGAGTTGCTTCCCGTCTCCGCACCGTTCTACGGCAAGGATGCCCTGACCGATAAACCGGCACGCTTCTTTGTGACCGAGATAATCCGCGAGAAGCTGCTTCTCAACTACGACAAAGAGATACCCTACAGCACGGAAGTGATCGTGGAGAAATTTGACGAAAAAGAGGGAGCCATCCATATAATGGCTGTGATCTACGTTGAGCGCGACTCCCAGAAAGGCATAATCATCGGCAAGGGTGGCGACAAGATTAAGAAGATAGGAATTTCAGCACGCCAGGATATTGAGAAATTCTTCGGCAAGAAAGTATATCTCGAACTGTTCGTAAAGGTTGAGAAAGATTGGCGTAACCGCGAGAACAAACTCCGTGCTTTCGGTTACCTGGAATAAATCCTGCCTATAGTGTGCAAGACAAAACATAATAAAAGAAAGACATGAGCAAACTCATAGCAATTGTAGGGCGGCCGAACGTGGGCAAATCCACGCTCTTCAACCGCTTGACGCAGACACGCCGCGCCATCGTGGATGACACGGCAGGAACCACCCGCGACCGCCAGTATGGCAAGGTCGATTGGTGCGGACAGGAATTCTCCATCGTCGACACAGGCGGATGGGTGGTGAATTCCGATGATATTTTTGAAGAGGAGATCAACAAGCAGGTGGAGATCGCCATCGAAGAGGCGGACGTGATTCTATTTGTTGTTGACGCATCCACAGGTGTCACAGATCTCGATGACAAAGTTGCAGCCATACTGCGCCGCGCCAAGAAACCGGTGATCGTGGTGGCAAACAAGGAGGACAAAGGTGACGCACGTTTCAATACCGCTGAATTCTACAGTTTCGGTCTTGGAGACCCGATCGGTATATCATCAGCAAACGGATCAGGCACCGGTGAACTCCTCGATGAGATCGTGAAGGATATGCCCGAGAAAGAGGAAGAGGAGGCTCCGGAAGACAATATTGCCAAATTCGCGATCGTAGGACGTCCGAATGCCGGCAAATCATCCCTTATCAACGCATTCATCGGCGAGGAACGTCATATAGTGACTGATATCGCAGGCACAACCCGCGATTCAATCTACCATCGTTATAATAAATTCGGATTTGATTTCTACCTTGTCGACACCGCCGGTATCCGCAAGAAACAGAAAGTCAACGAGGATATCGAATATTATTCTGTAATACGCTCCATCCGCGCCATCGAGGCTTCGGATGTGTGTATTCTCATGATCGATGCCACACGCGGCATAGAGGGTCAGGACGCCAATATATTCGGCCTGATTCAGCGCAACCGCAAGGGGCTTGTGGTCTGCGTCAACAAATGGGATCTCGTCGCAGACAAGAGTCTGAACGCGCAGAAACACTTCGAGCAGGCGATACGCTCAAAGTTCGCACCTTTCACAGATTTCCCGATCCTGTTCACATCTGCCCTCACAAAACAACGCATCTACAAGGTGCTTGAGACAGCTGTGCAGGTGTTTGAGAATCGCAGACGAACCATCCCGACATCACAGCTCAACACCTACATGCTTGAGCAGGTGGCTATAACCCCGCCGCCGAGCAACAAAGGTAAATTCGTGAAGATCAAATATGTCACGATGCTCAAGGACGCGATCATCCCTACGTTCGTATTCTTCTGCAATCTCCCGCAATGGGTGAAGGAACCTTACCGCCGCTTTCTGGAGAACAAGATCCGCGAACACTGGGATTTCCACGGCACCCCGATCTCAATCTTTATGCGGGAGAAGTAGGAACGGTGTCGGCAGGCAACGTATCGGCAGCCTCGGCAGATGTGATATTCACTTCCACAGTGTCTCCTGTGGGTTCCATGTTATTCATCGTGCGGCCCTGGCAGGACGCAAGGATAAAAGAAAAAGCAATCGCTGCGACAGATGTCGCGGCGATTGCTTTTATATCATAGATTCTTTTCATATGCAAAACTTGAATCCGTTTCAGAATTATTCACCGACTTTGATCAGCTCAACCTCGAAAATAAGATCAGCGTAAGGGGGAATATCCCTGCCTGCGCCACGTGAGCCATAAGCGAGATCTGAAGGGATATAGAATACATATTTGGATCCCTCTTTCATCAGCTGCAGACCCTCTGTCCAACCTGCGATAACGCCGTTAAGGGGGAATGTGGCAGGCTCTCCACGCTGAACGGAGCTGTCGAATACAGAGCCGTCAAGAAGGCGTCCTGTGTAATGGACTGTAACATTATCAGTCGGACCCGGCATGGCACCTGTACCCTCTTTCTCTATCATGTATTTGAGACCGGAAGCGGTGCGCGCATATGTTGAGTCTGTGGCGACTTCCGTCTGATACTCAGGATTACGGAATCTGTCGGCAACAGAATCAGTCACAACTGCATCAACTACCTCCTCTGCCACAACAGCAGTGTCTTCCGCTTTCTCTTTTCCTTTGCCTGCACATGATGCGAACATGGCAACTGCACCAAGTGCAAAGGCTGCATAAAATATCTTTTTCATATTCAATAATAATTTATGTCAAAAGTAATAAAAAAACGGGAGACATGAAAATAATTCCGTCTTCCCGTTTTTTGTATTTAAAAGTCCGTCTCATAAAAAAATTTAGCTTTAGGGGACGCACTCTTAACTTTAATTTTATTTTTTGTTGACTTTAATCAGCTCAACCTCAAAGATCAGTGTTGAATGGGGAGGAATCACATTAGGCACGCCACCTGCACCATATGCGAGATCCGACGGTATGAAGAATGTGTATTTCGCACCCTCTTTCATGAGCTGCACACCCTCGGTCCATCCCGGAATGACACGATTCAAGGGGAATGTCGCAGGTTCACCGCGATTGACAGAACTGTCAAACACTGTGCCGTTAAGAAGTTTTCCGGTGTAGTGAACCGTCACTTCATCCTCGGCTGTAGGCTGCGCGCCCTCACCCTCTTTCTCTACGACATACTGCAGACCGCTCGCTGTGGTCTTCACTTCCGCCTTCTTGCCATTCTCAGTGAGGAAAGCCTCACCCTCGGCACGTGCCGCAGCCTCAGCCTTCTTCTCAAGATCCTGAAGGTAATCATTTATAATCTTCTGTGCCTCCTCTACGGAAATCTTGGGTTCGCCGCCGTCAAAAGCAACTTTCACACCATCCTTGAATTCCTCGGAGTTTATCTCTTTAACACCCATGGCCTGCAACTGCTTGCCCATTGCAAGACCCCATGCATAACTTAACTTGTCCATTTTGAATTATATATTTTTATAGTTTATTTCCATTCAAAGAGCCGTGTCTACACACTGCCCTGCATATGTTCTAACAAATTTCAAGCCAATTCTATTTTTAATATTCAATAATTTGTAGTAAATTTGGTGAACAAATCATTCTTTTTCAACAAATCAAAACAATTCACGATAACACCATGAAGAGATTGCTTTTTATCGCCGGAACAATTTTAGCCTCCGGCATGGCAAACGCCACTTATTTCCAGGCTCCCGAAATGGCGGATCCAAAAATCGAGAACCCGGATTCAACCGGTTTCAAATTTACTGATGTCAAGATAATCCCCACAACTTCTGTCAAAGACCAGAACAAATCGGGAACATGCTGGGCATTCTCCGGAATATCCACACTTGAGGACGACCTTCTCCGTCGCGGAAAGGGAGAACATGATCTCTCCGAGATGTTTGTGGTGCGCAATGCATATATCGACAAGGCAAAGAAATATATCCGCACCAACGGCAAAATCAATTTCGCGCAGGGAGGCTCATTCGAGGATGTCCTTGAGATGACCCGCCGCTACGGAGCAATGCCCGAAGAGGCATATGCAGGCCTGAATTATGGCGAAAAGAAACATGCGCATTATGAAATGGCTGACGCTTTGAAAAGCTATCTTGATGCCGTCATGCTCAACGGTCAGAGAACTAAGAAACTGACAACCGCATGGCTCCCGGGATTCATCGGCATACTTGACGCTTATCTCGGTCCGGTGCCCGAGTCTTTCACTTACAAGGGCAAGACCTACACTCCGCAGAGCTTTGCAAAGGAGATCGGCATAGAACCGGATAACTTCGAGATCTTCACAAGCTATACTCACCATCCTTTCTATGAAAGATTCGCTCTGGAGATACCCGACAACTGGCTCTGGAGCCAGAACATGAATGTTCCCCTCGCCGATCTCCAGGCTATCACCGACAATGCTCTTGACAAGGGATACACTGTGTTCTGGGGTGCCGATGTTTCCGAAGGCGGTTTCAAATGGACCAAAGGTTATGCCGTGAACCCCGCTGAGAAAGAGGAGAAAGATATGACCGACTCAGAACTCTCACGCTGGGTGAAGCTTTCCGATAAAGACCGTGCCAACCAACGCTTCGAGATCAAGGGTCCGGCAAAAGAGAAAGAGGTTACCCAGGAATTGCGTCAGAAAGGTTTCGACAACTACGAGACAACCGACGACCACGGCATGGTGATCGTAGGCTACGCTACCGATCAGGAGGGCAACAAATATTACAAAGTCAAAAATTCATGGGATACAAACCAGATCTACGACGGCTATTTCTATGTGTCTGTGCCCTACTTCCTTGAGAAAACAATGAATATCGGTGTCCGCAAGGAAGCGATCCCTTCTTCAATCGCAAAGAAACTCAAATAAGAAATCATTAGAAAATGCAAGTCAGAGCGAAAAAGAATCTCGGACAGCACTTCCTTAAGGATGAGGATATAGCGCGCCGGATAGCCGAGACAATCAGCGAGGGGGAGCTTCCCTCCGCATCAAGACAATACGGCGAACTCCCGATACTCGAGGTTGGACCTGGAATGGGCGTGCTAACCAAATATCTCATGCATAGCGGACGCCAACTCACTGCCGTGGAACTCGACCATGAGAGCGTGGAGTTTCTCGCACGTCTGTATCCTGAGCTGAAAGTGGTGGAGGCTGATTTCCTCAAGATGAACCTTGACGAGATCTATCCGGGTGAATTCGCTCTGATAGGCAATTATCCTTATAACATATCCTCGCAGATATTCTTCAAGGTCCTGGATAACCGGGATAAGATTCCTGTGGTATCGGGAATGCTTCAGAAAGAGGTTGCGGAAAGGATATGCTCCGGACCTGGATCTAAAGTATATGGCATATTGTCTGTCCTGCTTCAGGCTTGGTACGACTGCGAATACCTTTTCAATGTGGAACCGGGCGTTTTCGCTCCCCCTCCAAAGGTAAGAAGCGGAGTGCTGCGTCTCACCAGAAATTCACGCCAGTCGCTTGGGGTGGACGAGGCATTCTTCAAGACTGTGGTGAAAACCGCATTTGGACAGCGCCGCAAGACCTTGCGCAACTCCCTCGCGTCTTTTATATCGCAGAGCGCAATGCCTGCCGACAGCGAGATTCTTTCCTTGCGCCCGGAACGCCTATCGGTTGAGCAATTCATTCATTTGGCTAAAGAGTTGCAATCCCGATAAATTAATTTGCATAATCTAATAAAAAGTATTAGCTTTGCATAAAATATTTTATGCAAAGCTAATACTTTTTATTAATTTATTTTCAAAGATTTATACTTGCCTATGGAAGAGACTATGAAACAGCGTCTGATTCTTCTGCTTAAGAAGAAGCATATGACCCAGACGGAATTCGCACGCCATCTTGGCGTATCCCCCACATATATCGGCGCAATGCGCAAATCAATGCCTAAGGACAGGCTCAAGGTTGTCTTCGATCTTTTTCCGGATCTCAACCGCGACTGGCTTCTCTACGGCGAGGGAGAGATGCTTATGCCCGATGATACCACTCCCGACCTATCGAAGGGATATGTGGTTCCGATGCTTCCTGTTGAGGCTTACGCCGGCAATCTGCAGCTCTGGAGCCAGGGTGTCCAGCTAAGGGACTGCGAGAAGGTAGTATCTCCCGTGCCGGGTGTCGACTTCGGGATCAGGGTAAACGGCAACAGCATGGAGCCGGAATTCCGAGATGGTTCGGTCATATTTATCAAGCGTATCAATGAGAAGGCATTTATCCCCTGGGGCAATCCCATGGTCATCGACACGGAGAACGGAGTGGTGCTGAAAATGGTCTTTCCTCCCCATAATAAAGAAGTAAAGCCGGGATGTATCTGCGAATACATTGAGGCTCGCAGCTACAATCCCGACTATCCCCCTTTTCTTATTCCAACGGATAGCATCTATGGCATCTACCGTGTGGTAACGAGCATCAGGCAATATTCCACCTATTGAGCATATCCCACGGTGAGCAGTATTACGTCAGAATTTAATCTCGACACCACCCATCAGCGTGAATCCCGGCATAGGGCATCCATAGATTATCTCATAATGCTTGTTAAGCAGGTTATCAAGCTTCAGGAAAGGCTTTATGTCGCATTTGGCATGGAATGTATATCCGGCACGGAGATTGAGCAGAGAATAGCTCTGTGTGCTTCCATCGGGAGCACCAGTCTGCAGACTCCAGATTGTGTTTGACTCCAATGTAAGCTCAAGGTCACCGGGAGAGTAATCCACTTCGGCATTGAGTTTGTTCTTCGGTGCGCCGATAAGCGAACGGTTGGTGGTATGCAGATAGCTGTAGTTGGCGCTCGCTGTCCATTCATCATTGATTCTGTAGGCTGCGTCAACCTCAAATCCCTTGTTGATGAATGTTCCTGTATTGACATTGCGCGGACGGCCGTCTACCCTTGCCGTCTGAATCATATTCTTGCCGTCGATGAAAAAGAATGAGATTCCAACATTGAAGCGGTTATCAAAGAGCCACTGGCGGAATTCCACATCATAGTTCCACATGTATTCCGGCTTCAGATCAGCATTTGCGGGTGGATAAAGGTAAAGCTCGCGGAGATTCGGAGCGCGGAAACCTTTGCTGAATGAGAACTTAAAGGATCCTCCCTTGTACGGCTTCAATATGAAACCTGCCTGAGGCACCCATTCGTTGCCATACTGGGAGCCATGCTGCAGACGCACTCCGGCATTGAGCGACAGGAGATCATCCCAGAACCCTTGCTGGAGCATCAGGTAACCAGCGATCTCATTCTCACACCCTTTGAATTCAGAACTGCGACGCGTGATGTCGTCCTTGCCGGTGTTCCATACATGACCGCCCCAGTGCATGAAATCGATTCCGGCGGAAAGGTCGCTCCCCTTCCAGAAATTCATGGTCTGATAGAGGGTGAATCCCATGTTGTAGTCAGTGGAGTTGAATATATAATCAGTTGGATCAGCGCCGGGTGCGTAACCGTCGTCAACCCAGTTGCGTCCCCAGTTGATGAAAGCCTGCGCGCCTCCACGTGCGATTCCGTAGTGATCCTTGGCATAGATGGATGCCGTGCCTCGGTTCACCTTGGTCCACATGCTCAGTAGCGGAGCCTGCACCGTACCGGGATTGTTGGCCTTCGTCTGGTTCATCTCCACAGTAGTTCCGATCTCCCATTCATCCACCGGTGTATATTGGAACTGCATGAACTCGTTGGCATTCCAGAATTCGCTACCTTCACGATAACCGTTGGAGCGGTCGAGAGCTCCGGCGAGAGTCGCAGCAAACTTACCTTTTCTGTAACCGGTGGAGAGTCCGAACTTCTGCGTGGAGAATGATCCGAACTCAGCACGCGCACGACCGGTGAAACCATCCTGCATATGACGTCTGGTGATGATATTGATTGAGCCGCCCATGGCATTGGAACCATATATGAGAGAACTCGGACCTTTCACAACCTCTACACGTTCTACACCGTTGGTGACATACGTATCCGGAAGCGAATGACCGAAGACACCTGCCCATTGCGGTTGACCGTCAATCAGAAACAACACCTTGTTGCCCTGCCCCACACCACGGATATTCACGGTTCCGGCAGCCCCTCCCGATACGCCGTATCCGGCAAATCCACGCTCCGTGACAAAGAGGCCGGGGATTTTATTCACAAGCACCGGAAGAAGAGAAGTCTCGGCGGATTTATCGATAACAGCCTCGGTAACGACATTGGTGTTCAATGGAAGGAGGGTGACGTTGGTCTTGGCGGGAGCTTCCGCCACAACAGCAGGCAAGTTGACAGTGTCTGCCACTGTCTCTGTAGCGGTCATAGTGGAAACCGCCGGTTCGGCTGGCGCAGCTGACACAGCAGCCACCGCCACGATCGTAGATACAAACATATATGGAAAATTTTGGGTTATATAACTCCGGCTATCGTTCCGGAGCACAAGATTATTTACAATTATTGCAAATAATCCTGCAAATTTACATTTTTCTCTAATTATAATGATTCTAAATAAGAAAAAGTTCAATCACCCCATTAATATTTAATTATAATTTCATTGCCCGAAAGTTGCACTGTTTGGATTTATTAGCTACTTTTGCTTCAAAAGGAATTATTTTGAAAAGCGGTGATTCAAATTGACGGGAATTTGGCCAGGATTAGCCGTAAGGATGCTTTGATTTTATCAGACACGATATTTTTTGACCACAGTCCCATAGAAACCATAGCATAGACGCTAATTAGTATTGGTCATAGCTCCATCGAGCAATACACAGACGCGACGTTTCCGGGGCGAAAGCTCGAAGAGCTGGATTAATTGTAACACCGTATCGAGATGGATGAGGAACGAAATCCATCGATGGTGCGGTGTCAACGCAGTCCGCGACCAACGGCTTCGAAGAAGTCGACCAATTAGACAATATATAATGGCAACTTTAACAATTAAACTTTGAACTCAACAGATTAAAAATAAAGTTTAAAATTATTGGTGTCCGGCAAACGAATTTAACCTACTGTGTTGAATCGTTTTATTTCTACACAAGTCTCTGTCACAAGAAACTAATCTATGTCTTATGACTGATCGGAGTTGACTCAGAAGTAGTTTAAAATATCGGCACTATAAAATTTTAAATCACGCAGAGCCGCTGAGTCGCAAAGAATTTATGCCTGTCAATCCGGTGCGGAGGTCGTTGCCACTCCTGCCGAGACGCAGAGTCTGCCTCTCCTGCTCTGCGCGTTGCCTAAATCGCCACGCGATTCTCTGTAATCTTTAACACCGGACCTGCCAACTCTATACTTTGCACCGCTGCGTCTCTGCGTGTGTACGACCATATAACAGATCTTGTCAAGATCTAAATTCCAATATTTATGATGGTTGTGCATATTTACAGGACACCGATATATTTAATTGTAGTTTTATTGCCCGAAAGTTGCACTGTTTAGATTTATTGACTACATTTGCCGCACACAATATAGCATTGTGTGTGTACTCATTCCGCTATATCTGAAAATCTCAACCTAACTGATATATAATCATGATCAACCGCCATCTTCATATCTTATTCTATACCCTTATCTTAAGTTGTATCCATCTCGGTGCAACTGAAAAAACTGCGGACACCGATTCCATATCACACGCAAGGGACAGAGGACTGTGCGTAAAGCCATGTCATTAAGGAGCCCGGATTCAGGAACAGACATTTATAAACCAATATGGATTGGGGAAATATGGCGGTGATTTATTAAATCAGCGCAACGAGATTGCTCCGAAATTTTGGAGCAAATATGGAATAATGGAATCAATTTATAAGAAAAAATAATTATATGGTAAAGATGGAGAGAAAAAAGCCCAAGCGCGTTGTGACAAAGATAGGAGATATATTCTGTGTAGAGTTTCCCGACAACACGAAAGGATATTTTCAATATATAGCAAAGGACATGACCCAACTCAACAGCTCGGTAATACGCGCATTCTATACACATTATCCCATTGAACAGGATGTAAAGATTGAGGATGTCGTTAAGGACAAGGTAGATTTTTATGCTCATACGGTCTTAAGAGGTGGAATTGATTTTGACAATTGGTATAAAATAGGTAAATCAAGTGATATCGGAGAAGAGCAGTTGACCAAGATTCTATTTGCGACTGCAAATAGATTTAGAGGGGATTTATCAAAACCATATATACACGAGGTAAATCCTTTGGAGAATTGGACAATCTGGCGTATTGGACATGATATGATCAGAGTCGGCACTCTTAATCCAGACCTCGCTAAAGTTGCATATTCAGGTCCAGTGTTTCCTGACTTTGAGATTATTCAAAGAATGTATACGGGATATTATAATAATACAGATCCGGAATATGAAATTATTAAAAGATACCCCCGACCAGAAGTTCACAGCTATCTTAGGCGGAATGAAGGAGACATAGTGACATACTTGTGTTTCAAGGGGAATGAATTCGAGAGGGGAATAGTCAAGGATGGTGATAGTACTGTAAGAATCTGCGCGGATGAGAATATTCCCGCATATGAACAGTTACAGAAAGGGAAATTCTCTGATACCAATTGGGATTTCGATGACTTTATCACTGAAGATGAATTCAATCAGGTCTGGAATGCTGTAAACTGATTTAATAAACAGAGATGGCATTATGGCAAAGACGGTGAGAAAAAAGCCCAAACGGGTTGTGACAAAGATAGGTGATGTATTCTGTGTGGAATTTCCTGATAACACAAAAGGATATTTCCAATACATCGCAAAGGACATGACCCAGCTCAACAGCTCGGTGATACGCGCATTCTACACTCATTATCCTATTGACCAGGATGTTAATATTGAGAATATTGTCAAAGACAAGGTGGATTTTTATGCACATACAATTCTGAGAGCAGGAATAGATTTTGATAATTGGTACAAGATTGGTAAATCAAGTGATATAGGAGAAGAAAATATACAAAATATTTTGTTCACAACCGTACCTTTCGACTTTACTATTTTATCCAACAATATAATTCAAAAAATAAATCCATTGGATAATTGGGAAATATGGCATATCGGACAGGATATGGTTAATGTTGGATCATTTCCAGTATCATTAATTGATAAAGTCTATCAAGGAGATGTAATTGCCTTCCATCAAATTGTCAATAGGATAAAATTAGGATATTATACTAATAATAATCCGATGAATGAGGTTCTAAAAAGATATCCTCGACCGGAAGTTCATAGCTATGTTAGACGAGAAAATGAAAGTCGACAAACCTATCTGTGTTTCAAGGGTAATGATTTTGAGAAAGGTGTGGTCAAAAAAGGTGAGAAACTCGTAAGGATCAGTGCTGATGAGGATAATCCTGTATATGAGGAATTACAAAATGGAAAGTTCTCCGATACCAATTGGAAATACCGTGAGTTCATCACCGAGGAGGAGTTCTATCAAGCATGGGATGCTGCGAACCAATCTCACTAATGAAGATAACGATATGGCAAATACAGAGAGACAAAAGCCTAAACGAATCGTCACTAAGATCGGTGATGTATTCTGCGTGAAATTTTCCAATAATACAAAAGGATTTTTCCAATATGTAACAAGAGACTGCGAATATCTTAACGGTCAGGTCATAAGGGTATTTAAGAAGCATTATCCTATTGACACAGATGTAGCCATTGATGACATTTTAGCAGATGAGGTTGACTTCTATGCGCATACCATATTAAAAGCAGGGATACATTTTAATACGTGGCATAAAATAGGAAATTCAAAAAATGTCGATGAAGATGGCTTCAAAAAGGTGATTTTTGGACAGACCTGTGACACAATTGATGACACGTCATCCACATATAAATTTGCTGAAATTGAAGTTGATCCATTAACCAACTGGTTTATCTGGAGAATTAATGAGAAATGGACCCAAATTGGAATCCTTCCTGATAAATATCATGATGTAGTCGAGTTGGGATATATAATGTCATACCTTAATATCAAGAATCGGATGGAACGCGGATATTATCCTATAACAAATGAGGTCTATGAGATTCTGAAAAGAATTCCCCGTCCTGAATACAAAAGCTATATCAAAGACATGTCGGACGGTAATGAAATCTACATATGCTTCAAAGGGAATTTTTTTGAAAGTGCTGTATTGCCTGTCAATGGAAAAATGACAAAAGTCAGCCGAGATGAAGCTGTACTGAACGGTATGGATATCGTACGCAAGAAGTTTTCCGACACCAACTGGAAAGCCCAGAATTTCATAACCGAGGATGAATTCAATAAGATGTGGGACTCAGCAGAGTAGAAAATTTAATGATGTCCGGTAAATCTTGAACCTTAATAGTTAGAACGCAGAACTTCGTTTCACTTTATGAACGCGGAGTTCAGCGTTCGGGATGATAAATGTTCCAAATCTACCGGACGCAGGAATTATTAATCGACTTCTTCGAAGCCGTTTGCCGCGGTTTGGTTAAACCCTACACCATCGATGGATTTCGTTCCTCATCCATCTCGATGCAGGGTTACAATTATTCCACCTCTTCGAGGTTCCGTCCCGACAAATTTGCTATGGCATTGTGGAAATATATGCTTATTAATTTAGTTTACTGTTGTTCGTTCGGTAAATTGAATTAAAATGCTTGACTCTAAACATTTGTTTAGAGTTTTTAATTTTATTTTTTGTATCTTTGCTTTGTTTAAATCCGTCTCATCAAACATTAACGACATGAACCGACAATCCATCATTATCACATTAATAGCTTTCTTTGCCATCATTGACGTATCGGCGAAAAAGAAAAAGGAATATCCACGCGCCGAGATTAAGGTAGGTTACACCTATCATGAGACATTCGTCAGAGGCTCTGACGGAATAATAAAACGTGATATCCCTTTTGTCCTCTTGGCTAACAAGGAGCAGTCGAAATTTTATAATACGAAAACGGAGTTCAAGGATTCTCTTGATTCTACTCCACAAGGTAGAGCTATCAGCCATCAACTCCTTAAAGAAGCTATCAAAAGATATACCTAAACGAAAGACAGGAGTGCAATGGATGGAATAGCTTACAAGACATTTCTTTATATATTCCGCTCCGCTACCGATAATCATATGACCGTCTATGATAAGGCCGGTTCTATTGAACAGGGTTACTACACCGAGCCACTTGGAGAGATTGAATGGGAAGTTTCCGACTCGACAAAGAATATTTTAGGCTATGACTGTGTAATGGCAACGACAAATTATCATGGCCGGAAATGGACGGCATGGTTTACACCTGATATTCCTTTGCAGGAGGGCCCGTGGAAACTTACAGGACTTCCGGGCTTGATTCTTGAAGCAAGTGAATCTACGGGACAACATAGTTTCGTTGCAACCGGATTGGAGGCTTCAAATCAGGAAATAGTCCCGATATATCCTCACCGACAATACGATAAGATGTCTCGTATTGAAATGCTAAGGCAGTTGCGCAATTACCGAGACCACCATAATGCCATGGACAGAGCAGCTACCGGAATTCAATTTGGCACAGACCATATCCGCACAGGGGAAGAAACAAAAATAGATTTCCTTGAAACCGATTATCACTAACGATTTAGAAGATTTTGCCGTAAGTGGCGCGGTCGAGGGAGCGGTAGCCGATGGCTTCGGCGATGTGACGCGATTCGACATTGACGGAGCCATCAAGGTCAGCGATGGTGCGCGCTACGCGAAGGATACGGTCGAACGCGCGGGCTGACATGTTGAGACGCGTCATGCGGTCCTTAAGACGTGCCAGACCCTCCGCATCGGGCCATGCGAATTCGCGGATCAGCCGGGAACTCATCTGCGCGTTGCAATGGATGCCGGGAAGATCGATAAAACGCTCCTGCTGTATCTTACGGGCACGCATCACGCGCTCCCTGATGGCTGCGGAGCTTTCCGAAGGAGCCTTGTCTGCTATGTCATCAAATGCCACCGGTTCTATCTCTACCTGTATGTCGATGCGATCGAGAAGCGGACCGGATATCTTGTTCATATATTTGCTGACCTGTCCCGGTGTACAGGTGCACTGTTTGGTCGGATGCCCGTAATATCCGCATGGACACGGATTCATCGAAGCCACAAGCATGAAACTCGCCGGATAATTGACAGTATATTTAGCTCTTGCCACAGTTATAACCCTGTCTTCGATAGGTTGACGCATCACTTCAAGCACGTGACGCGGAAACTCAGGAAACTCATCAAGGAAGAGAACACCGTTATGGGCAAGCGATATCTCTCCGGGCATAGGGTTTGTCCCTCCACCTACAAGAGCCACAGGAGACACCGTATGATGTGGCGTGCGGAAAGGTCGTGTGGTCATCAGCATGGCGCCACGCTGTAGTTTTCCAGCCACTGAATGGATTTTAGTGGTTTCAAGCGCCTCCGCCATGCTTAGAGGCGGAAGAATTGACGGCAGACGTTTTGCCATCATGGATTTTCCCGCTCCGGGAGGTCCAACCATCAGTATGTTGTGACCACCGGCACATGCCACCTCGAATGCCCGCTTCACCGCCTCCTGACCCTTTACCTCGGAAAAATCAAAATCGAATGATTCGAATTCACGTGAAAACAATTCGCGGGTGTTGATCCTCACCGGCTCCCGGGTTTCAGCTCCGGTAAGCAACGCAGCCACTTCCGTGAGGCTGCTGACACCATACACCTCTATCTTGTTCACCACAGCCGCTTCCGTAACATTAGCCTCCGGCACAATAAGCCTTTTGAAACCGAGTTCACGTGCTTTTATAGCCATCGGTAGCGCTCCCTTCACGGGCAGCACCGAGCCGTCAAGACTCAGTTCCCCCATCATCATGTAATCAGAGAGATTTTCGCATTTTATCATCTCCGAAGCTGTCAGCAAGCCTATGGCTATCGGGAGGTCGAATGAAGCCCCCTCCTTGCGCACGTCAGCCGGAGAAAGATTGACGGTAGTACGGAAATGCGGAAACCGGAACCCTGAATATTGCAAGGCAGCGTCCATACGCTGGTAGCTTTCGCGGACAGCCTGATCCGCCATGCCTACTATAGAGAACCCCACACCCGGATTCATCACAGTCTCTATTGTGACGGGGAAAGCGTCGATGCCGTTAATCGCGGCGGAATATACTTTTGTCAGCATGGCAAATCATTTAGAAATTAAGAGAATTTATTTGCTTATTTTGCGGAACACACTGTCAGCCTCTGCTGGATTCTCCCCGGCATATCGCTGCTGCCCCTTTTTATCCATCACCACAAACCATGGTGTGCGGTTCACTCCGAGACGCATCATCACAGAATCTGTCTCGGCCCGGAAGTTCCACCCTCTGACCACCTTGGACAATGAATCTTTCGGCACTTTACTATGCCATCCGATTGAATCGGGATCAAAGCAGACATCCGCTATTATCCTTGAAGCGGAATCAGGGAAATCGCGCGATACATCACCCATCATCTTCATTCCCTCATCGCGTCTTTCATCTTCATTGCGCCAGAAAAACAGAATCGAAGGTTTACCTGCAAAGCTGAGAGTATCAACTCCGTTACCGAAAGAATGCAGTATCATATTTTTCACTGTCTGAGGGAAAGAGGGAGAATCGCCAAGCATATCAGAACGGCTCACCAACTGAATCCATTTAGGTTCAAGAGCCTTACCCTTAAGGGTTCCCCACAATTTGCTGAAACCAGCCTCATCTACCCTGCGGTCGTAATACACAAGCAGAAGAATAGTGGACAGCGGCTTTTCCGGCTCCCTCCTGATGTAATCCCCGACAGCACGATTGATCTTCACCGGATCGGCAGACGACAACGCGCTTCTTGCTTCAGCGCGCCAGTCGCTCCATTCCTCAGTGAGCTTGTTTCCCTTGATATTCCATGACAATGGATTGTTCCCATCTCCGGTGATCTTTATCTTGTCGCCTCGTTCCGCATAAAAGGCAGCCTTGGGCATTGACCCGGCATCCATGATAAATACAATCGTCGGATTGCGGGTTGCAAGCGTAAGCTTAGCCTTACCCTGCTGCACCGCCGCCACAGTCTCCACAAACCATCCCTTCACAGGATCAGATGCATAGTAAGTCATCTTGTAAGCATCGTTGACATTAGCGGGCAACTGAAATTCCACATTTATCTCATTCTTTACGCAGCCGCACAAAGGGAAAAGAGCTGCGAGCAGCAATATCCGGCAATATCTGTATATTAGGGTTCTCATGAGAAACTATATCTGATTTTCTATGACAAACTTACAAAAAAAATGTCTGATATGAAAATATCAGACATTCTTTTAATTATATATTATGCCGTTATATGAATCAACGACTATATTTTTCAGCCATTCGGCGTACTGTATCAGCCATTTCCTCCCGAAGAGTCTGCGGACTCACCACCTCGGCATCATCTCCCATAGAGAGGATGCGGTGTTTGAATTCGCTTCCGGGAACAAGATGATATTCGAATATGGAGCTGTCCTGATCTGCCATCACCTCTTTCTGCGTGTCATGGAGAAGCTGTGTGCGAATAAGATCGCGTGTGCCGTCACCGATGCGCAGACGAACTGTGACAGGTTCCATTGAGGTGTCAACGTCCATTCCATAGTAATTGCGGAAGAACTCGACAGGTTTGAAGTCCGTGTCATATTTGAATTCCTCTTCCGTAAATTCAAGATTCAGCACCCTTGACAGATCAAACACCATCATCTCTCCAGTGGCATGGTTCTTGCCGAGCACATACCATGAATTACCCCAGAATTTAACGCAGTAGGGCTCCACTACAAACTCTGTGAGATTATCCTTGGTGAGGGGAACGGAGTTGAGAATCCTTACGCATTGTCCGAAGCTCATCGCCTCTATTACTGCCGGAAGACCGTATTGTTCCTCTGGATTGACATCGACAAGTACCCGCGATTCCACACCGCCTGCCATATTCAGCGAATAGGAATTGCTGAGCATCTGAAGCATCCATACCTTAAGCTTTGTGGATTGCTCAAGAGGACCCGTCATGTCGAGAGAATATTTGTTACCTCCTTTGCGGTTGCATACAATACGGATGCCGAATAGAGTCTCTATGGCCTCCCTGTGGTTATGGAACGTGCGCAGGGCAAGACTTTCCCGATCTGCATTGATCGGGGAGCTTTCCCATAAGTTAGAAATCTCATCGTAGGTTATTTTCCCCGCATGGTTGACTACATCTATCAGCCATACGTATCTTTTAAACAAGTTGCTGTTCATTGTGGAATAGAACTTATTTGGTAAATTAAACAAAAAACTGCTTGTTCTTAACCGGGATTTTAGACCCGGAAAAATATAACTGCTTTCTTACTCTACAAAGTTAGTAAGTTTTTTTCAAACAGACAATAACGGACCGCACCTTATGGCACGGTCCGCTGCATTTTTGTATCGTTTGAAATCGTTTGCAATCGTTTTTATTAACTTATTTTCACTATTTTAAATCTTTATTGCACTTTTGTACAATTATACGTAATCTTCACCAAAACGAGTGCGCACATCGTTGACGATATTGCGGATGCGCTGCTCCTCATCTATCGGATAAATCAGCAGGGCATTATCATTCTCGGCAACAATATAGTTCTCAAGTCCGGCGGCAACCACTATCTTGTCTCCGCTGACCGCGAAGATCGTATCCTTACAGTCATAGGGAAGCACCTTGCAATTCTGGGTTACATTACCTTCCGAATTATGGGGAGAAGCCTCATAAAGAGCTTTCCACGAGCCGAGATCACTCCAACCAAGATCTGCAGTCTTCACATAGACATTATCAGCCTTCTCCATGATAGCGTAATCGATGGATATAGAGGGTGTGTTCGGGAAAACCTTATTGATGAAATCCATCTCCGAGGGCGTTCCGAAGGCACCTGCGCCCGCATTGAAAACAGCCGCAGTCTCAGGATCATATTTTTCAAAGGCTTTCAGAATATTCTCCGCAGTCCAGAGGAATATGCCCGCGTTCCAGAAAAACTCGCCTGTGGAGATAAACACTTTAGCCATCTCAAGATTCGGTTTCTCTGTAAAGGATTTGACTTTGCATATACCGGCAAAATCCTCTACCGGAGCACCCCGCTGGATATATCCGTATCCTGTAGCGGGACCGGTGGGCTTGATGCCGAGAGTCAGAAGCCTGTCTCCTTTCTCAACGAAGTCAAAACCCTCCTCAAGCGTGCGGCGGAACGCATCCTCTTTAAGGATAAGATGGTCTGAGGGAAGCGTTACAATAGATGCTTCGGGATCCAGGGCATATATATGCTTCGCCGCCCAGCATATGCAGGGCGCGGTGTTGCGTCGCGCTGGCTCAAGCAGGATATTGCTCTCCTTGATATCAGGCAGCTGCTCGCGGATTATCGACTCATATGCACTGTTTGTCACAAGAATTATACGGGAAGGATCCACTATCGGGCGGATACGGTCTACTGTAAGCTGAAGAAGACTGCGTCCGGTACCGAAGAAGTCCAGAAACTGTTTGGGCATTCCTGAGCGGCTGAATGGCCAGAAACGGGTGCCGACACCGCCACACATGACGACACAATATCTATGAGGATTCATAATTACTTATTATTTGATTTTCTTTTATTTTAATCAGGTTATAATTGCATTGATAAAAATCCGGTTTTAATTCAGTACCGGCTTGAACTGATGTTTCACACCCTCTACGACATTGAGCATGTAGTCACCAAGTTTCTCAGCCTCACCGATAAGATCCATGAAGAAGATACCCTCCTGATAATCATATTCCTTATTGTTGATATTGAAGATATTGCCGTCGCGGAGCTTATTGCGGAGGTTATTGATCTCGCGTTCCTTGTTATAAGCTGCGACAACCTTTGAGCTCTCCGGGGTCTCCATCTCATCGAGCAGCCCGAGCATATTCTTCATCGCGTCTGTGACCATCTCATACATCTGGTCGATCTCATGCATCACTGACGGTGCGAATTCAACATGATTCTGATTCTTTCTGACAAGAGTCTTCGCCACATTGAAGCATCCGTCGGCAATAGATTCTATCTCACTGATGATGCGCAACATACCTGCCACACGCATCTTACCTTCCGGACTCAGGCGTCCCTCTGCCACGCGGTTGAGGTAACTGCCGATCTCGATCTCCATGCGGTCTGAAATCTCCTCATATTTCTCCAGACGACTGTAAGTCTCGGTGAATTTATCATCCTTAGGATCCATGTGTATCAGATTGCGTGCCATGCCAAGCATCCTGTCAACACGCTGACCGTAGAGCACAATCTCTTTCTGCGCCTGGGTTATGTTAAGCTCGGAAGCTGAAAGGATTCCCCTTCCGATAAACTTGAGTGTGAATTCCTCCTCCTCATCTTTGTGACGTGTAGGCATGATCCAGCACACAATCTTCACATATAGTTTGGTGAACCATATCATCACCAACAGGTTGCAGGCATTGAACACTGTCGGGAACATAGCCAGACCAAAAGCTATGCAGCTCTGTGCCCTTGATGTCAGCCCACCTTTCTCGGTGAAGAGCGTAGTGTCGCGCATACCTGCTTCCTGAGCTGAACTTATCTCAAGGGGATTGAGACCATCGCAAGCTTTGGTGATATCCGCCACAAGTTCACAGAACGGATGGAACAGGCATAAGACAATCAACGAACCTAACACATTGAAAAGCACATGTCCCATGGCGGTGCGTTTGGCGGCGAGATTTCCGCTCAGTGAGGCAAGAACCGGAGTAATGGTTGTTCCGATATTTCCTCCGAGAATTATCGCACATCCCAAAGAGAATGAGATCCAGCCTTGCGAGCACATGATCAATGTGATCGCGAATGTCGCGGCGGAACTTTGCGCGACCATGGTAACCACAATACCTATCGCAAAGAAAATCAGCACCGACCCCACTCCGAGCGTAGTATAGTTGGTAAGAAACTCCAACATCCCCGGATTTTCCTGAAGATTAGGCACATACTTGCTGATCAAGTCAAGACCCATGAAAAGGAAACAGAAACCTATCATGAACTCGCCGAAGCTCTTGTATCCGCTCTTCTTCATGAAAAGCATTGGCACGCCTATGGCGAGAAGCAGGATACTGTAGTCGGAAATGCTGACTTCAAATGAGAATGCCGAGATTATCCATGTGGTAGCTGTCGTTCCGACATTTGCTCCGAAGATAACTGCCATTGATTGCTGCAGGCTCATCAGGCCGGCATTCACAAAGCTGACCACCATAACGGTGGAGGCACTCGAACTCTGAATCAACGCTGTGATCACGATACCGGTCAATACTCCGGTGATTCTATTCTTGGTCATTACGCCAAGAATGTTACGAAGGCGGTCGCCCGCAACTTTCTGGAGTCCCTCGCTCATCACTTTCATGCCATACAGAAAGAGACATACTGAGCCGAGAAGACTGATAAAATCTACTACTGTGTAGTTCATCGGTAATAGGTTATAATTATTAGAGTCCTCATCACTATAATT
Source organism: uncultured Muribaculaceae bacterium (assembly GCA_910578075.1). Classification (GTDB taxonomy): domain Bacteria; phylum Bacteroidota; class Bacteroidia; order Bacteroidales; family Muribaculaceae; genus Lepagella. The sequence goes on along the minus strand of CAJTPK010000026.1, from coordinate 27,554 downwards.
GCCTCAGAGCGGATGAGGTTCATTTTCTATAATGAAAGAATGATTTTGAACTCATTTTTAACATTCAATAAAAAGTTTAAATGAGTTCAATGCAAAATTAAGGAAATATTTCGATAATTTTATTAATTTTACTTCCTAATTAATTCTTTTTTTCGCAACCTATGGAAATTACATCTGTTTTCCCCTCGAGTCCGGATTCAGTTCCCGACAAGGATATCCGGGAGGCAATCCCATTCTCAACCTTCAACTCCGAAACTTCGCGCGGTCGCGAAGTGACCGCTATAGTTGCCATGTCATCTGACAGGGCGATCGGACGCGACGGTTCTCTGCCTTGGCATCTGCCGGAGGATATGGCGCATTTCAAGGCGACAACAATGGGACATCCCGTGATAATGGGGCGAAAAACATGGGAATCGCTACCCAAACGACCATTGCCGGGACGCCGTAATATTGTTGTTACCGGCAATCCGGAATATACTGCCGAGGGTGCGGAGGTGTTCGCTTCCCCGGAGGCTGCAATAGCGGCATGTCCCTCTACAGAGACTCCCGTGATCATGGGCGGCGCGCAGCTATACCATTGCTCTCTGCCGATGTGCACAAGGCTTATTGTAACGGAGGTCAGGACAACAGTCCCGGATGCTGATACTTTCTTCCCTGTAATTTCTGATCGCGAATGGTCAAGAAGCGAATGCGGTGAATGGCAGCTCTCCAAGAAGGGTCTTGAATACAGATTCGTAACTTACTTACGGAAATGAAAGTAGCTCTCGTCTGCAAATCCGACACCACAGGCGGCGCGGCAGTAGTGACCTTTCGGCTGATGAATGCTCTGCGCCGCAAAGGAGTCGATGCCAGAATGATTGTCGTTGAGAAACTTTCCGATTCGCCATGGGTGATAGAGGCTGCTTCCGCCCGCCGGGCTAAGATTCCGTTTATTATCGAACGTCTGCGCATATTCTTGAAAAACGGTTTCAGGAAAGACACGATTTTCAAGATAGATACATGCACCGACGGTTTGCCTATAAATAAGATCCCTTTCGTCAGGCAAGCAGATGTGATATGCCTTAACTGGATAAACCAGGGAATGCTATCTACACGCAACATACGCATGCTTGCCGGTTTAGGTTCCCATTTGGTCTGGACAATGCACGACATGTGGAACATGACAGGCATATGTCATCATGCCGGATATTGTCGTGAATACATCTCTCCTGACGGCGAATGCAAAAGGTGTCCTCTGCTTAAAGGGGCAATGACCCGCAAAACCCTCGCCCACCACACTTGGACCCGCAAAAGAAAGATGTATTCCGGTTGCCGATTCCATTTTGTGGCTGTCAGCCGATGGCTTGCTGACTGTGCGAGAAATTCCACACTGATGGATAATGCAAGAATCTCAGTGATTCCCAACGCATTCCCGCTGTTAATGAACGAAATGCCAAAGCCAATAACTAACAAACGGATAATTTTCGGAGCGGCACGCATCGATGATCCGATAAAAGGACACGACACATTGATCGAGGCAACTAAGATTCTTGCCGAAAAATTTCCTGAGAGAGCAAAGGAGATTGAACTTGTCACCTTCGGATCTCTCAAAAATCCGGATGCCCTGGCGAATGTTGGTATCAGACATACTCATTTAGGACGCATCTCCCCTGATGAAATCAAGGACGTTTATCAGTCCGGATCCGTTGTCGTCTCGAGCTCTGAATGGGAAACACTTCCCGGCACTCTCATCGAGGGACAGGCGTGGGGTTGTGTGCCAGTAGCTCTTGACCATGGAGGACAATCCGATATTATTGATCACTTGGCTACAGGATACCTCGTTCCCTGGAGCGATGACATGAAAAAAAATGCCCTCGGCATTGCCGAAGGCATAATATGGGGTTTTGATAACCGTGAGCGGATAATGGCTGCGATGCAGCAATCTGTAATCAGTAAATTCTCTGAAGACGCCGTTGCCGAAGCCTATATCCGTCTGTTCAAATCTTTTGATTAAGCATCGATATTTGCATATGTGGCATGAGCTTCGATAAAGTCGCGGCGCGGTGCCACTTCTTCTCCCATGAGCACTGAGAATGTACGGTCAGCCTCTGCCGCATTGGTGAGTGTGACCTGCTTGAGCATACGGTTCTCAGGATCCATTGTTGTCTCCCACAGCTGCTCCGGATTCATCTCACCAAGACCTTTATATCGCTGAAGAACAAGCTTGTTGCGGTCGCCATTACATCTGTCGTCGACAAAACGCTGCACCTGCTGGTCGGTCCATGCATATTCCTCCACATTCTTCTTGCCCTTGAGCGTGCACTTATACAAAGGCGGTGTGGCGATATAAAGATAGCCGTTGTCAATGATCGGACGCATGCGGCGATAGAAGAATGTCATCAGCAACGTAGCGATGTGGGCACCGTCGACATCGGCATCGGTCATGATTATAATCTTATGATAGCGGAGTTTTGTCATGTTCGGAGCTTTGGAATCCTCCTCCGTGCCGATTGTCACGCCCAACGCCTTATACATGTTGACGATCTCATCGGAGTTGAGGATCTTGTGATCCATGGCTTTCTCCACATTCAGGATCTTACCGCGCAGTGGCAGAATAGCCTGATATTTAGGGTTACGACCCTGTTTTGCTGAACCGCCTGCAGAATCACCCTCGACAAGGAAAAGCTCACATTCCACAGCATCGCGGCTCTTGCAAGGAGCAAGCTTGCCGGGCAGACCGGCTCCTGAAAGAGGACTCTTGCTCTGCACGCGCATTCTCGCGCTGTAAGCGGCATGACGCGCCTGGGCTGCAAGAACAACTTTGTTGACAATAGCCTTGGCCTGTGTGGGATGCTCCTCAAGATAATAACGGAGAGCCTCGCTGACCGCACTCTGCACAACACCTCCGACCTCATTGTTACCAAGTTTGGTCTTGGTCTGTCCTTCAAACTGGGGTTCAGCCACCTTTACGGAGATCACAGCTGTCAGACCGTCACGGAAGTCCTCTTTTGAAAGCTCAATCTTGAGCTTGTCAAGAAGATGGTTGTCATCTGCATATTTCTTGAGAGTAGTTGTCAGACCGCGACGGAAACCTGTGAGATGCGTACCGCCCTCTATCGTATTGATATTGTTGACATAAGAATAAATATTCTCATTGAAGTCCGTGTTATAGGTCATCGCCACCTCGATAGGCACTCCGGAACGCTCTGTGTTGAGATGTATTATATCCTCAATCAGCGGCTCCTTGCCCTCATCGATATATTTGACAAACTCCTTCAAGCCCTCGGCGCTGTGGAAAACATCGCGGCGGGGATTTCCCTCCTCGTCACGCACACGCTCGTCGGTAAGGGTTAGTGTTATGCCGGCATTCAGGAATGCAAGGTCGCGCAGACGATTGGCAAGGGTCTCATAGTCATAGACAGTCTCGGAAAATATCGAGGCATCGGGATGGAATATAATGGTTGTTCCCGTATGATCGGTCTCTGAGATGACACTAAGATCGCATGTCGGCTTACCGAAGGCATACTCCTGCATGTGCACTTTGCCATCACGGTGAATCTCAGCGCGTAGATAATCGGAAAGAGCGTTCACACAGCTCACACCCACACCGTGGAGACCACCGGAAACCTTATACGAGCCTTTGTCAAATTTACCACCGGCATGAAGCACGGTAAGCACCACCTCGAGCGCGGGCTTATGCATCTTCTCGTGCATATCCACAGGAATACCACGGCCGTTATCGACAACGCGGATCGAGTTATCCTCAAGAATCGACACCTCGATATGGTTGGCGAAACCAGCCAGAGCCTCATCGATGGAGTTGTCTACAACCTCATAAACGAGATGATGCAATCCTCGCACGCCGGTATCTCCGATATACATTGACGGACGTTTGCGCACTGCCTCGAGTCCTTCGAGCACCTGGATATTATCCGCCTGATATTTTTTCTCTTCTTCTATAGCCATAAGTTTTTGAATCCATTGTGAGCAGCCATGTTGAACCGCCACTCATTCAACTTACAAATTTACAAAAAAATGTGGACTTTAGGAAACCCAACACCCCCTAAAAACAAAAAAATCCTTCCGGAATCGGAAGGATTTTTCTTTTCTTTTTATATAAAGTTTAGGCTTTATATTTCTTGAGGATCACGGAAGCGTTGTGGCCACCAAAACCGAACGTGTTCGAAAGAACAGCGTTGATCTCACGGGGCTGAGCTTCATTGAATGTGAAGTTGAGATTGTAGTCAATCTCAGGATCATTGTCGCCTTCAACGTGGTTGATTGTGGGAGGAACGATATTGTCGTTCATCGCCTTCACGCTGAGAACAGCCTCAAGAGCACCTGCCGCACCAAGAAGATGACCTGTCATCGATTTGGTTGAGCTGAGATTCATCTTGTAAGCATGGTCTCCGAAGACTTTCTGGATTGCCTTCACCTCGCCGATGTCACCAACGGGAGTGGATGTGCCGTGCATATTGATATAATCAATATCCTCGGGCTTCATGCCAGCGTCCTTGAGGGCGTTCTCCATACCGATTACCGCACCAAGTCCATCAGGATGTGTGGCGGTGATATGGTATGCGTCAGCACTCATGCCGCCGCCTGCAACCTCAGCATAGATATGCGCGCCGCGGGCTTTGGCGTGCTCAAGCTCCTCAAGCACGAGAGCTGCCGCTCCTTCGCCAATCACAAAACCATCGCGCGAGCCGCTGAACGGGCGGGATGCCTTCTCACATTCGTCATTGCGGGTGGAAAGTGCTTTCATTGAATTGAAACCACCTACACCTGCGGGGAATACCGCTGCTTCGGCGCCGCCTGCCACGATGGCATCGGCCATGCCCAGACGGATATAGTTATATGCGTCGATCAGGGCATGATTGGAAGAGGCGCAAGCCGATACGGTCGCAAAGTTCGGGCCGCGGAATTCATGCTCTATGGAGATGTGACCGGCTGCGATGTCGGCGATCATCTTCGGAATGAAGAAGGGATTGTATTTGGGTCCCTGCTCCGAGCCATGAATTGCAAAATAGCCGGCCTCCTCCTCGAATGTGTGGAGACCGCCGATACCGGCTGCGAAAATCACGCCGACACGGTTCTTGTCTACTCCCTCGCCTTCAAGACCTGCATCCTCGATTGCCTCATCGGCTGCCTTGAGCGCGTACATCGCGTAAAGGTCAAGCTGACGAGCCTTCTTGCGGTCGAAATGCGCGGCAGGATCGAAATCCTTAACCTCGCATGCGAACTGGGTCTTGAATTTGCTTGCGTCGAAGTGTGTAATCGGGGCGGCACCGCTCTTGCCTGCCTTGGCGTTATCCCAAGTTGTGGCCACATCGTTGCCGATCGGAGTCAACGCTCCGAGTCCCGTTATTACAACTCTCTTTAATTCCATGAAACTTGATTATTTGCTGTGTTCCTCGATATAGCTGATGGCGTCGCCAACAGTCGAGATTTTCTCTGCCTCTGCGTCAGGAATGGTGATGTCAAATTCTTTCTCGAACTCCATGATGAGCTCAACGGTGTCGAGTGAGTCTGCGCCGAGATCCTTGCTGAATTCAGCTGTAGGTGTTACTTCGTTCTCATCTACTGTGAGTTTGTCTACAATGATCTCTTTTACTCTTTTTTCAATGTCTGACATATCAATAAGATTTTTAGATGTTAATGAATTTTCTTATTTTTCTTTGTTTCAGAGTGCAAAGTAAATCAAAATATTTCAATTATGGAAATTTTTCTATAAAATATGCACAGAAATTTTCTTTCTGTGCATATTTTATTGAATTATGTATGAGGCATTAGCCTTATTTTATTTCCCAGCTCTCACATGTGCTGAGAATCATGTCGCGCAGGGAGCCGTAACCTTTCTTGGCCTTGACCTCCTCCATTTGACGCTCAACCTCCGCCTCGTAGGTGGGTGCCTGATAGTCACGGATTACACCTAAAGCCACCGGAAGCTCATGGCCATCCATCATGGCAAGCTGCTGCTGGAGGAAGTTCTGCTCGCAGTGTGCGTCATGCACGAGCACATCGTCAAGCGTATAACCGTCCTCTCCTATCGTGACAGCCTTGAGTCCGAATCCATCCTGCACGAGCCCTTTCTCCATATTCTTTCCGAAGAGCATTTTCTCTCCGTGACGGAGAAGGATCGTATGATCGGCACGCTGCTCTTTATCTGTGAAGTAGGAATGTATGCCGTTGTTGAAGATCACACAGTTCTGAAGCACCTCCACTACTGCCGCACCTTTATGACGGGCTGCCGCCACCATGCAGTCGCGCGTGATGTCAAGGGTGATGTCGATTCCGCGTGCAAAGAAGTTACCTCTTGCTCCGAAACAAAGTTCAGCAGGGATAAACGGATCCTCGACTGTGCCGTAAGGACTTGATTTAGTCACTGCCCCACGGTCGGATGTCGGGGAATACTGACCCTTTGTCAGACCGTAGATCTTATTGTTGAAAAGCAGGATGTTGATATCCACATTTCGGCGGATGGCATGAATGAAGTGGTTTCCGCCGATGGCGAGTCCGTCGCCATCACCGGAGATCTGCCATACCGTCAGGTGAGGATTTGCTGTCTTCACACCGGTTGCTATGGCTGCCGCGCGTCCGTGGATGGTGTGCATGCCATAGGTGTTCATATAGTAGGGAAGTCGTGAGGAGCAGCCGATACCGGAAATAACGGCAGTATCCTTGGGAGCTACCCCGATTACAGCCATCGCCTTGTGAAGCACATTCAGGATGGCGTGGTCGCCGCAGCCGGGACACCAGCGGGCGTTCTGGCTGTTCTTATAGTCGGCGGGCGTATAGCCCGTTGTCATTGTCTCTTCCATGTTTTTTCAGATGAGTTTACAGGTTATACGTCATTTGTTTTCCATATGGTTGATCACACCCTCCACAACCTCACTCACGAGGAAGGGCTGGCCTTCGATCTTGTTTATGCGGAGAATCTCTTTGCCCGGGAGATGCATCTGGAGATAGTCGGCGAACATTCCGGTGTTGAGCTCTGCCACGATGATCCTCTTATATTTCGAAAGAGTCTCGATTGCGTTCTCGGGCAGAGGATTGATGTAGCGGAACTGCCAGAAAGCCACCTTGTGTCCCGATGCGTTGAGCTCGGTAGCCGCGGTGAGGAGATGACCGTATGTTCCACCCCAGCCAACGAGGATTGTATCGGCATCTTCATCAAACATCGGCTCCATACGCGGTATGTCACGCGCTATGCGTGCAACTTTCTCACGACGTGCCTCTACCATGCGGGCATGGTTCTTGGCATCGGTGGAGATCACTGAAGTGTTGTAATCCTTCTCGAGACCACCCACGCGGTGCATACCGTTCTCCATGCCGGGTATCGACCAATAGCGGACAAGTGTCTCCGCATCGCGGTTATACGGCTTCCAGCCATTCTCAAGCTGCGACGCAGTCACAAGCGGAACCTTGATTTCAGGATAATCCTCTTTTTCAGGCACTCGCCATGCAGATGAACCGTTGCCGATGAATGCATCAGTGAGCAGGATCACGGGGGTCATATGCTCCATGGCTATGCGGCATGCCTGGAATGCCATCTCGAAGCAGTCGGTGGGGCTGACAGCGGAAAGCACACACAAGGGCGACTCACCGTTGCGGCCATATAACGCCTGCATGAGGTCTGTCTGCTCTGTCTTGGTAGGAAGACCCGTTGAGGGGCCACCACGCTGCACATCGATAACCACCAGCGGCAATTCCGCCATCACAGCCAGACCGATACCCTCTGACTTGAGGGCAAGACCGGGGCCTGAGGTAGATGTCACTGCGAGATGACCGGCGTAAGATGCACCGATGGCGGAGCAGACGCCGGCGATCTCATCCTCCATCTGGCAAGCCTTGACACCAAGGTCTTTGCGCTTTGCCAATTCATGAAGGATATCTGTGGCGGGGGTAATGGGATAAGAACCCAGGAAGAGAGGACGACCGCTCTTCTCGGAAGCCATTATAAGACCCCATGCTGTGGCGGTGTTACCCGTCACGTCGATATATGTTCCCTTCTCAGCCGAAGCTGTCTCGATGCGGTATACCGGCATCGAGCTGTGGGTGTTGTGACCATAGTCCCAACCTGCCCTCACCACTTTGGCGTTAGCCTCGTAGATTGCAGGTTTCTTGGCGAATTTAGCCTGAAGTTTTTTCAGAACGCTCTCCACCGGACGCTCAAAGAGCCAGCAGATGATACCGAGTGCGAGCATGTTCTTGCACTTCATCATCCCCTTCTGGTCGAGTCCCGAGCCTTCGAGGGTGGATTTGAGCAGCGTTGTCATCGGCACAAGCATAATGTGCGATGGGTTGATACCTAACTCTGTCACAGGATCATCAGTGGCATACTCAGCCTTTTTGAGATTCTGTGCGGTGAAGGAATCACCGTCACACACGATGATACCGTCCGGCTTCAGATAGCGGAGATTGGTTTTCAACGCAGCCGGATTCATAGCCACCAGCACATCAGCGCGGTCACCGGGGGTGTGCACGTCCTTACCGACGCTCACCTGATAACCGGAGACACCGCTCAATGAGCCCTGCGGGGCGCGGATCTCCGCCGGATAGTCGGGGAATGTTGAAATCTGGTTACCCTCTCCTGCCGAAATATTGGAGAAGATGCTTCCGGCAAGCTGCATGCCGTCGCCGGAGTCGCCGGCGAAACGGATCACCACCTTGTCGATGGTCTTGACATTCGTTTCTTGTAACATAACGAAGTTGTTATTGTGTTTTATGGTATTGATCTCGTCAGAGAATCAGCGGGAAGCATAGCTTCACCGGTATTGTCTAAGAGTACGCAAATTAACATCTAATTCCTTAATTTCACAAATATTTTTGCAATAAAAATTCCCCGTCTGCTCTAAAGCATACGGGGAATCTATCATTATTGAATTTTTATCGATTTTGCAACCCTCGGTCTTACCTCACCATCACCTTGACAGCACGATTTGAAGTCACCACAACATATATTCCAGGCTCAAGTCCGTTACCCGACACCCGACGTCCGTTGAGGTCAAATATCATGCTTCCTTCCCCTGCATAGATATTGCGTCCTTCCACCACAACCGGTGTCTCATCATCCGTCGCAGGAATATCGGCAACCCCGCTCTGATCACCATTGAAGCCGTCAAATTTATATAGCATCACAGCTCCCTGAGAGGAATCGTAATTTGTGAAACGCGGCTGGGTCTTGTTAAACTGCACGGAGAATGGTTTCTTAACCTCAGCATCCGAGGATGCCGCGAACCGAAGAGACGTCGTGCCGCTTTCAGATGCTATGACATCAAGTGCACTCCCCTTGGTAGAATTCAACGACATGGCGGTTTTTGATCCCCGCAACCAATACCCTTTGGGATTCATCTTGGAGTCATAGACCCTCATCACATAATCTCCGGTTGCCCCGGATGGCGCTGATTCGAATCTAACCACCGCCGCACCCGAAGGGATCTCAGTCACAGTGTTTCCCGAAAATTTTACAAAACCTTCATTTGAAAGGAACTTCTGTGATGATGTGCCGCCTGTGTATCCCATCACATGCTTCACATTCTCGGACAATATTATGTAGTATGAATCAGCGGAAATCTGAGCATCATCGGTAACAGGCACCCAACGGGCATCAACATAATCTGTCACCGACGGATCTTTTGCCAGCAATGTCACCGTAGTGACAGAACTCCTGAGTTCCCGACCGGACACTGTTGTTTCAGCATATGCCTTAAGCACATGCGTCTGACTGCCGGACACCGCGGCAGCGACATGCACCGATTTACCGTATCTCTGATAGCTTCCGCCATCAATGCTGACCCAAAGATCTCCTTCGGGAACATCAAACACGACATCCGTCTCTTCCCACCAACGTCCGTTATATGTGTTGACTGCCGTCATCCATAATCCTTCCGCCACCGGTGCCGAGGGTCGGTTAACAGCAACAGCGTCTTGCCCCGTGCAACTGAATGCCTTACCCTTGTTATCTCCATACACGTAGGTTATCAGTTCCGGATAATCAATATACGGATTCCTGTTATGCTGGATCTTAAAGATCTCATCATTACGGTTCAGCTCCTTCTCATCCACAGGATCGGAAGCAGCCCATGAGAGCAACATATCAACAACCCAAGGAAGTGGCTCCGCATAACCCTCACCGATAGACAACATCTGTGAGGCTCCTTTCTCTGACAACCAGTTAACATCTCCATACATGGTGAAAACATAGAGATATGCGCGGGCAAAATCCCCCTTGTATTCATCGGCAGGTTCAAACACGCTTGAAGAACCGCCCCCGTATCCTGAAACCGGAGTCCCGATTCTTGACATTCCATTGTCATAAAGGCGCGCATCAGCCACCATACCGAGGGGAAGGCTCGACTTCTTGTTATTCGTGTCCGCATCCGATGGATTCAGGTGCATCAGATCCTGATACGCCTCCAGACACCCTGCTTTCGCTCCCCACCATGAGTTGGGAACGGAATGCTCAATATTGAAAGCATCGTGACCGGTAGCGACATACACGATACGGTTACTATACATATCCCACCATATCTTCTGACCGTTAATCTCCCGGACATCGGTTTTTTCGAAGGCTGTCCAAGTGCCACCCTCCTTGTTATATTCCGGTGTGACGAAATCAGCAGGGCGACAAACCGCTTTCACTGCCTGCCGAAGCGCCTCACCGCTCTTACCTTCAAGCGAGGAATAATAACCCGCCGGTATTTCGGCGCAGAGAGCAAATGCTCCGAATGTAAGACTCAGTCCTAAAAATAGATTTTTCATATCCATCCTTTTTTAATTATGAGGAAACTCCAAGGGCCTTAAGGTCTTTAAGGTCCTTAAAGTCTTTAAAGTCCTTAAGGTCTCTAAAGTCCTTAAAGACCTTAAAGTCCCATTTTAAATTACTTAATCATCACTTTCACTGCCTTGCTAAAGCGAGGTGAGGTCACGATGTAGATTCCGCGGGCAAGATTCTCGCCGTTGAATTCGCGACCATTGAGATCGAAGATACGCGCTCCCTCGGGCACAAGGATATTGTTGCCCCAGACCTCAACCATGCAGCTGTCATCATCGATCTCATCCACACCGGATGTCTCTTTCACCTTCCGGTAGAAGTCAAGACGCTCCTGGGCATTGCTGGTGTAGGTGGTGAAGCGTGTCGCGCTCTTGTTATAATACAGTGCTCCGGAACCGCTTGAAGCGGAAGAGCCGTAAACCACAGCCACACCTTGCGCGGAATATGTAAGCTTCGCTTTCACACCCTGCGTCGTGGAATAATCAGTCAGATTTATTGTTTTTGCAGACGAGCTGAACAGATACCCTTTGTTATTACCCTGCATGTCGGATACTTTAAGGGCATAACCGTCGCCAAGAGTCTCAAGTGTTATCAAGGCGGCATCTGAAGGAGCATTCTTAATTACATCGCCCGAAATAGTCACGGAAGATGTCGGCTCAAAATATTTCTTATCTTTATCCTGGTTCAGGGACATCGCCACTTCCGAAGTTCTACCCACGATAAGATATTGCTCTCCTGCGCGGATATCACCCTGTGATTCCACAAGCACATATGTGCCGGGGATAAGTGTTGGATCTTCCGGCGTTGGATCTACAGGATCGGGATCTGTCGGATCCGGATCGATAGGATCCGGATCAACAGGCGGGTCTACAGGATCCGGATTGTGAGAACCATCCACATGATAAGGCTGACCGTTCTTGTCTCCCCAGATATATTCCGCGAGATCTGGAAGGTCTATGAAGGGGTTGCGGTTTTTCTGCTCTTTGTAGACACCGTCATTGCGGTCTCTCTCTTTTTGGCTTACAGCATCATTTGCCGACCAGCGGAGCAACAGCTCTTTCGCCCAAGGTTTCAGTTCAAACGGACTGGCTGTAAACATCCATTCCACATTCTGACCGCCTTTTGTTCTTCCCCAGTTGAGATCATCATACACAGTGAACATATACATATATGCTCTTGCAAAATCCCCTTTATAATCATCATGCGGTTCGAACCCGTTGGGACTGCCGCCACCTTGCCCGGACTTTGGCTTTCCAACAGTAACCGCGCCGTTTGTCCAGCTTTCCGATGCGAGTTCCGTGAGCGGATAATTACTCTTATAGCTATTACCCTCCTTATCGGATGGATTCAGATGGACAATATCCTTGTATGCATCATTTTTAACTCCGCCCCACCAGGAGTTGGCCACTGAATGCTCTATGTTCATTCCATTGATTTTGGCTGTCGCCGCAAGCCTGTTGGTGCTATACATGTCCCACCAGCATCTCTTGCCATTAATGACCACAACATCTGTGCTCTGGAATGCCTGCCATGTGTCATCTCCATAGCTAATTACGGTGTGTTTCCTGACAATTGATTTCACCGCTTTCTTCAGTTCAGCCCCTGTTTTCCCCTCAAGGGAATTGTAATAGCCGGCCGGGGCATCTGCGGATGCCGGCAACGCGAGAGCCAAAGCGCATAAAGATGCTCCCGCCAAACTGCTTAAAACGTGTTTCATGATATGGTACATTTTCCGTCCAAGGCAGCATACACATCACTGTGATACTGCCGTTATTGTTGTAAAATTTGTTATAGAAATACAAATTTATATAAATCCAACGAATTTTTCATACAAAATCCCATCAAAAAAGCAGAAACACTAAAGATAGAATCAAAAAAAGAGTCGCCCTTCCGGACAACTCTTTTCATCTCAATCCAACTCCTAACTCCTAACCCCTAACTCCTAACTCCTAACCCCTAACTCCTAACTCCTAACTCCTAACTCCTAACTCCTAACGAACTATCTTCACAGGGCGCATTCCTTCAGATGTCACCACAAATACACCCTTAGGCAACGGATATATGTCGCCATCCTGAGGCTGGGCGATATAGAGAATCTCCATTCCGTTCACATCATAGACTGTGACAGGTTTAGAATCTCCGCTTATCCTGACAGCGAATCCCTCCTCTACTGCGAAGATCTGCATGGGAGCGCTGATCCAGATCTCCTCTACCGAACTTCCGGATGCGACATAAATCTCATTCGAAGGCTCGGAGAGCATTCCGAGACGAGAATACTGCACATAATAGGTCTCAGCTACCGATGGATCACGGTCTGCGATAACGTAACTTGTCTCACCGGTCTCATACGTTTCCGTCTCCTGATTGCCATTGACAAGGCGGGTACGGGTCAGCACATAGTAATCCGCGATTTCTCCGGATGCAACAGGATTCCAATGCGCGGTATATGAGTTGTCGGTCAAATCGGTCGGCTGAAGGGCTGTCAGCGTTGTGAACGAGGGCATTGCAAGTGCTTCCCCCTTCAGAGTTACGGCTATGTTCTGTCCGTCGGGCAGACCTCCGTCATAAAGTACGATCTTGGCAGTATGCGTTCCTATCGCCGTAGGTGTGTATGTAATGTTCAGAAGATACCACTGATTCTGATTGATTGTGGCAGCAGGAATTTCCGCAGTGACCTCCGGCACAAACATTGCCCTTGACGCACCGGTCACTCTGACCGAAAGAGGTGACGTAAGGTTTTTACCTATGATCTGAAGAACACGTGTCTCGGAACGCCCTACAGCAACCTGACCGAAATCAAGAGCCTCACCATTCACGGGAGCAGTGATCTCCGGAGCACCGGTAATAGGAGGTGTCGGATCAATATCTTCCTGATCTTTGATATAGAATGTTTCCGTTGTCCTTGATCCCCAGATATATTCTGCAAGTTCCGGGAAATCCACAAAAGGATTACGGTTACCCTGATATTGCTCCACGACATTATTACGGTCGATCTCTTTCTGGTCAACAGGATCTTTGCGGCACCATTCGAGCAACATCTCTCTTGCCCACGGCTGCAGCGTAGGGTATGTCTCTTTCTTATACATGTAGTTTACCACCCAGTTTATGTCATCATAAACCGTAGCCACATACATGTACGCACGTGCGAAGTCTCCTTTGTATTCATCATCCGGCTCGAACACATATCGGCAACCACCGCCATAACCGGTCTGGGCCGTTCCCACTTTGGTCACTCCATTATCAAAACTTGCAGAAGCAGTGGGTCCCAATGGGTAGTTAAGCTTCGCCTGGTTAGCCGCGCCGTCGGAGGGATATAGGTTCCACATGTCGGAATATGCCGGAGTATATTCCACTCCGCCGTTAAGTTTCCACCATGATTTCGGCACGCTATGTTCGCGCTGCATCTTGTTGGCGGAAAAACTGCTGCGCGCGCTCTGTCCGCGATTTATCAGATATATGGCATCTGAATACATGTCCCACCAGCGTTTGCAACCATTGACAAGCTCTGGATACACATCCGAATATTGCCAGTAGTTAGGCAGATCTGTATATACTAATGTCTGGTGCTTCTGCACACACTCCTTTGCGGCAGCTTTCAACGAAGCCCCACTCTTTCCGTTCATATTGTCATAATAACCGGTCTTGTATTCGGCCGATGCGCCGGCAGATACCAACAGGACCGACGACAAAGCAATGTATAATTTCTTCATTCGCAATCTGGATTAGTCAGAGATTTCTCTTCAAACATATATAACGCAAATCTGCGTAAATATTCTTTACCACCCGTTAATGTTTTTAAACATTTATACTGTTGTCCTGTTAAAATTTTAATCACGCAGAGTCCTTCCGGTCATGCTCCGCGCCTTTGCCTAAATCGCCACGCGATTCTCCGTGATCTTTACACCATCACCGGTCTTGCCAACTCAAAACTTTGCGCCTCCGCGCCTCTGCGTGATTAAAATTTTAGCCGGACCGCAATTTAAACATTTAAGGTGATATCGCGAAAAGGCTGCGGCAAATTCGCTTGCCGCAGCCTTATCACTTATTAAGATTTTGCCATTTACTTGCTGCCGGAGATTTCGATATCGTTAATCTCCCAAGTATCCGCACCCTCTGCGGAGCTGCCATATTTGAATGCAACCTGAATCTTCTTGCCTGCAAAAGCAGAAAGATCTATGTCTCCAGATCCAACAAATGTCCAGGCACCAGCAGCTGGCCATTCCGGGATTGTCATCTCTGTCCACGTGGTGGAACCGCTTTCGCGAACCACAAACCCACTGAGTTCCTTAAGTGTTGTCTGGAACTTGGCTGCATGGCGGAAGGATGCTTTCGCTGTCTTATAACCGGTAAGGTCAATCACAGGTGAGATTGCATATGCAAGAGAAGGATTGGCCGTGTTGTTCACAAACGCACTTGCATTGAGATAACCACTGTTGTTATATAACTTCCAGGTCCATACATTTGTTAACGATCCTGAAAGCGACACATTGTCAATAGTCCAGTCGGAAGGCATAGCTGTGAGCGTCTTTCCAAGTGAAGAATAAACTACGGTCTCATCACCTGTGGGAGGTGTGGGAGTGTCGCCACCACCTTCGCCAAGTGTGAATGAAGTGGGCTCTTTCACACCAGACAAACCGACATAGCGTGTCACTGTACCTTGAATGGTAAGGAGCTTACCGAGATTTCCTGCATTATCCTTAAGATTGAGCTGAGTACGTGCATCTGAGCCGGAGGGCAAATTGACACTTATACATTTGTTCCAGTCGGTTTCATTCGGAGTGTTTGCAAGAAGGAGGTTGGTAGCCACTGTTGCGGGAACTGTGAATTTGGAACTTTCGTCTGTAGCATACGATTTAATACCGGTATCCACATAACCCACGATATATCCGTTGACCCAGACTCCGGTATAAAGGTTTGTTCCGGTCACTGTTGTCATTGCATTCACCTGGCTTGCGCTGTAGGGCGATGCTTCAGAACCATCTCCATTTGGAAGACCTTCAGCGGGAGGTGTGGGAGTATCTCCGCCACCGATTGTGACGCCATCAACCTCGACATCATCGGCTGTGCCTCCGTTGCCGGTTATACCAGGCATACCGAGGAATGAAGAGAGACTACCGTTTACAAGAATAGACTTACCGAGCACATCCGGATTTTTAACAAGGTTCACACTCTCACGGAATGCAGAACCCTGCGGAAGCTCTACAGCAAGACACTGTGTCCAATCTTTCACATCAGGTGATGCAGCGACAAGGATGTTGTTGTCCATCTCAGCGTCAGCACCGAAAATAACCTGATCGTTTGATGTTACAGTATTCACACCTGCCATAACAGAACCTACGATATAGCCCTTCACCCAGCCTGCCGCGCCTTGGTTCTGAAGCTCGATAGCGCGTTCCACAGTGTAGGGCTCGTTCTTCTGTCCCTCCTTGGTGATCATAACATCACCGAGGCCGCGGAGAAGCAGCTGCCATCCGTCACCATAGTATGAGAGGATACCGCGCACTGTGCCGGTGCCCTCGGGAATCATTTCATTGTAGAAGTTGGAGTATCCTGAAGTACGCACTGTTAGAGAACCACCGTTCGCATCCTTGAGTGTGCGGTTCACACTTTCCTGATAGGGAGCGTAAGTCTCCTTACCACCCTCCTCAAAATATACATTGCGGAATTCCACAAGCTGGCTCTGCATGTTGCGAAAGTCCTCGCCGGAAGCAGGAAGAGCAGAGAATGTAGTTACGATGCAATAGGGATTCTCTGACGGCCATTGCTCATCATCCTGCCCTACATATACGACATCATCATTGGGGAATCCGTTTTTCTCACTGTGCGCGAGGAAATAATCCCATGCCAAGAATGTAAGAGATGGCTCTCCATTATACTCGTCAAGCCATCCGATCTGCTGCAGACCGTTGTAATAACCTATGTAAAGGCCGGTGGCGTTGAGCACGATTTCCTGACCGATACGATAATCGGTATAGGTAGATCCTTGGTTCACTGAAAGCGTGAGGGCAGCAGTCTCGTCCTGGATTACGATTGATTTGTAGATATTACCTGTGGCATCGCTTGAAATCACGCGACCATGGATAATATACGGGGTCTGCGTCTCGGCATCCTTCATCGGGCAGAGCACGGTCTGATCGGCAAACGCAGTCTTGAAATCGGAAATGGTGGTATTGGCCTCCATCGTAGCCTTAGGCTCCACAAGCGCGGGAGCATCCATATCGGCCTGGCAGGATGCAAGTCCAACAAGCCCCATGACAGCCAATGCTGAATTTATGATATTTTTGATTTTCATCATTTTCATTATTTATAATTGAACCTTAAGCCACTACTTCTGCGGGGTTCCGCAAAGTGTTAGACTTTCGATTTCCCATGTACCTGAAACAGATCTTGTCGAGGTATAGCGGAAACCAAACTGGAGTTTCTTGTCTCCACCTTCAGGCACTTCAAGATATTCAGAGTTGCCGAATGTCCATGAATTGCCTTCCGGCACACCCTTGAACTCCAGAATCTGCCAATCACCATATGTATAATTGTCAGAGTCACCTGTTACAACACGCATCATAGTCTGGCACATCTCTCTGAATGTCTCTCTGTTGTTGAAATAGTTGGCTGCCGAGCGCATTCTCACATACACTATGCTATAGCCTTTGAAGTCATATACCCTCGAGATGGCAATGGCATCAGTGGTGACAGCACTTCCCGAGCGTCCGCCCGTTGCCACCAATCCATATTGGCTATCCTGCTTCCATGCCTCGAATCCAGCCGTCGACGGATTTCCCTGGTCGAAAGTGAAGCTCTGCATTCCCGTTTTGAATTTGAGTGTTGTAAGCTCAACCGCTCCTTCAGGAAGTTTAGGAGCTAACCCTTCACTGCCCCAATTATATTGCGAAACACTGCGTACTCCATATGCACCACAATATTTTGAACCAGTAGTGCCGTATATACAAACTTCCTTACCTTGATTTCCAGGATTGTCACCAAGGTTGAGGGCATTGCGCACATCCCCGGTGGGGAGCTGCACTGGAACGCAATTTTCCCAATTACGTTCATCCGGACTCATCGCTATAAGGATATTGGTCTTTACTGTAGCAGGTGTGTTGAAGGCTGCGGACTCAGCCTTTAGCACATTACCAACATTAGTGTCTACATAACCTACTATATATCCTTTTACCCATACGCCAGCACCATCATATACATTTTCGTTGACACTGCCTAAAGATGCCTGATAGGCAGTCATGGGGTTGTTCCAATATCCGGTTCCCACTCCGCCTTCGGGCAGATTGACCGGCGGCTGCGCAAGCTCATCGTTGCAAGATCCGAGACCCAAGGCCATCAGAACCACCAGCGAAAATAATATCTTTATATTTTTCATTTTAATTTCTGTTATCAGAATTGCAAATTGTTTCTCTTTTCAAATTCGCAATTTATTATTTTTCAAATCAGCAATAAGAAGCTGAAGTCTAACTCCTAACTCCTAACTCCTAATTCCTAACTCCTAACTATTAAAACCTTATACCCACGTTGAAGAACACGCGTATGCCCTGGGCATAGTAGATCTTGTTGGGGAATTTGTTAACGTTATAATCGGTATAGTCAAACTTACCCTCCTGATAACCGCCTGTCTGTACATTACGGTTGTTGAGGAAGTTGTTTACACTGAGGTTGAAATTCACTGAACCGAACTTAGTGTAGAGGATCTTGCCGATAGAGAAGTTGAACACCCACTCGCTGTTGAGCTTGTCCTGACGGGTGATCTCGTTACGGCGTGCGATATATTCCTCCTCTGTTGTGCAGAATTTCCAAAGTCCGGGCATCTCCTCGTGACGGGCGGGTGAGAGCGAAATCCAGTTGTCGCCAAACCACTGACCGTTCAATTCAAAGAACCACTGTTTGATGTTATAGTTCAGACCGATTGAGTAAACCTGCTGCGGAGCACCACCGATATGATAGTTCTTGAGGTATACACGACGGGTTACATCATCTGCAGAACCGTTCTCGTAACTGCGGACACCGAGAGGATTGTTCTTATAGGTGTAGCGTGAGAATGTTCCGGCTGCTGATACCGACAGATTGCTGAGAATCTTGTATTCCATACCCAGCTCTATACCTTTATACTCAGTCTGCATTCCAGACATGGTGTAGTTCATGAAGGTGTTGAGCTGATAGTCATAGAAACCGGTGCGTGTGATTCCATCCCACATCTCAGTGAAGAATCCTGTAACAGATCCGCGGAAACGGGGATAGTTCCAGGTATAGGAGAGGTCGGCTGAAAGGAAGCGCTCTGATTTGAGACCTGCAACGGAAGTGTCCTTTGTGCGCGGTGATACATAAGAGTAGTCGGGCATCGGAGCACGTGAGCCGTATGAGAAGTGTCCTGTGAAATAGTTACGGCCGTCAAGCTTGTAGGTTGCACCTGCCTTGAGGGCTGCGTTGTCGAATGTGTGGCGTTTGCCCTGGCCGAGTGAATTCTCGGGAGCACGTCCGTTCTGCATCTCACCATGACGGGAGAAGTTGGTGTAGGATACCTCCAGACCGTAGTTCACATTCCAGTGAGCTGTGGTGATCTGGTTCTGCAACCAAGCCTTTGCCACATAGCTACGGATATGGTAGTCATAACCGAATACATCCCCTTTGTAGACACGACGGTTGGGATTACGCATGTCGTTCTGCATGATATCGGGATTACCGGCGAAGTCGCGCTCTGAGAAGTTGTCGACATCGCGCCAGAACTCACCACCGAGCAGGTCACGCACGGTCTTGTAATAACGGGCGTCTGTATAATTGAAACTCAGACCTCCCTGGAGAGTCATATGGTCGTTGATGCGATGGTCGATGTAAGAGTTGAACATCCACGCGTTGAAATTTGAATGGCGGTTCTCAAGGATATATGAGGACTGTCCTACAAGCGAGGGATCGCGGTCATACTGCTCGCGGTTGAGCATGTTGGTCTGATAGAGACGGTTCCAGTCGATCTGACGGTGTGCCTTGTCGCCTGCCCACCAATCGCGGATAAATTCCTGCTGCGCCAGCTGAGCATCATACTGCTGTTTCTGCCAATCATAAAGCTCTTGATTGAATTCAGGATTAGCTGTTATCTTTACATCGGGAGCATAATATGAAGGGAGATAACGGTAATAGTCGGGACGCGGGTCTGCTGTCTGATACCAGTTGAGCGCGGAGCTGCTGTAATGGTTGCTGCGGAATCCGATACCGGTGTTGATCTTGGTTCCCATCATGGGTTTCCAGATCCAGTTGAGAAGCACGCTGGGATCGAAAGACTCCACTATCCTTGAGCTTTTCTTCTTGCCATCGAGATAACCCCAGGCAGGGTTGTAGAGATTTGAACCTGCAAGATCGTAAGCCTCCTGGGTGGCGGCAGTGTTTGTGGCACGCTGTGTAGGTGCACCCCATGCCGAGAGGTTGAGGGAGTGCTGGTCGTTGAATACTTTCTGAAGGCTCAGGGCAAGACCGAGCGAGTTATAGAATGTACCTTCGATCACACCTTCTGGAGCATAACGTCCGATGATATTGGCTGAGAATGCCCAACCATTGCGGTTTAGACCGGTGGAATACTGAAGCATAGCGCGGAGCATATAGCTTGAGTTGGTATACGACAGGTTACCGCGGAATCCGGGAGCATACTCGGATGCGTAAGTGGTGTAGTTGCTTGCGCCGCCGATGTTACCGTAGCCATATGAAGCGGCATCCATACCGATGTCAGTGGTGCGGTTGCGGAAAGCTCCCGATGTCATGCCGCCGAGACCGGAGTAGTTGAAGCGTCCGCGCATTGCGTCGTTGAAGTTGAATCCGTTGATGTAACCGGCGCTCCAGTTGGAGTCGTAACCGCGCCAGCGGAAGCGCGCCAGCGAGAAGTCATAGTTCGCTGCCTGATAATAGATATCGTCGGTTGCGCCCTGGATGGTTCCGACAGACTGCGATGCACCCTCATCGTCAAGGATATCCTCCTCATCGAAAAGGAAACTGTCGGAATTGAAGGCTTCATTGTCACCACCTGAGGGTGTGAGCTTGATGTCGCCGATATTACGGACGATACCGTTCACAATATCGACATCCACATAAGCATCCGCATAACCGTATGCTATGATCTGAAGCACATCCTTGCCCGGCTGTGCGTTGGAGATTGAGAAGGTTCCGTCGGAACCGCTTGTCACAAATATTGCCTGGTCGCGAAGCAGTATGTTGGCGTCAGCCACAGCCTTGCCATTGTTCGCATCGACCAATGTGCCCTTGAGTCCGGTGGCAGCCAGCGATGGAAGCGCCAGACAAAGCAGCATCAGCAATGATAGTTTTATTCGCATAATTGTCTAATCTAAAAAAGTATTCTTTGTTATTGTGTTCACATTATTTGCGCACTTCCTGCACGAGATAGATCTCCGTGGGAAGGTGATCGGAGAAGCCGCCGTTCCACGCGCCGGATGAGAAGGTTCGCTTGGGATAGCCCTTGTATTGACCATCCTCCTGAATGAGGAAAGGTTTGTTAAGCACCTCCGCGCCGCGGAATTTAAGACCGCAGGCTCCGTCCACAAGGTTTTTGTTAACGATAATCTGGTCAAACAGATCCCAGCCACCGCGATAGATATAGGAACCGATACCTTTGTCCAGTTTCTCCCAGAAAGGATTGAAGAAGCCACCCTCTTTTGTATCGGCAATCTTCTTTACAGCACCGAGTGTCTCCGCCACGCTCTTGTTGTGCGGGTCGTCGTTGAGGTCACCCATGACAATCACACCCATCTTGGGATCGATCTTATAGAGGGAATCGGCGATGGATCGGCTCAATGAAGCCGCAGCCTCGCGAAGCCAGCTGCTCTCTTTCTCACCTCCGCGACGTGATGGCCAGTGGTTTACTATAACAGCCACACGGCTTCCGCCCATCAGACCGACAACACACATCTGGTCGCGGGTCTTGAAACGGGGAAGCTCCGGCACCACAAGACGATGGTTGGTGACATTGATCACCCGGAACAGCTTGGGATTATAGAGAAGACCTACATCCACACCACGGGCGTCAGGAGAGTCGTGATGGCAGATCTGCAGATTCCATTCCTTTATGGCATCAGCCTTCACAAGGTCCTGAAGAACGGTAATGTTCTCGATCTCGCTGACACCAATCACAGCCGGACCTATAGGCGTGGTCTTGGTGGTCATCTGCGAGATCGAATAAGCGATGTTGTTTATTTTCTTCCAATACTTCGCACCGTCCCAACGGTAAGAGCCCTGCGGAGAGAACTCAAAGTCATATTTGCCGTTGTTATTGATTGTATCGAAGAGGTTCTCAAGGTTATAGAAAGCCACACCGAAAGTGCGGTACATCTTACGCTCCTGAGCATAAGCAGACACTGATGCCGACACTCCGAGAAGGAGAGCCAGCGCCAGTGTCATAATACGGTTAGTTTTCATATACGGATGTTTGTCGTGATCGCATCAGAAATATTTCACCTCTTCGCCTGTCATTGTGGCGAGAAGATTATTTGCAAGGCTGCTTGCCCCGATGCGGAAAAGATCCTGATTGAGCCATTCATCACCGAGCACTTCTTTCACCACTGCGTAGTAGTGAAGAGCCTCCTCCGATGTGCGGACACCACCGGCTGCCTTGAAACCTACCTTGCGGCCTGTCTTGTCATAATATTCCTTGATTGCCTGGCACATCACATATGCAGCCTCAAGTGAGGCACCACTGTAGATCTTACCGGTGGATGTCTTGATGAAATCCGCTCCGCTATACATCGAAAGGATCGATGCCTTCTTGATATTGGCAGCGGTCTTGAGGCATCCGGTCTCGAGGATTACCTTGAGCTTGGCATCGCGGGCTGTATGTTTCAGCTCGATGATCTCATCGCACAGATCCTCATAATTCTCATCGAGGAAACGTCCGACATTCATCACGATGTCAACCTCATTGGCACCACCTTCAACCGCCATGGCAACATCTGCAACCTTGACAGCATCGAAAGTCTGGCTTGACGGGAAACCGCCTGCCACAACGGCGATATCTACACCCTCTACATCAAGATTAGCCTTTACAACCTCTGCGAAATTGCTGTATACGCAGATTGCGGCTACATTCTTGAACTGAGGATAGTCATTGTCAAAATCATTGACGCGCTGAGTGAATTTCGATACGCTGCGCACGCTGTCTTCCGTGCTCAGCGTGGTAAGGTCGATGGAGCTGAAAAGGAACTGATATACCTCCGGAGTAGCATATTTACCGGATTCCTCCACGATTTTCTTTACTTCAGCGGCAACAACTGCATCATCCTCGATGACACTGCTTTCTGCAAGTGTTTTCTGGTATCTGTCCATAAGAATTGTATTATATATAATTTATGTTCGGTTATAAATATTACAACAAATGATCCGCGCTTTATTCCGTGAAAATCAAAAATTTAACCTTGGTTAAATTCTCCAAAGCATATCATCTCCCGCAACAGCGCTGTTGTTCAACTTGCAAATATATCGATTTATTCCCAAAAGTCAAAATCAAAACCACCACCAAAATCACCACAAAACACCCCAATACCGCCACATATGTGTTACTATGTGCTATTTCTCCATTATAATTTCTCCCAATATTTTTACTGCCGACAGATACTTCACCGGTGTAATAAAATGCGCGAATCTTGGACTGTTATTATCTTCAATCCTGATACCGTAATTCACGATATCTGTAATATCATTAGCTTGAACATACTTATCGAACATCCTTGAGAACAAACGACTTCTATATTCCTGAGGAGTGAGTTCCTTATGATGACGTACCACATCAGTCAAATCGTCACAATAGAAACATAAAACAACATTGTCATTTTCACTCATGAATCGAAACAGCACATCACTGATTGCCTGTAGTGTCTGTATTCCTAAGGTTTGATTTCCTGATATCCGAACTAAAGTCACATCATAGAAAACAAGTGTTAGTGTAAGCGAGTCGTTTGTAAATGCTTGAAGAATTTCTGTATCGTAATACGAAAGGGCGACCCTAACTTGATCGCCCTTATCGTTATATATGTCAAAAGATATGTCCATATTACACTTTTACTGTAAAGACACATTCTTTCTTATTAGTCAACTTCTCAATCTGTTGCTGTTTCTTTTCTCTTAAGGAATCAAAGACCTGAATCATCCTTTGAGACGGCTTTTTAATGGTGATGGTTCGAGTCATAACTATTAGTTTTATATTTTGTTTGATTGCTATGCGCAAAGTTAATGTTTTATTTCTATTAAGTCAAATTTTCAAGCATTTAAAATAACTTTTACAATTAAAACGTAATGATTACATGATATGTTGTATAAATCATGATAAATAACTGCTACCGATGACCGTTAGTTATTCTTGTCCACATAGAAATGCACAAAAGCACAATCGGCATGAATTGTGAGTCTAGCTCACAATTCATGCCGATTGTTGTAATATGATGCGTAGTTGGGATATATGCTTATTCCGCTGTCAGCTCAAGGGCGATACTTGACCAGGGGCGGCCGAGGGTACGGGAATCGCCGAGGTCGAGACCTGCATTCTTGAGTATGCGTCCGCTGACCACCTTGCCATCGAGCTTGCTCGGTTTCTTGGGATTGAGCGGTGTCAGGTCCTTGATACGATAGTTTTTGTTCTCATCCACGCCATCAAGACGAAGCTTGGGTACTCCCTGCTCTTTCAGATAGTTCATACGATATGCAAACACTGCCGCGTGGTCTTTCTTCTCATCAACATACATCAATGCAGCCACAGAACCATTGTCGTAAGGGGAAATCAAACGATATTGGTCGCCAAACTGAACTACCGGTCTTATCTGCTTATATGCGGCTATGGCCCGTTTTGAGAATTCTTTCTCTTCATCAGTCATATCCTTGGGTTGGATCTCCATACCAAGACGACCGGTCATGGCGACATCAAAGCGGAATTTCAAAGGAATCTCACGTTTGGTCTGGTGATTGGGGCTGGCACTGACATGCGAGGCCTGTGCTATAGCCGGATAAAAATGGCTCGCTCCCCACTGCAGGAAAATGCGCTGGTAGGCGTCAGTGTTGTCGCTGGTCCAGAATTCATCAAACCAGGGCAGCAATCCGTAAGACGCGCGTCCGCCACCGCTGGAGCATAGCTGTATCACAACATCGGGATATTTCTCGCGTATGCGGTCGAGCACGCTGTGCAATCCTTGCTGATAACGGATATAAAGCTCACTCTGCTCATTCTTAGGCAGGTATAATGAACCGTAGTTCATGATATCGGCATTGCAGTCCCATTTGATGTAAGCGATCTCCGGATTCTCTCGCAGAAGATTATCTGTAATCGAGAATACATAATCCTGAACCTTTGGATTGCAAAGGTCAAGCACAGCCTGTGTGCCTCCGCGACCCTGTGTAATCTCGCGGTTGCGGTTCTGAAGAGTCCATTCAGGATGCTTCTCAAAGAGTTCACTCTTTGTATTCACCATCTCAGGCTCAATCCAGATACCGAATTTTATGCCATGACGTTTTGCAGCATCGGTCAATCCCTTCACGCCCTGGGGAAGCTTCTTTTCGCAGACCATCCAGTCACCGAGACTCGTATGGTCATTGTCACGGGGATATTTGTCGCCAAACCAACCGTCATCCATAACAAACAACTCGCCACCGAGAGCAGCGATATCACCCATCATCTGGTCCATTGTCTCCTGATTAACCTTGAAATACACACCTTCCCAGCTGTTGAGAAGAATATCGCGTGCCACATCACCATGAGCCATGCCATATTTTCTGCCCCATTTGTGGAAGGCACGGCTGACACCACCCTTACCCTCGTTGGAGAATGTCATGATAAACTCCGGCGTGGTGAACGTCTGGCCAGGTTTCAGATTGAACGAAGACATATCTTCATTTATACCGCTGAGCACAGTCACACGGTGGTTGTCTGCCGTGATTTTAGTCCTATGGTTACCGCTCCAGAGCAGATTGCCTCCGAACACATCACCCTTTGACTCGGTAGCCTTTCCACCGGTGGAAATCATGAATCCGGGATTAGAATCAAAAGCTGTACGCAATCCTGAAGTTGCCGAGATAACGCTCTGCCCATTGGGGAGTGGAGCCTCATTCATCGAACCTTCCTCTGCCCAGATACCATGGAATTGTGTCAGATAATTGTCACCACGCGTGACAGGAACATTAGCGCTGGCGAATGTCAGCAGCTTGACATCACCTTTCTTTCCATTGTTGGCAATCTCTGTCCATGTGGAGAACACATCTGTGTCTGCATAACGGCGGAAAAACTGTTTTACGGTCACAGGATAGAACTTATCCTTATACGTGACTGTAAGCAACTCACCCTTATCGTCAGAGGTGCGCTGCGCATTCTCAATTTTCAGATCGATGCTCATGTTGCCATCCGGCATCTCGACCGCCAGAGCCTTCTCTCCTCTGGAATCCATACCGAATAACGGTAGGGTATTCGTTGAGTAATTAGATCTTGCGTCAAACAGACCTGTCACATCGCCTTCCGAAACACGCGGCCCGAAATATTGATACTGAGCCTGGCCATCACCCGGTTTTGCGGTTATTACCAGCGAATTCTTATCGGAACTCAACACATGCACATCTCCCGGCGCGGCATACGCAACAGCACCAACATAAAGCGCACACATTCCGCATGAAAACAGAATATTCTTCATGATATTTTATAATTATTAGTTCTATTCAAAATTAAAATTATCTCCGAAACAATTGCAAACCACCTCATCTGAGACGCGGTGCGATCTTATCCGGATTTTTTGCTATGAAATCTTTCCAAGATTTAGGTCCCTTGCCTATCGGCGGTCGTCCGGTCATATAGAAATGAGTCAGGGCTGCGGCAAGGGCATCAGTCGCATCAAGAAGATGGGGCATATGGTCGGGGGGTATATTCAAAGTGCGCTTCAGCATCTCCGCCACACTCTCTTTGGATGCAGATCCGGTGCCTGTCACGGATTGCTTGATCGACAACGGCGCATATTCCGCGATGGGTATATCCCGGCTAAGAGCAGCCGCCATGGCGACACCCTGCGCTCTTCCTAACTTCAGCATCGACTGCACATTCTTTCCGAAGAATGGTGCCTCTATGGCGAGCTCATCAGGCAGATACTGCTCCACAAGACCAGTAACCCGCTCGAATATGCGGTGCAGACGCTTGTAGTGGCTCTCGAATTTACTTAGCTGGATAACACCCATCACAATCACCTCCGGCTTCTTGCCGTTCACGCCAAGCACACCATACCCCATCACATTTGTTCCGGGGTCGATCCCCATGATCACGCGCTCATATTTCCTTACGCTCTCCTCCATTACGTTCCTTATCCTATGAAGTTGTTTAAACAACTTCTATCAAAAAAACTATTCAATCACTTCAAACACCGAGGTAAATACCATAGCTTCCGGAGCGAACCGACGCTCGAATGCAGCGACAAGAGGTCGCAGTCGTTTCCCGGTCCATACCCCGATTTCATCCATAGTCTCAAACTCTGCCTGAAACGCCACGCTCAGAGCCTGGCCGTCTGTCGCGGCTGTGCCCCCCGCCTGACGCATCACGGAAACTCGGCATTTCCCCTCCGGACCGGCTTTACGCGCCAATGGCACAAACCAGTCGATAAATTCCGCACCCCGCTCCGGAGCGACCATAAATGTGGCGTTATGTATCAGCATTATCAGAGTCTATGTTATAAAAAAACGGTATGCTTTATAGAAAAACACACCGCCAAAACAAAATTATGAAAAACATTTCGAGCCTCTTGTCGGATTCGAACCAACGACCCCGAGATTACAAATCACGTGC
>CAJTPK010000025.1 GCA_910578075.1 uncultured Muribaculaceae bacterium | reverse complement strand
TTAGGACGAGAGATTTTCATTCTCTAAAGAGCAGTTCGACTCTGCTATGGACTACATCCCCAAATCCATCCTATCCCCGAGACCGGCAG
Source organism: uncultured Muribaculaceae bacterium (assembly GCA_910578075.1). Taxonomy (GTDB): domain Bacteria; phylum Bacteroidota; class Bacteroidia; order Bacteroidales; family Muribaculaceae; genus Lepagella. The sequence continues at coordinate 61,996 of CAJTPK010000025.1, read as the reverse complement.
TCATCATCGATTGCCGGTCTCAACTTTTTTATATAATTCTGTGTTAAAGTCTTTAGAGACCTTATGGTCATTAAAGTCCTTAAGGTCCTTAGAGTCCTTAAAGACCTTAACCACACACTATAAACTTCCGCTTATGCGTAAACTATGTCTGCTTTTATTTTCCATCGCGGCTCTTACCGGCATCTTCACTGCCAGAGCCGAATGGAACGACTCAATCCGCTATCACGGTGAAATCGGAATAAACCTTGCAGGAGGAGCAAACACCCCTTTCTGGATGATGAATAACCAATATGGCTTATCATCAAGAGAGCGAAACAACGGATACCTCCGGCTCGGTGCTTTTCACGATATGGACACCACCCGTCGATTTACATGGGGGGCCGGTGTAGATCTGGCTGTCGCTGCAAGATTCACATCTGTGTTTGTGGTGCAGCAACTTTATGCAGAAGCCAAATACCGATGCCTTAACATAATGGCAGGAAGCAAGGAGATGCCGGGATTTATTTCAAATTCTGACCTCGCCACCGGCAACCTGACCTACTCCGGAAACGCACGACCCATTCCTCAGGTAAGGGTCGGAATATTTGATTACGCTGATTTCTGGGGCACAAAAGGATGGTTTGCCGTAAAGGGATATATAGCATATGGAAAATTCACCGACAACCGATGGATCGAGAGCTGGGTTGACCGTGACACCCGATATGCACTCAACACCCTGTATCATTCCAAAGCCATTTTCTTCAGAGGTGGTAATGCTAAAAAATTCCCGCTCGAATTTGAACTCGGACTCGAAATGGCAACCCAATTCGGAGGGGAATCATATGAAAACGGCAAAGTCACAAAAATGCCCCATGGTTGGAAAAATTTCATCAAAGCGCTTGTGCCAATGAAGGGTGGAGACGACACCCCCGAAGGCGAACAGGTGAATATTGAGGGCAATATGCTCGGCAGCTGGAACTTCGCACTCGCATGGAAAGAGGAGAACTGGAGCGTGAAGGCATATTATCAACATTTCTACGAAGACCATTCAATGCTCTTCTTTGATTATCCCTGGAAAGACGGTTTATGGGGAATAGAGGCAAAATTCCCCAAAAACAGATGGGTAACGGAGGCTGTATACGAATTCCTTTATAATAAAGATATGGCCGGCTCCGTATATTGGGACCATACGCCTGAAATCAATGAGCAGGTAAGCGGACGCGACAACTATTATAACCATTCCATCTATAATGGATGGCAACACTGGGGGATGGGAATCGGTAATCCGCTTATCATATCCCCCATTTACAACAACAACCACAGACTCCGTTTTCTATCAAACCGAATGTGGGGACATCATCTTGGATTCAAAGGACAGCCACTCGACGAGTTGGGTTACAGGATAATGGCTTCTTTCCAGAAAAGCTGGGGCACATATGAAGTGCCGTTTGCAGAACCCAAAAGAAGTGTGAATTTCCTTGCAGAGGTCACCTATACCCCGCGCAAGCTCAAGGGATGGCGCGCGGATCTCGCCTTCGGAGCTGATGCCGGATCTTTGATCGGCAAAAGCTATGGTGTAATGTTGAAAATAAGTAAAACCGGCTGGCTCTTCGGCCCTAAGAAAAACAAAGAAAAATGATGAAGAAAACATCTTATATATTTCTCTTTCTGACAACCATAGTCATCTCAATGCTTGCAGCCGGTTGCCGAAAGGCTCCGATCAATGGCAAACTTGACGCGCAGTGGCAGATCATGAACATCGAGCACATTTCCGATGGGCATAACGAAAAGCCGCGCCTCCGGACATATATCGACATCAATCTTCACATTGTGAACCTCCGCAACGTAACCACCGATGAAAAAGGAGGGGCTGTAATTGCCGGTAATATGATATATGACAAAGACAACTCCAAGCTGACCCTTGATTTCCCATACAACAAAGAGGGTGAAAAACTCACCCAGCTGCAATCTTGGGGAATCTACACCAACCCCATTACATTCGATATTGTCAAACTTGATGGCAAGCAGCTCGTCCTCAAGTCAGAAGCCACCGTCATAACCTGCCGTCGCTTTTAGTGCCATATGTTGAAGCCATATATGTATGAGGGGGTTGTGGAAGCGGGCTGCGATGAGGCAGGACGAGGATGCCTATGCGGTCCGGTGTGTTGCGCTGCTGTGATTCTTCCCGAGGGATTCAGATGCGATGAGCTTAATGATTCAAAACAACTTACAGCACACAAACGGGATGAATTGCGTAAAGTCATCGAAAGAGAGGCTCTGGCTTGGGCTGTAGTGATGGTTGAGGCTGAAGAAATCGACCGTATCAACATCCTTAATGCATCGATAACCGGTATGCAGCGGGCTCTCGACCAACTTGACATTCGTCCTGCGCATATACTCGTTGATGGGAATAAATTCAAGCCTTATCTCGATCCAGTGCTCAAAATGGAAACCCAATATCACACAGTCGTAAAGGGGGATGCAACCTATATGTCGATAGCGGCAGCATCCATTCTCGCCAAGACACACCGCGACGAGCTAATGCTTAGATACGCCGCTGAATATCCAGGGTATGGTTGGGAACAGAATATGGGATATCCCACAAAAGCCCATCGAAATGCCATCGTGGAATTAGGAATCACACCGATTCATCGAAAAACCTTCAGATTAATTCGCAATACATAATCAGATTAATTCGCAAACATAATTAACCTTGCCAAAATCAATATCATGAAGTACAGAATTCTGGATATCCACACCCATAAGTATCCGCCTCAGAGAGATGCCATAATCAACATACGTCTGTCACATCAAGACACCCCGATGGAGCCTATCAGAAGACACCAGCTATATTCGGTAGGATTTCATCCATGGGACACATACGATGACTCCGCCATAGAGGGCTGGGATCGCTTCGAGGCATTGGCAGCGCTACCCAATGTGGTGGCCATCGGAGAGTGCGGAATCGACATGGTCAACTGCCATCAGGCATTATTCAGACAGATGCTGGTTTTCAAACGCCAGATCGAACTTTCCGAGAGTCTGGGAAAATCCCTGATCATCCATAATGTAAAGGCCGACAGCATAATCTGCGGATTACGCCGAGACATGAAACCTAAAATGCCTTGGGTTGTGCATGGTTTCCGGGGGAAGCCTGAAGCGGCAGCGGCACTCCTACGCGCAGGTTGTTACATATCATTCGGCAAGTTTTTCAACCCCTTCAGCGTAAGGTATGTACCCTGCGACCGCATACTTGCCGAGACAGATGAGAGCGGTGCCCCGATAAAGAACATAATCGAGAGACTTGCCTCTACAAAAAATATGAGAAAAAGGGATTTAACGGAAGCGATTGTAACAAATTCAGAGATTTTTTGTAACTTTGATAGTTCTTTAAATCTTTCATAACCTCATGTCCTGCTTCCTCAGACACATACTGCCTGTTGCACTCGCATTGGCCATTCCGCCGATGCTTGCCTCCGGGCTCAGGCTCGAACCCATAAAATACGGAGACTTCTCCAATTGGGTAAGCCGGGAGGTTTCTGAATCAAAGATGCTTGGCGGGAAAACCAAGACAATTTATGAGATTGCGCCCTCACGCACAATTCCCGGCAACAACAAAGCCTACAGCAATGAAGGCGGCTCACCTTGGGCCACAAGCAATGTATATGCAAAAGTGGCAGGCATAGTGAAAGCCTCCGGAACCGTGACCCCTGCCATTATCAATGGCAACAAGGTGGCACGCATGGAAGCCAAGATGGAAGAGGTAAAAGTGCTCGGCATTATCAACATGGATGTGATGGTGGCAGGCACAATCTTCCTCGGACGCATCTTCGAACCAATCACGTCTCCCAAAGGCCCTTATTCCAAAATGGAGATGGGAATACCATATACAAAACGCCCTTCCGCGCTTGTATATGATTTTAAAGTAGACATGCCCGATGTCAACACTCGGGTAAAATCAACCGGATTCTCAAGCAAAAAGACGCTTCAGGGAAGAGACAATGCCGAAGTTTACGTGCTGCTTCAAAAACGATGGGAGGACAAGAACGGTAATCTTTACGCCCACAGGGTAGGAACCGGACGTGAAAGATACTCAAAGAATATACCTTGGACTAAACAACATGTTCTTCCCATACATTATGGAGATATTTCCGGACAAAGCTGGTATCGGCCATGGATGGGACTGCTCGACGGGGACAAGGCATATTACGCCACCAACTCAAAAGGGAAGTTGGTTCCCGTACACGAGATCGGGTGGGCACCGGCGGATGCCGTGCCTACTCACGTGCTTGTGATGGCATCCTCAAGTTGCGGGGAAGCCTATATAGGCACAGAGGGATTAACTTTATATATTGACAACATTTCATTTGGATTCTGATGAAAATAGCACTTACAGGATATGGCAAGATGGGTCATATGATTGAAAAGATAGCTCAGCAACGCGGTCACGAAGTGGTCTGTGTAATTGATAAAGATAACACATCCGACTTCGACAGCGATGCTTTCCGTAGCGCCGACTGCGTGATTGAATTCTCCACTCCGGCAACGGCTGTGGAAAACATACGCAATTCATTCGCGCAGGGTGTACCTGTGGTTTGCGGAACTACAGGATGGACCGATGCCATGCCGGAGATAAAGGAAATCTGTGAGAACGGTAACGGCACATTCCTCTTCGCTTCCAATTTTTCGGTGGGAGTCAACATATTCATGGCCGTAAACCGTTACCTGGCCCGCATAATGAACTCTTATCCTCAATATAAACCGCACATGGTTGAAACACACCATATCCACAAGCTCGACCACCCGTCAGGAACGGCGATCACTCTGGCTGACGAGATTATTTCCGCTACTGATCGCATAGGCGCATGGATGGAGCCTGATGACTGCCGTATGAAAGAAGCGGACAGCAATACGATATTGGAAATAGACCATATCCGTCAGGGAGAAGTTCCGGGAATCCACACTATTGACTGGGATTCGGATGTGGACACCATCACAATCAGCCACAGCGCAAAATCGCGTGAAGGCTTCGCCTTGGGGGCTGTTATCGCCGCTGAATGGCTCGCTGATAAAAAAGGCTTCCACACCATCGGCGAAGTTTTCAATTTTTAAACACCTTCTTAATTCAACATGAGCTTTTCGACATATCTCAACAACAGATTAAAATCGATGCCGGAGCATCTGCGCAATATCAAGACAACCCGTTGGGTTCGTTTCGGAATAGTATCAGCGGTATTTTTTCTCTGGGTTATCCTGATGGGTAATCCATGGCTGCTGTTCCTTTGGTTGATATTACTTGACATCTACATCACAAACTTCATTCCATGGGAATGGTGGAAGAATAAGAAAGGTGCCACACGAACTGTCATGGCATGGGTTGACGCCATAGTATACGCACTTGTGCTGATATATTTTGTCTTCGCGTTTGTCGGACAACAATACGAGATTCCTTCATCCAGTCTTGAGAAATCCCTGTTGGTCGGCGACCGCCTGTGGGTTAACAAGACTATCTACGGAGCGCGCGTTCCGCAGACACCGCTCCACTTCCCGCTCGCACAGCATACGATGCCTTTTATAAATACGAAAAGCTATATCGAGAATCCTCAACTTGAATACCACCGTATGCCCGGCTTCCGTTCAATAGAACGCGGAGATATCGTGGTGTTCAACTATCCTCAGGGCGACACTGTTGCCTCAAAGATTCCCAATCCTGACTACTATCAGATATGCCATGAGCTGAAACGTGAAGGCATAGAGGATCCTTTGGCATATATGAAGGCCAACAGCCACATATTTGGGGAAATCGTATGGCGTCCGGTAGACCGCCGTGAGAATTATGTGAAGAGAGCCATTGGTCTGCCGGGAGAACGCCTCCGTATCTCTGGTGATACTATCTATATCAACGGCAAAGCCATCGCCGAACCTGAGAATGTGCAATACAACTATATAATACCCGTCAATGGTGCTATCTCGGAAGAGAAATGGCATGAATTAGGTGTGCGCGGTGAAGATCACGGGGGGATGCCTGTCAGAAACGAGATGGCAGGATTCTCATATTATGACGTGCCTCTCACAAAAGCTATGAAAGCTGAGATCGAGACATGGCCTGAGGTTATCGGTCCGCTACAGCGTGAGAGCCAGAGCGGAATGTACGACCTCGGTGGTATATTCCCCCTTGATGCCGATTATGGATGGACACGCACTCACATGGGAGAGTTCTGGATACCCAAACGCGGTGTCACCTTGCACATCACGCCTGACAATTATCCGATATATGAACGCGTGATACGCACCTACGAGGGCAATAAACTTGAGATGCGTGATGGCAAGATATTCATAAATGGCGAAGAGAATGAATATTACACATTCAAGATGGATTATTATTGGATGATGGGCGACAATCGCGACCGCTCCGCCGACAGCCGCTTCTGGGGATTTGTTCCTGAGGATCATGTGGTTGGTTCTCCGCTGTTCATCATAGCATCCTTTGATCAGGAGCGCGGTTTATTCAATGGCAAAATACGCTGGAACCGCCTGTTCGCCAATCCTAATCCGGATGGTAAAAGCTTGCGGGATAAATGACAACACCGGTTCCTTTCGCCCCCTCTTTATCGCTTACACGCAAATTTTTAGCAGGCGAGAGTCCTGCATGCGGTAAAGAATGTGCAAGATGCATGGTTCAAGGAGATATGTTCCTTTCCGTGCCGGTTCAGGGCGGTGCTTCATGTCTTAAAGGTAGACATGTCGATGTAAGGTCTTTGTTGATTTCAGATCATGGAAAATGGAGGCAGGAGCATCTTGGCACCTGGAATGCCATATATGGCAAAACCCCATTCTTTGATCACCTTTTTCCTGAAATTAAGCAAGTCTATGCCTGCCATAGCAACGGGACTCTCGGTGAATTCAATTCCAGACTGTTTGAACTGGCCATGAAATTTCTTGATCTGAATAATCTGGCACCGGATATAACCGAAATGCAGAATAGCAGGCCGGAACTTATTCAACAGTTGCGTGTTGAATATGAAACAAAAGTTAACTTAAATTATTCAATTTTCGATGCACTATTCCGTTTAGGAAGAAACACCATCTGGGTTCTTATTTGAAAAGATTAGTTTTCATATTTCTTATGGCGGTTTTCACCGCTTTGATCCCTGCTCACGCAAATGCGCAGGAAGCCGGGGAACAGGGTGAATTGCGTCTTAAAGTCAAGGCCTACAGAGGGTACAAATATATTGTGGATGAATATGGCGACACCTGCCGATATACCTTCATCCGCGATCTGAATGTTTTTCCACCACTGAAATTCAAAAACAAGAAACAGGAGGAATTTTATTGGCGTACAGTCCGTGATGTACGCAAGACCCTGCCATATGCAAAATTGGCATTTTCCGCCTTATGCGAAACATATGAATACATACAGACAATCCCCGACAAGAAAGAGAGGGAACGTCATCTGAAACGCCTTGAGAAAGACATCTTCGAGCAGTATAAACCGGTGGTAAAACACATGACTAAAAATCAGGGCAAGGTACTTCTGAAGCTTATCAATCGCGAGACCGACCAATCCTCTTTCAACATCGTCAAGGCATTTCTCGGTTCCTTCCGCGCCGGGTTCTGGCAGACATTCGGAAGATTTTTCGGCATGAATATGAAAGCCGGCTTCCATCCCGAGAAAAATAAGGAGGATGCGATGATCGAGCGCATAGCGACCCTCATCGAGCAAGGGGCTTTATAATCGAGTCAAAACAAGGTTGCAGACTTTCCAATTTCAACTTTTCTGCAATATTTTTAAAGTCAAATTCTCTATTCAACTGATCTATATTTCTTATCAATGAAGCCATTTCATCTACAGAATCTACAAGGTAACCAACCGCTCCAAATTTTTCAAAGAAATATTCAAAATAATCATTTCTCAATGCAATAATAGGTTTGCGGAAACGTAAAGCGTCAAGAATAGCACCACTCGCTGTCAGTTTGTATTTGTCGGAAGTATAAAAATAAAGAATAAAATCCAATTTATTCACTTCCCGCATGAATGATTCCTCGGGTAACGGTTCTTCGGGTTTCTGTGGTATTTTTACTCCAAACTGTCTGAATTGTTTATCCTCACACTGCATGTGTCCGATAATATGAAATTTTAATTTATGAGAATCATCGGACAAATTTTGGATTAATTTAAGAAATAATTCACTGCCTTTGTGTTGATTAAGGATTCCGACTGTACCTAAGTTAACCATGTTGGATCTGTTTTCTTTCTTTGGGGATTTTTCCACGCAGCAATCTTCCCCGTAACTATCAACCGGCAACACAGGGTGGTCTATAGTAAGGAAACGGGCTTGAAGCTCCTCACTAATAAATGCGGATACATTCTTTTTTATACGATCTCCCAGCACCATAAAATACATTCCTTCAGCAGGATTATGATTATTTTTATTAAAATAACCATTTACCAGCCAGGACATCAACCTTTTATATGCCCTATCATGAGAAGAATCCAATGAAAGGAATTCCATCTCGCCATGACAACAAATAACAACAGTTGCTTTCTTGAATCTATTTATTAAATCAAGAATTCTCAAACAAAAGACATTATTATAATTATAAAATAACAGGTCTTTTTGACTACTTCTTAATAGAATCCATATATTATGTAACAATGAGGTCAGATATCTGAAAAGCACTGCTGATTTACCATTGGCAGAATTGGCATATACAATTTTTGTATTCAAACATTCGCTTGTGGTTAAATGAGGCATTGCAGACCGGGAAGCATAGCACGTCACTTTTTTGGGAAAAGCACGACACAGCATCGTTAACATCGCATTATTCACCATCGCATGCAATGTCTTTATGGAAAAAGAACCAATATATTTAATCCGTTCTCCCTTCATGGTGTAAAAGTTATAAAGGAGATGTGAAGCATAACATCACATCTCCTCCAAGAAACCATTTAAAAGTTTTTTATCAGACTGTGAGGATCTCCTTCTCTTTCTCGGCGAAGAGGGCATCGATTTTCTTCATGTATTTGTCATGAAGTTTCTGAACATCGTTCTCCGCATCCTTCTCAACATCCTCGCTAAGTCCGTTCTTTATCTCCTTTTTAAGACCTTCGATAGCTTCGCGACGGGCATTGCGGACAGAAACCTTCGCATTCTCCGCCTCAGATTTTGACTGCTTCACCAGCTGCTTGCGGCGATCCTCTGTCAATGGAGGAATGGAAAGACGGATAACCTCTCCATTGTTCTCAGGAGTGATTCCAAGCTCTGAATTGATGATAGCTTTCTCTATCTCCTTAAACATTGACTTCTCCCAAGGTGTGATAGCGATGGTGCGTGCGTCAGGCACACTAACATTAGCCACATTTGATATCGGAGCCTGAGATCCGTAATAATCTACGCGGATTCCGTCGAGAAGACGTGCGGATGCCTTGCCGGCACGGATATGTGAAAGAGTGTCTTCCAGATAATCCACAGCAAGCTGCATGTTATCTTCCGCATTCTGTAAATATTCCTTTACTTCCATATTATTGTATTTTTTGTTATCAATATACCAAAGTGCCTACATTGTCACCGGAAAGCATTTTCTTAAGATTACCCTCTACATCCATGTTGAAAACATAGATTGGCATCTTATTCTCCTTGCAGAGTGCTGTTGCGGTAAGATCCATCACTTTAAGTCCTCTTGCGAGCACCTCATCGTATGTGATTTCGTCAAATTTCACCGCTGTAGGGTCTTTCTCCGGATCAGCTGTGTAAACCCCGTCTACACGCGTTCCTTTGAGCATAACATCCGCTTCTATCTCAATCGCACGCAATGCCGAGCCGGTATCTGTCGTGAAATAAGGATTACCGGTGCCACAGCTTATGATAGCCACCTTACCCTCTTCCATAGCCTTAATCGCACGCCATTTTGAGTAATGCTCACCAATGGGATGCATGGCAATCGCTGTGAAAACCTGCGCACCCTGGCCGATGGCTTCAAGAGCGGAACTAAGAGCCAATGAATTGATTACAGTGGCAAGCATACCCATCTGATCGCCCTTCACCCGGTCGAAACCTTTACCTGCTCCGGAAAGACCACGGAATATATTTCCACCGCCGATTACAATGCCGATTTCAACACCAGCCTCCACCATAGCCTTGATCTGTGCCGCATACGAATTAAGGCGGTCTGTATCTATGCCTGTGCCGTGTCCTGCCGCGAGAGACTCGCCGGAAAGCTTAAGTAATACTCTTTTATATTTCATTTCTGTTTCGCTTTTCTGTTTCGCTGATTTGTTGAACTGATTTGTTGGATTTCCAAAGTTAATTAAAAAAAGGGAATTATACATAAAATTTTATTAACTTTGCACGAATTATGGAGCAATTGGAGAAAATACAATCCTATCTGGGCAAGGAGTTAGGTGAGATGAACGATATCATCACCTCCACCCTTCGCACGCCCAACGATCTGATGAACCGTATCGTCACCTCCTATCTTGAGAAAAAAGGGAAGCAGATACGCCCGGTAATGGTGATTCTTAGCGCCAAGCTTTTCGGCGAAGTCAATGACGATGTGCTTCATGCTGGCGCGGCTCTTGAAATGCTCCATAATGCATCCCTTATCCATGATGATATAGTCGATGAAACCTCTTTGCGACGTGGAGTTCCCACTATAAATGCCACATGGGGAAACCATATAGCAGTGCTTGTCGGCGACTATTTCGTTTCAAACGCACTTGCCGCCGGTATCAAGACAGGACACATATCCATCATATCCGCCCTCTCCGCCTTAGGCAAGGAGTTGTCATTGGGTGAGATCGACCAGATATGCAATGTGCGCGACCATCATTTTGATGAGCAGAGCTATTTCATGATGATCCGCAAGAAGACCGCGTCTCTTTTCATGAACTGCGTGAAGATGGGTGCGGAGGCTGCCGGTGCAACAGCTGACGAATATTCACCGATGGTGCAATATGCCGAGCTTCTCGGTCTATGTTTCCAGATAAAGGATGATGTTTTCGATTATTTCCCGAATCCTCAGATCGGAAAACCTACAGGCAACGACCTCCGCGAAGGAAAAGTGACATTGCCGCTTCTCTATGCCCTCAACAATGGTCCGCAGGATGAGGCGGAGAAAATGAAAGCAATGATTGTAAACGGTCAGCTTGAGACCGAAAATATCAACACACTGATTGAGTTTGCCAAAGAAAACGGAGGCATCGATTATGCGTTTGACGTGATGCGCTCTATGCAGAAAGAGGCTGATGCGATAATCGACCGCTATCCTGATTCGGATGCGAAGAAATGTTTCCGCGAGATATTCGAATTCATCATCTCCCGCGACAAATGAGATTCACACTTAAAAAGGATGAGAAACTAAGGCATAAACGCCTTGTGGAAGACCTTTTCTCCACAGGGGAAAGCATCTATGATTTCCCGCTCCGCGCCGTGTGGAGAGTTATCGACAGAAACACCCTTGAAGACAGTTTCCGTGCTGCTGTGCCTGAAAAAATCGGACACATACAGATGCTCATCACAGTGCCCAAAAAGAAACGTCGGCATGCTGTTGACCGTGTATTGCTGCGCCGGCGCATCCGGGAAGCGTATAGGCTGAACCGTCTTAATCTTAAGGAAGCTGCCGGTAAAATCGCAAATGCCGGAAGCCTGTCGATTGCTTTCATATATATAAGCGACAAGAATCTCCCTTACGATCTCATCGAAAACAAGATGAAGCGTATTTTATCCAAAATAGAGCAAAAACTTTGAAACAGCTGCTGATACTTCTCGTCCGTTTCTATCAGGGTGCCATATCACCCCATTTCCCCGCAGCCTGCCGATACACACCGACATGCTCCCAATATGCAGTTGAGGCAATATCAAAACATGGAGCGCTCAAGGGAACATGGCTCGCAATCAAACGCATCTGCAGATGCCACCCCTGGGGAGGATCGGGATACGACCCGGTGCCGTGAATAGTTAGGAGTTAGAAGTTAGGAATTAGGAGTTAGGAATTGAGGGAAGGGTATACTTAAACGCGTTGTCATGCGTTTTCTTAAATGTGAGAAGTCTTAGATTCCTGCCGATTATATTGTTATCTTTATTCTTCTTTGTGTCTTGCGGAACAAAGAAGAATACTCCCGTATCGCGCAACTGGCAAGCTTTCACTACCCGCTATAACGTCTATTTCAACGGCAAAGAGCATTACGTGGAACAACTACAGCAGATGGAGCGCGATTACGAGGATGATTACTCGCGCCGCCTTCTCACCCACCCGGCCGAAGCACGTGCCGACCAGAAAATGCCTCAACCGTCAGGTGATTTCAAACGCACTATAGAGAAGATGCAGAAGGCAATACAGCTCCATTCTATAAAAAAGAAACCTGCCAAACGCTCTGCATCACCCAAGGAGAAGGCATTCCGTGCCCGTGATGAATTCAACCCGTTCCTTCACAATGCTTGGCTCACCATGGGAAAAGGGCAATATTTCAACGGAGATTTCTCCGGTGCGGCTGCCACATTCATGTATATAGCCAAACATTTCACATGGCTTCCTGCCGTTGTGACCGAGGCGAGAATCTGGCAGGCTCTGAGTTATTGCGCTCTCGACTGGAATTATGAAGCCGAGAATACCCTCCATCTTGTGAAACAGAAAGATCTGACCAACCGGAATCTTCAGGATCTTTATAACCGAGCGCAGGCTGACCTTCTGATACGCTCCGACAGATACAAAGAGGCTATTCCGTATCTACGCAACGCCGCTCGCAATGCCAAAGGCACGCAAAAAAACCGACTATGGTTTCTCTTAGGACAACTATATTCCCATATCGGGGATAAAAAGAACGCGTACACGGCATATAAGAATGCCGGTAAAGGCCAGGGAATATCATACCGCGCAAAATTCAACGCCCGGATAAAGCAGAGTGAGGTTTTCACCGGCCGCAATATCTCAAAGGAAGTGGCTTCTCTGAAAGCAATGACCCGTTATGCTCGCAATCAGGAATTTGCCGACCAGATATATTATGCTATCGGCAATCTATATCTATCTTCCGGAGATTCAGCAAAGGCAGTGACCAATTATTCCCTCGCCGTGGAAAAATCAACCCGTAACGGCATTGACCGCGCCCTGGCGCAACTCGCCCTCGGAAATATATATTTCTCACGCGGTGACTATGTCAAGGCGCAGCCATGTTATGCAGAGGCAATCCCTATGCTTCCTGACAATTATCCCGGATATAAGACCCTCAAGCTCCGCAGCGATGTGCTTGATGAGCTTGCCATATACGCAGGAAATGTCCAGCTTCAGGATTCTCTGCTCCGTCTCGCGGACATGACTCCGGAGCAGCAACGTGCCGTAGCGCAGAGACTTGTGGATGAACTTATAGCCCGCGAGAAAAAAGAAGCTGAAGAGGCCAAGCGTGAGGCTGCCATGGCAGAGCGCGAAGGACAGGATGCTCCGGGCATAAACAAGAATGACGCACCGGCTCAAGGCTTCATTAACAATGGCGACAAGTCCTGGTATTTCTATAATGCCATGACGAAATCTCAGGGAAAAACAGAATTTCAACGCCGATGGGGAGCACGCAGACTCGAGGATGACTGGCGCAGACGTAACAAGTCTTCCTTCTCTTTTGACGAGCCGGAAGAGAATACCGAAACAAACGATAACCGGTCGGAAGACAATCCGGATGGGGAAAACACCACTGCCGGAACCGACTCAATAGCATCAGCTTCCGCTTCTGATCCTCACAATGTGGAATATTATCTCTCCCAGATACCCTCCACACCGGAGGAGCGTCTTAATGCCAATGATATTATACAGGAGGGATTATACAACATGGGCCTCATCCTTAAGGATAAACTGGAGGATTATCCCGCTGCCCGAACGGAATTCCTTCGTCTTGAAGAGCGATACCCGGATAATATTTACCGACTTGATGTGTACTACAACCTGTATCTGATGGCTGTGCGCTCGGGCGACACAGCCCAGGCTGAGATGTGGCGACAGAAGATATTGAGCGACTTCCCGGATTCTCCCTATGGCATGGCTATGCGGGACCCGAATTATTTCGATAATCTCCGCCGGATGAATCTTATACAGGAGGAGATGTATGATAAGGCTTACAGCGCGTATCTGTCAGACGACAACCGCACCGTGCATAAGCTCACAGCAGAAATGGAAAAGGATTATCCGTTATCTAAGATTCTTCCGAAATTTGTATTCATCGACGCATTATCCTATCTGACGGAGAATGACAATGATAAATTCCGCGAGCGCCTGACCACCCTTCTCGAACGCTGGCCCGACACGGATATGACCCCGATGGCAGGAAGTATCATGAAGGGTCTGAAAGCAGGACGTGTACCAAAGTCGGGTCTATCCAATTCGCGTGGCATGATATGGAGCCTCGGTCTGTCAAACGATTCGACAGCCTTGGGAGCGGACGGTCAACCTGCTGCGTTCGAACGCGATCCCGAAGCTCCGCAATATCTGGTCCTCGCCTTCCCTCGTGACTCCGTGAATGCCAATGCTTTGCTTTATGATGTGGCAAGATTCAATTTCTCCTCATTTGTAGTCAAAGATTTTGATCTTGAGCAGATGAGCTTCGGTGAAATCGGACTGCTGGTGATAAAGGGATTCTCTAATCTCCGTGAGCTGGAGCATTACCGCTCGGTGATGACCCGCAAGGATTTCACACTACCTCCGGAAGTGAGACCCATCATGATCAGCAAGCATAATTTTGAACTTCTTCTGAATGAAGGGCGTTCATTCGAAGAATACTTCCGCTTTCAGGCTGAGCCGCCTGCCCCGGCAGATCTGCCGGAACCTACCCCTCCGGATGATAACACATCCGAACCCATACAAAACGAGCCCGCATCACCGGATAATAATACAGAACCGGATGCAGAAGAGCCCGGACCAACAAATACAGATTAGAAAAACAAGATGAGTGATAAAATTCTATGGGCTGATGATGAGATAGATCTCCTGAAGCCACACATACTTTTCCTTAAGGCCAAAGGGTATGAAGTCACAACCGTCTCCAACGGACGTGATGCGCTTGACGCGCTCGAGAATGAACCGTTCTCGCTGATTCTCCTTGATGAGAACATGCCGGGACTCACCGGATTGGAGACCCTGACGTTGATAAACCGCTCTCACCCGGATATACCTGTGATAATGATCACCAAGAGCGAGGAAGAGAATATTATGGACCAGGCCATCGGCAACCAGATTGCCGACTATCTCATAAAACCGGTGAATCCCAATCAGATTCTGCTGTCAATCAAAAAGAATCTGCATAGCCGCGAGATTGTGGCGACACAGGCATCTTCTGAATATCAGCAGGATTTCATGCGACTGTCAACACTCATCAACACAGCCTCTTCCATAACCGACTGGATGGATGTTTACCGCGAGCTGGTGCGATGGGAGCTGAAACTTGCGGAGACTGACAACCAGATGTCGGAGATGCTTCTCATGCAGAAACGCGATGCCAATTCCAATTTCTGCAAGTTTATCAAACGTAATTACGAAAGCTGGGTGACAGGCGATGAACATCCGCTTATGAGCCATGAGGTCTTCCGCAACCGTGTCTTCCCCATACTTGACCGCGGGGAGAAAGTATGTTTTGTCCTCGTTGATAATTTCCGCCTGGACCAATGGAAAGTGGTTATGCCGCTCGTATCTGAATATTTCAATATATCGGAGGAGCTATACACAACAATCCTACCGACATCCACACAATATGCACGCAACGCCATTTTCGCAGGGTTGATGCCCCTTCAGATTGCAACAATGTTCCCGCAATATTGGGTTGACGAGGATGAGGACGAAGGTCTTAACATCCACGAGGCAAGCCTCGTCCAGACGCAGCTTGACCGCTTCCGCCGCAAGGATAAGTTCATTTACACCAAGCTCAATGACTCTTCGGCTGGGGAGAAATTCGTGCAGTCGCTCTCTGCCAACAAGGATGTGCCATTACAGGTGCTGGTGCTTAACTTCATCGACATGCTGTCGCATGCCAGAACCGAATCCAAGATGATCCGCGAACTCGCGAACAGCGATGCGGCATACCGCTCGCTGACCGAAAGTTGGTTCCGTCATTCATCGGCTGTGGACATATTCAGACGTCTGGCGGAATTAGGCTATAAGGTGATTCTGACAACTGACCATGGAACCATACGCGTTGATAATCCCGTCAAGGTTGTAGGTGATAAAAACACCAATACAAACCTGCGTTACAAGGTTGGTAAGAACCTAAGCTACAATCCTCGCCAGGTATATGAGATGCATGATCCCAAACGGTTTGGACTGCCTGCTCCCAATATATCAAGCTCATTCATATATGCGTGCAATGAGGATTTCTTCTCCTATCCCAACAACTACAATTATTATGTGCAATACTATACCGGAACATTCCAGCACGGCGGCATATCGCTTCAGGAGATGCTGGTGCCATTGGTATCAATGACCCCGAAATGAAAAGTCTTATCTGCATATTGGTGGGATTATGTTGCGTCACCCTGCTTCCGGGCACGCCAATGCGCGAGATCGAGGATCGCGCGGCTTCCGGCGAGGTGGCGGCAGTGGCTGCTTTGCGTGATTCCGCCTCCGCAGGATCCCTGCGGGCGATGAACTATTTAGGATTCCTTTACTGGCAAGGCAACGGCACACGCCTCGATCGAGATTCAGCACTATATTACCTGCGTGCCGCCAGCGATGCCGGAGATGCCAAAGCTGCGGCAAACTTAGGGCATCTGCTTCTCGCCGGTGCTCCGGAACTCCCCGCAGATACCGCGCAGGCCATTCGGCTACTTGACTATGCAGCCTCACGTCGCTCCCCTTCGGCTATCCGTGAACTGGCTGACTACTTTGAAAACAATCCTGGGGATTCCGCATCCGCACAGGCAATAAAAAAAGTGGCCGATGCTTACTCGCATGGCCACATATTACGTTACGATTACCGCAAATCAATCGAATATTATGATCGTGCCGCCCGCCTTGGCGACACTGTCTCCAAACGCATTGTCTCCGAACTTCTCGAAATATTCCCGGATATTTTAGTTAGGAGTTAGGAGTTAGGAGTTAGAAATTGGCTGCTGATAGACAAATATCAGTTTTTTCCTATTATAAGGAGAAGCGGAAGGGAATTTCTGCCGTTGAATCAACCGGTTTGCCGTTGGCAGTTGCGGGAGTCCATGCCGGCATCTTCTTGACAACGCGTATCGCCTCCGCCTCAAGATCCGGGTCAACCATACGCTTGATCTTTATATTTCCTATGGAGCCGTCAGCCTTAACGGTGAAAGAGACTACAACAACGCCCTCCACACCATTATCCTTGGCAGCGGCAGGATAAACCAAAGTCTTGTTGATAAACTCGGTCTGCGCCTCCTCTCCCCCGGGGAAAGAAGCTTTTGTGGTATTGTCAGCTGCAGCGACCGCTACACTGAACCCCAACGCAACCATCAGTATCATAATCAATTTTTTCATAACTCTCAGTTTTGAGTGGGTTTGAATATATTTGACAAAACAACCACTCAAAGGTTTAATCATCATCCGCAATCTTTTAGGGTCTCTAAGGACTTAAATCCAAATATTATGCAGGTTTTATTCTTTTCCGCATAATTATTAAAAAAATATTGAGAAAGTATTGGGCATGAAAAAATTTTTAATTATCTTTGGCGGCGAAAGCGCCTACAACGTGTAATGCTTTTGCGAACTTTACTATCCAAAATGCTACATTTGGACTTATTTGAACTCAATATATTATAAAATCATCTTGATTCATCTAACCCAAAGTGTTTTCCACATTACTGACTTACGCCCAAGTCAGTAGTCAAGTGAGAGTCCATGGCAAAGTCTATACGTTGGCTAAAATTCGATAATCCCTAATATAAACTATATTTATATGAAGAAAATCTTTACTTATTCATTAATGTTATCGCTCTTCGGCACTTCCCTGATTGCGCAGGCCGAAGACGTTGCGAACGTAAAACTTTTCTCTTTCACCGTTTCTCCCGAAGCTGTGGGCAAAACCACATTCTTCAAAGTCTCGGCTAAAGATGGCCAGCAGGTTCAGGTAGACTGGGGTAATGGAGTTAAATCAGCTGCAACAACGCTTGCAGACTATGATGCTGCTGGATGGGTCTATACCCAGATTGACGGTGAAGTCAAGGGAACTGACATTGTAGTTTATGGATCAGATCCTACTGCAGTGAATTATATCGATCTCAGCTATGAGCAAACAAAGGCACCCGAGGCAAAGCTCCTCACAGTTGACGCATCCCCTCTTACAGGAACTCTGAGTGAATTCTTTATCTCCGGAAATAAGCTTACAACTCTCGATTTGTCAGCTAACAAGGGAATCGTATCCTTGAATGCAGGAATGAATGCTCTGACAAGCATCACTCTTCCTGAGAATTCTACAATAAAGTCAGTAGATGTAAGCAATACTGATGCAAGCGGAGAGAAAGGTACCAATGCACTTGCAGCCACAGACTGGAGCAAACTCCCTGCTCTGGGCACCCTCAAGATGAACTACAATAAAAGTAATGTACCCATAAATCTTGATCTTTCAAAAACAACCGCGATAACTACCCTTAACGCCAACGGTTGTAATATTGCTTCTGTCAATTTTACAGGATGCACCAAGCTCAAGACCATCAATATCAATGAGAATGAGCTGACAGAACTTGATGCTTCCATGTGCCCGACAAAGACAATTATCTTTGCAAACGACAATAAACTCGAATCAATCAAGACTCCCAAGGGGATGACCCGCCTTCAGGTAAAGAACAATTACCTCACATTCGCCACATTGCCCCTCATGTCTGAGACTGGCATCACAGCAGCTGCAAGCTATGTCATCGCTCCCCAGCGTCCCGTAGCCATTGATGTGCAGGACGGCAAGATAGCCGATCTAACCTCTCTTGCAAAAGTAGGTGAAAACGAAACCGTCTACACTTGGAAAAACGGCGACCAGACAATTACAGAAGGCTTCACAGCAAGCAGCGGCCTTTTCATCTTCTCAGGCAACTACACCGGCATCGTATGCGAAATGACCAACGCCGCATTCCCCACACTCACCCTCACTACCGAACCTCTGAACTTCGGAGCCCAGAAACTCTTCTCCTTCACAGTAGCTCCTGCCGCTGCCGGAAAGACAATGACTCTCAATATATCCTCTACTGACAACCAGAGTGTACAGGTAGACTGGGGTAATGGCACACTCTCAAATCCTGTGGCTACAAAGAATTATGCTACAGATTGGGAATATGGTATGGCAACCGGAACTGTATCCGGAACCACTATCACTGTATACGGAGCAAATCCCGCCTCAATCAATCAGCTTGATTTAGGCTTCAATAAAGACAACGGAGTGGAAACAAAACTCCTTACACTTGATATCACACCCCTTTCTGGTCTAACAGACCTCACAGCAATGTCAAATGCTTTGACAAGCCTTGACCTGTCTGGTAATTCAGCGTTAGCCAAACTTTACATCAACGGCAACAACATAACAGACATCAAATTCCCCGAAGTCTGCAACCTCACCCGTCTGGAGGCGCAGAACACTGCTGATGCCGGTGAAAACGACATGTTTAAGATTGATTTGAGCAAAGCTCCTAAACTGAGCTATATTGTTCTCAACTTCAATAATAAGAATGGCGATGCGACAACCATCGATCTTGACAAGAATACAGAGTTAGCCACCATCATGGCTACCGACTGCAATCTTGAGACAATCGATGTTTCTAAACTCACCAAGCTCGGTCAGCTCACCGTCAATAACAATAATCTGAAGACCGTTGATGTATCCGTAATGAACAGCAAAGGTCGTCTCTTCGCTATGAACAACAACATTACATCGCTGACACTTCCAGAATCTCTTACTACACTGAATGTTTCAAACAATCGTTTTACATTCGCCACTCTGCCCGCAACCACAGTTGCAAAGACCTATACCTACAACAACCAGAAACCAATGGTAGCGACTGCTGTTGATGGCAAGGTTGACCTCTCTTCACAGGCTACTGTAGGCGATGTCGAGACTGTCTTCACCTGCGCGGTAGGTGCTGATGAATTCAAGGATTTCACCGCTTCAAACGGTATCCTTACCTTCACCAAATCTGCCGAGAACGCTGTCATCTCCATGACAAACGCCGCATTCCCGAAACTGACGCTTACCACAATACCTGTGACAGTGAAAGTCGATGGTTCTGCAGTTGAGGAGATAGAGGTATCGGACGCCGCTGAAGCTGAATACTTCAATCTGCAGGGTGTCAAAGTGAGCGGAACAGAGCCCGGTCTCTACATCCGTCGCCAAGGCAACAAGACAGAGAAAGTTATCGTAAGGTAACGTCCCATTTCTGAAAATCCTGGAACCACAGGATTATATGGACCAAAGTCCCATAGAAACCAAAGCTTGAAAGCGAGATGCAAAGCTGCAATCTCCAAGCTTTGGTTTCTATGGGACTTTTGTCTATATAATTTAAGAGGCTATGCTTTATGCAAAAGATATACGGGTAATAATTAAAACTAATGAAATTTTACGGTATTTAGTGCATTTATAGTTAATTATCTAAAAATTATCGACTTTTTTATTTCATTTTTTGCTTTCATTAATTATCTTTGTGATGCGAAAGTGCACGCATCCGCAAATACGGCAAGTGCGCTTGATTAGAATAGAAATCAAATCATAACTTTTTCATAAATTATAACCCACATTATGAATCTACGTTACGTTCCTTTCGCGGCTTCCGTGCTGCTGTTGGCAGGCGGACTGGTTTTCCCGACCGACCTTTCCGCAAAAAAGAAGAAAAAAACAGAGTTACCCAAGATCGAGCTGAAAGGCGCGGCCAAGGACAGCGTGGAGTTCCACAAGAAATTAAAGGATGCCAAGGTGGCAAAAGGTATGTTCAACACTTACCTTGACAAAAAAGGTAAGCTCTGGTTTGAAATTCCGGATTCCATCTTGGGCAAGACATACATGCTCGTAAACCGTGTCAACTCCCTGTCTCAGACCACAGACTGGGTTGCCGGACAGGTCGTGTCATCCCGTCTGATCAAATTCACACGTGATGACAACAAGCTCTATATGCATCTTCCCCAGTCAACAAGTGTAGTGCCGGAGGATGATCCTATCCGTGCATCTTTCGATATCAATTTCGCGGAGCCTATCCTGAAATCATTCAAGATTGACCATAAGGAGAACGGCAAGATATATGTTGACATGACATCTTTCTTTGCCGGAAACGAGAAATCCATATCACCTATAAAAGAGCCGAACCCCCTTGCCAAACTGCTCGGTGGAAAAGATGGCATAAAGGGCTCTTATTATGCAGATGGATCCGGTGTGATATCCGCCAAGTCATTTCCGCAGAATGTGGAGATAAAAAGCCGTCTGGCATATACCACCCCCACAGCCGCTAACCCATATACCGTTGTAATGTCGCGCTCAATCGTCCGTCTTCCGGATGATCCGATGCCTGTCCGTTTTCATGACAAGCGCGTGGGATTCTTCTCTGAATACAAAAACCTTTACTCTTCGAAGCTTGATGGTTCAAAGACCTACGAGATAATCAACCGTCATCGTCTTGAACCACGCGATGAGGACCGCGAGGCTTATTTCGCCGGTCAACTCGTAGAGCCCAAAAAGAAAATCGTATTTTATGTGGATTCTGCGTTCCCCGCGAAATGGCGTCCCGCTGTGAAAGAGGGTATCGAATACTGGAACAAGGCGTTCGAAGCCGCAGGATTCAAGAATGCCATCGAAGCCCGTGATTATCCTAAGGATGATCCGAATTTCGATCCGGATGATATACGCTATTCCTGCATACGCTATTGCGTCACTCCTACCGCCAACGCCATGGGACCGTCATACGCTGACCCCCGCACCGGCGAGATACTCGGTGCAGATGTGATCTGGTATCATAACATCCTCAGCCTCGTGCACAACTGGCGTTTCACCCAGACTGGCGCTGTAGACCCGCGCGTGCGCAAACCTGTATTTGACGATGACGTGATGCATGAATCTCTCACATATGTGGCTGCACATGAGATAGGACACTGCCTCGGACTGATGCACAACATGGGCGCATCGCATTCATTCACACTTGATAATCTCCGCGATCCCGCCTTCACCCAAAAGCATGGCACCACTCCTTCTATCATGGACTACGCCCGCAATAACTTTGTGGCACAGCCCGGTGACTACGAACGCGGTGTTCGCCTCACTCCCCCTCCGGTTGGAGTATATGACATCTACGCGATCAACTGGGGTTATCGCCTGATACCTGGCGCCGACACTCCGGAAAAAGAGAAGGAGACCCTCAACAAGTGGATTGCAGAGAAAGCGAATGATCCCATGTATGAATTCGGAGCTCAGCAGTTCCTCGGACTCGTGGATCCTACCGACCAGACTGAAGACCTCGGCAACGACCATATCAAAGCCGGTGACATGGCTATTTCCAATCTGAAGATTATCATGGATAATTTTGAGGATTGGGCTGGCGAACCCGGTGAGGATTTCGAACCTCTTGCTGAGAAATACAAGGCAATGTGCACTCAATACTTGCGTCATGTCGGTCATGTCTATCCTTACATAGGCGGTGTAGAATTCAAAGAGATCCGTCAGGGAGCCAAGGATAATGGAGCGCAGCGCAATTTCATTCCTAAGGCGAAACAGCGCGAGGCTATGAAGTGGCTGTTGAAACAGGCCCGTACTTCCGATTGGCTCACACCTCCGGCACTCCTTGCCAAGTTTGAGGAACCATACCAATGGCGCGCAAAGATGCAGCGTAACATCGTGTCTTGTCTGCTTATAGCTACCAATCTTCAGCGTATCAAAGAGGGTGGCGAGCTTGATCCTAAAGTGAATTACACTCTCCCTGAGTATATAGCTGAGGCTTACGATGGAATTTTTGAGGCAACCAAGAAAGGTAAGGCACTCGACGCAACAGAGCGCACAATGCAACAGGCGGCTATCGATGTGATGACAACCTACTCCGGACTCAAACCCAAACAGACAGGCAGTTCCAAATCAATCACAGATGAAGAGGCTTTAACCCCTGTCGACGAGTTCGCCGAGATGATGGCACTCTCCACGCTTCCTGATCTTCCATGTGGATTCTCAGCTTGTCAGGCACATGAAGATGGAGATCACTCTTTCTTCCGTCTTCTGCTCAATCAGGCAACTGTTCCCGCAACCGAACTGCGTCCGATGATGACATCCCTTCTGCGTAAAACACAGAATCTATACAAATCTCGCCGCGCTTCGACAACCGATGCCTCCACACGCGATTTCTACGATTACCAGATAATTGCAATCGATCGCACACTCAATGCTAAATAACTTGGGCGTAAGTTATTATATCTTTAAGCTGTATTAAATTTTCACGAATTAACCAGATATTAATGAGACCCATCCTGTCAATATTTTTCCTTTGCCTTGCGGCTATGACAGCGTTCGCACAGAACGGTGCCGTAACCGGTATGGTGGTGGATGAGAAGGGCGAGCCCCTGATTGGCGTCACAGTGAAAGTGAGCGGAACCACTCTTGGAACCTCCACCGACCTTGACGGCAAGTTTACATTGAATGTCCCTAACAAAAAGGGCGTTCTCACTTTTTCCTATGTTGGCTACCGCACCATTAACATTGATGTCGTCCCCGGTCAGAAACTCGAGACTGTAAAGCTCGAGCCAACCGCCAACGATATTGATGAAGTGGTGGTGATCGGTTACGGAACCGCGAAGAAGAGTTCGCTGACTTCCTCAGTCGAGGTCATCACAGGCGATGAGCTTACCAAGATTCCCGCTATGAACGTTGACCAGTCGCTCGCCGGCACAATGCCCGGACTCGGAGTGATGAACACTTCCGGCGACCCCTCCTCAAATAAGGAGGCACAGCTTGCTATCCGTGGTAACAACGGCAACCCACTGTTGGTTATTGATGGTGTTCCCCGTCTCGGTACCAACACCTCCGACGGTGAGATGCGTCTGTCAGACCTTAACCCTGATGACATCGAGAGCATCTCCGTGCTTAAGGATGCTGCTGCGGCGGCTGTCTATGGTGCCCGCGCTGCCAACGGTGTGATCCTCGTGCAGACTAAGCGCGGTAAAGAAGGCGGTAAAGCAAGAGTGAACTTCCGCGGTCAATTCAATTTCCAGGAAGCCACCTATCTTCCGAACTTCCTCGACTCATACCAATTCGCGGAGCTATACAACCGTGCCGTCGAAGCATCGGGAAGCGATATCTACACACCATATGACCTGACAGAGATCGGTTCCAACCCGAATCTCTACGGAAACGAGAATATGCTTGATTACCTCAACAAATGGGGACATTCACAGCGTTATTCACTTTCTGTATCAGGCGGTACAAAAGCCATACGTTATTTCGTATCAGGTGGATATACAAACACAAAAGGTCTCTACTCAAATGTGAGCCGCGACCGTTACAACTACAATGCGAAACTTGACGCAGACATATTAAAGGGTCTTTCATTGTCGGTGGATCTCAACGGTTCAATTTCGACAAACAAGACATCTTCCTACACTACCATCGATGCCGCCTACAGCTATTCGCCGCTTCAGGTGCTCCGCTTTACAGACGGCAACTTGGCTTCGATTGACGGATCAAACCCGCTGATCAACGTGGAAGGTATAGGAGGATATAACAAGGTTAAATCAGATTACCATACTCTCAATGCCCAGCTTCGCTACCAGATACCGGGAGTTGAAGGGTTGCAGGTATATCTCAAAGGCACTATCGACCTCAACCATCAGAATACACAGAAATACACCAAACCTGTTCCCCTCTATCTCTGGGATGAGGAGACGCAGACATCTTCTGTGGATCCAAAGACTGTCTACCCCACCGCCAAGATCAAGATGGACGAGCGCTGGCAGACTATCAACAACAAGCTGATTGAGTTTGGAATCAACTATAACCACACATTTGCAGAAAAGCATGACGTGTCCGGTCTGCTTGTTGCCAACTATCAGGATTACAACAACAAATATCTGAACGGCATCAACAATAACCTTCCCGGTCAGTATCCTGAGATCATCGGCAATACATCCACCGGCACAATCAACGGATCGGAATACTACAGTGAGCGAGCCTCACTTGTAGGTCGCGCCACATATGGTTACTCATCAAGATATTTCGCTGAGTTCAGCTTCCGTGTGGATGGTTCCACCCGTTTCGCCAAAGGACATCGCTGGGGCTTCTTCCCCACAGTCTCGGCTTCATGGGTGATCAGTAACGAAGAATTCTTCCGTAATATCAACAACGACATTCTGTCATTTGCCAAATTGCGTGCATCGGCAGGTATCCTTGGTGATGACGGTGCCATCAGCGATTTCAGTTATCTGAAACAATACATGTTCGCACCGCCGAACGGCTATCCCATCGGTGGCAATTTCGCTCCGGGTATCGTAATTGACACAGGTTCTGTCCCGAACGAACAGCTGCAGTGGGGTAAATCCAAAGACTGGAATATCGGTCTTGATCTCGGTTTTTGGAACAACCGTGTGAATATTTCCGCTGAGTTCTATCAGCGTTACCGCACGAATCTTGTAACCAGTGCCCCGACATACCTTTTCCCACCGTCAGTAGGAACCGGCGGCTCTGTCCCAAGCGTGAATATCGGTAAAATCCGTTATCAGGGTTTCGATCTGTCAGTGAAACACCTGAACACCATTGGAGACTTCAAATATAACATCGGCTTCAATATAGCTTTGTCTAAGAATAAAGTGCTCGATTATGGTGATGAATCCGCTATGGACAAATGGCCAAATCTACAGCGCAAAGGTAAGTCATATCTTGTATGGTCAATGTATGAGGCGGACGGTCTTTTCCAAAGCTATGAGGAGATCGCAGCATGGCCTGTTGATCAGGATGGTATGGGAAATGCCACACTTGCCCCCGGTGATATCAAATACAAGGATCTTGACGGAGACAATAGATTGACATCCAACGACCGCAGTTATGTCAAGAACGCCTCTATGCCTGACCTTCATTACGGTATTTCACTCGGAGCTTCATGGAAAGGAATATACTTTAATGCCCAGTTCCAGGGCGTAGCGGGATATAACCAGAAAATCACCGAGTTGTATACACTTGAAAGCCGTTCTTTGCAGCGCTTCCAGGATTATCATTACACCAACACCTGGACACCCCAGAACCCGAATGCGGAATATCCCCGCATCAAGTTCGCCTCAAGCAGCGACAACAACCGCCTTGAGTCTACCTTCTGGGTCAAGGAGTGTGACTTCCTGCGTCTGAAGGCTCTGACAATCGGGTATCGTTTCCCATCTAAGATTCTGCGCAAGGCCCGCCTTTCGCAGCTCGACATCGCCCTACAGGGTGGAAACCTCTTCACAATCTCCTCGCTCCATAACATGGATCCGGAGTCGCTCCGCGGTTATCCGCTTTCACGCACTTATGGTGTAACACTTAATTTTGGCTTCTAAATGAAATTGAAATCGTATAAATATATATTGCCGTTAGTAATGGCGGCCGTAGGTCTTTCCTCATGCGACTCGATGTTTCGCGAGGAACCTTTCGATAAAATCTCCGGTGATATCATCTGGAATGATGAGCAGATGCTCGATGGATATGTGCTGCCGTGGTATCGCAACATGGATCCGGGATTCTACACTTATGTCACCACCATCATGCAGGGACTCGGCACCGAATACGATCCTTGGTATGGCGACCAGATAACCGTCGGCAGACGCGACTGGTATCAGGGCGACTATGGTAATATTTTGAAAAGCACCATGCAGACCATGACAACAAGAGCTCGTCAGGAATGGTTAAAATATTACACGCAGATCAACTCTATCAATACTTTGCTTGAAAATGAGAATAAACTCGCTCCCGGAGTGAAAAACCGTGTGCTTGGCGAGGCCCATTTCTTCCGTGCCTGGTATTATTATCTGATGCTGCGTAAATTCGGAGGCACAATGATCATCACCCGATCATATGATCCCCTTGTGGACAAAACAAAATTCCCAAGGGCCACATATGAGGAAATGGTGAATTTCATATGCAAGGAGGCTGAAACCGCTGCCGGATATCTCCAGTTCTCCAATGCAGATGCCGATACTGGACGCCCTACAAAAGGTGTATGCTATATGCTCAGGGCAAAGACGTATTTCTGGGCTGCCGGTGAACATTTCCAGAACGTGGATCCATCTACACCCTGGCTCGGCTTCCCTTCCGACAGATCAATGGAGATGCTTGATCTCGCTGCTGCAGAATATGACCGCGTAATCGCCACAAACCAATACGATCTTATCCAGATAAGCGGAACAACTCGCGATGCAGTGGTAGAGGAATACCGCAATATCTTCCTGACTAAAAACTCCAGGGAGTCAATCTGGGAGGTGCAGCATGCGAATGATGGAAACTTCGATTCTGCAAACGGACATAAGCTTGACCGTGACGCGGCGGCTCCATCTTTCGGAGGAACCGTTGCATCTTACAATCCTACCCAGAACCATGTGGATGAATACCGTATGGCTAACGGTAAGAAAATTAATGAAGCCGGCTCCGGATATGATGCAAACAACCCGTATGAGGGACGTGACTGGCGTTTCTACGCAAATATACTCTATGACGGTGCGGAATGGAAAGGACACACTATGTCTATTCATTATGACCAGATAGAAGGCAAGCTTGTGCCCTCCGAGGATCTTACGCCCTATGGCACCTCCACAACAGCAAGCGTCACACGCACTGGATATTATATGGCTAAATTCCTCAATGAGCGTCAGAGTATTGATACGGACGCCACATATGCAAGTTCTCAGAATTGCATACTATGGCGCTATGCGGAGCTTCTTCTTGATTATGCGGAGATTGACTTCAAAAAGGGGCGTACCGGAGATGCTCTTGATAAGGTAAATCAGATCCGTCGCAGAGTTAAGATGCCGGATCTCACATCACTGACATGGGATGAGCTGATCACGGAGCGCCGTGTTGAACTCGCGTTCGAGAAATCCACCTACTGGGATCTGCTGCGCTGGAACGTAGCTACGAGAAGGATGACCGGCTCCACCAATCCATTATATGGCGTCAGGATCATAAATATGGCAAACGGAACCAAACGAATCCAACGTTCGGTAGTGAATGGAGAGGATTCCAGCACCCGCCTCTTCCGCAATATTCAGTATTTCTATCCGCTGGATTGGGATGATGTGCGTTATCATGGTCTGACTCAGAATTACCCTGATGATTGGAAAGAAATGTAATTAAAACTCAACAAGTTCTCCATACCTAAATATATTGGGTATGGAGAACTTACACCAATAAAAATATTAACTAAACACTTGCTTATGAAAAAGTTTTTACTCTCATTATCGGCATTTGCCTTTATCGCATCTGCTTCGGCACAGACCTACAATTTCTTTGATCCGGCAGACTGTGATGCCGAAGGTTGGCTTTGGTTGGATTCTCAGGAAAAGTTCAACAAATATGTGACAAAATATAAAGAGTCTTTCGATTCAAGTGACAATATTTCTCCCGATCTGACTCCCACCACTAAGATTCTGCTTCTCAACGCAACCTTTGAGAACGATATGTTTGAGGTTGAACAACCCGTATGCGATCCGACAATCAAGGGATATAACGCCGAAGGTGTTCAAGGAGGAGAAGGAAGCTGGACAGGAGCCATCATCCTCCCCGGCAGCAAGAATGCAAATGGTTCTGACGAACCTAACGGAGGTGGATTTGCTTTCTATCTCCCTGACTGCGCTGAATTCGCCCTTAAACTCTCAACTGAACCCCAGACTATAGGTGTCGGTCTGAAAGGTTCTAAAGGATCATGGCCTATCCTTAATGATTTCGCCCTTATCCAGACATATTATAAAATGGGAATATTCGGTAAATTGCTTGCCCAGACTTCCCAGTTTACATGGAATAACGCCCAGGATGTTGAGAACGCCAACACCAACCTGAAGCTTGCTTCTGAAAAAGGAACAAAAGTTGCGGGATCGTTAAGAAACAACCGCGGTGACGTTCTCCTTGTGCAGGCAATAAAGATCTTCACTTACACACAGACAGAATATCCCACAGGCTCAGGTGTGGCTGATATAGAGATCGACAATTCTAACGCTCCTGTTGAATATTTCAACATGCAGGGTGTGAAGGTTGCTAACCCAGAGAATGGTTTGTACATCCGCCGTCAGGGTTCCAAAGTGGAAAAAATTATGTTATGATTATGCGCAGATTGATTCTATCAGTTCTCGCACTCGCTTCGCTATCGATGTTCGCCGACAACTACAAGTTGGCGAACATCGTGTGCTTTGTGAAGTTTGCCAACGAGGCAGACAAGGAGTGGGAGCACGATTTCGATTATTATGACCGGATGTTCAACGATGCGACACCCGGAGCCAACTCCGTCCGTAACTTTTTCTCAGATATGAGCTATGGGAAGCTCGACTGGGAGTCTACAATCCTTCCTTTCGAATATGTGGATTCCCATAATGTAGGCTATTTTTGCCCCAAAGAGAGTGGAAACCCCGACGGATATACAGATCTCGACCTGATGCTCGACACCCGTATAAAGACCCTCGTCAAGGATCTCAGCGAATTCATCACCGGAAAACTCGCCACATTCGATGCCAACGGTGACGGAATTGTAAATGAAGAGGATGCTATAGTTTTGGATGCCAATAACGATGGCGAGGTTGACAATCTTGTCCTGATAATATGTGGCAACAGCGACTATAGTGCCAACCGCATGCTATGGCCTGCGAACAACCGTGGTGCATCCGCATATATAAATGGCGTTAAAGTCGGAAACTATCTTAAGGTTTTCGATGGTGCCAACGGCTATAAGAGCATGGTTCCCCAGCAGATCAATACCGGTGTGCTCTGCCACGAGATGATGCATACACTTGGAGCATATGACCTCTACACCACAAAAGGGAATCCGAACGCTACTCTTGAACCCGTAAACGTATGGGATCTGATGAGCGACAACGAAAACACACCTCAGAGCCTCACAGCATACATGCGTATGCAATATGGTGCGAATTTCGGTAACTGGCTCCCCTCATCGGAAGTAAAAACCATCTCCGAGCCCGGAAACTACACTTTGAGCGCAGTAAACTCAACCGATGGAAATGTAGCATTCAAAATCCGTCCGGACCGGACACGGGCTGAATATTTCATGGTGGAATACCGCGACCGTGGCAACATGTGGGACGCTTCATTGCCGGCAGGAGGACTGCTCGTATACCGTGTTAACCCGGCTGTGGACCAGACAGGCAATCTTGGAAAAGACTTCGAGCTTTATGTATTCCGTCCCAATAGCAACGCCGGGGCAAGCGCTGGTCTTATCAAACGGGCTACACTGGGTGAGGACACACGTCGACTCAGTTTCGGCCATATCGATGACAACGACTATCCGTTCTACAGCGATGGAACACGCGCATACTTCTGCATAACAGATGTAAAGAAAACAGATGAAGGAATGAATTTCAACCTCTCATTCGACATCACCTCCACATCCGCAGTGGAAGAAATCGAGATGGAATCCGGCAGCGACAGGATAATCTATAACATCCAGGGCATACGGATCAACGAAATCACCTCTCCCGGACTCTACATCATAAACGGTAAAAAAGTGCTTGTCAAATGACAAGCACTTTTTTCTTTATTCATGGACTTCTCCCATATATTTATTTCTATATTTCATCCCCACTTATTTACGGCGCAATCTATAAGAACCTGCTGACATTGCGGCTATCTGTTCAGCCCGGGCATTCATCGCCATCGACAACTGACGCGTCAATTCAATTTTCGCGGCAGTATAATCCTCTGGCCCTACAAAAAGTAATCGTCCTTCCGTCAAAGCCTGGATATATCCGCGCGATGGCTTCCATCTCTGAGGAAAACCATTCTCACATATTATTATCACTTTTCCGCCATCATCAAGAGCCATATGAAGAAACTCCTTCTCTACAGGATGTATGAACGGAGACACCAATACCCCTCCGCTACGTATCGCTTCTTTCCATGATTGCTTGTCAACAGCAAGTTTTTCCTCACTGAACTTCCGGCTGAACCTCACCACAACCTTATAGGGATTCTCCAGCAACAGCATGTTACCATACACGGAAAATCTTTCTGATTCTGTTTTCTCCCCATCAAATGAAACCTTATCTGCGCCTGACCCTCCGCTACCGATAGGAATGCACAACAATCCATTGCAAAAATACTGAGGGAAAGAACGTCTAAGATAAAGACGGCGAGGATTATCGCGCATATAATCAAAAAGGACCTGAAGCTGGCCTTGACGCATTAGAATCCTGTCATTATACCCTTTTGCAAAAACAGTGCCTTCAAATTTGAAATCATAATCCATTTGCAAGATTTCCCGATACCTTCCCACGCATTCAGCCTTGAAAAATTTTACAACCTGACTCAGATGATACTCTACCTGCTTCATGACTTCGACAAGCATATGCACATGGTCGGGCATTATAACATACTGCAGCAACCTTGTCTCCACATAATGGGATGTCATGCTTCTCATAGCTCTTCCGATATGATGACCCAGTCTGGTATTACGGACAATAGCCTTGACCTTGCCATCCTCCACACCGCCGCTCAGCGTAGAAAACGGAGGAATTCCTTCAGCCTTCATCAGCGTAAGCATATAAATGCACTTTGACCGATAATCATGCCATTCAGCCCTCCGTAGACACTTATTTGTGATTGGCTTAGTCACCCCGGCCATATAAGCCGCCATATCCGGAAGCATAACAATTATTTTAGATGAATATTTGCGCTAATAGCGGCCTCTCATTATCAGGGATAAAATCCCCAAACTTGACAAATCGCAAGCGCACAGCAAAGATAAAAGAAAAAAGCAATATTAGAAAGAATATAGAGACAAAATTGAAATAATAATCTCTATTTGAAAGAATATCCTGAGATTAGAAATGCAGCCTGATGCGAAAGAGATCCGAAGATTAGAAATGCAGCCCGATGCGAAAGAGATCCGAAGATTAGAAATGCAGCCTGATGCGAAAGAGATCCGAAGATTAGAAATGCAGCCTGATGCGAAAGAGATCCGAAGATTAGAAATGCACCCCGATGCGAAAGAGAATCAGGCTGCATTGAAGATAAAAAGGTAGCGCTTGCGTTTTGTTCTGTTAAAAGCGGCCTCTGCCGATTTTTTCTCTAATCCTCTGTCGCTTTCCCGTCTTCGATCCCCTGCCGCTTTTTTTCTCTAACCCCCCGCTTTTCCTTCTCGAATCCTACGCCGCTTTAGCATCCCTCTGCTGCTGATTCAGATGAAATCTGGTCGGATTCGTTATCCTCTGCCTCGCGATGCTCATAGGCATCGACTATGCGCTGCACAAGCGGATGGCGCACAATATCTTTCTTCTCATATTCGATCACACCAATCCCTTTCACCCCTTTCAATATTCTGAGAGCCTGCAGAAGCCCGCTCTGCACTGTGCGGGGCAAGTCAATCTGAGTGGTGTCGCCCGTAATTATCATCTTGCCGTTCATTCCAAGGCGTGTCAGAAACATCTTCATCTGATGGCGCGTTGTGTTCTGAGCCTCATCAAGGATAATAACAGCGTCATTGAGCGTGCGTCCGCGCATGAATGCCAAAGGGGCGATCTGTATTGTCTGAGCCTCCATATATTCCTTTAGCTTCTGCTGCGGAATCATATCCTCCAATGCATCATATAGCGGCTGCAGATAAGGATCTATCTTATCTTTCATGTCTCCGGGAAGAAATCCGAGTTTCTCGCCAGCTTCCACAGCGGGACGCGACAGTATGATTTTACGGCATTGCTTGTTTTTCAACGCATGCACCGCCAGGGCAATGGCTATATATGTCTTGCCTGTTCCTGCCGGACCCAACGCGAATGTCAAATCATTCTGCGCAAAACTCTTCACCATCCTTGCCTGATTGGCATTTCTCGGAGCGATGGGTTTGCCATTCTGACCATAGATAATCACACCCTCGGCATTTACCTCTTTTGGAGGATCTCCACGAACTATGTCAATTATCGCATCCTCGTTGAGCTTGTTATATTTGGCGGCATGAGCCTCTATCTCATGTATCTTGCGCTCGAATTCGGCTGTCTCACTCTCCTCGCCTATCACCTTGATCACATTTCCCCTCGCTGCCATGCGCAATTTAGGAAAAAGATTGCGGATCAAGCTTATATTCGCATTGTTGACTCCATAAAATGTCTGCGGGTCAACACTGTCTATTATCACTATTCTTTCAATCATCCTACTGAACCTTCAAGGCTTATCTGCAATAATTTCTGAGCTTCCACTGCAAATTCCATAGGAAGCTTGTTCATCACCTCCTTGGCGTAACCTCCTACTATGAGCCCGACCGCCTCTTCCATCGGTATGCCACGCTGCTGACAATAGAACAGCTGCTCCTCATTTATTTTGGAAGTCGTGGCCTCATGTTCCACAGTAGAGGAATTGTTTCTCACATCGATGTAAGGGAACGTGTGCGCACCGCATTCATCCCCCATCAGCAGGGAATCGCACTGGGTAAAGTTTCTGCATCCGGACGCACCTTTCGACATACGCACAAGACCGCGGTATGAATTCTGCGACTTACCGGCCGAGATACCTTTGCTGACAATAGTAGAGCGTGAATTGCGTCCTATATGTATCATCTTTGTTCCCGTGTCGGCCTGTTGGTAATTATTAGTGACAGCTACCGAATAGAACTCTCCCACAGATTCATCACCCTTCAGCACGCACGACGGATATTTCCAAGTTATCGCAGAACCGGTCTCCACCTGAGTCCATGATATCTTGGAGCGATGGCCACGGCATAATCCCCGTTTGGTAACAAAATTATAAATACCACCGCGACCTTCCTTATCACCGGCATACCAGTTCTGCACGGTGCTGTATTTCACCTCCGCACGCTCTTCGCAGATAATCTCCACTATAGCGGCATGCAGCTGATTCTCATCACGCATAGGAGCGGTGCATCCCTCCAGGTAGCTGACATATGCATCATCATCAGCCACAATGAGTGTGCGCTCGAACTGACCGGTTCCTGAAGCATTTATACGGAAATATGTGCTTAACTCCATAGGGCAGCGTACCCCTTTGGGAATATACACGAAAGAGCCATCGGAGAAAACAGCGGAATTCAAAGCGGCATAATAGTTGTCGCGATAAGGCACCACGGAACCAAGATACTTCTTGACCAAATCCGGATAATCCTTCACCGCCTCAGAAAATGAGCAGAAGATCACTCCCAATTCCGCGAGTTTCTCACGGTGCGTGGTCTTGACACTCACCGAGTCCATCACCGCATCCACAGCTACACCTGCGAGCTGTTTCTGCTCCTCGAGAGAAATACCCAATTTATTGAAAGTCTTAACGAGCTCCGGATCCACCTCATCCATGCTCTTTTTCAGCTCTTTCTTTTTAGGAGCGGCATAATAGCTTATGGCTTGGAAATCAATCGGCGGTATATTGAGATGTGCCCATTCGGGAGGAGTCAGCGTTTCCCAATAACGGAAAGCCTTAAGGCGAAAATCGAGAAGCCATTCCGGCTCCCCTTTCTTCTCCGAGATGAAGCGGATCACATCCTCATTCAGACCCGGAGGCACAATCTCCGTGTCGATATCCGATGTAAAACCATATTTATATTCAGAATCAGTGGCCTCACGGATTGTTCTTTCGGAACTTTCGCGTTTGCCATTCACTATATCTGCCTTTTCACTCATAATTATTGTCTTCTCTCATTTAATACGCAAAATTACAAAAAAAGTTCTTTTCGGCATTACAGTCTGAGAAGATTATGAGGCTAATGGGGCTAATGGGGCTAATGGGACAACTGAGGCTAATGAGAAAACAGACAGACATTGTCAATAACGGTTCTGATTGCTAAGTTGCCCCAGCGGCCTCGTTGGACTTAGTTGCCTCATTGACCTCAGATACCCCATTAGCCTCATAATCTCCTTAAAACCATCAAACTCTCACTTTTTTTTATTAACTTTGCAAATAAAAGTATACTTACCAAATATTTATATGGCAAACCAGGAACTTAGCGAACAGGAAATTGTGCGCCGCCGTAGCCTTGAGGCTCTGCGGGAGCGTGGAATTGACCCCTACCCCGCTGCCGAATATCCCGTCAGCGGTTATTCCCGCGAGATAAAAGATAATTTTGATGATAACCTCACGCCTCCACGCGAAGTAGCTGTGGCTGGCCGAATTATGAGCCGCCGAATCATGGGTAAGGCTTCTTTCATGGAGCTCCAGGATTCAGAGGGCCGCATACAGATATATGTCAGCCGCGATGACATTTGTCCCGGTGAAGACAAGGAATTCTATAATGTAGTATTCAAGAAGCTCCTCGACATAGGTGATTTCATCGGTGTCAAAGGTTATGTATTCCGCACTCAGATGGGCGAAATCTCAATCCATGCCCGTGAGATCACAGTGCTTGGAAAGAGCCTCCGTCCCCTTCCTATAGTCAAACTTAAGGATGGCAAGGCTTACGATGCCTTCACAGATCCGGAGCAGCGTTATCGCCAGCGTTATGTTGACCTTGTGGTGAACCCCGGTGTGCGCGATATATTCCTCAAACGCACACGCATGTTCAACTCCATGCGCGAATATTTCAACTCCTTCAATTACACTGAGGTTGAGACTCCCATACTCCAGTCAATCCCCGGCGGAGCTGCCGCGCGTCCGTTCATCACCCACCATAATGCCCTCGATATACCTCTCTATCTCCGTATAGCCGATGAGCTTTATCTGAAACGTCTTATTGTAGGCGGTTTCGAGGGTGTGTATGAATTCTCCAAGAATTTCCGCAATGAGGGTATGGACCGCACACATAATCCGGAATTCACTTGTATGGAAATATATGTTCCCTACAAGGATTACAACTGGATGATGGATTTCACAGAGAAGATGCTGGAAAAGATAGCCATGGATGTCAACGGCACTACAAAAGTTACCGTAGGCGAGCATGAGATAGACTTCAAGCCCCCTTACAAACGTGTCACCATGACAGAGGCTATCCTTGAGAAAACAGGTTTCGATATCACTGGAAAAAGCGAGGATGAGCTTCGCGCATTCTGTAAGGAAGCCGGTATAGAGACTGATCCCTCAATGGGCAAAGGAAAACTTATCGATGAGATTTTCGGAGAAAAATGCGAGGGAACCTATATCCAGCCTACTTTCATCACCGACTATCCTATCGAGATGTCACCACTTACAAAACGTCATCGCGAGAATCCGGAACTTACAGAGCGTTTCGAGCTTATGGTCAATGGCAAAGAGCTTGCGAACGCCTATTCAGAGCTTAACGATCCTATCGATCAGTATGAGCGATTTGTGGAGCAGATGCGACTTGCCGACAAGGGTGATGATGAGGCGATGATTATCGACGCCGACTTCATACGCGCCCTCGAATATGGTATGCCGCCCACATCAGGTATGGGTATCGGTATGGACCGTCTCGCCATGCTCCTTACCGGACAGACTACCATACAAGAGGTGCTCCTATTCCCGCAGATGCGACCTCAGAAGGTTGCTAAAGCCGAGAATGAGGAAAACAATGAAGAAAACAAAGAAGACTCTAAATAACGTTAAAAGCATTTGGAATTTGAAGTTTTCCGGTGTTGGTTATTTGAAAGCCATGATGTTGACCGCAGCTTTTGCAGCTGCGGCAGACATCACAGCGACATCAGTCAAACTGCCATTAAAGAGTAATAATAATCAGATAGAAATTATGAAAACAATTGAGCTTAACATTCAAGATGCAGTTTATTTTGCAGACAAACAATATGAGAATCTAAAGGATGAAAGCATCAAGGCGCTGACAACCCTCGAAGAGGGCTCCGGTGCCGGAAATGACTTCCTCGGATGGCTCGACCTCCCCTCCTCAACTCCCGCAGAACTCGTTGAGCGCATCGAGGCTACAGCAGCCCGTCTCCGCGAGAATTGCGACTATGTGGTTTGCGTCGGCATCGGTGGAAGCTATCTTGGCGCAAAGGCCGTTAACTTCGCCCTTCAGGATTCATTCGCAGATTTCTACGCTCCCAAACCCAAAGAACCGAAAGTTGTCTATGCTGGTCAGAACATTGGCGAGGAATATCTCGCTGAGCTTTCAAACCTCCTTAAAGACAAGAAATTCGGTATTATCGTAATCTCAAAGTCAGGCACAACAACAGAACCTGCCATCGCTTTCCGTCTTCTCAAGGATCAGCTTGTGAACCAGGTTGGTAAGGATGAGGCTAAAAATCTTATCGTTGCAGTTACCGATGGTGCACGCGGCGCTCTCCGCCAGATGGCTGACGAAGAGGGTTATGAAACTTACGTAATTCCGGATAACGTAGGCGGACGCTTCTCCGTTCTCACACCCGTTGGTCTGCTTCCAATCGCAGTTGCAGGTCATGACATCAAGAAACTTCTTGCCGGAGCAGCCGAGATGGAGAAATCCACACTGCATCCCGCTGATACAAATATAGCCCAGACATATGCACGCCTTCGCAACGCATTGTATCAGAGCGGAAAGAAGATTGAGATTCTTGTAAACTTTGATCCCAAGCTCCATTATGTTTCAGAATGGTGGAAACAGCTCTATGGAGAGAGCGAGGGTAAGGACGGCAAGGGCATCTTCCCGGCATCTGTTGATTTCACAACAGACCTTCACTCAATGGGACAGTGGATTCAGGATGGCGAACGCACAATCTTCGAGACAGTGATCTCTGTAGCTAAGCCTGCTATAGATCATCGTGTTCCCATGGATGGGGCAAATCTTGACGGCATCAACTACCTCGCCGGCAAACGCATCGATGAAGTCAATAAGATGGCAGAGCTCGGAACAAAGATGGCTCATGTTGAAGGTGGTGTTCCCAACATCCATATCACACTCCCCGCTATCGACGAGCACTCACTCGGACAGCTTATCTATTTCTTCGAGAAAGCTTGCGGCATCAGCGGTTACATGCTTGGAGTCAATCCGTTCAACCAGCCTGGTGTAGAGGCATACAAAAAGAATATGTTCAAGCTCCTCAAGAAACCGGGATATTGATAAAACAGCATTCCATAGGAATGCATAAAGATATACGAATTTTCATTAACAGTAAAGTTAGGCGGGTGGCCACGCGTGATGCGCAGCCACCCGACGTTTTTTATTGCTTTTTCTATTAAAAATTTGGATAATTGTAAAAATTACACTTATTTTGCTATCCACTTCCGCTGATCAGCCTACCAACTTTTTTATAAAGCGACAAAAATCTCCGGAAGACTGATGTTAACCTAACTAAACCAACTCAAAAGTCACATTGTCTGGTATTATGAAAGCCATGTCCTGCACAGATTATATACGATATTTGTATATAATTAAATATCAGCGCATTACCCCCCCGAAAAATATTACTCAATAATCTACCTTTCATATAAGGGTTTGTGACGTATCAGCAATTTAATGCAGATGCGCATAACTTCATGCATATATCTCTCCTACCCTCTCAACTTGACGATTTGATTTGTAACCAACTTAATATCAATACCAAAATTTCATGAAAAAGTTAATCTTTTTTCTAAGTCTTCTGCTGGCTTTACCTATCGCCGCGCAGAAGAAAACACGCAGCATCGCTGTTTACGATGCTGCGGCCTCTAAAACAGCAGCACAAAACGATATACTAAACTGGATGAGTTATCTTCCGGATGATGTATTCGTAGCTCACGTCTCTATTCCCGGCACTCATGACACCACCACGGGACACGGTTTTTCAGGAACCGGTATAATTTCTGCTTCCATGCATGCCTCCCAATCGCAAACTCAATCAGCCACTCTTGATGAACAACTTGCAGGAGGCATACGAGCCTTTGACTTCCGTCCCGGCATGATGGGCAGCGGGAACAACCGCTATCTAAACTGCAATCATGGCATTTCCCCTACTAAGATAACTATGGAGGAAGCCTTCACTAAACTGACTGACTTTTTGGACGCCCACCCTGGAGAATTCTTTATAATCCATCTGTTCCGCGGCAATGTATATTCAAGCGGAGCACCAATGTACGCGTATGATAGTGCCGAGGACAAAGCTAAGTATAACGAGTTGATGGATGAATTTTTCAACAAAGGTAAATTCAGCAATTATATAGTAGATTATAGCCCATACCTTAAAGTAAAAGATATACGTGGAAAAATGGTTGTATTTCGCCGCGACCGCATTGATTTCGCACATATTGCCAAAGCAGGAAACCTTAGCGGGTGGCCATCCGATTCCGAGAACTGGACAGAAAACAGCCGCACATCTGTTGTAAATGCATCTGACCCTACTGTAAAGGGACAGATAACAGCCACAGACGTATCCAATCCTGAAACAGATGCCCTTCTCGAAATTGAACTCAATTCCCTTACAAATATAAATGCATACTCCAGAACTCAGATCCGCCCCAATGAAGCAAAGAAAAACGGTTCGTATAAGCCGTTGTGGGTAATGTGTTTTACTTCAGGTGAAAATGGATCTGGACGTACAGGATATTTGAAAAATGCTACATATACTAATCCTCATTTCACAGATTTAATCAAGAATTCGGATGTAAAAGGTCCGACAGGAATAGTATTCTCCGATTGGGTGCTTACTGATAAATATGATTCCTACAATACAATGGGAGTGGAACTTATTCCGACCATTATGCTTAACAATTTCGATTACATAGACCAGTTCATTCTTGATGATGAATTGTTTTCTGAGAATGAGACAATGGCTGAAAACATATGGGAAGACGGAAAACAATATTTCATGCGTAATGTATCAACCGGAACATATCTATCCGCTGGTGAATGGTATGGTACACATGCCACTCTAAATAAATATGGAATAAAAATAACACCTGTTTTCAATAAGGAAGATAACACTTACACCCTAACCACAACCTTGAATTCCAATGGAGGCTTTGGTAAGAATTATTATGTTGATAATACTGATATTATGCAGCATATACAATTCACTCCCGTCCATGTGGAAGGTAATAAATTCATTTTTTCATATACCAACGATAATAATGAGATCAAGGCAGTTGGCATTGGAGATGTAGAAGAAAAATTCAAAGATGATGGTACAACCCACAATATTTTAGAAGTAGATGTTGATAAAGATGACTTAAGCCAGCAATGGGAACTCATAGACATTGAAAAATTATACAAAGAACAAATATCGAATGCATCACAACTTAATCCTGTTGACATATCCTACAAATTATCAGGAGGCCGTTTTTTTGGAAATGATTTGGAAAATAATACATGGATATTTTCCACATCAAAAAGCGCAAAGTGTGATATAGCATCTGCCGGTGAAGATGGTCATATCAGATTGATCCATATGTATTCATTAAAGGGTGTTACAGGTAAAGATCAGACTTGGTCTCTTACAAAAGAACAGAATGATTTACCTAATGGCATATATAAACTTAATTGGAAAGCATATGCCATGAATATCGATGATGAAACAATGAGTGTCAATGGCATTGATGTAAAAAATCAAATAAAATCCGGTCTTCCTCCCACGGTAAAGGAATCAGGTAGTGTTTTCAACAAAAAATATGAAACTGACTGGAGACTTAATGAAGTAGGAAAAGACATTGTCAATGATACATATAATTGCTCAGTTGATTTGACAATTACAGACGGGACACTTAAGATTGAAGCATCAGCTCCAGCTCACGGAAGCTCTACTGCAATATTGCTTGATGACTTTGAACTTATCTATTACGGTCCAGATCCTGCAGAAGCATGCTCATTGCTTGAAAAAGTTGTTGATGAAGCTACCGCAAAAGTAAACTTACTTCCTGATAACCTTAAAGAAGGTTGGGAAGATGACATTACCCAATACCGCCGCATAATAGAAACCAAGAATATAATTGGGGACGGGACATCAGAAGCATCTGAAGTATACACACTGATGCGGGCACGTACTGCTCAAAATCTAACAGCAGGCGCTGATTTCACAGGTATGATAGCCAACAACAGTTTTGAATTAGGCACAACATTCGGATGGGAAATAATAAGTTCCAATGATACTAAAGTCTGGGAAAATTCAAATCCTGTATATACAGTAACCAATTGCGATGGTGACTATCTCTTCAACACATGGTCAAAAGGAACTCCTATAACACAGAAAATTCCAGCTTTGCCTGCAGGTCATTACCGACTGGAGGCACTGGCTGTGACAGGAGATACGCAGGATCCGAGATATGTCTATCTTCTTGCTGGTAATTCTATAAGCGATGCCATGCAGGTAAATATAGACAAAACTACATTTTCCGACATATCTTTTGAATTTGACATGGCGGAAGAAGGAGATGCCATAATAGGTATAGTAGGTGCTTTAGAAGATGGCTCTTATGATGAATATGGAGGATGGTGGTATAAGGCTGATTGTTTCCGTCTTACATACCTCGGAGCACCGGTAATGGATAGTTTCTATGATTTCCTAAGAAAAGCCATTGATTTGGCAACTGCCCGCGTTAATATGATTCCTGAGCAATACCGAAAAGGATGGAATGAGGAAATGGCACTATACGAGGCTATAATTGAAAATCGCACTCTCGAAGGTGATGCCACCAAAGAAGCCAACGAGATATACAATCTTATGCGAAAACATGTATATTCTCAAGATTTCGCAGATGCCGATTATACACCTGCGATAATAAATAATTCTTTTGAATGGGGAAATACTTTCGGATGGACTGTAACAACTCCCGGAGGAGATACCGGTGTCAAATCCAATTCCAACCAGACATATGCCGTAAATAATTGTGATGGTGATTATTTGTTTAATGCCTGGAACGGTGATGAATTTGGAAGTCCTATAACTCAGGTATTACCCAATTTACCTGCCGGAATATACAAACTTGAAGCATTGGTGACATCTGACCAAAACAACAGGGTATGGATCACAGCTAATTCAAATCGCAATCTTATTCAAATTACATCTGATAAAACTGAATTTCATAATATTGAATTGACATTCACTCTTAATGAGCCTCAAGATGTGACAATCGGAGCAATTGGAGGAACAAATATAGGTACTTATTGGGCCACAGATGGAGGAAGATGGTATAAAGCAGATAATTTCCGCCTTACATATATTAGTAAACCGGAGCAAAGCATCGAATGGACAATGGAGGGTAAAGTCTATGATACTCTTATATTGCCTTTCGCTGCCGATGTGCCGGAGGATCTCGAAGTCTACACAGCTTCATCCACAGATCCTGATTTAATGTCGGATGAATACCATGTTCTGGTACTCGATCGTGAATCATCAATAGAGGCTAACAAACCTTATATGGTAAAACGCATATCAACCGGAGAAATCATTACTCGCAATGCTTCTCCAAAAAATGCCACAGTATATACCTTCACAGGCGTCCCCGAGAATGAAGAGGATTCCTATACACATGGTTTGCTGACGGGAACACTATCAGGCACAACCATCTCAGCAGGTCATGTGATGAATCATGATGACAGCTCTTCCTATTTTGGAAGTGTGAATTCCGAGACACAAGTACCAGCTAATCATGCCTATATATCCACAGAGCAATCTACACAAGTGTGGCATCCAATAGTATATGTAGAGGAACCGGATAACGGAGGTGAGACCGGCATCAATGGTATCATTGCGGAAGAAGCCACGATTGATGTCTATACATCCACTGGCATTCTTGTACGCAACAACGTGTCAGTTTCCAATGCATTTGATGGACTCGATGCAGGAATCTACATTCTCTCTGACGGACGACGCGTGCTCCTCTCCCCTACACGCCGCTGATAATTATCCACTCTGACAATCTGAAAAGGCTGGTTCCACTGATGATGTAGGAATCAGCCTTTTTTTATCAGAATCTTTCAATACTTCTTATGTTTGGGTAAATTACATTTTTTTTGTATTTTTGTTAGAGATACCACACAGATGGTATTGCTTTGTTCTTCTTGTATTTTAACAATCTGATTTTAATGAGAATAAGAACCTTAATATTGGGATTAGCCACTGCTTTCGCAGTAAGTGGAAGCTATGCTAAAGCTCCGTCTCATGGATACCCTATAGATCCGGTGAATTTTACTTCTGTAAAAATTAATGACAATTTCTGGGGAAAGCGTCTTGAGGCTGCTCGAAATGTGACCGTGCCCCTTGCTTTCAGCAAATGTGAGGAGACAGGACGTTATGAGAATTTTATTAAGGTTACCCGACCTGATAAAAGTTACAAGGTTGAGGGTTTCCCGTTTGACGATACGGATGTATATAAGACAATTGAGGGTGCCAGCTATCTTATGCAGACATATCCGGATCCTAAGATGGAGGCATATATCGACAGTGTGCTTGTGATTGTGGCTGCCGCTCAGGAACCGGACGGTTATCTCAATACATCTTTCACCATGAATCCGGAACATCCTCACCCCTGGATGCAGCCCGGCAAAAGATGGGAAAAGGTGGAGGATCTTAGCCATGAATTCTATAATCTCGGGCATATGGTGGATGGAGCCGTTGCGCATTATCAGGCTACAGGAAAAAGTAATTTCCTCGACATAGCAAAAAAATATGCCGATTGCATATGCCGTGAGATAGGTAACAATCCCGGGCAGATTGCCAAAATTCCGGGACATCAGATTGCCGAGATGGCTCTTGCCCGCCTTTATCTCGTCACAGGAGACAGCAAATATCTTGATCAGGCAAAATATTTTCTTGACATGCGTGGACGCACTTCCCACCGCAGCGAGTATAATCAGAGCCATAAGCCTGTCACCGAGCAGAAAGAGGCTGTCGGTCATGCCGTAAGAGCCACATATATGTATGCCGGAATGGCCGACATCGCTGCTCTGACGGGCGACACAGCATATATCTCCGCCATCGACAGCATATGGGATAATATAGTGAATAAGAAATATTACATAACAGGAGGTATAGGAGCACGCCATGCGGGTGAAGCGTTTGGCAATAATTATGAGCTGCCAAATCTTGAGGCTTACAATGAGACCTGCGCCGCAATCGGTAATGTATACGTAAACCATCGTCTTTTCCTTCTGCACGGGGATTCCAAATATTATGATGTGCTGGAACGCACGCTATATAACGGTCTTATAGCTGGCATGTCTGTTGATGGCGGCAGCTTTTTCTATCCTAATCCCTTGGCAAGTGAAGGGGGATATGAGCGTAAACCTTGGTTCGGATGTGCGTGCTGTCCTTCAAACCTCTGCCGTTTCATACCGTCCATTCCGGGGTATATATATGCTGTAAAAGGGAATGATGTTTACGTAAATCTCTATATGGGCAACCAGGCCAAACTCGATGTCAAAGGTAAGAAGTTGTCACTCACCCAAAGCGGAGACTATACATGGAATGGAAACGCTGCCATTACCATCGATGAGAACAAAGCAGGAGAATTCGCCTTGAAATTACGAATTCCCGGTTGGGCGCGCAATCTTCCTGTGCCAGGAAATCTGTATTCATACGTGGATAACATAAAAACTGGTTACACTGTCAAAATCAATGGAAAACCAGTTGAAGCAAAACTCGACAA
The DNA here is from genome assembly GCA_910578075.1 of uncultured Muribaculaceae bacterium. Classification (GTDB taxonomy): domain Bacteria; phylum Bacteroidota; class Bacteroidia; order Bacteroidales; family Muribaculaceae; genus Lepagella. The sequence goes on along the minus strand of CAJTPK010000025.1, from coordinate 17,466 downwards.
AGGGTATCTCTCTATTGATCGCAAATGGAAAAAGGGAGACCGTATCGAATTGAATTTCGATATGACACCGCGTATTGTTGCCGCTGACAAGAAAGTCAAGGCAGACCGCGGACGAGTGGCTGTGGAACGCGGTCCCATTGTATATTGCGCGGAATGGCCCGACAATAATTTCGATATACAGAAAATACTGCTCAATCCTAAAACAATATTCACGGTAACCTCATCCGAAAAAATGGGTGGAATAAAGGAACTTAAAGGGAAAGTACAGCTCATCGACCACAATGCTGAAGGAAATTTCGAAATAAAGGACAAAGAGCTTACCATGATTCCCTACTACTCATGGGCACATCGCGGACAAGGACAGATGTCTGTATGGCTTCCTGCCTCTCCTTCCGCTACACGTCCCGAAATAGTAGAGACAAATATCATCTTAAACGAATTCGAAGGAAAATGAATCTTGAAAATAAAATAGTCATAGTCGCCGGTGGCAAAGGGCTTATCGGGCGCGAGGTGGTGGCAGACCTTATTCGTCATGGTGCCACTGTAATAGATGCCGACATATCATGCAGCAATGATAAGACTGCGGATAATCATTATGAATTTCCCCTTGACCTTACATCCAATGAATCCATAGATGCTCTTGTAAAGTTTGCCGTTGACAGATTCGGGAGGATAGACGGCCTTATCAACTGTGCATATCCCCGCACCAAAGACTGGGGTAAATATAAATTCGAAGATACTCCATTCCGCCATTGGGAGGAAAACGTAAGGATGCAGCTTAATCCTGTATTTTATCTTGACCAGCAGGTAGCTTTGGTAATGGAGCATCAGAAAAGCGGCTCGATAGTTAATTTCGGCTCAATATATGGTATAGTGGGAAATGATTTCACCATCTATGAAGATTATAACGGCAGCTCACCTGTGGAATACTGCGCGGTGAAAGGCGGAATAATCAATTTCACCCGTTATCTCGCTTCATGGCTCGGTAAACATAACGTGCGCGTCAATTGCGTATGTCCCGGTGGAATATGGGATCATCAACGCGAGGAATTCGTTCGCAATTATGAACACCGCTGCCCGATGAAAAGGATGGGAAATCCCGATGATATAGCACCCCTATGTCTTTTCCTCGTTTCCGATGGAGCTAAATATATAACAGGGCAGATTATAGCAGCCGACGGAGGTTGGACTGCCATATAAGGCAATCTATCACATCCGACAAAACTTAGAGTGCAACAACGTGGCAGTCGGTTAAGAATCTTTAAACATAAAAATAAGCTGGATATTAGGAATATGAACATTATTGTTGTAAATTTGCACCAGTAAAAAATCATATTAATTCCCTTAAGAAAACAATATAATATTCTATATATGGCAAAGAAGAAAGCTCCCAAGGCCATGGCGGCCGGAAAGATAAGCGACATGAAAGAGAAGCTCAAGGCTCTCGATGTCACAATGGCACATCTGGAAAAAGATTTTGGATCCGGAACTGTGATGCGTCTTGGAGATGACGCTGTGCAGGATGTGGAAACAATACCCACCGGTTCCATAGGTCTTGACTATGCTCTCGGAGTGGGTGGTCTACCACGCGGTAGAATCACCGAAATCTACGGTCCTGAGTCGTCCGGTAAGACAACCCTTGCCATCCACGTGATAGCAGAGGCCCAGAAACAGGGCGGCATATGCGCAATCATCGACGCAGAGCATGCTTTCGACCGTTTCTATGCTGAGAAACTCGGAGTGGATGTCAACAATCTCTGGATAGCACAGCCTGACAACGGTGAGCAGGCTCTTGATATAGCCGAACAGCTTATCAATTCAGGAGCCATCGACGTGCTCGTGGTTGACTCTGTGGCTGCATTGACTCCTAAAGCTGAGATAGAGGGTGAAATGGGCGACAAGAATGTGGGTCTCCATGCGCGCCTTATGTCACAAGCCATGCGTAAACTCACCGGCACAATTTCACGTACACGCACATGCTGCATATTTATCAACCAGATGCGTGAAAAGATAGGTGTATCTTTCGGAAATCCGGAGACAACCACAGGTGGTAACGCACTTAAATTCTACGCATCCGTGCGTATAGACATCCGTCCCTCATCTTACATAAAGGATGGTGAGGAGACAATCGGACGTCTTACAAAGGTGAAAGTTGTGAAGAACAAAGTGGCGCCTCCATTCATGAAATGCGAATTCGACATGATGTTTGGCAAAGGAATTTCACGTGCCGGAGAAATCATCGACCTCGCTGTGGAATATGGCGTTGTCAAGAAATCGGGAGCCTGGTTCTCCTATGAGGGATCCAAACTTGGTCAGGGCCGAGATGCTGTCAAAAACGTCATAGAAGAGAATGAGCAGCTTGCCGCTGAACTCACCAAGAAAATCTATGAGGCAATGAATGCGGCCAAGAGCAGCAAAAAGAAAAGCGCAAAAACCAAGAATCCTTTCCTCCCGGGTAAGGAAACAACCCGCACCGACGTTGAGGAAGAAAATGAAGAGGAAGGTGAGGAATACGAAGAATCGGAAAACGAAGTAGAAGAAGATCTTTTCGGTGATGACTTCGAGATAGAAGACTGACAAATACAATACCACCTATAGAAAAATGCTCCAATTCTAATTGGAGCATTTTTTATTAAAAGCGGATTTTTTACCTGCTGTCATATGTTGGAGAAAAGATGCCATAGAGCAATAGAAGCACTCGATGATACATTTAACGAATGTTTTACACCGTGCTGGGGAATCTCAAGAACCACATCGCTCATATCCACCAGACGTTGATCCACTCCCTCAACTTCGTTTCCAACTATCAACACATATCGTGCATCCCTCTGCGGACGAAAGTCTCCGAGGGGTGTGCTGTTATGTGTCTGTTCAAGCGAACATATTATCCACCCCTGTTCTTTAAGGTCCTTAACAGCAGCAACCGCATCCTCAACATGACGCCATTCCACAGTCTCCTCCGCTCCTAATGCAGTCTTGGTTATCTCAGGATGAGGAGGACATCCGGATATTCCCCCCAAGATGATCTCATCCACAAGAAAGGCATCGGAGGTGCGGAATATGGATCCTATGTTATACATGGAGCGTACATTGTCAGTTACAACCTTTATCGGCAGCTTATCAATACCCTTGTATTCCGCCACCGAACAATTTGTAAGCTCCACTATGCTCTTCTTCTTTCTATCCACGCAGTTTAGGTGATAAGTATGAGTTATTAGTTTATTTTTAACTCAGCTCAAGCATGCGCTCTATGGGAAGAATTGCCTTGGCAGCAATTTCCGGATCTACAAATATCTCCGGTTTCTCATCGCGCAGACATCTATACACTTTTTCAAGAGTATTGAGCTTCATATAGTCACATTCATTGCACTGGCATTCCGAATCCTCCGCAGGAGCAGGGAGGAAAACTTTAGAAGGACACTTGCGGCGCATCTCGAAGAGTATGCCGCTTTCCGTAACAACTATATATTCGGGAGCCTCATCCTTCTCTGCGAATTCAAGCAAAGCCGCAGTCGAGCCTACTTTGTCGGCTATCAGCTGCAAAGGACGGCGACATTCCGGATGCACAAGTATCTTGGCTTGCGGATGCTCCTTCTTCATTTCCATAATCTTCTCTATGGAGAAACGGTCATGCACATGGCATGCGCCCGGCCAAAGAACCATCTCTCGTCCGCTTACAGCATTTATATATCCGCCAAGATTCTTATCCGGACCGAATATTATCTTCTCATCCGCAGGGAGTGATTCCACAATCTTACGGGCATTGCCTGAGGTCACCACAATATCCGTATGGGCTTTTACAGCAGCCGAGGTATTGACATAGCTGATCACTGTGTAACCGGGATGAGCCTCCACAAACTTGCGGAACTCTTCAGGCTCGCAGCTGTCGGCCAGAGAGCATCCTGCAGCCATATCGGGCACAAGCACTTTTTTATCCGGACAGAGTATTTTAGCAGTCTCTCCCATGAAGTGCACACCACACATCACTATTATATCCGCATCTGTTTTGGCCGCATACCTGGCAAGGGCAAGAGAATCGCCTATGAAATCGGCTATCTCCTGTATTTCGTCACGTTGATAATAATGGGCCATTATCAATGCGTTTTTCTCTTTTTTAAGTCGGAGAATCTCCCCGCGCAGCTCTTCCTGGGTCATGAGCTTTTTATTTATTTAAGTTTTAAGAAAAAATTAAAATTTAAAAAAAATTAAACAACAATAATAAATAGTGTAGATAACTACCAATAACTTTTTACCTTAAAATTTGGAAATATGAGTTATTGAACTTCGACACAATTTTATCATCATGTTATCTACAGGGGGTAATATTGATTCTCAATCGGATGCAAACCTTATCTACATCCTGTAGACAAATGCAAAGTTAATAAATTCTTCATGAAAGAGAGACTAAAACTGTAGAAAACCCATGCTCCGGCAGTAGATAACCCTGATGAAAAGTGGTGGAAAACTTTTAAACGGATAATATATATCCTTAAAAATGAGCACTGCTTATAAAAAAATAGAAGAAATCCTAAAAATAGGCATGTCAAGTTATTTCAGACTTTTCTACAGCCTTATCAACAGTTTTTCGACACTTATCTACAACTTATCTACAGTTGAAAATGTAATTTTTTACTACTTTTGCATAGTGAATTTATGAGAAGTAGTCTTGATATAATGTTCTTTCAAAAATATCTGCATCATGAAAAATTTGACTTTAAAAACAAATACTCGACATGCACGTATTGACGTCGCCGATGCATTACGAGGATTTGCAGTGTTCGCCATTATTCTGCTCCATTCAATCGAGCATTTCAATTTCTATTCTTTTCCTGATACATCCACGCAAAGTGTATGGCTCAATTTTACTGATAAGGCAATATGGGATGGTCTTTTTTTCGCTTTCGGTGGGAAAGCATACGCCATATTCGCGTTATTATTCGGTTTCAGTTTCTTTATCCAGCATGACAACCAGCGTCTGCGGGGTAATGATTTTCGTCTTCGTTTCTGCTGGCGTCTGCTTCTTCTATTTGTCATAGGTAATATAAATGCATGTTTCTATACGGCCGAAGTGCTTGTGCTGTATGCTCTTGTTGGTTTTGTTCTGGTTGTGACGTGCCGTTTCTCAACCAAGGCGCTTGTGGTCATAGGGACGGTATGTATGCTTCAGCCGTTGTGTCTGTATCAGATTATGCGAGCTTTGATTTCTCCGGAATATGAGATAATGAAAATAAATTCTGCTCCATTCTGGGCAGCAACATTTGCTGTGCAGGCAGGTGGAGACTTTATTGAAACAGTTAAGGTGAATCTGTGGGAAGGTCAGCTCGCATCGCTCGCATGGGCTTGGGAAAACGGGAGGATATTCCAGACAGCCGGTCTCTTCATATTCGGTATGCTTATAGGACGTCAAGGTTGGTTTCGTCGTGAACATTTGTCAAAATGGGGAATTGTACTCGCGGTTGCACTCGTTTGTTTCTTTCCCTTACATGGTCTGACAGGGATGCTTAAGGATTATATAACCAATCCTAATATTCTTCAGCCTTTGAAAATATTGGTTTCATCGCTTTCCAAACTTGCATTCATGGCTATTCTGCTATGCGGTGTGCTTTTCGGTTTCTATAAGACAAACCGCGTTTCAAAACTTCTTCACGCACTTATTCCATATGGAAAGATGAGTATGACAAACTACGTTACGCAGGGTATCATAGGATCCGCTCTTTTTTATCACTGGGGACTTTTTCTTCAACTTGGAATTACGGCAAGTGTGTTTATAGGAGTTGCTATTTTTGCAGTGCAATACGTTTTTTGCCGTTTTTGGGTAGGACGTCACAATCATGGTCCTCTCGAATTCGTGTGGAAAAAGCTCACGTGGATCTGGTGAGAATAAAAATAGGAAATTTAGTATAACACAACTTTTAGTTAAAAAATATTTTTAAAATTTTATCAAAAAGTTTTGGCAGTTGTTAAATTTTATATATTTTTGTAACCGAAACTGAGATATTAATAGAAAATAGTTTAAGAAACATTTGAAATTAGGTGTGAATCCCGTTTGATAGAGGTTGAAAAAACGGAAGTTTTACAGGTAATAATCAACCATCCGGTTGCTTCGTCTTATAATAGTGATATTATACGTTTAAGATTCGCAAAATTACTATATGAATAAGATGATTTGATTCAACCTAATTTTAATTGTAGAGAGGGCCGATCGTGGAGATTAGCCCTCTCTTAATTTTACTTATTTTAGGGTATTGCAGGCGGCATGGTTTGAGAATAAATTTGCAGATGTGATTTCCATTATATTTAATGATAACATATCTGCATGAAACATATTGACTTAAACAGGTTCCTGCTAAGCGGGTCTCTCCTCCTTTCTGCATCTTTGATCCCTATGCATTCGTTTGCATCGGATAATGATATGACCGCCGACTCCTCAAAAGAGATTAGCGGATCTGTGAAGAAAGAAAAGAAAAGATTTATTGACAGGCTGCATTTCGGTGGCTATGGGGAGGCTACGTTCACTCATAATTTCTACAGTGACGACTATAAACGTTACACAGATCCTAAAACATATTCGCATGGGTCACATTCACGTTTTGATCTTCCCCATGTGTGTTTCAGTATTGGATTTGATTTTGGCAAGGGATGGAGTTTCGGTTCAGAAATAGAGTTTGAGCATGGTGGTGTGGAGACTGCTACGGAGATTGAGACTGAGGAAGCCGGAGAATATGAAACAGAAGTTGAACGCGGCGGTGAGGTAGCTCTCGAACAATTGTGGATTCAGAAGATTTTCCTACCTCAGCTCAAGGTAAGAGCTGGAATGCAGGTTATACCTGTAGGTGGCACAAATGCGCATCATGAACCTAATCAGTTTTTCGGAGTGTTTCGTCCGGAGGGTGAAAACACTATCCTTCCCTGCACATGGCATGAGGTGGCGCTGACTATTCTTGGAACAGCCGGAAAATGGGATTATCAGGTAATGGTTCTGCCCGGACTTGATTCTGACAGATTCGGTAACAGCAGCTGGGTGCATTATGGAAGTGGATCGCCATATGAATTCAAGATTGGTAACAATGTGGCTGTTGCTGCCCGTGTTGATAACAGGAGTATAAAGGGACTCAGGTTGGGTTTGAGCGGGTATATAGGCAATTCTTTCAACAATACGCTTTACACGACCGGTTCAACCAAGACCGAAGGTGTGAAAGGCACTGTATCGGTCTTGAGTTTTGATTTCGCATATAACGATCATAATGTGGTTGCCCGAGGTTTCGCCGACTGGGGACATCTTTCGGATGCCTCTTTCATCACTACTTTCAATAAACGTATGCCTCAGACTTCTCCTTCCAAACATCAGAGCGTGGCTTCGGACGCTCTGGCTTTCGGCGCGGAGGTAGGTTACGATTTTTTCTCTTTGATCCGTAGTAAAGCCACAGCCTCACAGAAACTTTATCTGTTCGGAAGATATGATTATTATGATTCTATGGCTAAAATGGAAACCGGAAACTCTCTGAGCTGGACTCACCGCAGTAAGGTGACAGCCGGAGTTAACTGGATGCCAATAAAGCAGATTATTGTGAAAGGTGAATATAATATTGGAATACTTGATTCCAAATATTCCAATGAGCCGGCGATTGCCGTGGGTGTGGCATATACGGGCTGGTTTCTCTAAGAAATTATCAATAATATAATAAATATGAATAAGTTTGTAAAAATTATGCCGGCCATGCTCTTGGCCACTCTTCCCCTCGTGTCTTGTTCAGATGATGAACCAGTGAATGAAGATGATCTTTCAGTTAAAGACAAGGCTATTAGTCTTGCTGCTGAAGAATATGTTGACTATACCGTGCTTCCAACATATAAGGATATGGCTGATGCCGCTATAGAGCTCCATGATCTGTGTCTTGCAATGCAGGCAAAACATGAGGCGGGAACACTCACTGCCGCCGATATCAAGGCAGCGGGCGACAGCTGGAAAAAATCACGTAAAAACTGGGAACTTTCCGAAGCTTTCCTTTTCGGACCTGCCGCTAATCATAACATCGATCCCCATATAGATTCCTGGCCTCTCGACAAGGCTGCCATGGATGATCTTCTTGATGAAATACGTAATGGCAAGAAGAACTGGAGTCTTGATAACAATGGTGGATATGGACTCATCGGTTTCCATTCAATAGAATATATGCTTTTCGAACTGAGCGCGGATGGAAACACCTCCCTTACGCATTCCACGGCATACACTCCTGAAGAATTGGTTTATCTGACTGCCGTAACAGAAGACCTGCGTAACCAGGCGGTTTGTCTTGAGGCTTGCTGGGCTGGAACAGAGAATGTTTCCGCACAAAAACAGGAAATACTTGAGGATGCAGAACTTGATTATGCCGAGGAATATGGTTGGGAAATGAAAAATGCCGGAAAGGGTGGATCTCGTTTCAAGACATATCAGCATGTTGCGGAGGAAATAATCCAGGGATGCATTGATATTGCCGATGAGGTTGGCAATACAAAAATCGGGCGTCCACACTTCGCTGCTTCGGAGGAAGACCGCAACTATATAGAATCTCCTTACAGTCTTAATTCGATAGAAGATTTCGTTGACAATATAGTTTCTATCAGAAATTCTTATTGTGGGTCAAGAAACGGTCAGCCCAGTCTCAGCGACTATGTGAAGAGCTTTAATCCTACGCTCGATGCTAAACTTATCACAGCTATCAATAATGCGATTACAGCTATACAGGCAATACCGGAGCCGTTCACCAAAACTGCAAAGGGTACAGAGGCAGGTAACGCAGTGGATGTTGTAGGTGAAGATCTTGTTAATGTGCTTGAGGAGGTTTATGATGCCATTGTCAGAAGCTGATATGTATATTGCAAGTATATTACAAGCTTTTGATTAAACAAATTCAATAGATGTAAAGTAAATGAACAAAATATATTTAGCCGCTTTGTTTTCCCTTCCCGTAACCATGATTCTTACAGGATGCGAGAGTGAGAAAATAGAAGATACACCCGCAGGCAATGAGAAGCCTGAATGGTTTTACGCCGGAGGAGAGTTGGGAACTACCCTTCTCTCCACGGCGAATGCCTTTGAACAGCCTACTGCAGCTGTGGAAAATGCAGGATTATATCAGTCGTTCAAGAATGGTGAGGCACTTTTTGAGAAACCATTCATGACCAACACTTCCGGTGTACGTCACGGTCTGGGACCGGTGTATATCCGCACATCATGTCTTCATTGCCATCCAAACTACGGACATGGTCAGAGAATACCCGAAGGAACCTTCGATACCCGCAATCCGGGAAACGGTTGTCTTCTTGTTGTCTATGATCCTGCCACGGAGGGATACGTATCCTGGCTTGCGGGTATGCCCCAGACTTATGCGGTGGCGCCGTTCAAGGCTCCGCTTGATGAGAAGAAGATTCATGTGAAATGGCTCAATGCCACTGATGAATGGGGAAACAAGTTTGATGACGGTGAGACATATTCATTGCAATATCCTGAAGTCACTATGGATAAGGATGCCATATATGTTGTTGGACAAGGTTATCAGCTTCCGGGTGACTATGCCGTGAAGCTTGAATCAACGATAGGTATATATGGTACTGGTCTTCTCGATGCAATTACCGATGAGGACCTCAAGAAACAATATGCCCAGGAGGAAAAAGACGGTTATATGCCAAATGGGTTGAATCCTGCCGTTTTTGCAAATGGTGAGTGGACGGGAATGTATTCCAACTCGCTTCAGGGAGACGGCACGAAGTATGCAAAAAGATTCACCTACGCCTTATCGCGCGGTCCTCTTCAGGATGCGGCAGGTGCAAATGCAATATGGAATATAACAAATGTGACGCGCTCCGACCGTCGTTACCATTATCTAGACGCTGCCGGTACATATGCTGAATACTCAGCCAAAGATCCAGAGGTGCAGGCTGGATTTGAAGCATATATCTCCCGTATAGATCCTGACAGGAAGCATCCCTCATGGTGGCAGGGAACTATGGAACAGAGAATCCATGCCTACCTCACCGCAAAGGATCTTGACGCTGAAATGAGCGATTCTGAATATACTGACCTGATGGTATGGCACAGAGGTCTTGCTGTGCCGGCTGTAAGGGATGTGGATGATCCGGAAGTGGTAAGAGGTAAGCAACTTTTTGAGGAGATTGGTTGCGCATATTGCCATCGTCCGAGCTGGACCACCGGTCCCGATGAGGTGAAGGATCCTGCCAAGTTCTTTAAAGGTAATGAATTACCACGCTATCCCTATCAGAAAATCTGGCCATATACCGACATGGTGCAGCATAAGCTCTGCATGGTCAATGATATTCGCGGAGGATGGTGTCGCACTACGCCGTTGTGGAGCCGTGGTCTTCATATGCAGGTAACAGGATCACCTACTGCCGACCGTATGCACGACTGCCGTGCCCGCACAGCCATGGAGGCTATAATGTGGCATGGTTTCTCTCCCCGGAGCGACGGACGCCGGAGCGTGGAAAATTTCAGAAAACTGAATAAAGCCGACCGAGATGCAATAATACGGTTTGTAGATGCTATCTGACAAGATATTTATGAATTTATCTTTAAAAAGAACTCCGGCGACGATGCTGCTCCATATAGCTCTGACAGTCATCGTTGCCGGAGCGTTTATAACCCATTTCACAGGAATCACAGGGAAATTGACTCTTGTAGAGAAAGCCCCGGCGGTGTCGAATTTTGAGGTTGAAAGCGGACCTTCCGATGGGCGCTTGCCATTCTCTGTTACCCTTGACCGTGCAAGCACTGTCTTTTATACAGGCACAACGACACCTAAGGATTTTTCGAGCCTGGTGACAATCACTTTCGATAATGGGAAAAGGGAATCTATGGAAATATCAATGAACAGGGTTGCCACTTGCCGTGGGTGGAGATTTTATCAGGCAGGTATGGGAGATTCTGCATCAACACTGTCCATTTCCCATGATCCGTTTGGTATTGCAGTGACATATACGGGTTACGCATTGCTTGCGTTGGCTATGATTCTTTTCTTTTTTCAACCTTATACCATATGGCGCGCATGGCTCAGGAAACTTGGGTCATATATGGCTGTAGTTATAGCATTTATCGCATCTGCCACACCGGCATCTGCTGCAGATGAGCCGTTGCCTGCCATCCAGCGCCCGTTGGCGGAGAATCTGGGGAAGATATATGTATATTGGAACGACCGTATATCGCCTCTTCAGACGATGGCCAATGATGTATCGGTATCGTTGTATGGTTCCACATCATATCGCGGTTATACGGCGGAACAGGTGCTTGCAGGATGGCTTTTTAATTACGATGCCTGGAAAAGGGATTTCGATTCTATGAATATCTCGATACCTTCTTCTGATAAAAAGAGGAGACGTCTGGAGGAGAAAAGAAATCTTATCAAATGGCTCGGCACAGGCGAGGCTTTCAGAATCTATCCATACCTTTCAGCAAATGGAAGAATGGAATGGTTGTCGCTGTCAGGGAGGAAACCTTCAAAGATGGGACTCGATCAGTGGAAATTCATGACCGGATCCATGCATGGAATAGCATTGGATATTGCGGAAGGAAAGAATATCCATGCCAATGAGGGGATTAACCGTCTTATAGAGGGACAAAGGCTTTATGCCGGACTTGAGAATCTCCCTTCGGATGCAAGATTCAAAGCTGAGATGATTTATAACTCAGTAGTGAAAATACTTCCCGTTGCTGTGTTGCTACTTTTAGCCGGTATCCTTGGGATGATTATGCCCCGTATATTTGGAAAGAAGTGTATAAGGATAATTACGACAGCGATATTGGTCTTGGCCTTATCTTATCTATCTTTTATAGCTGTATTGAGAGGATATGTAGGTGGTCACATACCCCTGTCCAACGGATTCGAGACAATGCTGTGTATGGCCATTATCTCTACCGTAGGCGCACTTTGCTCGCCCCGTAGGATAAGAGTGCTTGCACCCGGGTTTATGATTGTTGCAGGTGCGGCGTTATGCGTTGCAGCCATGGGAGAGGCTCATCCGCGCATAGGAGCCCTTATGCCGGTGCTCGGATCCTCGTTGCTAAGTATACATGTAATGCTGGTCATGACTTCATATGCTCTATTTTTCCTGATGGCTATAGTGGCTGCCAAGAGTCTTGTGAACGCGGGTAAAGCCCGCAGTGAAGGGGTGGCATTGAATCATGTCCTTCTCGCACCCGCTGTTTTTCTTCTGGCGGGTGGGATATTTGTAGGAGCTATATGGGCCAACCAGTCGTGGGGACGCTATTGGGGATGGGATCCCAAGGAGACGTGCGCTTTAGTTACAATGTTGATTTATGCCCTCCCGTTACACACCGGAAGTGTGAGTTTTTTACGGAAGGACAAAGGTTTCAGTATATATATAATGATAGCTTTCCTGAGTGTGATATTCACCTATTTCGGAGCTAATTATCTATTCTCGGGATTGCACTCATATGTCTGACATTCTTTCCGGGTGACAGGAATCAATGGGCGTCAAGCCAGTTCTCCGCCACACCACATGAGGCTGTCAGCACTACCCTGCCACTGTAGGCATTCTCCATGAGGCGGAATACCATCTCCTGCATGGCGGGTAGTTCATCAGGCACGACATCAAAATTTAACTCATCGTGTACCTGCATTATCATGCGGGATTTCATGTTCTTTTCGCGCATCTCACGCGCTATGTCGACCATGGCACGTTTTATAATGTCGGCTGCGGAACCTTGTATGGGGGCGTTGATGGCATTCCGCTCGGCATATCCGCGCACTACCGGATTTTTTGAATTGATGTCCGGCAGATAGCGTTTGCGTCCCATACGTGTCTCCACATAACCCTTCTCACGCGCATGCTCCACGGAATCCGACATATATTTATGCACAGTGGGGAAGGTGGCGAAATATGAGTCTATTATATCTTTAGCCTCAGCGCGGGGTATGTTGAGACGGGTGGACAGTCCGAAGGCTGAAATGCCATATATGATACCGAAATTGGCTGTCTTGGCTTTTCTACGTTCATTTTCTGTGACCTCTTCAGTCGTTTTATGAAAGATCCTTGCCGCGGTTATGGCATGAATGTCATCACCGTTACGGAAAGCGGTCAGCATCGTCTCGTCATCAGCAAAATCCGCAACGAGACGTAATTCTATTTGGGAATAATCCGCCGATAGGAAAAGATGTCCGGGATCTGCTATGAAGGCACGGCGAATCTCCCTGCCCTCGTCATCTCTGACCGGAATGTTCTGAAGATTAGGTGTGGTGGATGAGATTCGTCCGGTGGCGGTGACAGTCTGGTTGTAATTGGTGTGAATCTTGCCTGTATCGGGGTTGATGGCGGCAGGAAGTGCGGTCAGATATGTGGTATATAATTTGCGCAAGGCACGGAATTCCATAATCTTCGCGACTATCGGGTGTTTTGTCACCAATTTTTCCAGCACATCCTCGCTTGTGGAGTATTGACCGGTCTTGGTCTTTTTTGCCTTTGGGTCAAGCGAAAGTTTGTCAAACAGTATCTCGCCTACTTTGGAGGGAGAGCCGACATTAAATTTCTCCCCTGCTATTTCCCATATCTCTTCTTCGAGGGAATTGATACGTAGCTCCATGTTACGGGCAGCTTCATTGAGCGCACTCACATCAATGCGGACACCGGTCAACTCCATGTCAGCGAGAACCCTTACAAGAGGAAGCTCAATATCATAGAGAAGAGCCTGCATGTTCTCTTTTTTCACTTCTTCATCAAGCGGCTTATACAGCCGCAGCGTTATGTCGGCATTTTCGCAAGCCCATGGTACCAGTTGCTCATTGTCTACATCTTTGGCGCTCCATATCTTTGTGCCGCGCCTTGACGATGATGAGCCCGGATTGGGAAGCATCTCATAGTTGAGATATGTGACAGACAGATTCTCGAGTGTATGGCGCATTTCCGGCTGTAGCAGATAATGGGCGAGAGAAACATCAAAATATGATGTCATGGCAACTTCATCGTCCTTCCTCGCCCGGGATGCCACAACGTAATCTCGTTTGGCATTTGAGCTGACTTTCAATATGTCGGGGCGGCTTAACAGATCAAGAACCCACATCCTTCCCTCTTCAAATGAAGCAGGTATATATGCTGCTTTTCCGGCTTTGAAAGCAACCGCAGTTCCTACCCATTCAGCAGAGACTTCGTTCTCACCATCTGATATAAGGAATAATCCGCAACAATCGTCACCTTGACCAATAACTGCAAAATCCTTTAATTTCTCAGTTGTGTCAACGAGCTGATAATCCGTTTTGGCATCCTGGGAGTTAATTGATGATGGAGGTGCTGGGGTATTATCGGCGGTTTGATTATCATCGAAGTCTTCTTCATCAAAAAGCGATAATGTTCCGTCTTGACGTGAAGAGCTTGGAGAAGATATTGATGCATCCGCTTTCTCCTCTGCATTCATGCGGCGTCCCACACGGTCTATGAGCGATTTGAATTCCAGTTCCTTGAATATGGCGAAAAGCTTATCGCGGTCGGCAGGTCGGCGCTCAAGGTCGCTGACCTCCAGTTCAACCGGTACATCCGTGCATATTGTGGCGAGATATTTGGAGAAAAGAATCTGTTCCTTGTTTTCCTCTACTTTCTTTTTTAAAGCCCCTTTGAGTTCATCTGTATGTAGCACAAGATTGTCGACACTGTCAAAATCAGCTATCAGTTTCACAGCGGTCTTCTCTCCGACTCCGGGACATCCCGGTATGTTGTCGATTTTGTCGCCCATCAGAGCAAGGAGGTCTATAATTTGAGAAGTGCGTTCAATACCGTAACGTTCGCAGACCTCTTTCTCACCGCGGATTTCGAAATCCTGTCCGCGATATGACGGTTTGTATTGCAGGATAGAAGGACTGACGAGCTGACCGAAATCTTTGTCGGGAGTCATCATATATGTGGTGAATCCTTCCTTTTCAGCGCGTTTGGCAAGGGTGCCTATGACATCATCGGCTTCGTATCCTGCCACTTCCACCACCGGGATATTGTAGGCTTTCACGATCTCCTTGATGATTGGCACGGATAACTTGATATCTTCCGGAGTTGACTCCCGCTCACCTTTGTATTGCTCGAAAGCCTCGTTGCGGAATGTAGGGCCGGCAGGGTCGAAACATACTGCTATGTGAGACGGTTTCTCCTTGCGGAGCACCTCCTCAAGAGTATTTACAAATCCGAATATCGCGGATGTATTGAAACCGGACTGGGTGATGCGCGGCATGCGTATCAGAGCATAATAAGCACGGAAAATCAGTGCATATGCATCAAGAAGAAACAGACGGGGCATATGTATTATCCTTGTTGAAATGTCAATAGATTCCACAAAGATAACAAAAAAAAAGGAATCATGGATTTCAAACCATGATTCCTTTTATAAGATCCTTCTACTTGATTAGAGATAGGAAAGGTTGTATTTTGCAAACTCAAGATCGCTCTTTGCACGTGAAAGAAGAGATTTGTCAAGTTTCACAGCCTGGCGGAGGTTGCTCATCACCATGTTCTCATTGTTGGTGCGAGCACCGAGGATTGCTGTCAGGTAATATGTGGTTGCATCCGGAGCCTTGATAGAAGCGAGTGTTGACTTGGCAGCTGAATAATCCTGGGAGAGGATCTGTGCGAGAGCCGCGTTGTTTGTCTTGGAGTCACCGAATGTGCGCACTGCCTTTGCAAGGTCACCCTGTGTGAGGTAGTAAACACCGAGAGCATCTGCTGCTTCAGGAACACCTGCCGCTGCACCGATCTGCTCCTGTGCCTTTGCATAATTATGGTTAAGCATAGAGATAAGACCGAGGTTCATCTCAGGTTCTTTTGCAGAGGGATTCAGACGGAGGGCATGCTCGAAGTTGGATTTTGCACCGGTGTAGTCACCTGCAACGTATTGAGTCAGACCAAGGTCGTTGAATGTGCGGTAATCCTTGGGATAAAGCTCACAAGCCTTGTTGTAAACCTCCATCTTCTTTGTGTTGTCATCGGTAAGGGTGGCGATATAAAGAATCTCGTCAACTGTAAGAGCTTTTGGGTTGGTGTTGAAAAGCTCGATGAGTTCCTGGTCGCTCTTGCCGATCACGTTGATTGAAGCCATCACGCGTGAGTAACGGAGCTGGGGAAGAATCTGGTCAGCAAGCTCATTGAATACAGAAGAGAGATTGCGGATCTCCTGCTCGCGCTGCTCAGGATCGGGATACATCTTGAGGACGCTGAGGATAAGCTCCTTGTCCTGGATGTTGCTCTTCTCCACGAGCTGCTGGAAACCCTCCCAGTCTTCGGGAGTGAATGAAGATGTCAGCTCACCGAATTCTGTGATTTTGTCTTTCTTGAGCTGGTTCTCCATATATTTTGTAGTGTTGACCTCGCGTTTTTCAGCAAGCTGGGTGTTGAAATTCAAGGCACCATCGGGAGATGCATAAGAATTTACTGTTATGCCTGCGATCTCCTGGTTGGCAGCCTTGTTGGCTTCCTGGAGACGCTTGTTAAGGTCGATATAATCAGCCTTGTCTGTCTGATTTGCACGGATGTTTGCCTGATTGATGAGGAAGTGGATGTCAGCGGAATACTTCTCATTGATGATTCTCTGGAAATTATCCTTTGCAACGGCGGGAGTCACAGTTTTTGCAGAAGCGAGAGTTGATGTTGCCACAACTCCATAACCCACTTTCACGCGGGGAAGAGCATACATCTTTCCGTTCTGGTCAACAGCGAAATCAAGATAGAGATCGCTCTTAGCCATCGCAGCCTGATAAGCTACGTTGAAAGGAATTGTTACAGTTCCTCCGTTTTTGAAATTAACCACCTGTCCGTTGGCGCGCACATTCTCACCCTGGATCATAACGGGTTGAGCGGCAGCCTCGCCATTCTCCCATGTGATGACGGGAGTAGCGGTAACCTTGGCGTTTTTCACCATGAATTTGGCAGGGATATTACCGGTTATGGTTCCCGGCACATTCTCACCTACAGTCTCCAGTGGAGTTGGTACAGTTGTAAAGAAATCGCTTTTAAACTGGCCGAGCTTCTTTGAGCAACCGGTCATGCCTATAACGGCAACACCTAAAGCCAGATAAAATAACTTGTTGTTCATGACTGTTATTGAAAAAATAATTATGAAGTGTATTTAAATTTATTAAGAAGTTGTTTAAACAACTTCTATGTTTAATATCGTCATTGTCGTGATTATCCGCCCTGCTGATATCGGTTTGAGCTATCCGATAGTGGATATCTTATTCCCAAACTGCGGGGCATAGATTTTCAAGGTGTAAAGGTAGGTAAAAAAAGCATAATTAGCAACGGTAAATAAAAAAGAATACAAAAAAAGTGGAAAAAATTTGGAAAAGAACAAAAAACGTCGTAACTTTGCACCGCAAAAAGGAAAGCGGTGTGTTCCTACCGGATATATCCGAACTCCTTCAAGTATGACTCCGTGGCTCAGTTGGTAGAGCAAATGACTCTTAATCATTGGGTCGTGGG
>CAJTPK010000024.1 GCA_910578075.1 uncultured Muribaculaceae bacterium | reverse complement strand
CTCTTTCGAGCTTCGCTGCTTGTCTTGTGGCAAAATTTCATTGTTCTAATCGCATTTGGGTTTCGATTTCCGTTTTGTTAGCGGTTGTGTCGTTTCCCGTTTGCGGTTGCAAAGTTATAACCATTTTCGACGCTGTGCAAATATTTCTACAACAATTTTTCAGAAAAAAGGTTTATTCATTGATAACTATTTGCAAATTAACATTTTCAATAAATGTTAAAATCCCTTTCGAAATGTTAACGCAATTTTGAAATTTGTTTTAAAATTTCTCACACCTCAAAAAATTCTCAATTTTCAGGCAAAAAAAATATCGCACCTCTCAAAAAAGTGCGATAATATATGGTAAAAAAACTATCAGACCTACTGCCACAGATGCCAAAACAAACAGCAAAACGGCTCCCGCCCCCACATCTTTTGCTATTTTTATCAGAGGATCCCGCTCTTTCGACACCTTATCGGAGATTTTTTCTATAGCAGTATTGAACGATTCAGCCATGAATACACCTCCGATGCAAATCAACACTGAGCTCCATTCCCATCTGCTGATTCCGAATATCGCACCCGCTGCAATAACGCATGCCGCTGCAAAAAGATGAATCTTGGCATGGGCTTCATTGCGGAAAAGATAAATTATACCGTTCCAGGCATAGCAGAAAGCCTTCCGTCTTTTCTGAAAATAATTATAGTCCATCTCTATAATCAAGAAATATCTTTAATATATTAGCTGCTGTTCAAATTAAACAGCTACTTATATAGAATTAGAATTCCATCGAAGCATATATTCCAACATTACGACCGTCCGACACGGGAGATATCTGCAAGTTATGTTTTTTTGCAAATGGCTTAGTAAAGATATACGCACTTGCCGCACCTATAGCACCTCCGGCAATGACATCCCACCAGTGATGTTTTTTGGAATATACCCTTCCCCAGCCCACATATGCAGCCAGCGCATAAGCCGGAGCACCGAATGCCCAGCCGTAACGACGTTGCAGAAAAGCAGCTGTCGCGAAACTCGCCGCAGTATGACCGGACGGGAAAGAATGCATATCCGAACCATCGGGGCGACGTTCCGAAACCGCATATTTCAAAATCAATGTAGCGGCGGCGGTAGCTCCCGCAGTTTCCACCCCCTGAATCAAACCCTGCCAGTCGCGCTCAATAAGCACACCGGCAAGCGTTGCCACAGGTAGAGCCAGCATCACGATATCTGTAGAAGTCGCCACGCGTTTCTGCAACTTGGTCGGAGTGTAGACATCTCCGGCAGCCGGCTCAAAATATGTCTGCCCCCAAACCATTGATGGCAACAGAAGCATAATTAAAATCAATATCTTTCTCATTTCGCTCATAATAATAACCTGATACTTCATAACTCTGACCCCATACCTACTCAAGATCCCAGCCGAAAGAGAACTGGTCTACCCACAGCACAGCGCCATTACCACCGGTGAAATAGTCTCCGTATTTTGAAGTAGCTGCGGTGATCTGCATATATGTAGGTTCTTTAGAGGTGTCGCGGTATTCAATAGGAATCTCAAATTCCTGCCAGGAATCCATTGTTCCGCTGTATTGCATTTTGCCGTAACCGATAATATAAGATGCGTTGGGATCAAACAATACCCGGTTCTTAGGATTCGTGCGAACCTCGAACGGCGCAGTCCAGTCGGTAAGCGCCACATAAATTATACATGTATCCGGCTCACCTTTTATAGCAGCGAAATCGGAAGATACATAATCTATCGGAGCAGTACGATATTTATAGTAACCATGCAATTTGGTCGGACGCAGATTCCACGGACGACCAAAATCAAGGATACCGTTCGTTCCATCCACTTTCACAAACCGGCCGGTGAAGATAGATCCGGCACCCAATTTTCCAATACCAGCAATACCTACAAACTTAGTGGAGCATTCAGCTGAAAGCCCCTTACCGGTAGGCGTGTCAGTGGAAGAAACAGTCAGATTCTGGCCAAGTGTAGAGGAACCGGTGTTACCCGTATCCCAGAACTGTGTGCCACCCTCTGCATAAGGGTATATGATTTTTCCGATCTGACACCATTCCTCGAAATCTCCGTTAGGTATATCAGCAGTACCTTGTGTCTTGACCTGCACCTCGTTACCGATATTCTCTCCCGACACTGTCCTGACAACATAATCTGTCAATGGTTCGAGATGAGGAATATAGCAGGAGAAAGCTCCTTGAGTCTGGGTCACATATTGATCCGGCACTTTTATCCATTGCTCAGAAGAAAGCTTACGATATTCAAAGCCATTTTTCACATCCGCCGGACCATTACCGTATGCCCATACCACTTTCGACCAGGCATCAACCTGAGTGGTAGACACAATCGTTTCCGTGAACTGCGCATAAATTGTCCAATATACAGTTCTGCCATGGCACTGAACAGCCACACGCAACGGATATGAGAGATCGAGTGTGCCAGGTGCAAGAGCCGGAGTCATAGTTGTAATCCCCTCCGGACCAAGTTTTATCTTCTGCAATGTCAGATTGCTTAGATCAGTTCCCTCCGGCACATTGACAATCACACGGTGACCGACAGGGTCTATCACACTCTCGCCAACCTCTCCTGCAACCTGAAAATATCTTGTAATATCCTGATGAGCTATCAATTCCCAATCATAGTCCTGAAAACGGGAAAGCGTAACATACACCGGCGTGGTAAAATCATATGTACCTTCAAGCAGATTCGGCGTTGAGGACGCACCCGGTGTTATACGGTATTCAGAGAAACGCACATTCTCAATATCCACAGTTTCATCAAGATATAGATTTACCTCAAAAGCTATGGAATCTATATATGCCGATTTCGATTCACCGACAGCCGTTATAGCCGTTATATTCTGCGGAATGCGGGGATAAGGCAAATCATTGTGAATGCAACCTGCCGGCACCGTCACGATTCCTCCGATAACAGCCAATCCGTATATGATATTCTTTAATTTCCTATTCATCAAGATAAATAACTTCTAACTCCCAATTCCTAACTCCTAACTCCTAACTCCTAACTCTTTACACGTGCACCGCGATTCCGAAATTGATATTAAAAAGGTTGAATCTGAAATTTGCGCCCGAGGTAGTGCGGTTACCTGTTTCCACCCCGTTCTCTGTCTGGCGCTCATTCTTCAGATAGAAACCGAAGACACCGAAAGAGAGATTGAACGATACATTTTTCATTATGAATACCGACACACCGGGAGAGAAATTTAAACCGGCATTCATGTAGGTGGTATGAGTGGTGCGGGGTTCACCATCATATGGACGCATGAAATCAGAGTTACCCGAAGAGAACGCAAGTTCAACTTCGTTGAAAACGCCAAAACGTCCTCGCCTCGCAATGCCTATATACTGACGGAAGAGCAGAGCCGCAGAATAGCTCTCATTGCGATACATGATGTCATGAAGATTGAAATTCATATCCTCATCTATATCCACTTTGAAAGAACCTACATTTGCCTTGGCAGACGTGTATCCGAAACGCAAACCCACAGACATATTATTGCGTATTGTATATTCGAGATACGGTTTGATCGAGAAAGCGTGAGCTCCTATATCGATATCGCTGAGAAGATCAAAAATTTCAAGGTCAGATGTTGATATCTCACCGTAAGATGCGGTCAGTCCAAATCCCCACTGCCCTTTGGGAATGAAAAGATAATTAAACAATCCACGGTCGTAACGGCCAAGATTGCGGGTGCGGAGTTTCATGGGGATTGTATCCCCTTTCCATATCACCTTCTCCGAGGAATCAAACTTCGACTCATCGTCAACAACCTTTGAATTACCCATCAGCAGTTTAAGCACATCCGCCTGCAACGAATCCGGAACAAAGATATACTTTCCGTTAAGCAGCGAATCCTTGGCGCTATCATGGGCATATGACATCAGCGAAGGTATCGCCACCAGCGACACCACCAAAACAAATCTATATATCTTCCACATAGCCGTCATAGATAAAACGACACTCCGAACGTGATTGAAAAGAGGTTGATTCTAAAATTAGCCGAACGCGATTTCCTCCGCGAGACATAGATCTGATCCGAGATAGATTTGGTATCGGTGAGATTGAATCCCAACACACCGACATTAACCTCTAACGCGGAATAATTGCTGAGGAAAACAGCCAGACCGGGCGCGATACCGAGTCCGAACTGGAAGTTACGTTCATAAGCACCGGTGAGAGCCTCCCCGGTACCTTTGGTGATCTTCGACTGACCGCCACCAAGCTTAAGCTGGATCTCGTTGAAGATACCGAATCGCCGGCTGCTGCCAAGCGAGAAATAGTTGCGGAAAATACCGGTGACAAAATAATTATGGGAGAGTGAATAAAGACACTCCGCTCCATAATTTGTCTCTGAATCGAGCACCACGTCTGCTTTCTCCAGTTTGGTCAGCGAGCGGGTGTACTGAAATTTTCCACCTGCTCCCATATCATCCTTGAAGATATAGCAGACCATCGGGGAAACCTTGAAACTATAAGTATCGCCGGATATATTCTGCAATATCAGGAACTGATAATCATTTTGCGTGGTCTGCGAGTACGAGACCGAGATACCGGTCACCCACTGCCCTTTGGGCACGAATTTCACAGACTCCATCTCCATGTCAAACTCCTTGACAGGAGCGTTCCGCTGCATTTCCTCCACCATTTCCGGAGTGATATGAAGCGTGTCATGCCGCATCTCTATCCCCTTCGGCAAAGACTCCACGGCAACGGCGGAATCAGCCGGGGTTAATAACGCAGCGTGACTCTGCGCGCCTGAAGCGCACAGAGTCAACACCATCGTCATTATATTTCCGATTTTAAATCGTCTACTCATAAACGAGTTCTACATCATCAAGATATATTACAGATCCTTTGGCTCCGGAGAAATAATCACCATATTTCGAAGCCGAGGCTACCATAACCAGATAAACCGGTTTCTTAGTTTTAGCCCTTTCGTTATATGTGAAAGGAATCTCAATCTTTTGAAGTTGACCATCTGGTCCGAATGCTTCAGTCCATGTTACCTGTCCATATGCAAGAACAGTTTCATCGCCTTCGGCATCGAATAACTTCCTTTTACTTGGATTTGTTCTGATTTCAACAGGTGCTGTGGTTAATGCCACATAAATCTGCCCATGGTCAGATCCTCCGGCAAATCCATCAGGGACATTAGCCTCCTCGCCTTTATTGACCTTTACCCCAGTAGCCGGACGATAATTCACCCACATTGTCATCTTATCAGGATGCGTACCGTTGTATTCTCGACCAAGTGACAGTACTCCGTTTTTGCCGTCTGTCTCTACGTAATGTCCGATAAAGATATTTCCGGCAGCCAAGATAGACAATGCCTCATCTGATTGAAGCTTGACAGCGTAAGTTCCGGAATTAAGCATATCCGTTGTCTTATTTGTCAAGGTCTTATTTGCTGTGGCAGAGCCCTCATTTCCGGATCCCCAGAAAGATGCTTCCTTGTCGCCGACACTCCAAGGTAATGTGACATTCTTTGTTCCCAAGAAAGTACTTGCGGAATATGTCGACCAATCCTCAAAGCTGCCGTTAGGAATTGATGCAAACGGAGTCTCTGTTGTGAATGTCTGCACATCGGAGCCATCGAATCCATCACAGAAGGCAATGAACTCATATGTTGTGCCGGGGTTGAGACCCGTTACTGTCACACTGTAAGGAATCACAGTAGCGCGGGTGTGCTTTGCGCGTGCACCTGAAGCAGGATATGCCGCTGTCCATTCAGATGCGCCCTGCTCACGATATTTGATACCATAATTCTGAGCTGCTGCAGGATCAAACACATTTGCTGACAGTGTCGCCCTCGTAGCTCGAACCGCAAGCATATCATTTGCAAACACATCAGCATCCACAAGTCCGACTGGCGCAAGGTGCTCCTCCGCATTCTCAGTGTTGGCGAAACGAAGACTCGCAATCGTTGTGTTATGACGTGCATCCGTAGCCTCGAATGTAATCTTGTATTCCTCATCGCTGTCGGCAAGAGCGTCAAGGAATGCCTTAGAGAATGTGACATACATCTCATCTACTGTCACCACACCGGATTCCAATGAGGTTGCGGCATCGGTAGATGTGCGGCGCTCCACGCGAATTCCCTTTGCAGAGAGATCCGTCTGAACACTTCCCTCTGTCAGATTCATACCCGACTGAAGGTCTGTGAAATTATCACTCACTGTCATAATCACAGATCCAAGTCCGAAATATCCGCGGATATAAACGCGGGTATCCTGGAAATTATGATCTTTGGAAACCACCTGCGACTCAATATCAAAGTCAACTCCACGGATAGCAGGAGCCGTGAATATCTCCACTTCTTCCTCTATCACCGGTATGTCGGCTATAGTAAGACGGATCAACGCACCACCCTCTGTGACAGGAGCCTCCTCTTCTGTGATAGTCATGGCATATTCATGCGCACGCTGCACATTCTCGATCACACCGGTTTTCTCATAAGCCTCACCTGATGATTTTTTACCCTCAACTTTATAAGTCAAGTTTTTATCAGCGTTAGGCATCATGAAATAACCCTTGGCACCAGCCTCGATGTTTGTCCGGTCAAACACCAGCTCACCACGGGAATGAGAGAATGTCACCTTCATATCGGTAAGATTGACATCGAGAGATGCAGGATCCACCGACACAATAACGTTGGCGATATTACAACGCAATGTAAGGGAATTGGCACCCTCCTGCATCTCGAAACGCTGCCAGCCGCGATAGAACTTGCTATCGAACGAAGCCGACACAGAGTCACCGCTCCATGCCTCGGCAACATACGAGCCTGTGCGGAGCTTGATTTCGGAGGGGATATTATCGAGACCCTTGTATTTGCGGATCACACCCTGGTTGTTCTCTATATATACGACACACTTATTGCGTAATGCCGTAAGTTCATCAGCGGCAATAGCGCGGGTCTTCACCACATTGCCCCTGATATCGGTAGTGAGGCTCAATGTGCCCTCACCCCCTGCCTTGAACGGCTCCTCCATAGAACATGACACCAACAATGAGCATGTCATGGAAACCACCGCAAGATTATATAATAATTTTTTAATACTTGTCATGACCTTCTTGTTTATTCAGGAATGTAGAGTCTGAGTGTCTTCTCTGTTGTGCCGTTGGCATCAGTCACCGTTATGATGAACTTATGCTCATGTCCAGCACCTACAGCGCTCAACATTCCAAGCAACATGGTGGAAATCTCGATATTAGCCTCTTTCTTACCCTTCACATTTACAGGGAAACCAAAGTTGGTCAACGGAGCTGCAAACTGCTCCGGAGTTTCGGCAAGATTCAGATTAGCGGCAAGACCGACACCTTCGAGTTCCTCAGGTGTAAGATCCGGTGATTCAATCTCTACGTCAAATGCAGTGAAACCGCCCTCGGCTGTGCTCACAACTTTCATACCTACCGGTACAGAGCCGTCGATAGTATTAAGTTTATCAAGGTCAATAGGTGCCACACCTGTGATTGCAGGAGCCTCTGCCTTGGGTTCGTCAGGACCGGGACCCGGTTTCTCCGGCTCCTCTGAAGGACGCTCGCTATCGTCAAGCAGCGGTTCATCACCGATCTCCACATTGCGCTCGATATCGGTTATTGTCACAGAAGCATCAACCTGAATATCGGCATCTGAATCGCCCGTTGGGTCGTTGCTATAGTCATGAAGTTTGAAAGTTATCTTGTAATGGTTACCTTTGGCAACATCTTTCAGCGATTTGGTCTCCACAGCTTTGGCACCATCGATCTTGCCATTGAATGTAGCCACGAGAGTTGTTTCCGCAGTGTGCATGAAATAACCTGCCTTACCTGCCTCTGCCTCTGTCAAGGTGAAGTTCAGACCGCTGTTATCCCCCACCTTAACCTCAACATATGAATCAGCTGACATACGGGACTTAAGAGCAGGATCAAACTCAATTGTCACCTTAATATTCTCAAGTCGGCACTCGATTGGAGCCACATAACTCGTGATTTCATAAGGATTGACAGTAAAGGAATCCGAACGTCCGAGGAAATACGGATTTTCCCATTCGGCGAGGCGGTTCTCGCCAAGAGTCGCCGTGCAGATGTAGTCACCAACAGGGAGTGTGACCACATCCGGCATCTCGCTATATTTGAATTTCTTCACCGGGGTTGTCTGACCCTCCTTTGTGAATATCACCGTGAAATCATCAAGATTAACATCAGCGCGGGTGCGAACATTCTTGCGCACCGTCTCGTCAACCTTCATATCGACGGCAATCGCTGACTTCAGGATCTGTCCTTCCTCGCTGCTTTCCGGACCGGTGAAAGGATCCTCCTTGCTGCAGGCTGTAGCCATCAAAGCAGCAGCCGCAAGCGAATATATATATAGTTTCTTCATTGTATGAATCATGTTAGGTTATCGTCTACTCTTCGCGGCTCTGGTCGTAGTGGAACTGCCGTAACCAAGCTTGACATTGTCGATGGTCAATACAGAACCGACACAAAGAGATTTATAAGCGTTTGTAGCAATTGTCTGACCACTTAAACTTGTGGTATTGGAAACATCCTCCAGATTAGTTGGAACCGGGACAGACACATTTTCGTTTTTCGTGGACTTGAAACAAATCTGCAATTTGGCTGCTTTCTTTCCAAATGTTCCAGCATTATAACTTAATGACACAGTCTGGTTCTTATAGGACTGACTTTCTCCGAGGGTAAGAGTTCCACTTGCAATTGCCGCACCTTCGGAATCAAGAACTGCAACTTCAACAGAAGCCGATTCATTTGAAACAGGAGCATATTTATAATCGAAAGACACGGAAGAAGGTCTTGAAGGGAATGATATACCATCCTCACGATGTTCAGTTCCATCATATGAATATGATCCAAGGAACAATTCTCCTGATGCTTTGCTTGCAAATGAAGCAGGTGCATTGCGACTGTATTTTTTTCTCACAGCAGCTCCATGATTATCCAACGCAGGATCAGAGCCGTTATGGTCATACGCCACACTCCTTACAATCACCTCGCCGTTAGATGCAAGAGTGGAAGGGACAACAAACCATGTATTCTGATTCGAAGCTCCAGCATAGGCAGTTTTTGCATTAACAGATGCCCAAACATTTGGTTCATCAACATTTATTGACGACCAATTCTGCATTGTTGTTGCAATGTATTTATACTGACCACCAGCTTTGATTCTGTCTATATTAATAGTGTTGGATACCTCTGAAAAATCTCCATTGGGCACAGCTTCTTCAATTTCCGTAGTGAATTCGGGTACTGTTTTCTCGAATGTTCCGCAGACAGCTTTCAGGGATACATATTTGATGGCAGGCGTGAGACCGCTTACCGTTATCATGCCGTTGGCGGAATCATGTGTGATATTCGCTGACGGAACCTGAGCCTCTCCATTGAAGAACTGGAGATTATCAACCAGTGCCTTTACGACAGCTGGATTCTCAGATTCAATCTTGAGGACAACGCGGTTGCTGAAGGCATCAGGCACCATTGTATATTCAGGAGCACCGACAAGCACCTTTGTGGTAGCTTTCTTATTGCGATTAGCGATAACCGACATCTCAACATCAATTTCAGAACGGAAAGAGGGCTCAAGAGCGAGAACATAACGGTAGACATATCCGGATCCCGCGCGCACTGAAGCACCGGAAGCGGTAATATCTGTAACGCTCTTTATCTCGGCATCCACCATCTTGTTGTGAGCATCCGGAACCTTGAATGCCACGACATTCTTCAGCTCAGGGCTGTTGGTGGTGAGATCAACCGTTACCTCCGAACCCATGAACGCAGCCTGCGCCGCAGGCGCGAGCTGAATCTCAAGAGGAGTGATGACAGCAGTCAGTTTAAGCGGCTCCGATGTGCGGGTCATGACATCCACAGCCTGCACCTCTATCTCATATTTGCCGGCTGGAAGACGCTCCAGGAACTTCTTCACATTAACCACGCCAAGCTTGTCGGCATTGCGGAAATATCCGGCAACACCCTCCTGCTCGAGCTGCTGCATTGTGAGATTATCGGCATTCACAAACTCCACGCTGCGACCGAACACCGGCGCATAACCGTTTTCTGCCACGACATTGAGTGTCGCGCTCTTAAGACCACCGAATGCAAACACATGGAACTCCGGTGTTTCCTTGAGTTCTGAATATTCGAAATTTCCAACCTCAGTCTCAGGGGTGAATCCTTTTGCTGTTACTGTAGGAGCCGGAGCGGAGAATAGCTCATCGCCGAGCGATACGTTTACTGTCTCCGAAACCACATCCTCATCAAACTCCACATCAAGGGCAAGATTACCAGAGGCTGCATTACCTGTCACACCGATTGTCACCACATAATGATGGCGGGCAACAGCCGTGAAGCCGGCGGGCTGGATTGTAACGCGCTCTCCGGCATCATTTGTAAGTGTAAGATTAAGTTTCACGTCCGCGCTGGGAGCGACATATGCCGGACGATCCTCATTCTGGGCGAACACCACCCAGTCATGACCTTCGGTCTGAACCGCCGCGCTGTAAGCGCTGAAGTTCTCGCGGAAAGCATCGGTATATCTAACCGAAACCATCGCGTTGGCGAGGGTGGCGGTCACGTTTACATCGGTAGTAGCACCCGGTGACACATGCACCCGGTTGCTGCCGAGATAATATGGATTGTCAAATCCCTCCACATCGATAGAGCCGTATGAGGCTGTCAGTGTGTAATCTCCGATGGGGAATGATTTCTCGCGGTTAAATGCGTCAACGCTGCTCCAGTTTTTGGAATAGGAGCCATCGCTTTTGGCAAAGTTGACTGTGAACGCGCTGCCGTCCGGCACCACCGGACTCAGCGAATCGTCAGCACGGGTCTGACGCATGACGCGGCCGTCTGAGCTGAAATTCAGCTTCACGGCTCCCTCCCCTGAAGGACCGCTCCAGGGCGACTCATCGCTGCAGGAGGTCAGGGCAATTGCTGACAGCGCCATGAACAGAGTTGCTTTTGTGAATTGTCTCATGTTGTTAATTATTTCTTATGGTACAAGTGGGTCAAGTCAAAAAATTTTTACCTGTTATTGTTATGACACACTTTTCCGACAACAAAATTACTTTTAAATTATAAAATTTACTAATTTTAATGTAAATTTGTGCATAAATGCCCCAATTAAACCAATATAATTTGTAATTTTGTGGGGGTGCAGATACCTGATATTCCAGTTATGCTGCATCGCAGATGAATAATGATATTAAAATAAACAGATGAGATGAAACAGGTTAGAATTATCATCGCAGCTATGGTCATGATTTTGTCATGCTCTAATATGACCAATGCTCAGAATCTTAAGGATCTTTTAGGTAAATTAGGTGGAGGAAGCACCTCCGAAACGGTAGGGAATCTTCTGGAGGGAGTTTTCTCAAGCTCAAACCTTAAGGTGCAGGATCTGAATGGCAATTGGCTTGCAACAGGACCCGCTGTGGCATTTCAGGGCGACAACTTCCTGAAACAGGCGGGAGGCAAGGCAGCTTCAGCGGCTGTTGAGACAAAGCTCAAGCCTTATTATCAGAAGTTCGGTCTCACCGGAGCAACCCTCATAATCGATGATTCCGGCAATTTTGAACTTAAGATAAAAAAACTCACTTTGAAAGGGACAATAACTGAAACCGCCGACAAGGGTGTGTTTGAATTCAACTTCAAGGCGGCCGGTAAGATCAAGCTCGGCAAAGTGAAGACATATGTTCAGAAGACATCCAAAACAATGGATGTGATGTTTGATGCAACCAAACTCATGGCTATCATCGACGCTGTGGCAAAATATTCAAACATATCTGTAGCCAAGACACTCTCCTCCCTCCTTAATTCATATGACGGTCTCTGCGTAGGATTCGCATTCTCCGCGAACTAAGAGTCCGTATTTCAATTATTAAATTTTAAATTTAAATAACTTCAAACTCCCGATAATATGTTCTCAGGAATAGTGGAAGAAGCCGCGGAGGTAGTTGCCCTGCGCGAAGAAGGAAGCAACCTGCACATAACGATGCGGTGCAGTTTCGTTGACGAACTGACAATCGACCAGAGCGTATCGCACAATGGCGTTTGCCTCACCGTTGTGGCACTCCCCGGTGACGGCACATACACAGTTACAGCGATACGAGAGACGCTTGACCGGTCCAATCTCGGCGGTTTGAAACCCGGCGATCTTGTGAATCTGGAGCGTTCCATGAAAATCGACGGACGTCTCGACGGCCACATCGTGCAGGGACACGTAGACCAGACTGCGATATGCACCGATGTCCGCGAGGCTGATGGCAGCTGGTATTACACTTTTGAATACACTGCCGACAAGGAGCTTGCCCGACGCGGATATATTACCGTCGACAAGGGTTCGGTGACAGTGAACGGAGTGAGTCTGACAGTATGCGAGCCGACCGACGACAGCTTCAAGGTGGCGATTATACCGTATACCCACGACAACACCAACTTCTGCCGCATCGAACGCGGAACAAAGGTTAATCTCGAATTCGACATTCTCGGGAAATACCTTGCCCGCCTCTCTTCCATATAATTATATAGTCCCGTCTTTTCCTCACAAAATATAATCCGGCGCGCCATGAACAGCATTATCCTTCCCCCGGTCTTCCCCGACAACAGGACACGCACATTGACAGATGTGCGTCAGATAACACTGATCGGTGGAAACGGAGCCGGCAAAAGCCGGTTCATGCAGGAGATGGTGACTCTCTGCGGAGAGCGCGCATTCTGCCTGTCGGCTCTATCGGCATCATTCCCGGAGAGGGAGGAATCGACGCGTCCGGGATCTGTGGATGACCTTTTCAGGAAGGCAGCCGAACAGCACCGATACATGCGCACGGATGCTGTCAGCGAACTTGACAAGCTCATCTACATGGTGTTTGCCGATGAACTTGAATACCTCCTCGAAATAAAAGACCGGGAATTCGGTGAAGGCAAAAGGGTAAAGTTACGGAAGACAAAACTTGACACAATCAAGTCTTTGTGGGAGCAGGTATTCCCCGGCAACAGGATAATGCGCAACAAAGGTTCGCTGATGTTCGCCACCCAGGCAGGCGATGACCTGATATCTATAACATCGCTCAGCCAGGGAGAGAAAACTGTGCTTTATTATATAGCCGCTGTTCTCTACGCGATGCCTGACGCCGTGATCTTCATTGATTCCCCCTCGCTCTTCCTCCACCCCTCTATCATCGGCTCGCTCTGGAATGCCATTGAATCATTGCGCCCGGATTGCACTTTCGTTTACGACTCTGTAGATATAGACTTCGTGAGTTCCCGATCCAAGAGCACATGCATCTGGGTAAAGAGTTATGATTCGGAGCAAAATGCATGGGATTATGAGGTGATCCGAGACACACCGCTCAGCGAAGACATCTTCATTGAGCTTGCCGGAAGCCGCAAACCGGTGCTTTTCATCGAAGGGGATTCACAGCACAGCATCGATTTCAAGCTGTATACCCTGGTTTTTCCGGAATGGAACGTGCGTCCGTTAGGCTCATGCGACAAGGTGATAGAGACCACCCGCACCTTCAACGACCTCAAAAACATGCATCACCTCCGTAGCCGCGGAATAGTTGACCGTGACCGTCGCACAGAGATCGAGGTAGAGTATCTGCGGCGCAAGGAGATAATGGTTCCTGAAGTTGCTGAAGTCGAAAACATCTTTTTGCTGGAAAGCGTTATCAGAGTGATGGCAAAGCAGCGGGGACGCGACGCCGAGAAGGTGATACGCAAAGTGAAGAAAGAGGTGATCCACACGTTTAAACAGAAGGCCGACCAGCAGGCTCTGCAGCATGTCCGCCATAGAGTGAAACGTGATGTGGAATGCAAGATAGATGCGAGATTCTCATGTATCACAGCTCTTGAGACCCACCTGAAGAGCCTTGTGTTCAAGCTGGAACCACGCAAGAACTACAACCGTCTGCGCGAACAGTTCGCGGTGATGGTCCGTGACGGTGATTATGATGGAATACTCCGTGTATTCAATCACAAACCGATGCTTCCCGATTCAGGAGTGCCACGGCTGCTTGGCTACCGCTCGCGCGATGAATACGTAGCCGGTGTGCTCGACACCCTGCGTTCCGGAGGCAAAGATGCGGCTGCGCTTCGCTTTGCGATCCGCGATAGCCTTAAAGCGCCGCAAGAATAAACAAGAATAAAAATGAATTAAAACCGAATGGCCCATATATGACTGCCATTTTATTATAACCCAAAACAAAATGAAGAAAAAACTTGAGATTCTGCGCAACGATCCTTGGCTTGAGCCTTTTGCTCCCGCCATCGAAGGGCGTCACGAGGATGTGATACGTAAAATGGAGGAACTTACCGGCTCAACCGGCGGTTCGCTATCAAAATTCGCAAATGCCTACAACTATTTCGGTCTCCATCGCGAGAAGAATGGAGAATGGGTGTTCCGCGAATATGCCCCCAACGCCACACAGATATGGCTGATCGGAACATTCTCCGACTGGAAAGACGACGAGCGCTATTCCCTCTCACCTCTCGGTGACGGGGTCTGGGAGGGTAGATTCCCGGCTGATTTCATCCACAACGGCGATTTATATAAGATGCGCGTTGACTGGGACGGAGGCAGCGGTGAAAGAATCCCCGCATATGCCACCCGAGTGGTGCAGGATCCGGAAACACATATATTCTCGGCCGAGGTGTATGTTCCTGAGACTCCATATCAATTCAAGGTAAAGAAATTCAAGCCCGACACAAAACCGTTGCTTATATATGAATGCCACATCGGAATGGCACAGCAGGAGGAGAACGTCGGCACTTACGAGGAATTCCGCATAAAGACATTGCCCCGCATTGCAGCCGATGGATACAATGCCATACAGATCATGGCTATCCAGGAACATCCATATTATGGCTCGTTCGGCTATCACGTAAGCAGCTTTTACGCCGCTTCATCACGCTTCGGCACACCCGATGACCTCAAACGGCTCATCGATGATGCCCACAGCCGCGGAATTGCGGTTATCATGGACATCGTGCATTCCCACGCGGTGAAGAATGAGGTTGAGGGACTCGGCAGACTTGACGGATCATACGATCTGTATTTCTATGGTGACGGACGACGCGAACACCCCGCATGGGATTCCCTCTGCTTCGACTATGGCAAGAACTCAGTGCTGCACTTCCTGCTGTCAAACTGCAAATATTGGCTTGAGGAATATAAATTCGACGGTTTCCGTTTCGACGGCGTGACATCCATGCTGTATTACAACCATGGTCTCGGCCAGGCATTCGGAAGCTATGATGACTATTACGACGGCAATGAGGACACAAACGCGATTGTTTACCTAACACTTGCGAATATCCTTATCCATGAGATCAACCCCAATGCCATAACGATAGCCGAGGAGATGAGCGGCATGCCTGGTCTCGCCACCAAATTCGAGGCTGGTGGAATAGGCTTCGACTACAGGATGGCTATGGGCATTCCCGACTACTGGATAAAGATGATAAAGGAGAAGAAGGATGAGGACTGGCATCCTACATCAATCTTCTGGGAGCTTACCAACCGACGCGCCGATGAAAAAACAATCTCGTATTGTGAGAGCCACGACCAGGCATTGGTAGGCGACAAGACTATCATATTCCGCCTTATCGACAAGGAGATGTACTGGCACATGATGGTTGACGACACCAACGGCATCGTGACAAGAGGCATGGCGCTCCATAAGATGATACGTCTCGTCACACTCGCCACAATCAACGGAGGCTATCTCAACTTCATGGGCAACGAGTTCGGACATCCCGAATGGATCGACTTCCCCCGCGAAGGTAACGGTTGGAGCTATAAGTACGCGCGCCGCCAGTGGGATCTTGTGGACCGCGAGGATCTTAAATATAAATTCCTCAACGCCTTCGACAACGCTATGGTGGAGACAATCTCATCCAACTTCAACTTCCAGGCTCTCCCGGTGGAGAAACTGTGGGAGAAAGATGATGACCAGGTGCTGGCCTTCCGTCGCGGTGACTTCATATTCGTGTTCAACTGGAGTCCGACAAAATCATTCAGCGATTACGGCTTCCTGGCTCCGGCTGGGGAATATGAGGTTGTTCTCGACAGCGACTCCCTGAAATTCGGAGGATTCGGCAATATCGATGATTCAATCCACCATTTCACCCAACCTGACCCGCTCTATTCTCCCGCAGGCAAAGGATGGCTCAAACTCTATCTACCGGCAAGGACGGCGCAAGTGCTCAGGATGGTGAAACCCAAACCTGCAAAACGCACTGTAAAGAAAGTTGCCGATAAAGCTGAGGAACCGAAGAAGAAAGTTGCGGCAAAGAAAACCGAGACAACCAAAGCTGCGGCAAAGAAAACTGTTGCAAAGAAAACAACGGCAAAAAAGAAAACAGAAAAATGAATAAGATAATCATTGCAATCGACGGATACTCTTCATCCGGCAAATCCACGATGGCACGCGATCTTGCCAAAAGGATCGGATATGTCTATGTAGATTCGGGGGCGATGTATCGCGCTGTGACACTCTATGCCATAGAACATGGCATGGCTTCAGCTGAAAAAGGGGTGGATACGGAAGCGCTTGTGAAAGCTTTACCCGAAATCAACATCTCCTTCACTCCCGCCGGAGCTGACGGAGTGCAGCATACGCTTCTCAACGGCAAGGATGTCGAGCGTGAGATCCGCGACATGCAGGTAAGCTCACTTGTGAGTCCTGTAGCTGTTATCCCCGAGGTTCGCCACCGACAGACAGCCCTTCAGCAGCAGTATGGCCGCGAGAAGGGGATTGTGATGGACGGACGCGACATAGGCACCACCGTTTTCCCTGACGCGGAAATGAAAGTGTTTGTCAATGCTTCCGCCGAAGAGCGGGCTCGCCGCCGCGTAAAGGAGCTGACAGACAAGGGTGAGAAAGTCACCTACGAGGAAGTGCTCGAAAATATCCGCGAACGCGACCATATCGACACCACACGTAAGGAATCTCCCCTGCGCAAGGCTCCGGACGCAGTGCTTCTTGACAATGACAATATGACCATAGCCCAGCAGATGCAATGGCTACTTGACTTATACCATTCGAAATGCCCAGAATAGAGATTGACGAAAATTCAGGATTCTGTTTCGGAGTGGTGACAGCCATTCAGAAAGCGGAGGAGGAGCTGGAGAAATCCGGCTCCCTCCATTGTCTCGGGGATATAGTGCACAATGCTTCGGAAGTGGAGCGTCTGCGACTCAAAGGGTTGCGCACGATCACTCACACGGAACTCGCAGAACTCAAAGATTCCACTGTGCTTCTTCGTGCGCATGGCGAACCCCCGTCGACGTATGCCACTGCCCGGCAAAACAACATCACGGTAATTGACGCCACCTGCCCGGTGGTGCTTCAGCTTCAACGCCGGATCAAGCAGGCATATGATGACAACCTGCTGAGATACCATGACGGAGAGATCAAGGAGATGCCCATGATACTGATATATGGCAAGGAGGGACACGCGGAGGTAAACGGACTGGTAGGTCAGACGGACGGACAGGCGATCGTGATCCAGTCGCCGGCTGATCTTGACAACGTGGATCTCAACCGCGACATTCTCTTGTATTCCCAGACCACAAAATCTCTTGACGGATTCCGGCATGTCGTTGAGGAAATAAAGAAACGTAAAACCTCCGGAAAATTTGAATATTTCGACACAATATGCCGTCAGGTGGCAAACAGACTGACCAAACTGCGTGAATTTGCCGCAAGTCACGATGCGGTGGTGTTTGTGTGCGGGGCAAAAAGTTCCAACGGAAAAGTGCTTTTCGAGGAATGCCGTAAAGTTAACCCCCGTTCCATTCTCGTCAGCGACGGCACCGAACTTGACATGCGTACTCTTCAGGGAGCGGAAAGCATCGGGATATGCGGGGCAACCTCCACTCCACGCTGGCTAATGACAGAAATAGCAGAAAGAATAAACAACCATAACAACAATGATTGACAACGACGAATATTACATGCGTCTTGCTTTGGCGGAGGCGCAGGAGGCTTTCGATGCCGGAGAAATCCCTATCGGTGCGGTAATAGCCGTTAACGGTCGCGTGATAGCGCGGGCACATAACCGCACGGAGGCGCTCAACGATGTCACCGCCCACGCTGAGATGCAGGCAATCACCTCCGCTGCTGAATATCTTGGAGGAAAGTACCTTCCGGATTGCACATTGTATGTCACCGTGGAGCCTTGTCCAATGTGCGCCGGAGCACTTGGCTGGAGCCAGATAGGGAGAATCGTCTATGGCGCCCCTGATGCTAAAAGGGGATTCTTCTCATACTTCAACCCTGCAAAAACACCCATCCACCCGAAAACGGAGATAACATCGGGGGTGCTTGAAGAAGAATGCAAGGAATTGATGCAAACGTTCTTCAAAAAGTTGCGGAGATAATATTTTTTTCCTATATTTGCCATTAAACTTAGAATCTTCTTATCTTTTACGCCATATCCATCACCTACTTTGGACGGTGTATTAAACTTATCTTGATGAACTTAACTGACAAAATCAAGGGAGCGATGTTCGGGGTTGCTCTCGGCGATGCCCTCGGATTGGGCACCGAATTCATGTCTACCCAGGAGGTAAGACATTATTACCCCGGAGGTATGCGTCATTTCTCACAGATCATCCGCGATGCGCACCGCTGCATGTGGAAACGCGGGGAATGGACAAACGACACTCAGATAAACATACTGCTTGCAGAATCCATCATGAGCTGCGGGCGGCTGAATGTGAGTGACTTCGCAAAAAGAATAAAAGCCTGGTTCAAAGACAATCCTACCGACATGGTGGATTTTTACCGCTGGCTTTTCAAAGATTCGGAATGGGAGAACGAACCGCTGAAACGCGCCCACCGTATCTGGCTGGATTATGACATACACAATGCGTCCAATGAAGCGCTTCCGCGTGCAATAATCACCGGAATCCTCGGAGGCAAGAGAATGATGGGCAATACGCTCGATGCCATATCCATGACTCATGACCATACACGCTGCGCGGCATGCGGAATGGTGATAGCGACAATGGCTGATTCTCTTCTCCGCAAAGGGGAGCCGGCCCAATACACGGAACTTGTGGAAATATGCAATACCCTGGATCCAAGCATACTTCATTCTCTGGAGAGGGCACATGACAGCGCATCAATCTATGACCTGGAACTTGATGACGAAAACGCTTTGTGGCATACCCGCAAGACCATGGCAGCAGCGTTATGGGCAATATGGCATTGCTCATCTGCCGAGGAGACACTCCACTGCGTTGTGGATGCCGGAGGAGATGCCGACACCAATGCCGCTGTGGCAATGGGACTCGCCGGACTGAGATATGGATACGACGCTCTCCCCGAGGAAGTAAACAACCTGCTTCATTATGATGTGATAAATGATGTGGCGACACGTTTCGCCGCATTCATAGAACAAAAGGAAAACAGATAAATGGGTAAAAAAACAAAAGCATGGATTGAGGCCATGCGGCTGCGCACTCTTCCGGTGTCGGTCGCAGGTGTGGTTGCCGGAGGAGGCTGTGCCGCTTATTTCAACAGTTTCCGTCCTGTCCCCTTTCTCATATGCATGCTTTTCGCCGTGATGGCACAGATTGTATCAAATTTCGCAAATGAATATTTCGACTTCCGGAATGGGCTTGACCATAAAGGGCGCGAGGGATTCCGCCGCGGTGTCACCGAAGGCGACATTTCACCCAACGCCATGCTACGCGCCACAATCTGCCTTCTGCTCGCCGCCTGCGCTGTGGGATGCACACTCATAATATGGGGCGGCTGGTGGCTGATAGCTGTAGGCTTGGCCATAGCGATTTTCGCGCTCGCATATTCCGCCGGCCCGTGGCCTCTGTCGCATCATGGACTCGGTGACATAGCCGTAGTGGTATTCTTCGGTATTGTTCCGGTGATGCTGACCACATATGTGCAGACAGGCTCCTGGGATATGTGGAAACTTGCGCTCCCAATATCGGTTGCCATCGGATTGATGGGGTCGAATGTACTGATCGTCAACAATTACAGGGATGCCGACGATGACTGTGCTGTAGGAAAACGCACCACTGTCGTAATCCTCGGCAGGAAAACAATGGGAGCCGTATATTTCGCAAACGGAATCATAGCCGTGGTGCTTGCGGTTTTCGTAACCATCGCCAATGTGCCGCTGATATGGCAGGCGGGAGCGTTGCTTTACGCCAACCTGCATTACATGCTGTGGGTCAAGCTGACCCATCTGAAAGGAGCGCAGCTCAACCCTGTGCTCGGACAGACAGCCATGCTTCTTTTCGGATTCTCCCTCTGGCTGACTCTGCTTCTTTCTGTCAACCACCTGCAATAGAATCCGTATTGTATAAGAGTCCGTCTCATAAAAATTATCTGCTGACCATGCCTGAACAACAACAGAAATATAGGAAAAGACCGGCCTTCGAGCCTATACAACAGGATCCAACAGGAAAACTGCCTCCGCGCGACACCGACCTGGAGGAGGTTGTGCTCGGAGCTTTGATGCTTGAGAAAGACGCATACATGAACGTGTGCGATATACTCACGCCCGATGCATTCTATGATCCTGTCAACGCCAAGATCTACGATGCGATATGCACGTTGGGATTCAACCAGCGTCCGATCGATATGATGACCGTCACCGAGCAGCTGCGCCAGAACGGCGAGCTGGAGAATGTCGGGGGTGCAGTGCATGTCACGGAGCTTACGGCAAGAGTCTATTCCGCCGCCAATGTCGAATTCCATGCCAAGATCATAGCTCAGAAATATCTTGCGCGCCGTCTCATATCTTTCGCATCGAAAATTGAGGCTGATGCGTTTGATGAAAGCAATGATGTCGACGACCTGCTTCAGGCTGCCGAAGGTCAGCTCTTCGAGATATCACAAACCCACCTCAAGCGGGAAGTGACACAGATAGACCCTGTCATAAACCTTGCGATCGAGCAGATCCAGTCAGCGGCAAACGCCGAAAGCGGTCTATCCGGTCTTCAGACTGGCTACCACGGTCTCGACAAGATGACCTCTGGATGGCAGAATTCCGACCTTATCATCATCGCGGCGCGTCCGGCGATGGGTAAGACGGCATTCGTGCTGTCAATGGCAAAGAACATGTCGGTGGATTACAGCATACCGATTGCCATATTCACCCTTGAGATGGCAAACGTGCAGCTTGTGAAACGTCTGCTAAGTAATGTGGCGGATCTGGAAGGTGAGAAAATCAAGGCGGGAAACCTCACTCCCGAGGAATGGGACCGTCTCAACACCCGTCTGCGCGGAGTCTACAGCGCCCCACTCTACCTTGACGAGACTCCCGGTCTTTCCATCACAGAGCTCAGGACAAAGGCAAGGCGTCTTGTGCGCGAACATGGCGTGAAGATGATAATGATCGACTACCTTCAGCTCATGAACGCCACCGGCATGAAATTCGGAAGCCGCGAGCAGGAGGTCTCCACTATATCCCGATCGCTCAAGGCTCTCGCAAAGGAGCTCAACATACCGATTATCGCCCTCTCGCAGCTTAACCGAAGCACAGAGACACGCGAGGACAAACGCCCGGTGCTCTCCGACCTCCGCGAATCAGGAGCCATCGAGCAAGATGCCGATATGGTATGCTTCATACACCGCCCCGAATATTACACCCGGAGCACCGAAGATGCGGAAGGCAACGACATCCGGGGAAAAGCTGAATTGATAATAGCAAAACACCGAAGCGGTGCTGTCGGCACAGTAGATCTGCGCTTCGTCTCCAAATATGCCCGTTTCGAAAACTGGGAGGAAGGATACCAGATGATGCGCGAGACACTTGAGGAAGTGGGCACCACACGCCGTCTGGAATCGCGCATGAACTCGGAATCCTCCGACGCTCCGGCAGGAGACGCCTTCGGCAGCTCAGACGGCTTCACATTCGCTCCTGGCAGCGCGTCAGGCTTCTCCTCCCCTATGCCCGACATAATGCCCGGCCCCGGCGAATCGCCCGTACCTTTTTAAGCTGAGAGTGCGTCTAAGCTGAGAGTGCGGAGGAGAGGATATGTTCGAGGTCGATGGTGGAGACCTTGACGGTCAAGGCACCGTCGCGCGCTACGGAGATATTGCCGGTCTCCTCGCTGACGATGACGCAGATCGCATCTGTGACCTGACTCATGCCGAGGGCTGCACGGTGACGGAGTCCGAGACTCTTGGGTATGTTCATGTCATGGCTCACAGGGAGGATACATCCCACAGACTTTATCCTATGGTCGGAGATGATCATCGCTCCGTCGTGCAACGGTGAGTTCTTGAAAAAGATATTCTCTATCAGACGCACATTGATGTCGGCATCTATTATATCACCGGTCTTTTCATAATCGGAAAGCGGAACCTTACGCTGGAACACTATCAAGGCTCCTGTCTTGGATTTGGACATAGACATGCAGGCATACACCACACTCATCACCCGTGAATGCTCCTTGTCCTCATCCTCCTCATGATGCTTGAATATTTTACGGAACACACTCCATCGTCCCCGGCTTCCTATATCAATGAGGAAACGTTTTATCTGATCCTGAAAAAGAATCACGAGCACTATCAGACCGATGCTCATGAATTTATCGACAATTGTGCCGGTCAGCCTCATGTTGAAAATCTCAAACGACACCACCCATATTG
Organism: uncultured Muribaculaceae bacterium; assembly: GCA_910578075.1. Classification (GTDB taxonomy): domain Bacteria; phylum Bacteroidota; class Bacteroidia; order Bacteroidales; family Muribaculaceae; genus Lepagella. Next base: position 42,556 of record CAJTPK010000024.1, on the reverse strand, counting down.
CGATGAATGCAAGCACACCGTAAAACAGTGACAACGTGCCGCTGTTCTTCATCAGTCTATAAAGATAGTAGAGCAAAAGCGCCACTATCAATATATCCACCACATCTTTTATTCCGAAATTCAACATTCTATCGTTCCTTTATACATTGATACAAGCCTGACAGCCTCCACCGCTGCCCTGACATCATGAACGCGGAGTATATCCGCCCCATTGAGGAGCGCGATGGTATTGAGGACTGTGGTGCCGTTTGCCGCCTCATCCGGCGTGATGCCGAGAGGCTTCCAGATCATAGTCTTTCTTGACAGACCCGCAAGAACCGGACAACCTGTCAACCTGAACTCCCTGAGACCGGAAAGCAGCTGATAATTCTGCCCTACATTCTTAGCGAAGCCGAAACCCGGATCCACAATCACATCCGTCACCCCCATTCCGTGAAGGGCTGCAACTTTAAACGTCAATTGGGAAAGCGTTTCGGCTGTCACATTCTCGTAATCCGTCAATCCTGTCATAGTCTGCGGAGTGCCCCGCATATGCATAAGCACATAAGCCACTTTGAGCGAAGCTACAGTCTCCCACATCTCCGCATCAAGATCTCCTCCACTGATATCATTGATAATCTCCACTCCCCATTCCTCCACACATCTGCGCGCCACATCGGAACGGAAAGTATCAACCGATACAACCGCTTCGGGCCAGACCGCGCGGATCACTTCCAATCCTGACGCAAGCCTCGAATATTCCTCCTCCGGAGAAACATCAGCGGCACCGGGGCGGGAGGAATACCCTCCGATATCCACTATGTCCGTACCCTCCTCCATCATCCTGCCTACACGCTCTGCAAGATCATACTTGCCCATGGAGCGGCTACCCGGATAAAAACTGTCGGGGGTGACATTGACTATCCCCATAACTTTGGGAATATCAAAACTCATGAGCCTGCCGCCCACATTGATCGAGACTGCTTTACCGAAATCATTCATAATACACAAGCGAAATTAACAAAAAACTTTCATAATTAAAAAATAAGTTGTAATTTTGCAGTCGATTTTGCAATCTCTGATAAGACGGGATAGAGAATCACGCCGCAAGGCATGTTCGAAGGGGCTGTCCCCCGCGCCCGAACAGGAAGCTTATTTATATTGCAAATAATTTAAACGTCATAACAAAAATGGATTTAATTAAAATTGCAGAGGAGGCTTTTGCCACTCCCAAGAAAGAATTCGACTCATTCGGCCCCGGTGACACAGTGACTGTGGCTTATCGTATCAAAGAGGGTAACAAGGAGCGTATCCAGCAGTATCGCGGTGTCGTTATCAAAATCAGCGGCCAAGGCGACAAAAAACGCTTCACCGTACGTAAAATCTCCGATGGTATCGGCGTTGAGCGTATATTCCCCATGGAATCACCCTTCATCGAGTCGATCACAGTTATGAAGTATGGTAAAGTGCGTCGTGCGAAACTTTATTACCTGCGTGAGCTCACCGGTAAGAAAGCCCGCATCAAAGAGCGCATTGTTAAGAAAAACAAATAAATACCCGTTTTCCTTAGCCAAATTGTTATTAAAGCAACCCGTCCTGTTCAGGGCGGGTTGTTATTTTGAGAAAAAATCGCTAATTTTGCGTTATAACTATTAGGACAATAGTCCATATGCCCCTGACAGCTTCTAAAGCTCCATCGGCAATACAACCACTACCAAAATTAACAACAGAATATCATGTCAAAAAAAGCATTATTGATTATCCTCGACGGATACGGCATCGGCGACCACAAGAAGGATGACGCCATCTTCAACACCCCCACCCCCTATATGGACGGCCTCGTGGCAGGATACCCCCATTCAGAGCTGCAGGCAAGTGGTGAGAACGTAGGTCTTCCCGATGGTCAGATGGGTAACTCCGAGGTAGGTCACCTCAACATCGGTGCAGGCCGCGTGGTATATCAGGACCTCGTGAAAATCAACCGTGCCATCGCTGACGGCTCTTTCGCAGAGAATCCTGAGATCAAGAGCGCATTCTCCTACGCTCAGAAAAACGGTGTGCCAATCCATTTCATGGGTCTGACATCAGCCGGAGGTGTGCATTCATCACTGGGTCATCTCTATGCCCTCTGCGACACAGCCAAAGCATATGGTCTGGAGAAAGTGTTTATCCACGCATTCATGGACGGTCGCGACACCGACCCCAAGAGCGGCGCAGGATTCCTTCAGGAAATCCAGGATCATTGCAAGCAGAGCGCAGGAACCATAGCAAGCGTTATCGGACGCTATTATGCAATGGACCGCGACCACCGTTGGGAGCGTGTGAAAGATGCTTATAACCTCCTTGTATATGGCGAGGGCAAGCATGCCGACGATATGGTCAAGGCTGTGGAGGAGTCGTATGCAGAAGGCGTTACCGATGAATTCATCAAACCGATAGTCAACGACCGTGTTGACGGACGCATCGGTGCCGGACATGTGGTGATCTTCTTCAACTATCGCAACGACCGCGCCAAAGAGCTTACCACAGTTCTCACCCAGCATTCAGAAGACGGCATGAACCCGATTCCCGATCTTCAGTATTACTGCATGACCCCCTATGATGATTCATTCAAGGGCGTGCATATCCTCTTCACCAAATCAGATGTGCCTGACACATTGGGTGAATATCTCTCAAACCAGGGCAAAAAACAGCTCCACATTGCGGAGACCGAGAAATACGCACACGTAACATTCTTCTTCAACGGAGGCCGCGAGGAGCCGTTCCCCGGAGAAGACCGTATCCTCGTTCCCTCTCCGAAAGTGGCTACATATGACCTCAAGCCTGAGATGAGCGCACCGGAAGTTACCGAGAAACTCGTTGAGCAGATTGACGCCGAGAAATATGACTTCATCGTGGTAAACTTCGCCAACGGTGACATGGTGGGTCATACCGGTGTTTACCCTGCTATCCAGAAAGCTGTCGAGACTCTCGACACATGCGTTGAGAAAGTTGTTGAGGCTGCCAAGAAACATGGCTATGAGACAATCATCATCGCTGACCACGGAAATGCCGACCACGCTCTCAACGAGGATGGCACACCGAACACCGCCCATTCGCTTAATCCTGTTCCGTTCATCTATATCGGTTCTCATAAGGATGCAAATGTGAAAGACGGTCGTCTCGCTGATGTGGCTCCCTCGCTCCTTCATCTCATGGAGCTTCCCCAGCCCAAAGATATGACAGGCGAGAACCTCATCAATTTCTAAATTTGACGGCAACAGCCATCAAACATGATATGCTATGAAAAAATTATTGCTATCATTAGTTCTTCTGACGGGAGGCACGCTGGTGTCTCCCGCTGAAGACCTTGTGATACTCACCACCAACGACACCCACTCCAACATAGATTTCGATGACAACGGCAAAGGGGGAATATTGCCCCGCAAAGCGATTATCGACTCCGTTCGCCGCGCTGAGAAGAATGTGATCTTAGTGGATGCCGGCGACATGGTGCAGGGCACACTTTATTTCAAATATTTCAAGGGTGATGTGGAATATCCCATCTTCAACATGATGGACTACGATATCCGCATACTCGGCAACCATGAGTTTGACAACGGTCTCGACCAGCTCGCAGCCCATTGGAAAAATGTGAAAGCCGACAGGCTTTCGGCAAACTATGATTTCAAGGGCACACCCGCTGAAGGACTTTTCGAGCCATATGTCATAAAGAAGGTAGGCAAAAAGAAGGTAGGCTTCATAGGCATAAATGTTGACCCGGCAAGCCTTATATCTAAGGAAAATTATGCCGGCATGACATATCACGACGCGATAGCCACAGCCAACAAAACCGCCGCATTCCTCCGTAAGAGCAAGAAGTGCGACCTCGTTGTGGCAGTGACACACATCGGATATGAAGCCATTCCGGGAAAGGCTTCGGATATGGAGCTGGCGCGTCAGAGCCGCGACATCGACATTATCATCGGGGGACATTCCCACACTTTCGTGGATCCCTCCACTCCCGAGAAGACTCCATACTGGATAGAGAATGCCGCCGGTAAACCGGTGCTCGTCACCCAGACCGGGAAATATGGCAGGAACGTGGGATATATAAAGATTGATCTTGACAACATCAAGAAGCATCAGTTCGATTACGAATATATTCCCGTTACTGACAGGTTCTCACCCGAAGCATACGACAAGAATATCGAAAACTTCTTGGCTCCTTACAAGCATAAGGTTGATTCCGTGAATTCCAACGTGATCGGCTGGAGCCTACAGGATATGGTCAACTATGACCGCAACGGGGCATATGCCAACTGGTCGGCGGACTTCGGTCTCTGGCAAGGGCGACATATCGCTGACAGCATACGCGCCACAGGAAAGGATTTCCCGGATGTCGACATGTCGTTCATGAATGTCGGAGGCATAAGACAACCGATGAAGAAGGGTCCTGTAACTGAGGGACAGATGCTGTCAACATTCCCATTCTCCAACCGCATGGTTATAATTGAGATCAAGGGTAAGGACATAATCGAAGCCCTGAGGATAGCCGCCCTTAAAGGTGGTGAAGCCATCAGCGAGAATGTAAGGGTCGTGACAGATGGCAAAGGGAATCTTATGCGTGTCACCATCAATGGTGATGAAATGGATCCCGAGAAGCTTTACCGCGTTGCGACTATCGACTATGTAGCACATGGCAACGATGATCTTGTCAGCATGGCAAACAACCGCGAGCTCTGGCGCGACAACAAGGAGATGTGCGCCGAAGTGATGCGCTACATCCGGCATCTCACCTCGCTTGGAGTGCCGATCTCTTCCGACCCCAACGGAAGATTCGTTGAAGATGTGAATATTGAAATAGACAACAACAGATGATCCGCCTGATTCCCGCTGTAATCCTCGTTGCTCTGCTTCTCACCGGAAGCGGATGCACCGGAAGACGGCAGGAAACAAAGAGCGTCACTGACACAGCAAAGGAAAACAACGGTATTATCCAAGATATTACCGATACCTTAAGCAGCTGCGCCTATTCCGTTATCAACACCATGAGTGTTGAACGGAAAGCGGCGCAGTTTTTTATGCCCGCAATCTATGCAAGCGATGACTGGTATACCCTGAAGAAAGCAAAGGAATATGCCGACATGGGTGTAGCAGGATTAATCTTGCTCAAGGGAGATTCCAACGCAGCGGCAGTCATAGCCGATTCCATGGCCACTTGGTGCGAAATACCGCCATTTATTGCAATTGATGCCGAGTGGGGTCTCGCCATGCGACTGAAGGACGCGCCGGAATTCCCTTTGAACTCAAAGATCTCACCCGAAGCGGGAGAGATAGCCATGTATGATTACGGATACGAGCTGGCACGCGAATGCCGCATGTTAGGGATAAACATGGTTCTCGGTCCTGTTCTCGACATATCATCGGAAGGGAGCTACATAGGGAGCAGATCCTTCGGCAATGACGTGGAAAGAGTGTCAGACTTCGCCGTGGCATATGCCCGCGGACTCGAAAGCGGCAATATCATGAGCGTGGCAAAACATTTTCCCGGACATGGTGCGGCAAAAGGCAACAGCCATCAATCAAAACCGAGCATATACCGCAGCCTGCAAAGCCTTGACAGCATTGATCTCAAACCCTTCAAGAGATATATCGAACAGCGGCTTTCAGGAATAATGGTGGGTCACATGGCATTTCCGGCAATCGATCCGGAGATGCTCCCGGCAGCTGTTTCCAGAACAGTGATAACGGATCTTCTCCGTGTAGACCTCGGTTATGACGGTCTGGTGCTCACCGATGCGATGAACATGCTCGGGGCAGAAGGTTACGGGGCTGACAAAGCAATTTCTGCCGGGGCAGACATCGTGCTTGCCCCCTCCGATACAAAGAGGGAAATTTCACGTGTGATCGAAGCCATCAAAAATGGCAAGCTTACAGATGAGGAAATCAATACCCATCTTCACCGCATTCTTACAAAAAAATATCAGCTTGATTTTGGAAATACCCACAACGGGAAGGTACAAAAAAATAAAGAGGAGGAGGTTATTCCTGATGGATTATTCATCATTGAAACTCATCGCATCAACCGTGAATTGAGTAACGAACACCACATGCCCAGATAGCGTCCAGGCTTAAAGTTTTCCGTTGTCGGCATAGGAATAGAATCCGGAGGAGGTTACTATCACATGGTCAAGGAAACGCAGATCCATTGTGCGGCATCCCTGCTGCATCTTGCGCGTTATATCATCATCCTGTGAGCTGGAAAGAAGGTTTCCCGACGGATGGTTATGACACATCACAACACCATCGGCATCGCGCATCAGCGCCTCCTTTAGAATTCTCTTCAAATCGAACACGGAAGCTGTTGAACTGCCCCGTGTGATCTGCATCTTCGACAATATCTCGTTCTTACGGTTCAGGAAAAGAGTCCATATCTCCTCATGCGGAAGATTGCCAATCTCATGCCTCATCACATTATAGATATCCTCCGAGCGTGTGATTCTTACTGCCGCCCCCACAGTCTCCTTGCAATAACGCCTGATAAGCTCCATAACAGCCTCTATCTGCAGAGCCTTTGTGGTTCCGATCCCCTTGACCTGCATGAATCTCGCCCGCTCCATACGTTCGAGTCTGAAAAGCTTGCCATCACAAGAATGCATAAGATCGCGGCACATCTCGGTTATCGGTTTCCCCGGCAGACCGGTACGCAGAATCAAGGCCCACAGGTCGGCTGTCGGCAACACTCCGCAACCATACTTCAACGCTCTTTCACGAGGCTGGTCATCAGGATCCATATCCTTAACGGTGAGGATCCTCTGCTCTTCATTATAAGAATCAGAGACCTTCATTGCTCCCCTTCCGTATCTCAACCTCTTTGGCGATGTCACGCCCCTTGCCGAGTAATATTTTTGAAACGTACGCCTTTATGAAACCGGTGCCATAACCGGTAAGCTGAACCATGGCCGCCCCAACTCCCATCGTAGCGATTTTCAGGCTTTTAGTAGCGAGAATACCTCCTATCCACAAAGCTATGATATAGACCAGCAATGGAATCAGAAGCCATTTACAGAAGAACGAGCCAATGATCAGAGCTGCAGCGCCTATGGTGAAAACAGCGGGCAACCAATGCACGAGCTTCATAGAACCTGGATAAAGGAGTTCGAGCGTTATGCGCGACATTCCGAAGACATGCACCTGTTTCCAGAATTTCTTCATGTCCACTCGCCGCTTATGATACACATATACGTCCGGAAAAAGCGTGATGCTGAACCCGGCATTGCGGATGCGGGTGCTCATGTCAATATCCTCGCTGAACATCTCCCTGAATCCTCCCACACGTTCGTAAACCTCTCTGGAGAATCCCATGTTGAATGTGCGCGGAGTGAATTTCTCCATCGACACCTTACCGCCACGGATACCGCCCGTGGTAAGAAATGCCGTCATGGCATAGTTTATGGCTTTCTGCGTGTCGGTAAAAGAGTCGTGCGCGGCATCAGGACCTCCGAAACAGTCAACAGGATCAGCGGCAAGACTCTCCCGGAGCTTCTGGATATACTCCGGTGGTAAAATACAGTCGGAGTCGACGAAGATAAAGAAATCTCCATCGGCTCCGGCTATACCATAGTTACGGGCGATACTACGCCCCTCATTACTTTTTTGAAAATATTTCAGCCTCAATCCTTCGGGACCTTTTCCGTCCGGAAGAGCCGGCTGTGTGGAACCATCCTCGACGAGAATGATCTCAAACCCGCGGTCGGTCTGGCTCTCAAGGCTACGGAGCAGGTCGGCCACCTCATCACGCCTGTTATATACGGGCACAATAATGGAAAACAATATCTCCTTAGCCTCTTTCATGACACTTCGGCAATAATTTGTCTTATGCCTTTACGCGGCCTACATAGCTTCCGTCGCGAGTGTCAACCTCGATAAGCTCACCCTCGTTGATGAAGAGAGGAACTCTTACGGTTGCACCGGTCTCTACGGTAGCCGGTTTCAATGTATTGGTAGCTGTGTCACCTTTGAGACCGGGCTCTGTATAAGTGATCTTGAGCACTGTCTTCATGGGCATCTCGGCATAGAGCACTGTGCTGGTTGAAGAGTCGCTGACAACCTCGACGGTGTCACCCTCTTTCATGAAAGCTGCGCCTGTCACGAGCTCCTTGCTGATTGGAATCTGCTCGAAAGTCTCGTTGTTCATGAAGATATCATCCTCACCGTCAGCATAGAGATACTGATAAGGGCGACGCTCCACGCGTACGTCCTCAAGCTTCTCACCGATGTTGAAGCGGCGTTCGATCACGCGACCGTCAACAACGTCCTTGAGTTTTGTGCGCATGAATGTGTTTCCCTTACCGGGCTTTACGTGAAGAAACTCCACGCAGAAATAGAGACGGCCGTCGAGGCGGATGCAGGTGCCGTTCTTGATGTCCTGAGCGTTCATCATAACTGTAAAAGTCTTATATTTTTTATTTGTTTAAATATTCCGATGCAAAATTAGTAATTTTTTTTGACACAGGAATTTTTTGAGACTGAAAATTTGGCTATTCAAAAATGAATGATTAATTTTGCACTCCGAATGCGGAGTGCGCGTTCACATAGTGATAAGAGTGAATAAAAATTAAAATTATCATAAAATGAAAAGAACTTTTCAACCCTCCAACCGTCGCAGAGTCAACAAGCATGGCTTCCGCGAGAGAATGGCTACCAAAGATGGCCGCAAGGTTTTGGCTCGTCGTCGCGCCAAAGGTCGCGCTTCGCTCACCGTTTCCGACCACATCGCCGGCAAGTAATCCAACGATTGTCGGGGAAATTGATTCCCACAAAAAACAGGGTGCAGTTTTCAGACTGCACCCTGTTTTTTCGTATGCCATGATACCGTCCGCTCAGAATGGCTTGCGGTATTTTGTAGGATCATTCAGCTCCTCGAGTATGGAGAGATAGGATGCGTAGCGACTCTGGGATATAAGACTCTGCTCCACTGCCGGAACCACGGCGCAGCCCGGTTCTCCGGTATGCTTGCAGTCGGAATAGCGGCATCCGGAAGCGGTGCGGAAAATCTCCGGGAAGAAATGCGACACTTCATCCGGCTGAAAATCTATGGTGCCGAATCCCTTCACTCCCGGAATATCGATTATATCGCCTCCACCGGGAATCGAGATCATCTCCGAAAACGTAGTGGTGTGCATTCCGGTATGATGTATGTCTGAAATCTTACCGGTTTTCAGATCAGCACCGGGCACAAGGGCGTTTATAAGTGATGACTTGCCTACACCGCTGTTACCCGCCAGGAGCGTGGTTTTACAGCGTAAAACCTCCAGCAATTCCGGCACACCATCTCCCGTATGGGCTGAAACCTCATGAACAGGATAACCTATGCTACGGTAAAGATTAGCCACAAGACCACCAAGCTCCCTGTCGTCATCATCCCATAGATCCGTTTTATTGAGAATCAGCATTGCCGGCACGGAATATGCCTCGGCTGTGGCAAGAAAACGATCGATGAATGTTGTCGGAGTCTGCGGATCACGAAGCGTTGCCACAAGTGCGGCGCAATCAAGATTGGACGCAAGGATATGCGATTCCTTTGACAGATTGGACGCACGCCTTATTATATAGTTGCGACGCGGAGAGATAGCTGTGATATAATCCGCATCGTCGGCAGACTCCATTACAGTAACCCTGTCGCCTACCGCCACTGGATTTGTGGTGCGTATCCCCTTTATTCTGAAATTACCTTTGACACGACAGGGAACTTCCTCTCCCGAATCAAGACGCACGACATAAGAGGAACCGGTGTTTCTCACCACAGTTCCCTCACCTTTTATAATAGACAGAACTTCTCGTTTCTTCGTTTTCATACCACAAAATTAGTCTATTTCTTAACAATTTAAGCTCTAAAGTTGTTAAAAATGTAGAATAATTAAGTTAATTACCCTATTTAATAGGGAGTAATTTGGCAGATTGATAAATTTTTACCAATTTTGCAGGCGTAAAACACTAACAATTTAAATATTTTAGAGAAAAATGAACATTGAATCAATTGGAACATGGGCCGGCGAGGTTTACAAAGCGCTTGAATCGTCGGACACTCGTATGCTTGGATTTAAAGGCGTGAAGAAAGCCACCAAACTTAAAAAAGATGAAATCATGGCAGCCCTCGGCTGGCTTGGAAGAGAAGGCAAGATCGTTCTTACCCAGAACGACGAAGACGTTGTCATCACTTTGGTGTAAGCTTCACCAGACTCTCATAAAAAACATCCGGCGCGATTCCTTTATCGCGCCGGATGTTTTTATATCATTTTCTGAAAGGCACTGACCAGACCACCCTGACAGGGACCGCACGGCCTTCATGTTTGCCCGGCGACCATTCCGGCATCTTTCCCATTATCCGGAGCGCCTCCTGATTGAGGGAATGCTCAACTCCCTTGAGGATGGATATATGACTCACTGATCCATCTGCATTCACGACGAAAGAGCATGTCACTCTGCCCTGTATACCTTTTTTATAAGCTTCCGAGGGGTAATGACGGTTATCATTTATGAAAGCCACAAGCTTGTCATCGCCACCCGGAAATTGAGGTTTCACCTTCACATAGTCATATTCATATACCTCCATATAAGTGACGCAACCGGACGACGAATTACCGGCTCTTATCCTGCAAGTCTGCGCGGAGGCTTTTGTAGTCGCCATCGTAAACATAGCGACAGCCATTAATATATATAGATAGAATCGAGTCATCAGTTAAGGTTCTGAAAAGTTGTTATTATTATTACGGATGCAAATTTAAAATCTTCACCTGAATAAAGCAATGCCACTATACTTAAATATAGTTAATATTGTTTAAACACCTGTCACAAAACACTCCCCGCAACGTAATTCCCCGTCACCACCGGCCTCTAACCACCTCCCCTAACCATCCCTCTAACCAATCCTCTAACCATGATAACCACGGGTAACCATTATTAGATCACACAATTATTAATCAAACCATTTTAACCATTAAAAACCATTTTGATTCAATTAATTAATAATTAAATTATTAAACCATTAGAAACCATTCAAAAGCTTCGCTTTTTTATTTGACACGAAAAGTCCGAGACGAAAGAAACTCCTAATTTCCAACTACTCCTGTCAGGAGTTAGGAATTGGCTTGTCGCACCACGCACCGCAGGTGCGTGCACTCAACAAGCATCGCCTAACATTTTATGCTTCGTCTCAATCCTTTCGCGTCAATCAAAAAGCGAAGCTTTTGAATGGTTATAATGGTTTAATAATTTAATTAATTGAATCAAAATGGTTTTTAATGGTTAAAATGGTTTGATTAATAATTGTATGATCTAATAATGGTTACCCGTGGTTATCATGGTTAGAGGAGTGGTTAGAAGAATGGTTAGAGGAGTGGTTAGGGGAATGGTTAGGGGATTTATACGAATATGAGGTGATTTTTCGTTTATTGATAGATGAAATCTGTCGAAAACCTGAAAATATTAGCTATAGCCGCGTTGGGAATGACTTTTGTTCCCAAGATCGCTGCCCAAAATACATCCTCGGCATATGGCTTCCTCGATATTCCGATATCTTCTCATGCATATGCTCTCGGAGGAGTGAACACCGCTCTTATTGACAGCGATATTCTCCTTGTCGACCAGAATCCTGCCCTGCTTGGACCGGAGGTTGGCATACAAGCGGCGGCATCATATATGCACTATCTGGGTTCAGGGAATTTCGGAGGTGTCCGCTTCGGTATGGCTGCCGGCGAACGAGGCGCATGGGGAGCAGGCATACGTTATCTTGACTACGGTGCTTTCGACGGATACATGCCCGACGGCACCTCCACCGGGTCATTCACGCCCAAGGATGTTGTTTTCGAAGGCACATACTCCCACGACATAACCGACAGACTCCGCGGCGGTGTGAACTATCGTATGATATACAGCACATACGAGCAATACACTGCGTTTGCCATGGCTGTGGATCTCGGAATCAATTATTACAACGAGGAGAAAGATCTTTCGCTTTCCGCAGTACTGACCAACATGGGCGGACAAGTGAAGCGTTTTGACTCCGCCTACAACAGACTCCCTTTCGATCTGCGACTCGGATACATGCAGACATTGGGTAATTCCGCATTCCAGCTCTCTATCAATGCCTGGCATCTTACCAAATGGAAACTGCCATATTATTCACACGACAAGAATGATCCTGAAAAACAGCAGCAAAAGAAATCGAATTTCTTCTCCGACCTGTTCCGTCATCTTGTTTTCGGTCTGCAATACTCCCCCTCTGAGAAATTCTATCTTGGCGTAGGCTATAATTACAAGACACGCACCGATATGTCCGCCTATCAACGCAACTTCCTTTCCGGATTCTCTCTCGGTGGAGGAATCAGAGTGAGAAATTTCGGTTTTGGAGTTTCTTATGCCATGCCACACAAATCCGGCTCCACCCTGATGCTCAACCTCAACTGGACCATCCGCGAATAAAGCTCCTTTTCATAAAATTCCGGGGCATTCTCCATACAGCTTTTTTTGATGCGGCGCGAACAAGTTGCGGCGCATTGTTGTTCTATAGGTAAATAAACAATTAAGGTTATGGATACAAAGGAAAAACACATCAGAGAAAACGAATCTAACGAGAAAAGGGAGATTCGTGAAGCTCGCGAAGGCTATGAAAGTCCGATTGCCCAGGGTATCAAAGCCAACGGCAAGATTCAGAAGAATAACAGCACAAGAAAAACCAACAGACTTTGGCTTTGGCTTGGCATACTCATTTTGATATTTATCCTCGTATGGTGGCTGTTCTCGATCGGAACATTCAGCGACATCATCGGCACAACAAACGGATAAACACACGCATCACCCGGCCATTCATGGTTCTTATAAAGGGCGTTATATATTTGATTAGACCGGGACAACGAAGACCTCAGGAGCACTCTTGAGGTCTTTTTTTGTCACAATAAATAAATGCTGACATAACGACATAATAAAAACGCAGCAGGCGGAAGCTTGCTGCGTTGCGATTCTGTATGTTATCCATAATCCCGAAAGGCGTCTCTCAAGGGGCTTCGCGCCTACCGGTGCAGATCGCCCTTCTTGTCTTTATAACGCCTCCGGAAAGGGATTGGTTCAACTTCTATTGGCGCGCTTGCGCTCGTTCTCGTCAAGAATGATCTTGCGCAGACGGATATGGTTCGGAGTCACCTCCACATATTCATCCTCCTTTATATACTCAAGAGCTTCTTCAAGCGAGAACACCACAGGGGGAACAATTCTCGCCTTGTCATCAGCTCCGGAAGCGCGCATATTGGTGAGTTTCTTGGATTTTGTAACATTCACCACGATATCGTTATCCTTGGCATTCTCTCCGACAACCTGTCCGGCATACACATCCTCCTGCGGGAAAATAAAGAAACGTCCGCGATCCTGAAGCTTGTCGATGGCGTAGGCATATGCCGTGCCCGCCTCCATTGCGATAAGCGAACCGTTGGTGCGACGCTCGATATCTCCCTTCCAGGGCTGATACTCAAGGAAACGATGTGCCATTATAGCTTCACCGGCAGTCGCCGTCAGCACGTTGTTACGCAGACCGATTATGCCGCGTGACGGAATATGGAACTCTATGTCGATACGATCGTTGCGGGTATCCATCGATACTATCTCACCTTTACGACGTGTCACCATATCGACAACCTTCGATGAGAATTCTTCAGGCACATTGATTGAGAGAGCCTCAATCGGCTCGCATTTCACGCTGTCGATCTCTTTAATGATCACCTGCGGCTGACCCACCTGCAATTCATATCCCTCACGACGCATAGTCTCGATAAGAATAGAAAGATGGAGCACACCGCGTCCGAACACGGTCCACTTATCTTCATTCACACCTTTCTGCACACGCAGGGCAAGGTTGCGGTCGAGCTCTTTCTCGAGACGGTCGTTGATATGGCGGGATGTCACGAATTTGCCATCCTTACCGAAGAAAGGAGAATCGTTGATGGTGAAAGTCATCGACATAGTAGGCTCATCTATGGCAATGCGGGGAAGCGGCTCCGGATTGTCGAAAAGTGTGAGGGTATCGCCTATCTCAAAATTGTCAAGTCCGACGATAGCACAGATATCACCGCTTGAAACCTCCTGCACTTTCTTGCGTCCCATACCCTCGAACGTATGAAGTTCCTTAACACGCTGACGTGTCACAGTGCCGTCTTTCTTGCAAAGTCCGAGTTCCTGACCCTCGCGGATGGTGCCGCGATGAACGCGTCCCACAGCGATACGACCCACATAGTTGCTGAAATCAAGACTTGTGATCAGCATCTGCGGATCACCCTCGATCTGAGTGGGAGCCGGAATATTGTCGATGATGGCATCAAGCACAGCTGTGATATCTTCCGTAGGTTTGCGCCAGTCGGTCGACATCCAGTTCTGCTTTGCCGAACCGTATATCGTAGGGAAATCAAGCTGCTCCTCTGTGGCATCAAGGTTGAACATCAGATCGAAAACCATCTCGTTCACCTCATCGGGGCGACAGTTGGGCTTGTCAACCTTGTTGACAACAACCACAGGCTTCAGACCCATCTGGATAGCCTTCTGGAGAACGAAGCGGGTCTGCGGCATCGGACCCTCGAAAGCATCCACAAGCAGCAGGCATCCGTCTGCCATATTCAGCACACGTTCCACCTCACCACCGAAGTCAGCGTGTCCGGGAGTGTCTATGATGTTGATTTTTGTTCCCTTATAATTGATCGAAACGTTTTTTGAAAGGATTGTTATGCCTCGCTCGCGCTCCAGGTCGTTGTTATCAAGAATCAACTCTCCTGCATTCTGATTCTCACGGAAGAGATGTCCGGCGAGAAGCATTTTGTCGACAAGCGTGGTCTTGCCATGGTCGACGTGCGCGATAATCGCGATATTTCTAATATTCTGCATATAACTACTTATTTCAGTCTGCAAAATTACAAAATTTCCATGAAAACAATGTTATAAAACATAATTAAAATGGTCTCAGTACACATCTGAATGGATCAGAATGGATTAGAATGAACATCAGAATGGATAGCCTATCGCAAGATGGAACGCGAATGCCTTCTTGAAGGCGATGTTGAAGTAATGGTTGGTTCCGTTATAGTAAGGTGCGTGCAAGCCATATCCGAGGTCGCCGCGGATCACAAGCATACCTATATCCACACGCAGTCCGACACCTGTGCCAAGCGCCAGATCGCGGAGGAACGTCTTGGCTTTCAGCTGTCCACCGGGGCGCGTGGGATCATTTTTCAGCAACCATATGTTTCCGGCATCAAGGAATACAGCTCCATGAAGCACACTTATGATAGGAAAACGGTATTCCGTGTTCAGCTCAAGCTTGAAAGTACCCGTCTGATCGAAATAACCATTCTGAAGGTCAGCGGGCGCCTTGTAGCTTCCCGGGCCTATAGATCTCACCGTAAAAGCTCGTATCGAGTTGGCACCGCCTATATAGAACTGCTCCGAATAAGGAACGACCTTTGAATTGCCGTAGGCATGAGCCGCACCAATCAGCACACGCGACACAAGCCACTGATCCGTGCCTTTTATCAGACGACGGCTGTATACAAGCTGCGCCTGTCCTTTGACAAACTGCGAGAATGGTGTGCCGAACAAACGTTTCTCACCCTTCACGCCGCAGAGACTGTATATGCCGTCAAACACGTTACCTGCCTCTGTCAGTGTGGCGGTGAAATTAATACCGTTGATTTTATCACGCTCCAGAAATTTATCGAGAGTGTAGGTATAGCTGAGCTGCGGGATATACTGGCTCTGGAAACTCAACGCCACCGCCGGATTCGCCTCCATCACCGCATCGAATTCAGGCGTGGTGTGCATCAACTTGTTATATGTCAGCTTAAAGAGAGTAAGCTGGTTGAGCACATGACGGGTTGGATGCCATTCATAACTGAGTCCGACATGGAAGTCCGCCATCTTGAAATAATGTGGACGGTTCATCAGATCAACACCAAGTGAGACCGTTGTCCAGTTAAGCTCGTTTTCCGTGCGCTTCAGAAATTTTGGAGCGAGCAGACGCGGGAATGCCAGCGATCCTGTCACACCAAATTCATAACTGTTGAAGACACTTCCACGGTTGCGCCCCGTCTGCCATTCATAGTTTGCATTGAAAGTCAACGACAGTTTCTCCGCGCCGCCGAATGTATTGTTGTTGGTGACACCGAAAATAAGTCCCGGCCCGAGATATGAGTTGGATTTATATGCGAGGTTAGCCTCCAGGGTTGCCTCCATCGGACGGTCAAACTGACAGTTTATGAAAAGGTCGAGTGTCGGATTCGAAGCTGAGGTATCAGCCGGGACAGCCTGCATCTGGATATTGCTGAAAATGCCGAGACGCGACAATCGCTCCTGCGTCCGGTCCATATTCCAGACAGAGAAAATCCTCCCTTTCCGGAATGTCACGCACGAAGGTATGAGATTCTTACGGAGCTTGGCAGGACGATACACGATGACATCGCCCCGGTCGGGAGAGGAGAAAATTGTGTCAGGAGTGCCGGGATTCCGTGTGCTCCGGCGTGTGACGTAAGTAACCACATTTCCTACACGATACTGCAAACGGGCGATATCCGGGACATTCTCAGCCAAAGTCACACGCAATGCCACGGCATGCCGCGTGATAAGGGTGTCGGCAAGATATTCTATATACTCTGGTCTGAAATAATAGTAACCGATATTTCGCAGTGTGTTGGCAATCTTTGTACGTACTGATATAAGCGAATCCACACAGAAACGCTCCCCCTTGCGCAGATAACGGCTGCGCTTGGATATGGTGTCGATCAGATGTCCGAGCTTCGTACCGTCGTTTATATACTCTATGCTATCGATAAGATACGGACGCGGCACGTCGATATCATAGACAATCTTGCCTTTCTTGGGATTCTTGCCGCTCTGGATAGAAAAGGATGCCTTGGAACCGAAATATCCGTTGTCGTCAAGTATCGACTCAAGCATCTTGACACGTGTGTCGGGACGCGCGTCAGTCACAAGAACCGGCTGCTCCACAAGTTTACGGTAGATCCACCCTTTCAACCCGCCGGCAGAGTCACTCATATGATTATAGACCCATAGCCCCACAGGGAACGGACTGCGCATATAGGGAGATATGAAAGGCAACGGATTATTTGGCTTTACGTTGACAGCTTTCTTCATGTCAGAAACCATCTCACCCGGCAATTTCTCTCCTGCCACGGGATGCAGGTCGAGCTTCATGCCGTTGTAAAGCATCTCGCCCTCCTCCAACTTGGATGTGGTGGAACATCCTGTCATTACCAAAGCTGCCATTGCGGTCAGAAGCAATGCAGCCGAAGCTATGTTTATCTTAATCCTTTTCATTTGCATCCTCCTTTCTGATTGCAACCGTATCCTTACGCAATGAATCTGCGGGGAGTGTTATCTCCCTTACCGCTGTGGTATCGGAGTTTTCCTTATTCTTCTTTCTGCGGAACCTGAAAAGGTGAAGCAGATTGTTAAGCTTTCGCTTCATCACGAAACCGCCTCCGGTCTCGGTCACCTCTCCCTCCAAAATGCTCTCGTATCCGGTATGCCTGAAAAGCTTCACCGACATGTTGAGAGTCTCCGTCTGTTTCAATATGTATTCAGCGGATATGTCGCTTACCAGATTCTGACTGAGGTTCTCGTCAGCCGATGCATCGGTGGAGTAGTTACCACCCACCTGTATCTTGAAACGGTTGTTGAACAACGATTTCGACACCTGATAGCTGTAGCTCATCTGAGTTGAGCTGGCACCATCTGTGACACGGTCATACTGATCTACTCCGAAAGACAGATCCACTCCCCTCACATTCTTGGCAAGCCAGGAGTTCAGCTGACCTTCGAGGTATCCGTACAGCATGCTGCTTCCGGCTCCCATTATGTTTGTACCCTTGACATTCTTTCCGGAATACTGACCGGTTATAAGCATATTCATAGCCTGGGTCATGCGCTGGTCAGCACTCATCGACTGCAACTCATTCTGGATAGTTATGTCATCATTCGTTGACAGATCAAATGCGATCTTCGGTGAATTCAAGGTGCCGTCAGCCTTCAGTGTCACAAGGAAGTTGACCATCTGGCTACTTGACCCTTGCATCACATTCACTTTCATCTCATCAGTGGCTATCACGCTTAGACGCGGATTCATAATATCTCCGCCCCATGTCACTTTGCTTGCGGGATTGAAGGTAAACATCTTCTCTCCTATCGCCGGGAACTTGTAGCGCACAAAGCCGTTGCCGAGTGTGAATGTTCCGTTGAGCTTCATGTCGCCCATGTAATTCTGGAAATAATTCAGATTCGCGGTAGGCTGCAGCTGCACGCGACTCGTGCCGTTGGTGGAAAGAAGCACAGTTGCCTGCGTTCCGGGAGAGATGGTCAACCCTGCACGTATACGCATCGATGAGGTCTGAGCTACAGAGTCAGCCATATTCACCTGCGTTGTATCGTTGAAATTCACAAATTTCACAACATCGTTCGGGCCTCCTGCCGAAAGCTGCGATGCCTCCATGTTGACACGATAGGTTACATCCGTGGTTCCAAGGATATTCAGGTTCGCCTTGATATCCATAAGTGAAAGGGAGCCTTTCACCGAACCGTCAAGATCAATGAACAGTTTGCCGTAAAGATCCGCCTTAGAGCGGTTGTCACTCTTGACAAGCTGGCAATTCTGGGCATTGACTCCGAGATTCAGAAGGATATTGGAGAAAGATGCCGCATCTACAGTGCCATCAACCGTTATGGGATTTGCATTTGCCCCGTAGATATCGAACTTATCAAAATCAACTACACTGTTGACCACTGTGACAGGAACCGTATCAAACGAGAGCTTGCACCCTGCCATCGGGATATATGCCGAAGCGTCTTCGAAGGCTATGTTACCGTTAAGCACCGGTTTTGTGAACGAACCGTCCATGCGCATCGCTCCGTTAAGGCTTCCGGCGAGAGTGGCGGTATTGTTCAGGAACGGATTGGCAAGCGAAAGCGGGAACTCGGTGAGGCGCACCCCAATACTGTCAGGAGCGAGTCCTACGGAATCCTGGCGCAATCTCGCATATACCCCCAAAGCGGGTTTGCCGTTGATAAGCATGGAAGCATCCACACCCGTACTGCCGTCATGAGCCATACCCGCACGCAAGTTCATGTCGAAATCTCCGAGAAGATTTTTCTCATAAGTGAGCTGACGAACCCCGAGCGTACCCTTTCCTCTCAATGTATTGCCATCATAGAGCACAGTGAGGTCGGAATCAACAGAACCGCTAATCGGTGGCGCCGTGAGACTCATGCTGAGGAAGTCCTGAATCCGTATGTTATCAAGCTTCATATGAAGTTGATCGATGCCAAGATCGGTAGGCTCCGTGCGCAGCAGGATGCTGCTTTCAGCACTGCTTGCCATCAGGTTTGCATCTATCTTGCGGTTGTAGATATTATAATCTATGAAGTTGTCATCGTTGAGAGTCCACGGCAGATATGCTATCGTCGACTTCAAAGGAGTGAGGTGTACCGAAACTATCGAATCCTGCAATGCTCCTGTCAGACCGAGGCGATAACCCATCTTACCCTGGATGTTGTGCTGGGTCAGGAAGGCTCCGAAACGGTTGTTACCGAGATACCCGTTGAGATTCACCTGGGCGAACTCGTCAAGAGTGCCGGGGCGGTTGCCCATGTGAATCCTGTAATCAAGCAGGTGTCGGCGTTCGGAGAGGGCGAGGTTAAGAGTATCTATCCCTATTGAACCGGATGTGAACTGACGCGCCCCGATATTTCCATGCAGAAGCGAATCCTTCACGATGGAACCATACACCGTATCAAGGCTCATGCCGGAAGGCACAAGGAACTGGTTCAGCAGTCCGCGGCCGGAGGCGTTGAGCGACAGCGTAAACGGCGGCAATGCCCGGCTTATGCTGTCGACGCGCAGATCCCGGTCTTTCACTTGCGCCATCACAATGCCTGAAGCTTTGGTCATGGCATCTGTCAGCAATTTAAGGCCTGTGGGGCTGCGGAACGCCAGCGATGTCATATATGAATCGATGTCTGCTGATGTTGAATTCTCCGTGGCATCTATGCGCGCTGTCAATCCTCCCGGAAGATGGATATACTGGTTGGGCAGATTCCAGTCGAAATCAGTCAGTTTCACATCAGCGGCATAAAGCCAGCGCTCCGGGCTGGCGGTACCGTTGATATATATCGTGCCTTTCCCGCTGTTCATTGTCTCGCTCATGCCTATCTTCTGAAGGTCGAGATCGCGGATATGTGCCGTGATGTCGAATGCATAATCATCGGGATGTATCGCTCCGCTCCCCTCAAGATCAAGATCGAGACCGGGGTTGGAGGATACCGCATAAATATCGAAATTCTTGTCAGGATGCAGGTTGATGTCAGCACGGATGTCGCGCAGCAATCTCTTGTTGTATTCTATAGAGTTGACACGGACGGAGGCGTTCGTGACAGCCCGTCCGCTGAGCGGATTAAAACCTGCTCCATCTGCCTTTACGGATGCGGTGACCTCCCCTATTCCGAGAGTGGGCATGAAATAACCTACATTAAGACCTGTCACTTCCGCATCCACATCATATTTCTCTGAGTTCATTCCCACATGACCGCGTCCCGTGGCGTTTCCGGCGGTGCTGGTCAATGTGAAATCCGCGCCATAATTCTCTCTTTCTACCGAAGCGGTGCCTTCGATATGGAATGCCGGCACCTTTATCCCTGATTTACCGGTGAATTTATCAATGATACGGGGATCCGACAATCTTCCGTCAAAATCCACTTCCGCTTCCATTTTCTTGATATCAAGAGGATTATCGGCATACCCGGATGCCCGGATACTCAGCACATCGCGCAACTCGGCATCAAGACGGTCAATATCCACAGACTCCAATGTTCCTGCCGCCTCAAGGTTGACATCCAGAGGATTGCGGGCAGGTAGCATCGAGGTGTATTCCTTAAGATCAGGCATGAACGAATCAATGTCAGGCATACCTACACGAGCGGACACATTCACATTCACCGGTGCCTGGGGCTTTAGTTCCATGAGGGCGAACGGCACATCCGCGCTACCCCTTACGTATGAATACAATGTGTTGATATCAAGATTCTTCAGCGCAAGCCCTGTGCTGTCGACATTCACATCCCCTTTGCCGCTGACAATTCTCAATCCGCTGCGCTCTTTCGCTTGCAGACGCGTGATGGGCAGACGCACGGTGGATGATTCATTGTAAAAATTCCTCATTCCCAATGCAATCTCAGATACGTCGATATATGATGCGTCAAACCCCGGGAGCGGCTTGGCTCCTTTCATGGCATATATGAAATTGAAGCTGTCGAGCGAAATTGAGTCGCCTCGGATCTGCATCGGAGGGGTATCTGACGGCTCTGACACAGGAGCGGGATGCTCTGCCACCCATTCGGGCGTGGGCGTGATATAGGCACCCGAACCATCAGCGACGGAGGCGAGTTTCCAGCTCACGCTGTTTTTACCTAAATCCACAACTCCGCTACGCAACCGCACATCGCCGGCATTGAGATAGAGCGTGTCGATAGTAGGAAGCATCGACATGGCGAAGGAGAAATTCTGAAGCTGTAGGTCGTTTGCCTTGATAAGGAATGGCGTTGAGGGCGTGGTGTCTTTTGGTGTCGGCTTCTGCTTCCATACATTCATGTAGAGCTTCAGATTGCCGTCACGCAGAAGCGCCTTGTTGAGATTGATCTCTCCGCTCGACATGTTCGCGGAGCTTTTATCGTCCACATCAAGGAAACCTGCCGCCACACTCATCACCATCGATGAGTCGGGAGAAACCATCCGGTAATATCCATCCTGAAGACTCAACCGCTTTATCTGCACATCAAGTTTCAGCAACGGGAGCATCTTCACGTCCGCCACCACATTACGGGCTCTTACCATAGTGTCGGCATGCTGATCGAGCACCACGACATTGTCAAGATTCACATCAAGAGGGAAAGAGAGACGGAATTTGCCGATCTCAACTTTCATGCCTGTTGACTTATACACGAAATTACATGCCACATTCTTCACAAACGTCTGTACAGGCGGGATGTAAAGCAGCACAGGCAGCAACAGAATCCCTATGAGAATCCACATCAAGGTCTTCAACGTGCGTCTGAGCCACGTGGTCTTGATGAGATGCCGGTGCTGCGGCTTCGCATTTTTCACCTCCTTGCCGGAGTCTTTTACGTTCTCGTTATCGTGAATGTTATCTTGCCCCATAGTAGAATCGTGTAAGTAAGGTCCATAGAATAGCGGATAGCGCCGCCCCGGCTATGTCTGCCCAGATGTCGCATACATCAAAAGAGCGGCCGGCATGCATCATTTCCTGTAGAAATTCTATCCCGACGCCGAATGCCATGACGGCAACGGTGGATATAATCATGAATGAAAGCGGAATCCTGGACCACCCGTGAGCACGCGACCTGTCGACAAAAACCATCAGCGCGAGCCCCCCGAACATGATGGCGTGCACCACCTTGTCAGCCCCCGGAAAAAGTTCAGGCTTAAGATCGCCGAGTGGTCGGGGCGCGAGTGTTAGCCAGAGAATTGCCACCGTAGTCACGGCGGTAAGTATCCAAGGGGGAAGTTTCCCTATTATGCGCTGCGCTTTATTCATAATCTTAATTTCTGTTAATATAACAAAAAAAGCAAAGGATTTTCTCCTCTGCTTTTAATTTTTTTTGCGAAACTTGCAGAATTATTTTCTGATTCCGAGTTCCTTCTTGGCGATGATCGCACGATAACGGTTGATATCCTTGCGGATCAGGTAGTCAAGAAGGCTACGACGCTGACCAACGAGAGCCTTGAGGGCACGTGCGGTGGTGTAGTCCTTGTGATTCTCCTTAAGATGCTCGGTAAGGTGTTTGATACGAACCGAGAAAAGGGCGATCTGGCTTTCGGGGCTACCTGTGTCTGTAGGACCCTGGCCGTAAGTCTCGAAAATGTGTTTCTTTTCTTCTGCTGAAAGATGCATGATTGAGAGAATTTAAATGATTATTAAAAAATTGTTACCTTTCTTTGAAAAGCTGTCGCCGTCGGGCTCTCTCGGCCCTGTCGGCTACTTTTCTCGAAAAGCGTTGCAAAATTACAAAATAATTCGCTCTCTGCAAAATAATCACCGCTAAATTTTGCCATCCCCGGAAATTTTATTACTTTTGCATCGCATTTTCCGCCAAGGCTTGGAAAAGTGAGCCTCCGAGAAGGCTCCGCCCAACGGATTCATTTATAATTCAATAGTTTAAATGTACGCTATCGTAGAAATTAAAGGACAGCAGTTCAAAGCCGAAGAAGGCAAATTCCTGTATGTTCATTTCCTCGGCGAGGAAGCAAAAGAGGGCGAGGCAGTCGCTTTCGACAAAGTGCTCCTCATTGATGCCGACGGCGACGTTAAGGTCGGTGCGCCTGCCGTTGAAGGCGCAAAAGTGGAATGTGAAGTTCTCACTCCCCTTGTAAAAGGCGAGAAAGTGATTGTCTTCAAGAAGAAACGCCGCAAAGGCTATCGTCGCAAGAACGGTCACCGTCAGTGCTTCACCAAAGTGTTAATCAAAAAAATTGTAACCGCTTAAAACCGTAGATAAGAAATGGCACATAAGAAAGGTGTCGGTAGTTCTAAGAACGGCCGCGAATCAGAAAGCAAACGACTTGGAGTCAAAATCTTCGGTGGTTCATACTGCAAGGCAGGAAACATCATCAAACGTCAGCGTGGAACAGTTCACCATCCCGGTCTGAATGTCGGTATGGGTAAGGATCACACTCTCTTCGCTCTCATCGACGGAATCGTGGTGTTCACCACCGGCAAAGAGGGTCGCAAGTTCATCAATGTGCAGCCCAAAGAAGCGTAACACTTCTTTCCCCTGAAATAAAAACAGGTTGTGTCTTCCGACACAACCTGTTTTCTTTTCCCCTGCCATCATCAGCTCGATTAATTTGATCAAACCATTTAGACCATTCAAAACCATTCAAAGGTTTAATGAAAGTGGAGGGGGCTTGACGCACCACGCACCTGCAGTGCGCGCACCCAACAAGCTTCGCCTGGAACTTTGAGTCAAGCTTTTCGTGTCAAGCCAAAAGCGAAGCTTTTGAATGGTTATAATGGTTTAAATGGTTAGAGGAAAGAAAAATGGTTTCCCCTGGTTATAATGGTTTGAGGAAAGTTGAGGAGTGTGGTTAGAGGGAAAACATGCGATGGTTAGTATCTGACGTTGAGCCATGGAGCATTTTTCTCCTGCCATTCTTTCTGCTGGATCGGGATGTCTGTGCAGAGATAGTCTGCGCCAAGATATGCGCCAAGCATGAAATCCGCGATCGATTGTCCGGGCCATAGACTTACTGATATACCCTTTTTGTGTGCGAGTTTTACAGCCTCGCGGGAAGTACCCTCCATCTTCGAACCGATCCTCTTTATTCCAAGACCCTTGCAGAGATTGATCGTTGCCTTGCTCAAAGGATCACTCGTGATAAGCAGCAGATCAGCATCCGGATGACGCTGCTGCATGCAGCGCAAAGCGCGTGTGTCGGAAGAGGTGAAAAGGAATTCAGCATCAGCCGGCTTCTTTGCCATCACCTTTTTATAAAGTTTGTCGACATACACAGGCAACGTAGACTCGGGATAGAGCGAATCGGGATTGGTCTTCATCTCGAACTCCACATAGAGACCCGGCTTATCTTTCAGAAATTCCATCAGCTCATCAAGGGTGAGCATCTTGTTACCTTTCTTTGTATTGAGTTTACGGATTTCGGCAAGCGTTTTAAGCTCGACAGCGCCCGTGCCGTTAGTGGTTCGGTCAAGCTTGCTGTCATGTGTCACCACCAGTTCGCCGTCTTTTGTCATGCGGATATCGGTCTCATAACCGGTATAACCGGCCTTATGCGAGGCCTGAAATGCCTCCATTGTGTTCTCGTCATGCTCCATGCGACCGCCACGATGCGAGAAAACACGGATCTGCTGCGTCTGGGCGAACATTGTTGCAGCTGAAAGAGCGAGGATGCCCAAAGCCACGCCCCTCTTCAGATTCTTTACATTCATCATTTCTTGGAATTAGTTATGGTTTAGTTAAGTATAGTTTCAGCAACCGGACGACCGGTGCCATTTCTTTCCAAAGTTAATCATAATTTCCGACAACATAGCAATACCAACCACAAAAAATCTTACGTTGCTCCCAAACCAACCCTTTTTCTCAAACCATTGGAAACCATTGAAACCAATCCATCTCCATCAGATCATTTGAAACCAGCTTCTTTTCAAACCATTGGAAACCATTGCAAAGCATAGCTTTGCCTGAGGCGAAGCTGTTGAGTGCACGCACCTGCGGTGCGTGGTGCGTCAAACCCGATCCTCATCTCCTAATTTTTGATCAAACCATTGGAAACCATTGAAACCAATCCATCTCCATCAGATCATTTGAAACCAGCTTCTTTTCAAACCATTGGAAACCATTGCAAAGCATAGCTTTGCCTGAGGCGAAGCTGTTGAGTGCACGCACCTGCGGTGCGTGGTGCGTCAAACCCGATCCTCATCTCCTAATTTTTGATCAAACCATTGGAAACCATTGAAACCAATCCATCTCCATCAGATCATTTGAAACCAGCTTCTTTTCAAACCATTGGAAACCATTGCAAAGCATAGCTTTGCCTGAGGCGAAGCTGTTGAGTGCACGCACCTGCGGTGCGTGGTGCGTCAAACCCGATCCTCATCTCCTAATTTTTGATCAAACCATTAAAACCATTAAAAACCATTCTTCTTCGCTCTTTTCCTCTTCATTCTATTCTCTTCACTCTTTCCTCAACCATTGAAACCATTATAACCATTTCAAAAGCTCCGCTTTTGGATTGACGCGAAAGACGGCTTCGAAAAAGTCGACCAATAAGACACATTAAAACATAATGGATTATTGACCGACTTAATCGAAGCCGCCTGACGCAAGAGTGCTTAATCCTGCTATCAGTTATGACCGTTGATAATAATATCCTGACGTGTCTGAGTATATCCCATTCCGGATGGCACATCACTTAAATCTTCAAGATACCATCCATCGTGTCTACCACCCCATCCCCAGTTCATATGAAAATAAGTTGTGCCTTTATCAAACCATTCAATATAATTTTCTCCATAAGCCTCTTGATAACATAATGTTCCATCGTAACTATAACCTAAAGACAATAAAACATATTCAATATAATCTGTGGTATATTTATATCCATCACACACCCATTCATGCCCATATTGCGCTCCCGGCTCATTTCCCCTCTGTATAACGGGCCTTTTATTTTCTAAAGATCTTTTAACAGCGTATTGATTATGCGAGGTTTTATAACAACTATATCCATAATTTGACAAAACCCTCACAACATCGTCTAAAGATCCTGCATTTTGGTCATCTATATTTAGTTCCTTCTTTAATTGCCTCAAAAAAAGAGTAGTTGTAAAAGTGCACTTGTTATCAAGCATATTATCCCAATCAAAAGATGAAGGATGTCTAAAATATTTCATAGTCTGACCTGCTGCTATCGTTGTGCATCCAAAGGGAATAGCAAAAGCAGATTCATCATAATCCTGATCCCATGTAGTAGTCAGACATGGCCAGGTCACATCAAGCACACCTTCCCTAACAGGTGCAACAATCGCCGTGTATTCATACCCATATTTCGTACCCCCGTACAAATCATCAGCATGTCCTTCTGCTCGCTTACAATAATGTTCATAAACATCTTCTGGCAATATATCCTTACATTCATTCAAATAGTATAAATATCCAAAGCAAAGATCATAGTATACCTCATACATCCAGTCATAAGCCTGCTCATACTCCTCTTCTGTTGGCTCATTGAGTCCGCGTGTGCGGCCTGGGCGCGTCGGCTCTTCGTAGCGGAGCCATTCGCGGGCGATGCGGGTAGCGGTGGAGTCTGGAGTGGAGACGCGGATTGCGGAGATGTTAGCAAGCATCCCGTTGATGAGGAATTTTTCGCCATCGGGAGCTTCGTCCATGGAGAATGTGCCATGATCGATGACAGCGAGCACCGGGTAATATTTCTTTGTTGCTGAAATGAGCATATAACCATCGGTGAAGTTGACCGCATATATCGAGGGATTACCTTCGGAATCATTGATTGTAACCGTACCGATTATTTCATTGTCAGCAAGCGAACGCGTTAGCTTGTTATCACCTTTTACCAGATTCGCAACTAAGGATGCGTCTGATGACGAAAGTTCAACAATATCTTTTTTGAGCTTGACTGTTTTCCGCTTTTCTGGTTTTACTACTTGGATTTCGGAGGATACATCCGGAGCCTCATTATTGCAGGAGGTTGCAAATACCATGGTAATGGCGAATGCCATTGAAAACAATACGAACTTCTTCATTGTCTGTAAAGTTAGGTTAATAATCAGGTTAATTCTATCAATTACAAAGTAAGGCAAAATGCAGCAATATAGCAACAGTCTATTATATGTTACGCAACATAAAAGTCCGCCGGTGAAATCGAGACGATTATCACCGGCGGACACGCTATATCAATTTATGAAAGCTGCTTGATTATTCCTTCTCTTTATAAACTTTAATATTGTTAAGGAACCAACGGAATTTACCTGACTTAGCACCATTTGGGAGATATTGGTCATCGATATTTCGAATCTCAATTCTTGTATCTTTATCAACCTTCAGTGTGCCGAGATCAACATTAACGCTATACCATTTCAGTTGCTCTCCTGCTGCCGGAGCCGGATTCTCTATCGGGAATTGAGTAGTCGAACCGCTTCCTTTGACGATAAGTACTATCTGAGTCGGGTCATATGCTTTCTTATCAGCAGACGTTCCATCGCGCCAAGGACACCAATCGAAGGATACCTGCACTCCTGTTATGCCATCTCCAAATTCGGCAATAGCGGGCAACGTAGCAGAGTTTTGTTTGTTGGAAGATCCCATCTTCAGATAGAACTTCTGGAAATTACAGCCTGTTCCAAGACCTGTCTCATTTCCGCCACCATTAATTATCCAGCCATTTTCAGTAAGGACATCAAGTGCTGAAACGCCATCAACTTTGGGAGTTCCGATATTCGGGAGATACACACCGCTATTATCAGTTCCCATTGCATCCATATTTGTTGACGAACCAGATTTAACCCAGTCTGCGAATCTTGCCCAAATAACTTCGAACCTGCTCTGGAAATAGATTGTCTCATTTGCACCCAGGTCTTCAACATCAGTAACAATCATACGGACAACCGGTGAAGCTGTTCCGGAGTAAACGCCAGTCAAAGTCAAAAGATGACCACCAAATTTTGAAAGGTCTACATCTTTGTTGCAATCTTCAACCGATACGCTTAATGAGGAACCATTAACCTTAAGTTTCGAGCCATCATAGACACCTGTAACCTTGATAAAAGAGCGTTTATCAGACTTATATTGATCAATATTTTTTGTGATATCAACAGCTGTAATCGCCGGAACATCACCGGTCTTAACACCATCTATCTTATCACATTGAACAACAGTAAGCATCACGTCAGATTTCTCGATTGTACCTAGCATGGTTACAAGTTGTCCAGGCTGCGCCTGAGCTGCATCTCCTGTTACATAAACCAAGTCTGTGCCATCAGTGCCCACAAAGCCATTTTTTGTAGATGTCATGACAGGAAGGTCTACGAATTCAACAGCGGATTCCTCCTCCATCTTATCAGCCTCAGCAATTGTAGATGGCTTGATGTCGCGGAACTTATCACCAGCCTGACGAACCAAGACCTCAAATATGCTGCGCTTTGTCTCGCCCATGAATTTGAGAGTACACTTTCTCGGAAGGTCGATGCCATCGCGATAGTTCTCAGCAGCACTGATCAGTACGTCAGTTGTACCGGCGCCGCCTGAATTCGGTGTCACAGTCAACCATTCAGGAGCGTCACAGTGCCAATTTCCATCCGAAACAATGACAACCATCACAGGTGCAGTATTCTGAGCCGGAAACTCTATGCTGCGCGAACTACCTATCACAGCCTCTGCAACTCCGTCTTTATCATCATCACACGACGCGAGGAAACCTCCGAACACGGTGATGAGAGACAGTAATAAAAGATTTATTTTAGTTTTCATATAATTATTCTTTGATAATCATGATTATTTAGTCCAGCCAGGATTCTGAACAAGATTTGGATTGAGTTCTATCTGCTGGCTGGGAATCGGATAAAGATAATCTCTGTCCTCATTAAACTTCTGAAGATTCTGGGTGTGATGATCACATGTATTACCCTTTGTCTCCTGAGATAATCTTATATCTTTTCCAATCTCAAGTGCAATGGCAGAACCGGATACTGAGGGTTTGGTCGAACCGGCAGCATAGAAATACACATCAGGCTTCCCATCACCAGACATATCAAGTTCACAGGGACCGGGAACATACATGCCATACCATGGCTGGTTAATACACTTACCCTCTTTCCAGCGCAACAGATCCCAGAAACGATGATTCTCCTGCACGAGTTCAATACCACGCTCACGGCGGATTTCAAGAATATCACCATCTTTACAGTTGAAATAACCATATTCCTCGCTGAGCAGGAAGGGATCTGCTGAATTACCGACTTTCATGTCAGGCATTCCGGCACGTTTGCGGAGAAGATTGATACTCTTGTCAAGATCTGCCTGTGAAAGCGAACCAAGTTCAGCCTTAGCCTCAGCATAGTTGAGAAGAACCTCTGCATAGCGGAAAACAGGCATGTCTGTGAGTGAACGGGATGTCATGTCACAGTCGTTATTGTTTATTCGCTGGGCTGTCACATATTTGATGGGCTGATAACCTGTGGATGAAACCTGGAAATTACAGCTTGTAACCACGTTTTCATCATAACGCTTGTGTCCCGGCGCACGAAGTGTCTGGGCAAGACGAGGATCACGGTCTTTCATCTCATCTGCAAACACCATTGTCTGCCAGCCCGGCTTATCAGTAAAGCGTGTACCGTCTTTCATAAGATATGACGCTACAAGCTTACGCATCAGACTCGGCTTACCCTGGTTGTTACCAACCGCATAAGTATTAGCGTTATGGTAAAGGCTGAGTGTCTGGCTATAAGCGACACTGAGTATATATTCACCTTTGGTGTCGGCAGCATTTATGCGTGTGAAGAGATCACGATAATCAGATGCAGGTTTACCTGTATTGTAAAGGGCATACTTACCATATTGACCACTCATCAGTTTCTCAGATGCGTCAACACACTGCTGAAGATAAAACTGCCAGTCATGTCCTT
Organism: uncultured Muribaculaceae bacterium; assembly: GCA_910578075.1. Taxonomy (GTDB): domain Bacteria; phylum Bacteroidota; class Bacteroidia; order Bacteroidales; family Muribaculaceae; genus Lepagella. The sequence continues at coordinate 12,320 of CAJTPK010000024.1, read as the reverse complement.
CAAGAGTGATACCATGATATTTGCGGAACGTGCCTTCGAAAAGACAGAATTGCGACTTAAGAGCGAGAGCTGCGCCTTTTGTCACCTTAGCGACATTTGTCTCCGCCTTGCTGTCAGGCAAATTCTCAATTGCAAAGTCAATATCCTCAAGCATCTTACTCATGACAAGCTCACGAGAATCGCGTGGTGCATAAAGCTGATCATCCGTCGAGAACAACTGACGGTCAATCCATGGCACATCACCGTAACGCTTCACTTTATCGAAATAGAAATAAGCGCGGAAGAAACGTGCTACCGCCGAATATTTGGTTACTGCTTCTGGATCAGAACAATTCTTCGGAGCATATTCAAGAAGTGTGTTGATATTACGCAATGTCGTCCACTCCCAGTTTGAACTACTACCGGGAACCACTCTGGCATCTCCGCAAAGAAGTTCATTGCTGAGAACCTGCTTTGCTATATGGTCATCCTGATAAGAGTATGGTTTACCCTCAAGGATTGAATAGAAAGCTGTTGAATACAAATCCATTTCGGAAGCCGATCTGAAATAATTTTCAAGATCCACTTTATCGAGAGGCTGCACGTCAAGATTGCTGTCACAAGCTGTGAGTCCAAGCAATCCGACAAAAGCCATTAATATATATTTTTTCATTGTTATCACTGAATATTAGATTAGAACTGCAGGTCTATACCGAAAGTAAAGGTCTTGGGCATAGGATATGTAAGCATATCATAATGGTCATTACCTGTATCCGTACAAGCCTCTGGATCGATATAACTCGTTATTTTCTTTACCGGTGACCAATAGCAAAGGTTCTCGGCAGTAAAATAAATTCTGAGTTTTTCAACTCCGGCAACACGTGTCCATTTCTTCGGGAATGTATAACCTACTGTCAGGTTTTTCAGACGCAAATAACGCACATTCTGCAGATAACGGTCGTTGGTATACTGGAGATAACCACTACTTGCACCTTTTCCTTTTGCACGGGGGAAATATGCATCAGGATTATCTTCTGTCCAATACATATCCTTGAAGTCATAAGGCATGTACGTCATTCTAAGGTATGTTGAGAACGGACCCCAGAAACCACCTGCACCTTTCGCCGGATACCAGTACGTGTTACCTATACCCTGGAAGAATACACTTGCATCAAAACCAAAGTAGTTGATGCCAGCTCGGAAACCATACTGAAGACGGGGAAGCTCATTACCTAACTTGACACGGTCTCCAGGATTATTAAGCGTGTTATCTCCGTTGTTAACTTTACCATTGCCATCGACATCAACGAATTTAAGGTCACCAGCCTGCCATCCTTCACTCATGCCTTTCTTGACATATGAAAGATCTACTTTAGATGCATATTCCTGCGCTTCTTCATATGACTGGAACAGACCATCTGTCTTGAAACCCCAGATTTCGCCATACTCCTCACCTACATAATGATCACCCAGGTTAAATGCCGGATTGTCAAATTTAGTGATGGTGCTTCGGTATTCAGAGATATTTCCGCCGATATTATATGTAAATTCATTGTCAAACAAAGAGAAGGAGTCTCGCCATTCAAGGCTAAACTCATAACCCTTTGTACGGAGATCAGCCGCATTCATTTTTGGGAAAGATGCTCCATACACTGCGGGGAGCGTTTTACCTGTGGTAATCATATCCTTGGTATCACGGATGTAAAGATCCACAATAGCATTGAGTCGGTTGTTGAAGAAACCGAGATCGAAACCAAGGTCCCACTGATTTGCTTTCTCCCATGTGAAATCTTCAGCAATAGGAGCACCAATTGATGAATATTTAGCAAAGGATGTCTTGTCGAATGTCAATGTAGGACGGCTGTCGCCTCCATCGGCATTCAAGATAGAAACCTGACGAAGGAACGTGTAATAGTTGGATGTATTCTGGTTACCAAGGCTACCGTAAGACACACGGATCTTACCGTTTGTCCACCATGGATTCAGCCCCTCAAAGAATTTCTCCTCACTGAAACGCCAGCCGATAGACCCTGATGGGAACCAACCCCAGCGGTGACCTTTTGCAAAACGTGATGTTCCGTCATAACGTCCTGACAACTCTACAAGATATTTACCAAGGTAGTCATAGTTGATACGACCGAAGATACCCTGTAGGAAGTATTGGTTCTGTCCTCCAGTCACCTTGACTCCATCCATCGTGCTGGCAAGTCCAAGGTCATTGAGGTTTTTAGTGCCAAGCTCCTTGACATAGGTTGAATATGTCTTATAGTTACGATTCTCATAATTATAACCGGCCATCACAGTCAGGTTGTGCGCATCCTTGAATGTATCCTTATAGGTTGCGACAACATTCGCTGAATAATAATCATAGTTAGCAAGTGACTCCTTGAAGTCATCCTGACCGGCACCGGAGCTGTAATACTTGATGTCTTCATCAGGAGCCTTGCGGAAAGGAAGCGGATTTGAACGTGTATTGTTACGGTTCTGTTGGAAACGGTATGTAAAGTCGGCTGCGATAGTCAGCTGCTTTATAGGTGTAATGTTCAGACGGCTTGTGGTCATAAAGTTTGTTTTCTTATTCTGACCGGGATGAAGCCCCTGCATCATCATGATATGACGTCCGTTGGCTGGTTTGTAGCCACCCTCTATTATATAGTTCTCATAAATATAGGTACCGTCTGGATTCATCAAAGGAAAAATGGGAAGAGCATTCTCACCGGAATAACCGATAGTGTTCTCCATCGAACCGTCACCCTGATAGTTATAAGTTGAGCCGAAGAATGATACATTCTCTTCGAAGCTCAGATACTTGTTGATCTTGAAATCTACCTTGGAACGCAGAGTATACTGGTTATATTTATCGTTGTTGAATTTCGCCATACCGTCGTTATGTTTGTAACCTCCGGAAACGAAATATTTGATTGATTTTGAACCTCCGCTGAGCGACACATTGTGCTGGGTCATGAAACGTTTGTCTTTGAACAGACTATTATACCAGTCGTTGTTTCCGTAATATTTCCAACGCTTTTTACCATTCTCAACAACCTCCACTGTCCAGGGGCGCTCAGGATTCTCAGTCTTGTCATTGACACGAGCAAGAAGTTCCATCCAATCCTCATCTGTATAGCTGGATACAAGATAACTCTTGTTTTGGGCATACTGGAACTCGTTCATCACCTTAAGATGCCAATAGCCACGAGTCTCATAATCGGTATTGGTGGTTGGCTCAACCCAGCCGAATCGACCATTGTAACGCACAGTAGCCTTACCATCCTTCTCAGTTCCAGCCTTGGTTGTTACAAGAATCACACCGAATGCCGCGCGCGCACCGTAAACAGCAGCCGCAGAAGCATCCTTGATAACTGATATTGACTGAACATCGTTGGGGTCTACCTGGTCAATATCACCTATAGACCCGTCGATCAACACGAGAGGACTCGCTCCGTTAATTGAAGTTTGACCACGAATATTCAACGTTGATGATGAACCGGGTTTACCGGAGCTTGTCGTTACGTTAAGACCGGCAACAGAACCTTGAAGCATTGATGAGACATTGCTGACAGGACGATCCTCAAGACTCTTGCCGTCAAGAGCTGCTACCGCACCGGTAAGGTTCACTTTCTTCTGTGTGCCGTAACCGACAACCACTGTCTCCTCAAGCATCTGGGAATCTTCCTTCATCTTGATATTGATTACAGTCTGGTTGGCTGCAACCTTCACTGTCTGGGGTTGATAACCGATAAGGGCGATCTTCAGCTGCGCAGGGCCCTCGGGCACCTGGATGGAGAAGTGGCCATCAAGGTCGGCCATACACCCTGTGCGGGAATTCACCAGCATTACGCTGGCACCGGTCAGGGGCTCACCCTGTTCATCGGTGACAGTACCCGTCACTTCTCTTGTGGCTGCCCATGCGGGGATCCCCGTCAACAGGACCACAAGCAGTAGAATTAGTCTTCTGACTTGTTTCATAAGGTAGGTATTAGTTAGTTTATGGATTAGAGTCCGTCCCATAAAATCCTGCTTCATGGGACGGACTGATTAATTTTATTTGTTGATGCTGTATGCAGCTGTGGAGAATGCCTTCGGACGCTCCATAGTCTCTTTATAAACATTACCGAAGTTGTCGGTGACTGTTATCTCAAGATTGGTGTCGGCATCCGGACACTGCACCTGGAAGAAGTGGAAACGCTTGGTTGTCCCTGTTCCGGGCACGCTTGTCAGTGCACTGCGATCCCAGTAGGGGATGGAAAGTGCCGCGATCGATAGCGGATCGTATTCATTGATCTGTGTGGCAGCAAGTGTCTCCCCGTTTGCGGTCTTAACCTCGATCTTATATCCGGAGTTCCAGTTCCATACATTGATGAGCACCTGGTTCTTACGTTTGTCGCCGGCATAGGGAGTCTCATAACGGCTACGGAATGTGTCGATAACCTTGGAATCCTTTAGATTCTTCCATGCCACGTTGCTGAAGTCCACGTTGTTAAGGTCATATGCGCGGAAGAGGATCTTCTCGTCCATGCCTGTGCCTTTGTAACCCCATTTCACGTTCTTGCCGGTGAAATCAAAGATTGCATAACCGGCGGGGACACCGTCTGTGCAGACATGGCAGCCGGGGGTGTAATAGCCTGAATACCACCAGTCGGCGCAGACAGCGGGGATATTGTGCTCATATACCTTGTTGGAATATGTGTTGGCCGGAACATCGGCGGGCATCATTGTGTGCTGCTGATGCAGGTGACCGTTTACGAAATGCACTTCATTGAATGAGGAGCAAATCGAGATAAGCTCATCTGAACCGGTGTTGGCGCGCAGGTTGTATGCGTTTGCAACGGATGTATTATATGAATAGTTGGATCCGTGGGTCATCACATATACAGGTGTTGATTTGTCGACATACGACAGATCTTTCTTCAGCCATTCGAGCTGCACACCATAGATGTTCTGCTTATAGGGGCGGTCTTTCACGCCGTCATATGCGGAGCAGTCGATGTCATCGAGCACCACGAAATGGCACTGTCCTATATTGAAGGAATACCATGCGGGAGCTACATTCTCAAGCATCGGATTCACCGCCGCATGGTTGCCTATAGCAGCAGGATCATGGTCGTGGTTTCCTATCACATTATAAATGATAAGATCCTTGATATTCTCATTGACGGTCTTCACGTAATTTGAGAGCAGGTAACCGTTCTTCCAGTACTGATCCCAGGTGAGGTCTCCGAGTGTGATGCCGTAGATCTTGGTTCCACCGTTGGATGCCTTGTAGTTCATCACATCAGCGCAGAATTTCTTATACTGCACAACATCCTGGGTACGGTTGGCAAGGTGCTTGTCACCCATGAAGATAACCTTGAAGTTATCCTGACCCTCGACTTTCTTAAGTTTGAATGACTGGATCTCCGGAACCTCCTTGCGGGTCTGCGTAAGCTCATACATCTTCGGAACAGTTCCGTTTGTCACAGGCTCATATCCGGAAGGAACAGAGACGAAAACAAAGCCGTTTTCCTTGTTGGAGGGAAGGCCATAGATACCTTCGGCATTTGTCACGGTACAGATCTCACCGTCACTGACAACTGCGTTTGCCACAGGCTCACCCTCTGTTGTCTCCACAATACCATAAATTGTTGCTCCTTCAGGAATCTCGATTTGTCTTTCAACTATTGTAATGCGGATCGTGCCGAGATATGTGCGCTTTCCGTCTTTGCGAACGTGCACCTTATAGGTACCGGTCTCTACATTGTTGGGGACAATAAAAGAGAAATGATCTTCCGTTGCTTCCTTTATAGTGCAAGGGAAGAACTGACCCTCTTTCTCGAGGTAGATGGTCTCGGCAGTGGTGATCTGACCACCCTGCTGAGGAATTCTGATTGTACCCTGCTTGGCTGCTGTTTCAGTTTCAGGGATAGTCACATTGAATTCAGTTTGGATTCCGGCATTTCCATTCGGATTGTCGTCTTTGCAACTGACAACAAGTCCTGAAAACAGCGCAGTCACAAACATCGCTTTCAGTAGATTGCTGAATTTCTGAGTCATGGTGTTATTAATTAGTTCAATTGTTGCGGATTAATTACAAAATATCTAATGAGGTGTCCTGGGACTGAAGTGAGTTTTTCAATGGCGGGACAGCTTAAAAAATAAGTTGCATTTCCTATCGTAATGGATATTCTGCGCCAAATTTATATACAAATTTCGTCATTTGCAAATTATTGCTAAAAAATATTAATTATCCCAATCCCTTATGCAATATACCGCCCTCCTCTCCTCTTTCTCTAACCATGATAACCTTCGGTAACCATTCTTACATTTAATTATTAATCATAGTATATTATTTATCAAACCATCAAAACCATTAAAAAGCTCCGCTTTTTATTTGACACGGTAAATTTTGACCAAAGTCCCAAAGGAACCATAGCATTGATGCCGAAGGGGGCGAGACGAAAGCTCGAAGAGCTGGAATAATTGTAACACCACATCGAGCGGGGCAAGGAACGCAGCCCTGCGAAGGTGTGGTGTTGGTTATCGCGACAGAACACGGCTTCGAAGAAGTCGATCAAAACTCAGATGTTCTATGATTGGTTGACTTCTTCGAAGCCGTTTGACGCGCCCTGCTAACACCACATCGAGATGGATTTCGTTCCTCATCCATCTCGATGTGGTGTTACAATTATTCCAGTTCTTCGAGCTTTCGTCTCGCCCCCTTCGGCATCAATGCTATGGTTCCTTTGGGACTTTGGTCAAAAATAATCTGCTTCCATGCTTTAGTTACTTTGGATCGTGGTCTAAAAATCTTCTGTTGCTTTTGTTTTTTTCGCTATTTTTGTTGCAAACTAAAAAAATAGTTGTAATTTTGCGGTGTCAACTAAATTATTAGTTAGAAACTATGAGAAAAAAGAGCGATAACACTATAGACACTAAGCTGACCGCAAAGGAGGAAGAAGTAATGAACGTCCTCTGGAAACACGGTCCGATGTTTGTGAAGGAGATTGTGGCGAATATGCCGGATCCGAAACCGCACGTAAACACCGTCTCCACATACGTGCGCATCCTGGAACAGAAAGGTGTCGTGGAACATGAGGATATGGGAAATTCTTTCAGATACAAGGCTGTCCTTCCGAAGGAGAAGATGCGGCGAAAGACTCTCGGCTCCGTGCTCCGCAATTATTTCGACAACAGCAGCAAGGGTCTCGTTTCTGCCCTTGTGGAAGAGGAGAAGCTCACTGTTGATGATCTAAAGGAACTCATCTCAATCATAGAATCAAAGAACCCTAAAAATTAACTTCCATGGGTGAATTTCTGATATATTCCATCAAAGCCGCATTACTGCTGTCGATGCTCTTCTCTATATATAAGCTGACCGTCGGTAAATTGAAAGCTCTGAAGCTGCGCAGATGCCTGTTGCTCGTCATATGTTTCACCGCCATCGCCGCCCCGCTGCTTCCTGCGTTCAGTATTTCGTTTATTGATTCGCATTCTCTGAATGAAAATGCAGATGCTTTCACAGTCATTCTGCCTGATGCGGAAGGTTCCCACGCCTCCACCTCCGGCGTATTCATAAGCAACATACTTCGCGTAATTGCATATCTCTTCGTGGCAGGCACTCTGCTTACAGCCGCATATACTTTATACGGACTCGCATGGATTGGAAAATGTCTTGTCAACAGCAAACGATCATCTGTCGGCGGAACAAATATCTCGGTTGTGTCGCGTCCTCACATCTCCCCTTTCAGCTTCGGCGGCCGCATCTTCATCTCAGATACGGATTATATCGGGGATTCCGAAATGATCTTATGTCATGAGGGAAGCCACGTCAGACATCGCCATTATCTCGACCTGCTGGCTGCAAGAGTAACCGCATCGCTTCAGTGGTGGAATCCGTTGGCATGGATGATGCTCCGTGAGCTCCATGCCGTGCATGAATACCAGGCGGATAACGATGTGATGAACGCCGGCTTTGCCGTTAAGGATTATCAATACATGCTTCTCTCCAAAGTCAGCGACATTGCAGTAAGCCGTATCGCCAACGGCTTCGGATGCAGCAGCCTCAAGCAGCGTCTGCTTATGATGAACCGGCAACCGTCGTCAATCGGATGGCGCGGGGTATTGGCCGTGCCTGTAATTATCGCTGCTGTGGCGGCCATCTCATCCGAAACCCTCGCCTCGGCACTTGAGCCTGCCCAATCAGCTTTCCACCAGGCTATCCCATCCGCCCCAGATGCCAAGATCCCCGGCGCAGCAGCCTCAGTAGCCCCAGTTGACACATTAGCCCCATCCACCTCTGAAAGTTCAGACTCAAAACCCTTGGTCAGAGTCAACGGAAAATTTGTCTCCTACGAATATATGGAGACAATCAATCCTGGCGACATCGAGTCAATCACTGTCTCAAAGCATGGCGAATACGAGCCAAACGGTCTCATTGACATAACATTGAAATCCAAAGACACAAAATAATTTTCTAAAATATCATAATTATGAAAAATTTGCTTCTGACGGCCATAGCCATGGTCGCCCCGGTTCTTACACCGCAAACCATAGCACAGACTCCCGCACTTTATGACTGCATATACAGTTACGAAACCAAGGGTGAACACAAGGGAAAAACTGTCGAGGCTTCCTACAATTGCGCTCTCCGCATTGGCGACGGCTTATCAAAATTCTACGATTATTCATCATTTAAAGTAGACTCCATATCCTCCGTGCCGGGCATCAAGGATGACATTCTCAATGAATACAGGGAGATGGAGATATTCACAGACAATTATTTTGACCGGGCTATCGTTACCGACCAGGAGAAAGGGAAAATAACAGTAGATGCTCCGATCGGACTTGAGCATTACTCATACGAAGAGAAAATTCCTGCCATCAAATGGAATCTTACAGCCGGCACAGACACGGTATGCGGCTATGTATGCAACAAAGCTGAGGGTGATTATCAAGGTCGCCACTGGACAGTGTGGTATGCAGAGGAGATTCCCGTGCCGTTCGGTCCTTGGAAGCTTTCCGGACTACCCGGATTGGTATTGAAAGGGGAAGATGATTCAGGCAGCCACCGTTTCTCGGCAGTCTCTTTCCGTCAAGGCAGCGGCATGATATCTGAACGCAAGATCCCCAACGTCATGAAAATTTCCCATGACAAATTCGAGAAGATGAAAAACAAATTCGACCGTAATCCCATGAATTCCATACCACAGGAGTCAATAAGCGACATCACGGTCAGGAAAGACAAGGGTTCCAGAGGTGCGATACTCATTAACGGCATCCGCATACGCGACACCGGCAAAAACTGCGTCCATCTTGAAATCTTCCCCGACGACAAAACCGATGAAAAGCAGAAGTCTTCAAAAAAACGCGACAGCAAAGACGACATAAAAGTAATCGGCATCCATACCCACACCAAATAATATATTTCCTATAAATAAATTATTAATCACGCAGAGCCGCAGAGCCGCAAAGCTTGAAATTGGAAATACCAACAATAAAGATCGCTGAGAATCGCGTGGCGATTTAAGCAAAGGCGCGGAGATGGTGCGTCGGTCTCTGCGCCTCAGCAGGAGTGGAACCGACCTCTGCACCGGATTGACCAGCTTAAATTCTTTGCGGCTCTGCGGCTCTGCGTGATAAAAATTTTCCTGACAGCAATAAATTAAGTAAAATTCAACAATGAGATATATCCTTAGTATATTTATAATTGCGCTTTACTTTGCCACTGCTTCCGCACGGGGAACAGTGACAGGCACTGTCACCGACGATTCGGGGAAGCCTCTTACGGGTGTGATGGTACGCGTGGAAGCTGACGGCACTACCGTGGGATACATGCAGACCAGCCGCGATGGCAAATACTCCATCGCCATCCCTGCCGACAAAACCTCCGCAAAGCTTACAGTCCGCTTCAGCAAATTAGGGTATGACTCCGAAAAATCGGAGGTCACGAGCGATGTTGTGAATATATCGCTCCTCCGCTCGGCTAAGACCCTGAAGGAGGTGACTGTGAAGGCATCTCCCGTGAAGCTCATGGGCGACACGGTGCGCTATCTCCTTGCTGCTTTCGCCGGCAAGGGCGACGTCACCTTGCAGGATGCCCTGAAGAAAGTGCCTGGAATCGATGTGGCGGAATCGGGCGCCATAAAATACAACGGCAAGGATATATCCAATTTCTATATAGAGGGGATGGAACTGATGGGCGGCAAATATAATGTTGCCACCACCGGTCTGCCATCGTCATATGTCAGCGCCGTGGAGGTGCTCAACAATCATGAAGGCATAAAAATCGACCGCAAACGCTTCAACGACAATGTGGCTCTCAATATACGCCTGAAACCTAAGGCGATGTTCAAACCCATGGGGAAATACAATGCCAAAGGGGGTTACGGCGGAAGATGGCGCGGGGAGCTGTCGGGAGCCGGCATGATGTTCACCAAGGATTTCCAGACCATACTCACTGTCAAGGCGGGCAACGTAAAGGAGTTTGCCGCTGAGGAGAATATCATTCATTACAGACTTGCGGAAGATGAGGGAGCCTCAAATGAAGCCGGCAGGATATTGGGAGATCTCTCAGCATCCACTCCCCCGCTACGTCGTTCACAGTGGGTGGAACCGGTGGACGTATCCACAACACTCAATTTCATCAACAAGATATCGAAAGATGTCACTTTACGCACCAACGCCGGATACTCTTATGCCCGCTCCTCTTATTCCTACGGTGATGTAAGATCATATTTCGATGGAACCGGCGACATCATTTTCTCCAACGGCTACCAGCCGCTTTCCATCACCCATAAGCCGTCGCTCTCTTTAGAATATAAGAATAACGGAGATAAGCGATACATAGCCAACAATTTCTTTGCGGACGCATCTTTCTCTGAATCGGCATTACCTGTTACGGGAACCAACGGATCTATCGCGCAGGGGCGCGATATGAAGGATTTTGATATCCGCGACCATCTGTCGGTGGGATGGCGACGCGGCAAGACTCGTTGGAGCTGGGCAACATCGCTCCGCTTCATCGCCACCCCTTCGGGCGCAATCAACGCCTCTGGCGGCGAGAACCCGGATGCGGTGATGACGCAACGGGCCAGAAGCTATACATTCAATGTCCGCGAGAGCATTTTAGCAAGGATAGAGCTAAGCAGGCATTCCGTGACGCTGCCGCTGGCGCTCGATTTCAAAAGCGACCGCATACGGACATCCCTCTGCAGCGATGGCTACGGAGATGGAAGCGTAATGACCGGATATAACCGTATAGGTGGCATCTCCGGCAGATTGCAGTTCTCCCCTTCGTATGAATACGCCATGCCTTACAACAGACTGGTGGTAAGAGCCGGTATGAATCTGTCGCTGCAATACCGCGATTGGGAAAACAGCGGCACCACCCCGTTCTCTCAAAAGGATTTTCTGTTTGCCGCAAACCCTAACCTTTATTTCAACTACATGATCTCAGCGAAATCATCGCTGCAGGGCAATCTTAGTTTTTCAAAAAGGTTTGGCGACATATTGTCTCTACTCACGGCTCCTGTGATGACCGACTACATGTCGCTGTCGCTCCGCAGCGGCGTGATGGCTCGGCAGAAAAGCCTGTCGTCGAGGCTGAGCTACAAATTCAAACTGCCATTAAGCCACTGGTATGCCAATGCGGATGCATCATACACCAAGGGGTGGAATAACCTGATGTCACGCCAGTATATATCGCAAGGACTCATTGCCGTAACAGATTATCTGGCGCCCGCGGGCTACGACCGGTTCAGCGCATCAGCGTCGATAACAAAACAGATTGAGGATATCAGCACTAAAATCTCGCTGACGGGAGATTTCGGATGGAGCCGCAACATGACCGACAGAAACGGGGAGAATGTAAGATATTACGGCAACACATATGGCGTGACACCCTCTGTGAATTCCCGTCCATGGCATTGGATTGAGCTGAACTACAAATTGCGCTGGTCATTATCTGCCACACGCTATGACAACCGCTCCCAATCCTTCGCCACCATGACCCATGCAGCATCGTTATCATTTTTCCCCGGCGACCACTGGGAGCTGAAAGGGAAAGCTGATATCTCACGCCGACAGTTGACAGCTGACCGTTACAAGACAATGTCGCTCTTCGACATCGGCGCGGTCTACAAGATAAAGTCGATACGCATCGGTCTCGACCTGCACAACATTCTCAACTGCCGCAGCTATTCCTACACCCTCTTCAACGACCTCGACCGCTTCACCTACGACTTCGCTCTCCGCGGCCGCGAGCTCCTCCTCTCCTTCACCTTCATCCGCTAACCAATAAAACCATTCCTCCTCTTCACTCTTTCCTCTTCACTCTTTCCTCTTCACTCTTTCCTCCAATCATT
>CAJTPK010000023.1 GCA_910578075.1 uncultured Muribaculaceae bacterium | reverse complement strand
CATGAAAAGTTACCTTAGTCCCGCATGCCTGGCTGCTTTTGTATTTTTGAATCAGGAGCATAGCGGGCTATGTGACTGATTCTGCAAATACAAAAGCAGCTCAGGCATGCGTCCCCTAAAGCTAAATTTTTTATGAGACGGACTCTTAATCTATTCTTTATCTTAAACGTTATAGTTATATAAACTATGAGAAACATAAACATTTAAATTTGAATCAGCATGAAAAAGTTACTTTATCTTCTGTTATTGCTGCCATTGAGCTTCCTGGCATCATGCCACGATGACGATGACATGCCTTCCGTTGATATTACCGTAAATATCGACAATGCCGTAGACGCCGATGGCAAAATATATATAGTTTCCGGAGAACCACTTACAGTAGCAGGAATAACTGCCGAGGGTCTTGGAGGCAAAGCAGCCGGAATTTCCGGAGTAAACTATATTCTCGACCATGTAGGTATGGGTTATACAATTGTCTCTCCATTCGGAGGATCAATTTCATCAGCCTATCTGCCGGTTGGAAATCACCTCTTTACCCTCGCGTTTGATGTGCTTCAGGTTGACAAATCCATCGCCTATGCACAGCTTTCAACGATTGTGACCGTAGTTGCATCTGAAGAGGATCTGCCTGATGGCTCAACTCCGGGAACGGTGGCACTCACCTACCGTCTGAATCCGAAACAGTGATAGGTTGTGGTCAATCATTTTGACGAATACATAAAACAGTTTTCCAAACAGGGAAACTGTTTTTTTTGCATGATTATCCAAATGTTTGTATATTTGTGAAGTAAATACCATTTAAGATGACTAAATTCCATAAAAGCTTTGTTATCCTCATTGCCACAGCTATGGTTTCATGCACAGGAGGTAACAAAAAGAATAGCGCGGATTCAGCTGTCGCTACAGTAGCCGACACCATGACAGCATCCAGCATCGCTACGGACACCGTGCCGATTGATACTCTCGGAGGATATTTTTCTGATGATTTGAGAAAATTCGGATTGATTGGGAAAGTAAAAGCGGTAACTACCGTTGACTACTCCCCTTTCGTTACATGTCTTTCCGGACCACTATCATTTGACACAGAGGGGATTTTGACAAGTAAATTCAATGAGCTGCTTGATAATGAAACTGGATGTAATCCCGAAGGCTTTATAGATGAAACAGAATGCAGAGAAAGTGACGGCACTGTCTTCGAACTTGAATACACCAACTTTGACAGTGAATGGAACCCTATAGCAGGGAAATACAGATCCGAGGGACCTGACCAACTATGGGAAGTGGAGTTCACTATCGAATATCTTGACTTTGATTCCGAAAGAAATTGGCTCAAGCGCAGTTTCAAAGGAGAATCAACCACCCGCAACATGAACTCTGACGGAGAATACGGACGCGAACAGAAAGAGAACTTCACAGCTGCTGAATCCAGAAAGATAACATATTACAGATAAATAGTAACAATAATATATATGGACAATCAAAATCACGAATTCGAATACAAAGGTCTTTGCATCAATGGCTTCGCCATGATCTTCATAACCTTTATATTGCTCCCCGCCCTCATGGCGTTCAGCATGATAACCTGGGCAGGGGATAATCCCGGACTTGCTGCAGGTATAACAGTTCCGTTATTCATCATATTCATATTGGGTTGCGTTGGATATTTTGTGCAGGAACCGAATGTTGCACGTGTGATGATTTTCTTCGGTAAATACAAAGGCACCTGCAAACGGGTTGGATATTATTGGGTAAACCCGTTCCTGAGCCGTAAAAAGCTTTCGTTGAGAATACGAAATATGGATATCGAACCTATAAAGGTCAACGACAAGGTTGGAAATCCCGTGCTTATCGGTATGGTGCTTGTATGGAAAATAAAAGACACCTACAAGGTTGTTTTCGATCTTGATTCACAAAGTCTTGGAGCTCAGACAGCATCTGTCAACAACGCGGCATTGCAAAATTTCGTGCGCATACAAAGCGATGCGGCATTACGTGAGGTAACAGGTCATTTCGCCTACGACCAGACAGATTCCGGTGATCCTAATGAACTTACACTCCGCGACAGCGGACAGGAAATCAACGATCTTCTTGAGAAGAAAATCAATGAACGGCTTGCCATGGCAGGTATGGAAGTTGTTGAGGCACGCTTGAATTATCTGGCATATGCTCCGGAAATCGCGGCTGTCATGCTTCGCCGGCAACAGGCTTCAGCCATCATAACAGCCAGAGAGAAAATAGTGGAAGGTGCCGTATCAATGGTTGAGATGGCTCTCTCCACCCTTGAGACAAAAGGTGTGGTTAATCTTACAAACGATCAGAAAGCATCTATGGTCGGCAACCTGCTCGCTGTGCTTTGTGCCGACGAGCCGTTAACTCCCACCCTTAACGCTACCGTCTGACGGAGCTGACCCGGAATCCTTTCCTGACGTCTCATCCCTAAGCACCCCGGCCTGGTCGGGGTGTTTTTTTACGAACATACGGTAGGCTTTCACAAGAGAGATCTCATCGTTATGCGTTCCAGCCTCCTTGTTTCGCGTTGTTATAAGATTTGTGACATAAACCGTAAAGATCGGGAACATCATCATACCCAATGCCGCAAGAAGCACCGAAAGCACTCTACCCACTCCTGTCACAGCCTCTATGTTTGAACCCACTGTAGTGACATCCATGGCTGCCCACCATAGGGCATCCTGATAATTGTGGACTCCTGTATTAACCTTATATTCGAAAAGATAAAAAGTAAGGCTGGCGAAATAGACCGTAGAAAACAAGGTTATCAGATATGTAAAAAATAACCCGGTTGCCTTATTATATGTAAACCAGCTTACAACTATAGCCATTGCATATCCACCCCTGATCAAAGGCATATAACGGATAAGATAAGACACATCCTTCGACAACTCCCAACCGAAATGATAGAGAATTGCTTGATAAGGAATAGAGACAATAAAGAATATAAAATGGGTTGCGAGGTAGTGTTTCTTATCATGCGAGAGGAAAAATTCTATAAAGAAATCCGCCATGAAGACCACGCATATCCAGAACTGCTGCCGCTGGAATTTAGGCTGCTGATAGAATGATACATTCTTGAACGTATCAACAGATATTATATATATAAGCCATGCAGACAGAAGCATGATCGTTACATGTAAGATCATGAGCACTCCCCTACTTCTTAGAAAATTAGCTAACGTGTGAATATTCATAATACTGAAAAACTTATTTTTTATTAAAAACGTTTAATTTTAAACAAGAGTTCAAAACACTCTCGTCAACGACCCTTAATTCTTTAAGGTCCTTAAAATCCTTAAGGTCTCTAAGGTCCCTAAAGACCTTAAAGATCCTAAGGTTCTTAAAGATTCGACAAAACAAAATCAAAAAATACTGACTATGATTTACACACTAAAACAAACAGTCCGTGAATTTCCACGAACCCTGTTCCGCGGCATCGGACAGGTTATGTTTCAGGATTCAATGTGGACAGGACTACTGTTCACCATTGGCATCTTCTGGGGTGCATATGAAGAAGGGATAGGCATTGTGGCATGGGGACTTCTTCTTGGTGCGGCAGTTTCGACCTTGACCGGTTATATCCTCCAGCTTCCTGACACAAAGGGAGGACAAGGTCTGTGGGGTTTCAACGGATGCCTTGTCGGTTGCGCATTCCCCACCTTCCTCGGTAATACAATATGGATGTGGCTCGGCCTTATTCTTTGCGCAGCCATGACAACATGGGTAAGAACAGGACTTGACAATATCTGGGGACGCTGGAAAATGTCTACATTCACATTCCCATTCGTATTGTGCACATGGTTCTTCCTGCTTGCTGCCCGTCTGTTCAACGGCATGCCGGCCATACACATGGGCACCCCTGAGCTTCCACTCGGTGCACAGGAAACTCTTGACATGCACTTCTGGGGACTCGTCCAATACTGGCTCAAAGGTCTTTCCCAGGTATTCCTCATCAACTCATGGGTTACCGGTATATTCTTCCTCGCTGCGCTGGCTGTCAGTAGCTGGCGAGCTACGATGTGGGCTGCGATATCTTCAGCATTGGCATTACTGATTGTGATAGCATGGAAAGGTCCGGGCGCAGACATCGCCAACGGTCTGTACGGATTCAGCGCAGTGCTTACCGGTATCGCATTAGGAGCCACTTACTGCAACTTCACATGGAAAGCCGCGATATGGACAATAATAGGCGTTATCGCCACTGTATTCATTCAGGCTGCCATGAATGCATTCTTCTCCCCGATGGGTCTGCCCACACTGACCGGTCCGTTCTGCGTTGCCACATGGCTGTTCTTATTCCCCAATTATCAATTCTTAATGCCTAAGAGCAATTAATTTTAAAGTTATGAAAACGGTGGATATGGCGACAATGAGGCTCACGCCCCGCCATTATTACATAGTATTTGTTTCTTCATTGGGTCAGATGATCGGCACGGCGGTGGCTACACTCGCCGGCATCATCATCCCGATGCTGAACATAATCATGCATCCGGAGCTATCTTCGTTCATGCAAGGTCTTATCGGTGCTATCGACCTTATTGGCATAGCGATCGGATCTGTGATTTTCGGAAGACTGAGTGACCGATACGGCTACCTTTTCTTCTTCCGGTTCTGCCCGGCAATGATATTTGTATCCTGCGTTATCGCTATTCTGTTTCCATCTGTCGCGGTGCTGACAATATGTCTCTTCTTCGTAGGACTCGGCATTGGTGGAGAATACAGTCTCGATTCCGACTATGTATCCGAACTCATGCCGGTGAAATATCGCTCGCTGATGGTAGGCGTTGCCAAAGCAGCCTGTGCGCTTGGAAACATTATTGTAGCTGCAATATGTTTCGCACTGCTCACTTGCTGGAAGTCTGCCGATGCGTGGCCAAAACTTCTGTGGATAATTGCAATCACCGCAGCCGTCATGTTCATTCTTAGAATAAGATTCTATGAGAGTCCGAAATGGCTACTTGACCATGGCATGACACAGAAAGCAGAGACTGCGGTAAAAAAATTCCTTGGAGCGAATGTGACAATATCGCAAGACGCAACCACGTCACAACCTCAGGCTGCTTCGCAGAAAACATCCATGCTTTCCTTCATATCCACCAATTGGAAAAAGGTGATACTCAGTGGTGTGCCATGGGCATGCGAAGGACTCGGTGTCTATGGTATCGGTGTCTTTCTTCCCATCCTTGTGATGGCACTCGGTCTTGAGCATTTCACTGCCGGAGAAAATGCCATATTCCATGTGACTTCTTCAGTTGAGATCACACTCTGGATAAGCTGCATAATTCTTCCCGGATTCATCTGGGGTCTTATACTTATCAACCGGCGCAAAAGTCTCACGGCCATACAGTCTGTCGGTTTCTGGATGTGCGCTGTCTCACTGGTGATCCTCCTTCTGTCATATCATTTCGCATGGAACAAGTGGATCTCCATAGGTGCGTTCATGGCTTTCGAATTGTTTTTGAATATGGGTCCACACCTGATAACGTATGTACTCCCGCCGCATATTTATCCCGTTGAGCAACGCGGGCAAGGAGTCGGTCTCGCGGCCTCTATAGGGAAAATCGGTGCCGTGCTCGGAGTTTTCGTCATCCCGATACTTCTTAAATCAGGTGGAGCAATGCTCGTGCTGAGTGTATCAGCAGCCGTGATGGCAGCAGGCGCACTGGTGACAAACATATTTGGTAAAGAAGTGAGCGGAGAGACAGAATCTGAATAAACTGACAGAATCAGAACAAATCGCGTGATGGAAGATGTCCGGAATAACGCGATCTCAGTGTATTGACAAGGTTCTCAAGGGAACGCGTGAATTTATAGCCTGTCCATACACCTGAATTCATGGTAATAACCCAGCACTCTCCATCCGGAAAACGCATGATAAGGGCATGTGCCGATGACAGGGTGCCGCTTCTCGTCCACCTCCCATTTTCATCTGACTCTGTCCATCCGAAACATATTTTCTCTTTGTCTCGATGGGCTGTCATACGGGATACGCTTTCCGGTTTCAATACATCTTTAAAACGGGAATCTCCATCTATTGCAGCAACAAAGCGGCACAGATCTGCCGCGGAGGCACACCAGCCCCCCGCACCAAGCAACGCATTGATGTTTGCACCTCCGTAACAACGGTCAACCATCTTGCCGGGGGTGTTTATATCCTCAACCAATTCCGCGTCAGGTGAATAATATTTCACCTCACGCGGATTTTTTTCTGAATAATAATTGGCAGCAGGCATAAAACCATACACTCCCGCCGGATAGAGAATATTCTCTTTCACATAATCCCAATAATTATCCCCGCTTATCTTCTCTATCACCAGAGATAGAAGCATATATCCGAAATTTGAATACCTGCGCCCGTTTCCGGGTTGGAAACCGAGTCTTCTGCCGAGCACGATTCTTACAAGCTCCTCGTTAGTCGGAGCCTTGGTGAGATGCTTGGCTTTTTTAAGTTCCACTGTATTGAACATCGGATCCCCGGCACCAAGGGTAAACCCGCCTTCATGCCTCAGCAGATGCTCCACTGTTATCGAATCCATGCGATGATCCTTTATGGACTCAGTGAAATCCTTCCGGTTTAGAATACCACCTTCACCCAACACTCTGCTTTCAAGACTAAGTTTCCCTTCTTCCACAAGTTTCATTATGGCAGCTGCTGTGACAAGTTTTGAGGCGGAAGCGATGCGCATGATATGATTGGCCTCCATCATCTCACCCCGCTCCTTGTCCGCCCAACCGAATCCTTTGGCAAAAACAAGAGAGTCATTACGCGATACGGCAAGCGACAACCCCTTAATATCCCATTTAGACATAAAACGTTCCACATCCTTTTCCATCGGATATAGCGGTTCATAATCAGATGAGTTATTACACAGAGTGTCTATCCAACGATTTCCTGCAGCCAATCCCGCCTCCGCTTTCTCTTTTGCCGCCTCATGCGCAGGGCGGAAAATACATATGGCGGCAAACGCCGCAATACAGAATCCGATGATGTATATGGTGCTATCCTTAATATTCTTTCTCTTCACAATAAAATTTTTCAACAAAATTAATGAAAAATTTCATTAAACAAGACATAAAAATAGCGGAGAATCCATAGTCACAGATTCTCCGCTGAATTAATTACTCTTAAGTAGATTATCAGAGATGTTTCTTCGGGTGGATATCAAGTTTCACCGGTTTGATCATATTCTCTGGAGACAGGATCTTGTCAAGATCAGCCTTATCAAGGATGTCATGTTCGAGAACAAGATCGTATACACTTCTTCCGGTCTCCATTGCTTCTTTTGCAATCTTGGTAGAGTTCTTATAACCTATAACCGGATTCAATGCTGTTACAACACCGATGCTGTTATGCACATTTGAACGGCATTTATCCTCATTGGCAGTGATTCCGTCAACGCAACGGGTGCGCAGTGTGTCAAATCCGTTTATCATAAGATCAACTGACTCAAAATCGCATTGTGCCATAACCGGCTCCATTGCGTTCAGCTCCATCTGGGCAGCCTCTCCCGACATTGTCACACAGAGTTCATTACCGATAACCTTGTAGCAAATCTGGTTCATAACCTCGGGAATAACAGGATTTACCTTACCGGGCATGATTGATGAACCAGGCTGCATAGCCGGAAGATTGAATTCTCCGAGACCACAGCGCGGACCGCTTGCAAGCAGACGGAGGTCATTACAAATCTTATTCATCTTCACCGCAACACGCTTCAATGCTGATGCATAACCTACAAGGCATGAAGTATCGGAAGTAGCACCAACCAGATCTCCGGAAAGTTTAATATCCCATCCTGTGATCTCGGCAAGAGCGGCAACACATTTCTCGGCATAGCCGGGTTCGGCGCATATTCCGGTACCGATAGCAGTCGCACCCATATTCACCGTCAGGAAATCATTGGCAGCCTCGTTAAGATGCTTGATTTCATCCTCAAGGATTGAAGCAAAACCGCTGAATGTCTGGCCCAGTGTCATCGGGACTGCATCTTCAAGCTGGGTACGACCCATCTTTATAACATTCTTGAATTCCTCAGCCTTTTTGCGGAATGAAGCTATCAGCTTCTCATAATGCTCCAGGAAACGGAGATGTGAATAATACATTCCGATATGAATTGCCGTCGGATATGCATCATTGGTTGACTGCGCGCAATTAACGATATCATTGGGGGAGCAATATTGATATTCTCCGCGTTTGTGGCCCATGATTTCAAGCGCACGGTTGGCGATAACCTCATTGGCGTTCATGTTGGTAGTGGTTCCGGCGCCACCTTGAATCATGTCGATCGGGAACTGCTCGGAATGCTTACCCTCGATCAGCTCCTTGCATGCCTGTACGATCGCGGCATACTGTTCATCGCTGACAAGACCCAACTCATGGTTTGCAACTGTAGCACCCCATTTTGTGATAGCGAGACCTTTGATAAACAAAGGATATTCTCTTAAATGAAATTTACTTATCTCAAAATTCTCAATTCCTCTCAGAGTCTGCACACCGTAAAGCGCGGACTCAGGAACTTCGCGGGCACCTATAAGGTCTGATTCCTCGCGAAAGCCCTTTTTGATTGTGGTTTCCATTGTAAGAATGCTTTTATGGTTTTTATTTAAGGTAAAATTTCTATCGTTTTCATCCCTCGCGGCAAATTCGACAGCCAAGGAATGAATTCACAAAGATAATTAAAGTTTTCTAATAGAAGAACGTTTTAAACAAGAAAACTCCACCTTAATCTGCAAATTTTATCATTTTTTCAGATTAAGGTGGAGACTCCCGTCAGTCACGCGGATTTATCATCATTTTCATTACTGAAAACACTGTTTTACAACATATTATTTCTTGCTATTTTCATATTCTTCATAATAGCCGTCAAGTATTGAACGCAGCGATGAGCCTATCTTCAGATAGTCGTTCTCATCAAGGTTGGCAAGAGATGCACGCACAGACCAGCTCGGGCCATCAAAGCCGCTTCCGTTAAGCAGCACAACTGAAGTCTGAGATGCGAGACGAAGCACGACATCAAGAGGCTCATAGTTTGTCTTAAGCCAATTGCAGAAATCATCGCCATATATCTTTTTGCCCCATAGCATAAGATCGATCTCACTGTAATAACCTACACGCATCGGGTCTTTGATAAGCTTGAACCCTGTGCCTTTCCACAGCGCCTCAAGGCGATCGGAGATCATCTCCTGCATCTTTTTCTTAT
This sequence comes from uncultured Muribaculaceae bacterium, assembly GCA_910578075.1. GTDB lineage: Bacteria > Bacteroidota > Bacteroidia > Bacteroidales > Muribaculaceae > Lepagella. The sequence continues at coordinate 58,192 of CAJTPK010000023.1, read as the reverse complement.
ATACATCCTTTGTATCAAGCAGACACATCAGAGCAAACAACGACATCTGGATCTGCTGAGGTGTCGAGAGTCCTGCCGTATGGTTCAGAGCCACTGCACGGCTGTCGGCCACCATCCTGTCGATAAACGGGACTTTCCCGGGTTCAAGAGAGAGTGAGCCATATCTCTTTTTGAGGTCATCAAGACATTCCTTGGATTCACCTGCTATCAGCTTGTCGAAGATATTTTCCTTGGCGGCGGCTATCACTGCGAGACGCCATCCTGTAGCACCGAAATACTTTGAGAATGAATATACACAAAGTGTGTTCTGCGGGAGAATATACATCAGACTCTTGAAATCTTTGGCAAAAGTGCCATAGACATCATCCGTGACAATCATTAGATTGGGGTTGTCCTTTTTCACGATGTCAACGAGATATTGCATACATTCCTCACTCAGACGATAGCTTGGCGGATTGGAAGGGTTGACAAGGAATACAAGCTTCATTTTCGGATCACGAAGCTTATCCATCTCCTCTTTGGGATACTGCCATGTATGATAACCATTCTTATCCACAGAGTCCGCATATATGTTGGTCACATCAAAGCTGTATCTGTCAAGCTGTGGAATTTCTATGTAAGGTGTGAAGATCGGAGTCATCAGAGCCACTGAATCCCCCTTGTGAAGCAGATGATTAGCCTGTAGCGAATCGAAGATATAGCACATTGCCGCTGTTCCTCCCTCAGTTGCAAACAGGTCATATTCCTCTCCGAGTCCTGCCGCTTTATCTCCCATTTCCTGCGCAAGATAAGCCTTGACTATCTTCTCTGAGTTGACAAGCATTCTGACCGGTGTAGGATAATGATCTCCGATTATACCGTCAGCCCATTCATATGCAAGAGAATCTGCGGAAATACCGAGTGTGTTCTCAGCATAATCAAGAGCTTTCAAAAGGAGATGTGCGCCGTGTCGCGCTGAATTATCCTTCAGGAAGAGCTTCAGACTGTCTCCTATACCCTCTTTGGGTGGCATACCCGCCACACCGGGTTTGGAATAAGCCTCATTACGGCATGTCTCGACAGCCCAGGTTCCTATTAGGAAAAAAGCCTCCCTCGGTGCGGTCGCTATCCAGTTAGGATTCCCCCTACCTGCATTCAGGTATGTATCGGTAGATGTCTCCGAACCTTTCTTTGCCATTTTTATCAGAGTGTTTTTTATCTCGAAAGGACTCATTGCTTCCAGGGCTCTTTCATATTTTCTTACATCTTCTTTGCTTTCCATAATATTATATCAATTTTATCTTATATTTAGAGGTGGTCACATGAATGACTTACATTATTATTCCCATTATCACCGCCATTAGTATCAGAAGCGTATTGCCGATGGCGTAAGTGACTGTGTATCCCATAGCCGGTATTGTCGAGCCGATTGAATCCTGGATGGCACCAAGGGATGCGGTTGTTACCCGCGCACCGGCATTACATCCGAGGTTGATGGCTGCAGGAAATTTAAACCATTTGTCACCTATCCATATGCCGAGCAGCAATGGCACCGTGGTTGCTATGATACCTGCAACGAACAGCATCCATCCTACCTGCTGTATTCCCTGTACGAACGATGGTCCCGACTCTATACCGATCACAGCTATAAACATATTCAAACCCATATTGTTGAGAATCCACAGTGACGAACTCGGGATCTTTCCGAACGTAGGATGTTTCGAGCGAAGCCAGCCAAGCACCAGACCTGCGATCAAAGCGCCGCCACTTGTAGAGAGACTGACAGGTATGCCTCCGAGATGAATAGTTATCGCACCGATTAGTGTACCGATAAATATACCCAGACCGACAAAAATCATATCAGTCTGATTGGTCGGCTTATCCTCATATCCTATTATAGACACGGCTCGCTTGATATCAGCGGCATGTCCCTGGAGGGTCATGGTGTAACCGCGGTGAAGCTCGGTTGATGCAAGCACAGGAAGCGCCGCGCCGTTGGATGATGTGAGCGAGGATATAAGCACTCCAGCCATCTCAGGCATATGACGCAACGCGTCGATTGTCTTGCCGTCAAGATTCTTTTTAGCAACCATTACCGGAACCCTTTCAATCGGGAATGTCAGCAATTTATCGTCTGCAACTTCACGGCCAAGCCAGCTTTCATCCTGCACCAGAGTCTCGCGACGTCCGCTCAATACAATCTCATCACCCTTGAATACCTTGACATCGGCTCCGGGAGTGTCGATATACTGACCATTGGAGAACACCCGTGCCACAAAGGCTCGTCGTCCTATATCATCAAGATACTTCTCGATTTCACCTACAGTGCGTGGTTCAGAGAAATAATCTCCCTCCACCTTATAAGCCCTGTATGCCACGGGGCGAAGGGCATTTATATATGCCGGATCATCCGAGATACTGCTGCTGTTCATGGACTTCTCCAGTTCCGCTGTCTCTTTCCTCACCTTTTTTATACCACCCAACATTGCCGGGCCAAGTGAGCCGAGAATCCAGGCTGAACCGATTGTTCCGAAGATATACGTAACAGCGTAGCAAACAGGTATGATATTGCTCCACGATGTCTTATCCGCACCGGACGCATCCATGTTGCTGATTGCATCCTGACCTACACCGATCACTGCGGAGATTGTCTGCGCGCCTGCGAAAAGTCCGAGTGCCTCACCCACATTATAATGGAAGAGCAGCGCCACTCCCCATGTGACAAGAAAACAGATCACGCACATCACAACAGCAAAAGCAACCTGCTTGAGCCCTGAGCCGCGCAATGACCTGAAAAATTCCGGACCGACACTATATCCGATTGCGAATAGGAATAACAGAAAGAAAACCGATTTCACTGGTCCGGAAATCGGTATATCCAATTGACCGATAAGCACCCCGACAAGGAGCACTGACGTGACATTTCCCAAAGAGAAAGTCTTATACTTAAGTTTTCCCACCAAAAAGCCTATTCCCAACGTGAGGAATATCGCAATGGCAGGATTGTCTCTCATAGTTTGTATAAACCAATCCATAACTGATGTTTTATGTGTTTTTCAAAGCCTGTTTACAGGGAATCGGAGATTAAGACCTACAGGATATCTTTAATTCCTATCCGCATATTCTTTTAACAAAAGTAAACTTCTTAAGGTTTGCAAGCGATTGATTTTTTATATTGCCATGGAAAAATGTTATTAAACATTAAAAGTCTATAAAACCTTTTGCTGATATTTCAGTTATTTAAAAAGAGCAAAACCTTTAATTCTATGCTATGCTGACATTACAACTATTATTTGTTCTTGCCGCAATCATTGTCGGCGCACGCCTCGGAGGCATCGGTCTCGGCGTTATGGGAGGTGTTGGAATGGCGATACTTGTATTTGTATTCGGTCTTCAACCCACTTCCCCCCCTATTGACGTGATGCTGATGATCGCAGCTGTCATATCCGCAGCCGCCGCAATGCAGGCAGCCGGGGGTCTTGACTATCTTGTGAAACTTGCTGAAAAATTGCTTCGCAAGAATCCTTCACAAGTCACAATCATCAGCCCTCTCGTAACTTATCTATTCTCATTTGTAGCAGGAACAGGTCATGTGGCTTATTCCGTTCTGCCGGTGATTGCTGAAGTTGCAAGAGAAACCAAAATTCGTCCCGAGCGCCCTCTCGGCATCGCTGTCATTGCTTCACAACAAGCCATCACGGCGAGTCCTATATCGGCAGCTACCGTAGCGTTGCTCGGACTTCTGACAGGATTTGACATCACACTTTTCGACATATTGAAAGTGACAATTCCCGCCACACTTATAGGCGTGATTATAGGTGCATTCCTATCAAAAAAAGTCGGCAAGGAGCTAATGGAGGATCCTGAATATCTACGTCGCGTGGAACAAGGCATGATAAAAGAGAATAAACTTGAATTCAATAAAATCAAAAATCCAGGAATCGCAAAGCTGTCTGTGTGCCTTTTCCTTTTATCTACAGTGCTTATAGTGCTCTTTGGTTCCATCCCGGCTATGCGTCCTTCTTTCAACGGAACTCCGGTCGATATGCCGGCAATCATTGAGATTCTCATGCTATCCACTTGTGCCGTAATCCTTCTGACTGGCAAGATAAACGGTATAGCACCGACACAAGGCAGTGTCTTCATCGCCGGTATGCAGGCTGTTATCGCAATTTTCGGAATCGCTTGGATGGGCGACACATTCATCAATGGTAACATCACTGTAATCACTGAGGGTGTTAAAGGATTTGTGACACAATGGCCATGGCTATTTGGAATAGCGCTGTTTGTCATGTCAATTCTGCTCTATAGCCAGGCTGCAACAGTCAGGGCGATAATGCCTCTCGGCATTGCCCTTGGCATGAATCCATGGATGCTGATAGCTCTCTTCCCGGCTGTGAACGGATATTTCTTCATTCCAAACTACCCCACTATCGTAGCTGCGATAAACTTTGACCGGACCGGAACTACACGTATCGGCAAATATATCCTGAACCACTCTTTCATGATGCCGGGTATGGTAGCAACAATAGGAGCGGTAGTGACAGGATTGCTTCTTATTCAGCTATATAATTAATCCCAATCGCAATTAATCACAATAATCTTTAATCAATAGAATTATGAAAAATCTGAAAAGAATTTCCTTGATGGCGGTGATGCTGGTCACCACCGTATTTGCAGCCCTCGCGCAGCAAAAACCGAATGTGTATATCCTCGCGACCGGCGGCACCATCGCCGGAACAGGTAAATCCGCAACAGCTTCCGGATATACAGCCGGACAGGTTGCAATCCAGTCGCTTATCGATGCTGTTCCTCAGATGAAAGACGTGGCAAACGTGACTGGTGAACAGATCGTAAACATCGGTTCGCAGGATATGAATGATCAGGTATGGCTCACACTTGCAAAACGCATCAATGAGCTTCTCGCCCAACCTAACGTTGATGGCATCGTGATCACTCACGGAACTGACACAATGGAAGAGACAGCCTATTTCCTTAATCTGACTGTGAAAAGCGACAAACCGGTTGTGCTTACAGGTGCCATGCGTCCATCTACAGCCATGAGTGCCGATGGTCCGCTTAACCTCTATAATTCTGTAGTGACAGCAGCAGACCCCACTTCCAAAGGACGCGGTGTAATGATCGTCATGAATGGTCTGATCTTGGGTGCTCACGCAACTCAGAAAATGAACACTACCGATGTGCAGACATTCCAGGCTCCCGATTCAGGTCCTCTCGGCTATGTTTACAACAGCAAGCCTTACTACAACATGAAGACCCTTAAGAAACATACCACAGAATCTGTATTTGACGTTACAAACCTCACAAGCCTCCCCAAAGTAGGTATCGTTTACTCATACTCAAATGTTGATGCTGATGTGATGAATCCTTTCCTCACCAACGGTTATCAGGGTGTTATCCACGCAGGTCTCGGCAATGGCAATTACCACAAGAATGTATTCCCGAAACTTCTTGAAGCCCGCAAACTCGGCATCATAGTGGTTCGTTCAAGTCGTGTTCCAACAGGTCCTACCACTCTCTATGACGAGGTTGACGATGAGAAATATCAGTTCGTTGCATCCTGGGAACTTAATCCTCAGAAAGCCCGCGTGCTTCTTATGCTTGCACTTACCCGCACAAACGACTGGCAGAAAATCCAGCAGTATTTTGAAGAATATTAAAAAGAATTCGAGTCTTTAAGGATTTTAAGATCCTTAAAGTCCTTAAAGACTCATTTTATTTCTCACTCAAAAATATGAAAACCATGAAACACATATCCATATTGTTTGCAGGAGCCGCCATATGCGCTCTTCCCGGAATGGCTCAGCAGGAAAAAATCAATGATTACAGAACCACCGATGAGCAGGGAATCATAGAAAGCATTGCCAAAATAGAGAAAAAGACAGATAAATTCAATCTGTATCTCAACATGCACGGCTCATTCAATGCCGATTGGGACGGATCTCATTTCAATGAGGCTAAGTTCAAGATGAACCAGCTGCGTATCGAAGCCAAGGGTAATATCAACGATTGGCTGAGTTACCGCTACCGCCAGCGTCTGAACAAGGGAGACAGCCCTAATGGATACCGCGACAATTTGCTCAATAGCATTGACATCGCAGGAATCGGAATAAATCTCGACAAATGGTCTTTCTTCCTGGGTAAGCAATGTGCTGCCTATGGTGGTATTGAGTTTGATATGAACCCTATCGAGATATATCAATACTCAGATATGGTGGATTATATGAGCAACTTCATGAGCGGTATTACTGTTGGCTATAATTTCACTCCGAAGCAACAGCTGCAATTCCAGGTGCTAAATGCTTACAACGACAGCTCACGCGAGATGTATGGAAATTACACAAAAGCCAAGATACCTATGGTATACACCCTTAACTGGAACGGTAACTTCGCGGATGTATACAAAACCCGCTGGTCTGCATCAATCATGAATGAGACTAAGGGTGAGCACATGTGGTATTTCGCATTAGGTAATGACTTCAACATTTCCGATAAAGTTCAGATGTATTTCGACTGGATGTACTCACGCGAGGGAGTAGACCGTAAGGGTATTATCACAAGCATCGTTCAACCTGAGGGCTGGAACAGCGAGAATGGCACCGGATACAAGACCGGCAAGACCGACATCATGTCGTTTGTGCTCCATCTCAACTATCGATTCCACCCCGCGTGGAACATATTTGCCAAGGCAATGGCAGAGAATGAGGGAGTATATAAAACCCATCAGCAGGCTGGCAATCCCGACCATACTATTGAGAAAGGACGCTATCGCACAGCATGGGGCTATATCGGTGGTATTGAATACTACCCCTTCAAAGACCGTAACCTCCATTTCTTCGCAACCTATGTTGGCCGCACTTACAAATATTCCAACCGTGCCAAGGCATATGGCGCAGATGACTACTCAACAAACCAGCTTTCCGTAGGTTTCATCTGGCAGATGCCTGTATTCTGATAATCAAGGAATTCACAATAATATGCAAAGGATGGCGCAGTGCTGCGCCATCCTTTGCATATTATATTTGTATATTATTGTAGATTTTAAAGTCTCACTCCAACACCAAGCATCAGGTTCTGCGGATCTTTAAAATTGCCGAGTCTATATCCAACATTAAGATATACATGATGTGTGACAAACGCCTTGATATAAAGCTGCTGAAAGAAACGCATATCCCCTTTAGGACTGACAATATCATATCCCAGACCTGCACCTACCTTGAAAATAGGCATTGTCAACTCCGCAATACCACCTGCGCCTACTCTTATTTTTTCACGAAAAGACGGGGTTCCAAACACCGCATTATCATAATATCCACCTTCCCAATATGGTTCAAGACCGGCACCATGGTCGTATTGAAAATCAATAGCCATGCCAGCGGAGAACCATCTGTTTATTTTTATCATTGGAGAAAATTGAATACCGCCCACACCATACTTTTTTGGAAGCAAGGTTTCGATTCCCTCTATTATGACATGACGTCTCCTCCATGCACCATAAGCCAGAATATCCCACATCCATCGCGTTTTGTCTGCCTCACTAATCAATTCCGGATCCGGATCGACATATTCCTCACCCCCATTTATCAAATAAGATGCACCCAATGACACACCGATAGTGTTGATTCCTGAATTCGGGAAAGATGTATTCCCATTAGAAAAATGCGTTGCATCCACACCGGCTGTCAACTGAAGCCTATCTGATACATTGTAATGCAATTTGAGGCTCACTCCCATATGGGCGGTAACACGTGTTGATATCGCGGAATTTAAATAACCCTCCATTCTGTCTCCGCTACGATCTTCCCATCCCATCGCAGCACCGAACCTCCATTCATAACCGAGCCATAGATTTTTTGTGAAATGTTTGAACGGTGCTCCCTGATACACATAAAGAGAAACCGGAGTCGCTAACAGACGCGATGAAAAGAACGTCCGGATATCAACTCCTACACCCTGATATAATCCATGATAGAGCATACCTGTACGGGAACGGGGATTAAAACAGAAATCACCGCGCAACGTCGTTGTCAAAGATGCATCCACTCGGTGGGACAATATATTATCACCTTGAAGAAATGTATTTGTTGGTAAAACATACGCAGGCGCAACCTCCATTCCTATTCTCCATGGCAACTTCCCTGAAAACTCTCCCGGCAATGAATCCGAAATCAGATGCGATGCATGACAAACCGGCTGCATCATTATCCCAATACAAAATGTCAATACGCTTATCAGCAATCTTCTATTCATATCACTGCAAAAGTATCATAATTATTCCATATCCGCAAATTTCCAAATGTTGTCCGGAAAATACTGCCAATTCGTACATATGGATGTACGAATTCTTCATATTTGTCCGAAACCGGACACAGTAAAATAAGTTAGTTAATTAATTATCAATATATTAATTATTTGGCACGCATAGTGTAATATTATTGGCAAGAATATACTGACAACATGGATAGAGAAATTTCAATAAAAGAACAGAAGAAACGCAGGCTGAAAAAAATGCTGCGTGTAATAGTTCCGGCAATTCTGATTATTGCCGTGGCTGTAATCGGGATATCATCACTGGCACCTTCTATGAAAAAGAGTTCGCTTGATTTCATGACAACAGACAAGGGTACTGTCGAGACATCCGCAGACGCATCCGGTAAGGTCGTGCCTGCTTATGAACTGACAATCACATCTCCGGTATCAACAAAAATTCTGGAGATCTACTGTCATGAAGGAGATGTGGTGGAGCAAGGGCAATCCCTTATGAAGCTTGATCTTGCAAGCGAGGAAACTGAATTACAGAAACTCGCGGACCAGACTCTGATGAGAAGATATGACACAGAGCAGACTGTTCTTGCAAGCAAGACTTATCTGACAAACCTTGAAATGCAGATAAAAGCAAAAGAGATGTCTGTAGCACGTCTTAAGACAGAGACAGCCAATGAGAAACGTCTTGACAGCATTGGCAGCGGAACAGGTGACCGTGTACGCGAAGCTGAACTCGCATACCAGACAGCTGTGCTCGAACTTGAACAGCTGAAGAAACAGCTTCACAACGAGACGTTGAGTCATGCCGCGTCAAGAAAAAGCAAAGAGCTGGAGGAAGGGATAACCGCGAAAAACCTTGCTGAAATGAGACGTACTCTCGATGATGCAAGGGTGAAGGCACCGGCAAATGCCACAGTAACATACTTGAATTCCTCACTCGGAACAAGCATTTCGGCAGGAGAACGGCTTGCAATCCTGTCAGACTTGAATCATTTCAAGATCTCCGCCCAGATAGCTGAATCAAATGCCGATAAGCTCGCATTGGGTGCTGAAGTCAATATCCGGGTAGGCAAGCAGCTTATGCATGGAAAGATCGGGACTATTACTCCTCAATCAAACAACGGTATAGTCTCTTTCACCGTGCTTCTTGACAATGACAGCGACCCTCATTTGCAATCAGGAAGAAGAGCCGAAATCAATGTACTTTTTGACATTCGGGAGAATGCGACTCGAATACCAAACGGCACCTATTATCATGGACCGGGAAGCTACATCTTTTTTGTAGATAACGGAGACGGTTATCTTGAACGCCGGGACGTAGTGCTTGGTGACGGCAACTTTGATTTCATTGAGGTAAAATCCGGTCTCTCTCCCGGTGAGAAAGTGGTAAGAACTGATCTTGAGAAATATCAGAACAAGAAAAGAATAAAACTCAAATAAAATTCTTTCACAGAAAAACAACAATTAAAAATTAAAACAACTTAATAATATGAGTATCATCAATCTTGAAGGACTTGAAAAAGTCTACCGCACAAAAGAGATCGAGACAGTGGCTCTCGAGAACGTGAATCTATCAATTGAAAAAGGGGAATTCGTCAGCATCATGGGACCCTCCGGATGCGGAAAATCAACTCTTCTCAACATAATAGGGCTTCTTGACAAAGCGACAAAAGGTAAAGTAAGCATACTTGATACAGATGTAACCTCTCTTAACGATAAAGAACTTTCACATTTCCGCAATGCCAATATCGGATTTGTATTCCAGAGCTTCCATCTTATCCCTTCGCTTAATGTTTCCGACAATGTTGTTCTTCCCCTCCTCTACCGCAAGGATATAGGGAGTAAACTAAGAAAAGAGAAAATAGACAATGTTCTCGAACGTCTCGGATTAGGACACCGCAAGCGTCATTTTCCATCGCAACTGTCAGGTGGTCAGTGCCAACGTGTTGCAATCGCCCGAGCAATCATCGGTGATCCTGAGATCATCCTTGCCGACGAGCCTACAGGAAACCTCGACTCGAAGATGGGAACCGAAGTTATGGATCTCCTCCACAGCCTAAACAAGGAAGACGGCCGCACAATCGTCATGGTAACCCACAACGAGGAGCAGGCACGTCAGACCGACCGTATAATCCATTTCCTCGACGGCCGCCGCATCAAATAATAGCAAATGTTGAGTGCCGGTCACCCGCGGTGACCAGGCCAAAACTCCCTTAAAAATATTGCAATGACAAATTATATAAAACAGATATGGTATGAACTGCGCCATCAACCGATGGTGACCGTGACATCCATCCTTGGAACCGCGTTCGCGATATTCCTCGTGATGGCAGTTTTCATGACCTCTTCAATCGACACCGTAGAGGTGTCTCCGGAAAGCAACAGAAGCCGCATACTTACCGGAAAAAATATTAACCTTGAATATCCCCAAGGCTCAAGCTCCGGAAGTATGTCGAACAGCTCGGCAAAAAAGTTATATTCAGATCTGAAAGGTATTGAAAAAATCGCCTTCTCAAGTGGATGGGATGAAAACGAGGATGTATCAGTGAAAGATGGTGACTGCATCAGTCTGCTGGTGAAGAACGTGGATAATGTGTACTGGGAAATCTTCGATTACAAGTTCCTTTCCGGCAAACCATTTGACAAAGCCACATCCGATGCCGGATTGAAAAAGGCCATCATAACGAAGTCTGTTTCAAAACGTTTTTTCGGTGACGCCGACGCAACCGGTCAGGAGATAAAGATTAGCCATGTTCCATATATCGTTCAGGGTGTGGTTGAAGACACAAGTCCGCTGATGCCTGAAACATTTGCCAAGGTTTTCACACCCTATCAGCCGGAAGCAGAAGGTGATTTATGGATGAACGGATATGGAGGAGACACAAAAGTATATCTTCTCATGAAGGAGGGAACAGAATATGAGGATATCCGTAGCCAAGTTATAAACCGCTACAACACTCTGAACGCATCACTGGCCAAAGAGGACTCAAAGCTTATCTATCATCAGGCACCCTACACGGCAGAGGCAGTCAACCTCGATTTCGGTTCCAATACAGATCCTGATGTCGAGACGCCACGAAACATAAGATATGCAGTATATTTTATCCTATTACTTTTGCCGGCGATTAATCTCAGCAGCATGACTCGAAGCCGTCTGCGTAGGCGTGTATCTGAAATCGGTGTGCGCAGGGCATTCGGCGCGACAAAGTCAGGAATAATGGGGAGATTCCTCGGGGAGAACCTTGTGCTCACACTCGCAGGCGGAATCATAGGACTCATACTTTGCGTCATTTTCCTCGCCCTATTCTCCAATCTGTTCATTTCATACGGAGGTCAGTGGGGATCAGCCGACAGCCATGGAAGCACCCCCACATTCAGCATGCTTCTTAATTTTAAAACCTTTGGAATTGCATTGGTGTTCTGCCTGATTCTTAATCTTCTGAGCACAGGGTTGCCTGCGTGGCGAGCATCTCGCGTGAATCCGGCGGAAGCCATCAGCGGTAAAAATGACTGAGAGTCCTGCACATATGTGAGACCTTCAAAAAAACATACAATAATGAAAAGAAATCTTATCACACAGATAAAAAACGAATGGCGCGATAATCTGTGGCTTATCATAGAACTGATGATAGTATCCGTCGCAGTATGGATGCTCTGTGTATTCCTGAACATGGCAGTACGCTATAAATTTGAGGAAAAGGGGTTTGACACCGAGGATGTCTATAAGATAGCCATAAGGACTCTGCCGGAGACCAGCCCTGAATACATCGACAATGGGGAAAAGACATGGGCTGATAATATGTCCGACAGAAGAATGCTCATAAACAGAATAAGAAAAAGCCCATACGTTGAGGCTGCTGCATTCTCATCCAACGCGCTCCCCTATCAATTCAACTATATGGGTAATGAACTAAACATAATCGGTTCGGAAGATTCAATAAGATACGGCGGTAATGTAAGGCTTGCCTCTCCTGAGATAGTAAGGGTGCTTAAACCGGTAAGCTTAGATAATATTCCTGCCGAGGAGCTTGAGAATATGCTGAGATCCAATGGTCTCTTCATCTCGCCCGAGCTGCGCTATGACCGTCTACGCAACACACGCGACCTTTTGGGTAAGAAAGCGTTGCTGTATGACACTGTCACTCCCCGTACTGTCTCGGCACTCATAGCATCCATCAGAAGAAATGAGTATGAGCATCCTGTAGGCACAATACTTATGGGCATAGATGAGAACCATGACGGTCTTGTGGCTGAGGCCGGCGACATTGCCGTGAGGGTGAAACCCGGTATGGGTAAAAAGTTTGAAGAGGAATTCTACTCCACACCGGAAATGAGACGCATGCGCAATGTTTATCTCACTCAGCTCTCCGACATGGACGACGTAAGAAGCGCAAACCAACATCATAGCGACACCCAGGTGCGCCTGGTTTGCTCCGGAATCCTTTTCCTCATCGTTATTATTTTCTTAGGCCTGCTCGGAACATTCTGGTTCCGTATCCGTCAGCGTTCAGGTGAGATCGCACTCCGCAAAACGTGTGGCGCCACAGATTCAGATATCTTCAAGAGAACAATCGGAGAAGGTACCCTCCTGCTTGTCATAGCCTCGGTCCCTGCCATAGCCGCAGACATTTTTCTTCACTATAAGATTGTCAGCAGCGATACCGTTCCATCCGAATATGCATGGGTATCTGTCATCGCATTCGTAATAACAACCCTGCTGATGGCTCTGATGATTATCGCCGGCATCGCTTTCCCTGCAAAAAAAGCAATGGAGATAGAACCTGCCATAGCGCTGAAAGAGGAATAACATCTACTTAGAGTCCGTCTCATAAACTATGATTAATTTAAAACAATTTCTTTCATACACCGTTCTTTTTGCCTCCGCGTCATGCTTCGGCGCGGAGACGGAAAGAATAACGATAACTCTTGACGAGGCAATCGCACGTGCCCGCGTCAATAGCGTTGATGCAGCCGTGGCTCTCGATGAGCTCCGCACTTCATATTGGGAATATCGCTCCTACAGGGCGGAATTGCTTCCTGAAGTAAACTTCTCCGCAACAGTACCGGCATACCATAAACAGTACTCTCCCTATATGAACGAGAGTGGAAGTTATAGCTTCGTGCGAAACAACTATCTCCAGATGAACGGGGAAGTGTCGCTCAGCCAGAACATATGGCTTACGGGAGGTAAAGTGTCGCTCAACACATCTCTCGACTTCTTCCGTCAGCTCGATGGTGACAAGTATAACCGATTCATGTCAATTCCCGTTGCTCTCACACTGACACAACCCATATTCGGGGTAAACAACCTTAAATGGAACAGAAAGATTGAACCTGTGAGATATGAAGAGGCAAAAGCGGCATACATGAGCGCTTCCGAAGATGTCGCGATAAAAGCGATATCCTACTATTTCCAACTTCTGATGGCTGATGAAAACCTGCTGATTGCACGTCAGAATCTTGAGAACGCCCGTAAACTCTATGATGTGGCAAAAGAGAAAAGGGAAATGGGAAGGATAAGCGGAAACGACCTTCTCCAGATGGAGCTTAACAGACTGAATGCGGAATCCGAACTTACCGATTGCGAGAGCAACCGTAAAAGCTGTATGTTCCAGTTGCGTACGCTCCTTGATTACAATGAGAATACCGATATAATTCCGGAAACGCCATCTGACGTCCCGACTGCAGCGATCACCTATGATGATGCCCTGCAGAAAGCGCTTGATCGAAATAAATTTGCCGCCAATCTCCGCCGTCGTCAGCTTGAAGCGGATTATGAGGTTGCAAAAGCCAAAGGGAACATGCGTCAGATCTCACTTTTCGCGCAGGTAGGTTATACCGGAACCGACCGTCGGTTCGCCGGAGCCTATTCCACATTGAAGGATAATCAAGTGGTGGAAATAGGCTTTGAGATACCAATCCTTGACTGGGGACGCCGCCGTGGGAAAGTGAAAGTGGCTGAAAGCAACCGCAAGGTGACCGAAAGTCGTTTACGTCAGGAGCGAGCCGACTTTGCACAAAATATATTCATTCTGGTTGAGAGATACCGTAACCAGCTTGACCAGCTCGACATAAGCCGCCGCGCCGATGAGATCGCAGCCAAAAGGTATGCCACAAATGTGGAGACTTTCATGATTGGAAAAATCTCCACACTTGACCTTAACGATTCCCGCACAAGCAAGGATGAGGCAAGAAGGGAATACATCAACGAGCTCTATCTTTTCTGGAACTATTATTATCAGATCCGAAGCCTGACATTGTGGGATTACGCTTTGGATTCCGACATAGATACAGACATAGAGAAGATACTCAAAAATTGACATTTACACACTACAAGTGGATTTTAATTGGAATATATTTGCTAATTTTGCAGTATGATACTGATAGTTGATGATGATAAAGCTATACGCCAGTCTCTCGTTCTTCTTCTGAAGCGCAAGGGGTATGAGACCTCCACCGCTGGGAATCAGGAAGAGGCACTCGCCATAATACGCTCTTCTGATCTTGAACTGATTATCATGGATATGAACTATTCCCTATCCACAACAGGTGAAGAGGGAATACATCTCCTGCGGCAGACAAAAATCTATCAGCCGGACACACCTGTAATTCTAATCACAGCCTGGGGCAGCATCGAGCTTGCCGTGGAAGGGATGCGCTTCGGAGCTTTCGATTTCATCACAAAACCTTGGAACAACCGTCTGCTTCTCCAAAGAGTTGAGACGGCTATTAATCTATCACGAACCGAGCCGGAAAACGAAGACCGTGATGATACCGGTTCCCGAGATTTCAACCGTTGTGGATTCATAGGCAGAAATCCCAGAATCCTGGAATTGATGAAAACTGTTGAGCGAATCGCACCAACGGATGCCCCGGTGCTTATTCTCGGAGAAAACGGAACCGGCAAAGAACTTGTCGCCAACGCTATTCATGCCAACAGCCGCAGAAAATCAGAGCCGTTTGTAATGGTCAATCTCGGAGGAATATCAACATCCTTGTTCGAGAGCGAGATGTTCGGACATTCCAAAGGCGCGTTCACAGGCGCAGTCAGTGAACGGAAAGGTAGATTCGAGATAGCCGACAAGGGAACCATCTTCCTTGATGAGATAGGTGATCTCGGGGCGGACTGTCAGGTGAAACTGTTGCGTGTGCTGCAACAGCACACTTTCGAGCGTCTCGGTGAAAGTAAACCGAGAAAAACAGATATCAGGGCAATATGCGCCACCAACGCAGATCTGCCTCAGATGGTAAGAGAACGCACTTTCCGTGAAGATCTCTTCTATCGTATAAATCTCATCACCCTCCGCATTCCACCTCTACGCGAACGAAGAGACGATATCCCATTGCTTGTGGACCATTTTGTATCGCAATCATGCTCCGAACATGGATTAAGCAAGCCAGGTGTTTCCAAAGAGGCTATTGAATATTTATGCACTCTCCCCTTCCCCGGAAATGTCCGCCAGCTGAAAAATATGGTTGAGAGAGCTGTGCTTATGTGCCAGGGTGATGAACTAAAAAAATCAGACTTCGAAGCTGAGGGCGCAGCCCAGGAAAACAAGAATCATGGAATTGCGGGCGCAACCCTTGAGCAACTGGAAAAAACAGCAGTGGTCGAAGCCTTGAAAGCTTATGACGGTAATCTTTCCAAGGCAGCACGCTCGCTCGGCATAACAAGACAGGCATTATACCGTAAAATAGAGAAATATGAACTGGGGACTGACTCCTAAACGACTTTTCAGCATACTTGCTATCACACTTGCCACACTTGCGGCATACACAATTTTGTCTATACCAATCCCTCAGAGATGGTGGATCGCATCAGCTGTTATTCTATCCCTCCTTATTTTGATCCTGCTTTACCGAAGTGTTGTCAAACCTGTTGCTTCTGCCCAACGGGGTCTTGAGCTGCTTAGTGCCCAAGATCTTAACAACCGTCTTGCAAAAGTCGGGGAACCTGGAGCGGACAAGATTGTAACTCTTTTCAACAATTTAATAACTCGCCTGAAAAACGAACGTTTGAGAATTCGCGAGCAGGATCATTTCCTTCATTTGCTAATTGACGCCTCTCCTATGGGAATCGCGATGCTTGATCTCGATGACCACATCTCAATGGTTAACAATGCATTCACTAACATAACCGGGATTTCTACAGAATACGGAAGCGGTAAAAGGCTACAGGAACTCGGCAACGAGATTGCAGATGCTCTTGCTGGAATCAAACCCGGGGAATCTGCCGTGATACGTCATGACGGCACACGCTTATACAGATGCTATCATCTATGGTTTATCCAAGAGGGCTTCCGTCGTCATTTCTACCTTGTGGAAAGCCTCACCGAGGAGGTACGCAAAGCTGAGAAAGACGCATATGAGAAAGTTATTCGAATGATTTCCCATGAGGTAAACAACACAATGGGGAGTGTGCAGTCTGTCCTCGAGACTCTTGCTGACGAAACTGAGGATGACCCGGATCTCAACCTTACCATAGAGAGTTGCCGGGAACGTTGCGAGAGCATGTGCGGATTCATAGATTCTTTTGCAAATCTCGCCCGCATTCCGGAACCGGTGCTTAAGGATGTCGATCTTGATGAGGAACTGACACGCATGCTGCCGTTCATGAAATTGATGGCAAAGGAGAATGTGGAAGTAAACCTTTGTTGTGACAGCGCAGGAAATCATATACCCAAGATAATAAGCGCCGATATGCAGATGCTTCAGCAGGCAATACTCAATATCGTGAAGAATGCGGTGGAGAGCATTTTAGAAAAAGAGAATCCCTGCGGCAGTGTATCAATCACCACTCGCAGGGACAATGATTTTATATCGCTTGAGATCGCCAATGACGGAATCCCGATCTCATCGGACGTAGCTTCACGTCTGTTCACCTCTTTCTTCTCCACAAAACGCACCGGCCGTGGACTTGGATTGACGCTTATATCTGAAATTCTCCGTAAGCATTCATGCTCATTCTCCCTCAGAACACACTCCGACGGAATCACGCGTTTTATTGTCCGCTTCCCGCAGATTCAGAAAGACTGATACACACCGGTATCAGACGTCCTGAGGTTCTTTGGGAAGAGTAAAATGCAAAGCAGCCCAACCGAGTACACCGGCGAGCAGTGAGCCCACGAGGATACCGAGTTTTGAATCATTGAGCAACAATGATGTCACAGAATCTCCGGCGCCAAATGAAAGTGTGGCGATAAACAAGGATACTGTGAAGCCGATGCCACCAAGTAAAGACACGGAAGCAAGGCTACCCCAGTTAGTACCCTCTGGCATAGGAGCCCATTTCAACAAGATGCATAATGCGGCAAAGATGAATATACCGAGGAATTTACCACCTATAAGGCTCACAATGATTGCAGGCGCTATTCCATGGAATAACTGACCGATCTCCATATCTCCGAAGAATATGCCGGCATTGGCGAATGCAAACAGAGGAACAATGATATAATTGACAAGAGGATGAAGAGTATCTTCCATATCCTGAAGCGGTGATATCACCTTATCAGATGCAGTCTCGATCTCCTTCAACTGGTTCATCTGCTCTTTACTCAGAATGGTTCGCGAATTCAGATTCTCATCATTCTCATGCGCAAAAAACGCGATATTCTTACGGATTGTCTGTATATACTTTTTAGGAGCATACACAGGCTTGGCAGGAACGCAGAATGCCACAAGCACTCCGGCAATTGTCGGGTGTATGCCGGCATTCAGAAAGCAGAACCATACAATCGCCCCAAGTGCTATATAAAACATCTTGGTCTGTATACCTAATTTGCCACCTACAAACAACACAAGCAGACAAACAGCAGCATATAGCAACAGCATATAGTCGATATGCGTGCTGTAGAATATTGCTATTACAAGGATTCCACCTATATCATCCACAACGGCAAGAGTGGTCAGAAAAACCTTAAGTCCGATTGGCACCCGGTTTCCAAGCATTGCAAGCACACCAAGTGAAAACGCAATATCAGTTGCCATCGGAATAGCCGCTCCTCCGGCATATGCCGTGCCCTTTGACATAAGATAATATATCAGGACAGGCACTCCCATACCTCCGATAGCTGCTACAATAGGCAGCAACGCGTTTCTGAATGAAGACAACTCTCCAACGAGCACCTCTCGCTTTATCTCCAGTCCTACAGAAAAGAAGAACAGAGCCATGAGTGCGTCATTGATGAATGCCATTATGGACATCGGCTGACCATGATGGCTGAACAAATTGAAATCACCGACACGCAGCTCCACCTCATTAAGCCATATAGACTCATAAAGCGGACGCGTGAACGGAAGATTCACCACCAACAGAGCAAGCGCTGTGGCGAATATAAGCACATTACCACCATTCGCATAGTTCCTGATGGTCTTTTGCGCAGTATAAAATACTGAAGCCATTTTACCTTAATAATTTCTATCCTGTAACCCCTAATTCCTAACTCCTAACTCCTAACCCCTAACTACTAACTGAACTCACGCCGGATTAGGATTATAGCGGTTGTCAAGTATACCGAAGAGCTGTTCAGAGGCAGTTTTGGTATTTACCTTCTCCACAACGTCAGTAACAACACCGTCAGCATCCGTCACAAACGTCGTGCGCACTATACCCATGTATTCCCTTCCTGCCATCTTCTTCTGTTTCCATACCCCTGCAAGTTCGCAAAGCTTATGGTCCGTATCTGCCACAAGAGGGAATTGCAGACTGAATTTAGCCGCAAATTTATCATGGCTTGCAGGTGAATCCTTGCTGACTCCTATAATCTGGTATCCCATCTTCTCGAATACGGAATAATTGTCTCGGAAACTGCATGCCTCAGCCGTGCATCCGGGTGTATTATCCTTCGGATAGAAATAGATTATAAACATCTTGCCGGGATAATCCGACAGCTTTATCTCTTTGCCATTGGCATCTACGCCGAGCAAATCAGGGAATTTATCTCCTATATTCATAGTATCATAAATTTTATAAGACTGCCTCACCCAATACCGGAGACAGTCTGTTGTTTATTATAATATATCAACAAACGCAGTGTCAGTCAAGTTTGAGGACTGCAAGGAAGGCTTTCTGTGGCACTTCGACTGAACCGATCTGCTTCATTCTCTTCTTTCCCGCCTTCTGTTTCTCAAGAAGCTTGCGCTTACGCGAGATGTCGCCACCATAACACTTTGCTGTCACATCCTTCCTGACAGCCTTGATTGTCTCACGCGCTATAATCTTCGCACCAATGGCAGCCTGGATAGCTATGTCGAACTGCTGACGAGGTATAAGCTCCTTCAGTTTCTCACACATGCGGCGGCCGAATCTCACTGCATTAGCCTCGTGTGTAAGAGTTGACAAGGCGTCCACACTCTCACCGTTCAGAAGGATATCAAGCTTCACAAGTTTAGACTCCCTGAAATCATGAATATGGTAATCAAACGATGCATAACCTTTTGAAATGCTCTTCAGTTTGTCATAGAAATCGATGACAATCTCACCGAGCGGCATATCAAAGGTAAGCTCCATTCTGTTACCCGAAATATATTCCTGTTTCACCAACTCTCCGCGCTTTCCGAGACAGAGAGTCATGATCGGACCTATATAATCCGCCTGGGTGATGATGGTTGCCCTGATATAAGGCTCCTCGATATGGTCGATCAATGTTGCCTCAGGAAGTCCGGAGGGGTTATGAACCTCGGTCTTGTTCCCTTTCTTATCATACACCAGATATGATACGTTCGGCACAGTGGTGATGACATCCATGTCGAACTCCCGACCAAGACGCTCCTGCACTATCTCCATATGAAGCAAACCGAGGAATCCGCAACGGAAACCGAAACCAAGTGCCGCTGACGACTCCGGCTGGAATGTCAATGAGGCGTCATTGAGCTGAAGCTTCTCAAGTGATGCGCGAAGGTTCTCGAAATCTTCTGTTTCTATAGGATAAACACCCGCAAACACCATTGGTTTAACCTCCTCAAATCCGGCGATGGCTTTCTCACAAGGACGGTTTACATGCGTGATAGTATCTCCCACCTTCACCTCCTTTGAGCTTTTGATACCGGAGATGATATATCCCACATTACCGGCAGAAAGCTCTTTACGGGGAGCCATATCAAGTTTGAGCACACCCACCTCATCGGCATGATACTCTTTACCCGTAGATACGAATTTGACGAAATCATCTTTACGGATGGTTCCGTTCACGATCTTATAATAAGCTATGATACCTCGGAAAGGATTGAAAACAGAGTCAAATATCAAAGCCTGAAGCGGAGCCTCCGGATCTCCCTTTGGAGCAGGAACCCTCTCCACAATAGCTTTAAGAATCTCATCGACCCCCATACCGGTTTTGCCACTCGCACGTATGATCTCCTCATGGTCGCAACCGAGCAGATCAACAATCTGGTCTTCCACCTCTTCGGGCTTTGCGCTGTCAAGATCGCACTTGTTTATCACCGGTATAATCTCCAAATCATTGTCAATAGCCATATAGAGATTGGAGATGGTCTGAGCCTGGATGCCCTGAGATGCATCCACGATAAGGAGAGCACCCTCGCAGGCTGCAATCGAGCGTGACACCTCATATGAAAAATCCACATGTCCGGGAGTGTCAATAAGATTAAGAGTATATTTCTCCCCATCAAGTTCATAATCCATCTGTATGGCATGACTTTTGATGGTGATTCCACGCTCCTTCTCAAGATCCATGTCATCAAGCACCTGGGCCTCCATATCCTTTCCCACCACAGTATTGGTTCTTTCAAGAAGACGGTCGGCTAATGTCGACTTTCCATGGTCGATATGCGCGATTATGCAGAAATTCCTTATATTTTTCATCTGTTGAACGTTCTAATTTCCTGCAAAATTAGTGAAAATTAACGTAATTCACAATGTAGACATACGGATTCACAACGCGGAATAGCTTGGAGAGAAAGTGTCACCCCGGGATAGATCACCGGTTCGCGCTCCGAGTTCAAGCCATTTCACCCGTTGATCTGAACGTCCGTGATTGAAAGTTTCAGGAACTGCATACCCCTGAGCCTGTTTCTGAAGATAATCATCTCCGATCTTGGACGCGGCATTTAAACCCTCCTCTATATCGCCTGGTTCAAGACTGTTGAACAGACGGTTGTCATGATAAGCCCAGACCCCGGCATAATAATCAGCCTGTAGTTCCGTCCTTACACTCAACTTATTTGATTCAGCCTCCGGAAGCCTTGCCATCTCCTGATGCGCGGCATCCAGAGTGCCGAGAAGATTCTGCACATGATGTCCAACCTCATGCGCTATAACATAGGCGAAAGCAAAATCACCTCCCGCCCCCATCTGTTTCTCCATCTGCTCAAAAAACGAAAGATCGATATATAAAGTCTTGTCGGCGGAACAATAGAATGGTCCGACTGAAGAAGTGGCATTTCCGCACCCCGACTGCACGCTTCCGGTGAAAAGCACCATCTTCGGAGGCTCATATGTGCGTCCGATCTTCCGGAACTCCTCGGTCCAGACATCCTCCGTTCCCGCCAAAATCACCTTAGCAAACTCAGCATACCGTTCCTCCTGTTCTGTCGGGGTATACGACTGTTGCACCTGATTACCGGTTAAAGATCCGGCATTATTCAACACCGATAGAGGATTACCACCGGATATCCAGATTATAAGCGCAGTGATGATAAGTCCGCCTATACCACCCGCGCCAGCGACCAATCCCGTGCGCCGTCCGCGCCTGTCGTCAACATTAGAGCTGCTTCTTCTTCCGTCAAGTCTCATAACTCATCTATTAAATTCGTAAACCTTTTCTGTTAAAACTCCTTAACGCCTCCCGTTGTTCACCAAACCCTTTTCATTAGCGGCTCTACCATTCCCCACATCCATATGGATGTAAGACTCCCGGAATGACAGACCTTGGTTATGCCGTCATTCCGGGAGTTTTTATTTCTGGTTTATGTAAACTTGCGTTATTTGCCGCAGTCGCTCATCGGACAGCGGGGCTTGATCTGCTTGAAGAAGTCGTTACCCTTGTTGTCAACGAGGATGAACGCAGGGAAATCCTCCACCTCGATTTTCCAAATAGCTTCCATGCCAAGTTCAGGATATTCGAGACATTCAACGCTCTTGATTGAGTTCTTGGCGAGAATGGCTGCCGGACCACCTATTGAACCGAGGTAGAAACCGCCATGCTTGTGGCAGGCATCTGTAACCTGCTGGCTACGGTTACCCTTCGCTATCATCACCATCGAGCCGCCGGCTGCCTGGAACTGGTCTACATAAGAGTCCATACGTCCTGCGGTTGTCGGACCGAAAGAACCGGATGCCATGCCTTCCGGCTTCTTGGCCGGTCCGGCATAATAGATCGGGTGATCTTTGAGATATTGAGGCATTGGCTCACCGGCATCAAGACGCTCCTTGATTTTTGCATGGGCGATATCACGACCTACAATGATTGTGCCTTTGAGAGAAAGGCGTGTGGAAACGGGATATTTGTCAAGCTCGGCAAGAATCTCAGACATCGGGCGGTTAAGGTCAATATTCACAACCTCTCCCTCGCCTGCGTTACGCATTGATTCGGGAATAAGCTCACCGGGGAATTCATCAAGTTTCTCAATCCAGAGTCCGTCTTTATTTATCTTAGCCTTCACATTACGGTCGGCAGAGCAGCTTACGCCCATACCTACCGGACACGATGCACCATGACGCGGCATACGGATCACGCGGATATCATGAGCGAAATATTTTCCTCCGAACTGTGCTCCCAGACCGAGACAGTGCGCAGCCTCAAGAAGTTCCTTCTCAAGCTCTACATCACGGAAAGCATGACCATACTCGTTACCTTCTGTGGGAAGGTTATCATAATATTTCACAGAAGCTTTCTTCACTGCCGCAAGGTTTGCCTCAGCGGATGTTCCTCCGATGACAAATGCGATATGATAAGGAGGACATGCAGCTGTGCCGAGAGTCTTCATTTTCTCTATCAGGAATGGAACGAGAGTTTTCTTATTCAGAATAGCCTTTGTTTCCTGATAAAGATATGTTTTGTTGGCTGAACCGCCACCTTTTGCTACAAACAGGAAGTTATATTCCATACCTTCGCAAGCATGGATCTCGATCTGAGCGGGAAGGTTGCATCCGGTGTTGACCTCGTCATACATATTGAGAGGAGCATTCTGCGAATAGCGGAGATTATTCTCAGTATATGTCTTGTAAACACCCTCTGAGATTTTCTCTTCGTCATCGCATCCAGTCCATACCTGCTGACCCTTATAACCGGCGCAGATTGACGTGCCTGTATCCTGGCAGAATGGGAGAACGCCCTTGGCGGCCACCTCCGCGTTACGGAGCATGGTAAGTGCCACATATTTATCATTCTCTGAAGCTTCCGGATCATTGAGTATTTTCGCAACCATCTCATTGTGCTCACGACGGAGCATGAAAGAGCAGTTATGGGAAGCCACATTGGCCAGAAGAGTCAGAGCCTCCGGCTCTACTACAAGCATCTCGTGACCATTCCAGTTCTCCACCTTGACATGGTCTTTGGTGACGAGCTGATACTCGGTGGTGTCAGGACCGAGCGGGAACATTTCCTGATAGTGAAAAGGTTTTGTTGCCATTATAATATTTTTTGAGTTATCCGATATGCGAAGTTAACACAATAATCGCTATTTAACAAATTTTACACCCACGGTTTTCAACTACGCACGAATAGTAGCGTTTTACGCTTGCTTCGCTCTCCTTTTTTCATTAATTTTGTAGTCTGTCTAATTATCGCGCCCACGGTTGGGAAGCGTTGGCAACTGATATAACCATAATTTGGAAATGAAATTCAGAAGATTCTTATACATAATAATTGCAGCAGTAATAGTTCTCGCCGGATTTGATTCGGTGGAATCCCAGGCTGCAAAAAAGCGTTCAAAAGCAAAGACCACCCAAACAGTATCCAAAAAATCCAAAAGTTCAAAAAAAAGAAACTCGAGAAAGTCTACAAAACGCAAAAAAAGGACAACACGTAAAAAATCCCGCCGTGTTGTAAAGGCGCAGACCCCACCACCGGAGCAGCCTTCAAACGATTCGCTCACGCTTACCGTAAACCAGCGTCTCATCGACTGGATTCCATCCAACCTTAACCCCGGTGGCTTGCGTGTAAACAGTGTAAAGCCTGATAAACTTTCAAAAACAGCCAGGGTAAGCCTCAATGAGAATTTCACATATCTTCCTGTGACCCGTGAATTGATAGATTCTCTTTCATACCACGTGCAGGCAGCTTTGCCCGATTCCATATCGGATTACAGGGTGAATCTGAATGTCGGTCAGAAGGGATTGGCATATTATATTACCAAAGTCGACAAACTTCCTGAAAAATTCAGAAAAAATCCGCCTTTTGTAGTAGAGGCTAATCCGTTTGTAAAGCCAGACAAAGGGATGGAGAACGACATCATAGCATTGTGGCATTCCCATGGGCGCTACTTCAAACCAGGCTCAGGAGCCTGGATGTGGCAACGTCCGGTGCTGTTCCAGTCGCTTGAGGACACCTACACCATGAGCTACATATTGCCCTATGTGGTTCCAATGCTTGAGAACGCAGGTGCTTACGTCATGCTGCCGCGCGAGCGCGACACAAACCGCAATGAAGTCATCGTTGATAATGACACAAATGACGAGGGTCAGATTTTCTCCCAGCCATATTATAAAGAGATGACAGGCAGCACTCCTTGGATAACAGGAGATCTTGAAGGATTCATCTACGACCTACCGGATTTCCGTGACACGGAGAATCCGTTTGAAAACGGAACTTATCGCCAGACCACAACCGTCACCGGTGGAAAACCATCTGTGGCTGCATGGTACGCAGATATTCCGGAAGATGGGGAATATGCCGTCTACGTCAGCTATAAATCCTTCCCCAATTCGGTGGAAGACGCTCATTATACTGTAAACTATTCAGGAGGCTCCAAAGAATTCCGTGTCAACCAGACTATGGGGGGAGGCACCTGGATATATCTCGGCACATTCCCTCTTACCAAGGGTTACAGCGATACGGAGCCTGTTGTGACACTATCTAACATTTCAGAGAAAGGGGAAGGGATGACGGTAACCGCTGATGCCGTAAAAATAGGAGGTGGCATGGGCAACATCGCCCGCTCCGACCGACGCTCAGATATATATTACGACCCATCCACCCCGGAAAACTCTTCCGACAGTGCCGAGACGGAAGTCGAGGCTGAATCAGAAGATGACTCCGAAGCCTCAGATGATGAGGAAACCGAGACCGACGAGGAAACAACAGAGGAAAGCGGGGATGTTTCCGACACATCGGTTCCTGCAGACCCCACCGTGACCGGCAACTATGACGCTCCCGCAAAACCTGGAGTAGCGCCTACATTCCGCACATCTGGCATGCCTCGTTTTCTTGAAGGAGCCCGCTACTGGCTGCAATGGGCCGGTTTTCCGGAATCGATATATTCGCCCTATCATGGTTCTGACGATTACAAAGATGATTACACCTCACGTGGTCATTGGGTCAACTACCTTGCCGGAGGTTCCCGCGTTCTCCCCAACAGAGAAGGTCTGAATATCCCGGTGGATCTATCGTTTGCCCTTCATAGCGACGCAGGAAAGAGAGCTGATGACTCATTCGTGGGAACATTGGGAATATACTTCACCCAAAATGGCGATTCATATCGCGATGGCACCCCGAGAATCAACTCCCGTATGCTCACTGACCTTGTGATGCGACAGATCACCAATGACATCAGACGCCAATACGAGCCGTCATGGACCAGACGCTCGATGTGGGACAAATCATATGTGGAGGCGCGTGTGCCTGAAGTGCCCACAACTCTGATAGAGCTTCTGAGCCATCAGAATTTCGCTGATATGATGTATGGGCTTGATCCTTCTTTCCGCTTCACTGTCGGCCGCGCTATTTACAAAGGTCTTGCAAGATTCCTTGCCGAGAGAAAAGACAGGGAACTTGTAATACAACCTTTGCCCGTTAAAAATTTCGCCATCATGCGCGAAAAGAAAAACCTTTACAGACTTAGCTGGGAACCCACTCCGGATCCGCTGGAAGAGACTGCTATGCCCGACAAGTATGTCATCCTCGGACGGAATCAGGGCGAACTCGGATTCCACAAGATCGGAGAAACATCAAAAACGCATTACGATCTTAAGGTGGCTGACAATGAAATTCACAGTTTCAGAATCATTGCCATCAACAAGGGAGGGCAATCGTTCCCATCCGAGACACTCGCGCTCAGAGAAGCTCCCGGTGAGAAGAAACCTGTGCTTGTGGTCAATGGTTTCACCCGCGTAAGCGGTCCGGCAAACTTCAAGGACGGCAACAATGCAGGTTTTGAATCCGATAAAGATTTTGGTGTTCCATATATCAAAGACATATCCTTCACCGGATACCAGACTGAATTCAACCGCAATTCCGGAGAAGCTTTCGGAAGAAGCGGATCGAATCACACGACCCAGATAATAGCCGGCAACACTTTCGATTTCCCTGCTATCCATGGAGAATCAATAGCTGATGCAGGTTTTGGATTCGTTTCGGCAAGTGTAGGAGCTGTTGAAAGCGGTAACGTAAAACTTTCAAATTACAAAAATGTCGATCTGATTCTCGGCAAACAGAAAGCAGGCATAATCGGCAACGGCAAGAGCGGACTTAAATTCCGCACATTCTCACCAGAACTTGAGCACCAGCTACGCCTCTTCTCAGATGGAGGGGGCAATCTACTCGTCAGCGGGGAAAATATAGTTTCCGACATCTTCGGATTCAGATACGGGGATGAAGACCGCAACTTCGGGGAAATAGTGTTAGGTGTTGTTCCGGCTGAGAACTCAGATGTGAGTCGTTCAGGGGAGTTACGCACCTCCGATGGCAGGAGAGTTAGATATTCCTCCACCCTCAATGAAGAGTGTTATATCGTGCAGAATCCGGATGCCCTTGCACCCGCTCCTGGGGCAAAAGCTGAAGAGATACTCACCTTCACCGACACCAATCTTCCGGCAGGATATATCGTGGATCGCGGACGTAGCCATAATCTTATAATGTCTGTGCCCTTAGAGACTTTAACCGAAAAGGCAGACCGCGACAGGATCATGTCGGAATTCCTCAAATCTTCTAAATAATAGAACAATCTACAATCATGAACATCATAAGATTCACCAATGTCAATAATCTCAGGGAGGAAATCTTCAGAATGCCTCTTGAGCAATATGTGCTCGTGCAGCTTGATGACCGGGAGATAGAACTTGACCCTCACTGTGTGCATAGATTCACAGAAATAGCCTCTGAAATTGACTCAACACTCACATATTCCTATTTCAGGGAAAGGAACAGTGATGGCTCCATAATGCTGCATCCTGTTAACGACTATCAGCCGGGATCCGTGCGCGATGATTTTGATTTCGGACCTTTGGTGTTGCTTAATGCCGCAGATGTGCTTTCAGCCACGGAAGATTTCAGCGGAGAAGAATCTGACATGCTCGATGGCGGCTGGTATTCTCTGCGTCTCAGAATCACCATCGGCAAAATGATGGCTATGATTCCGGAATATCTCTACACCGCCACCCGCGCCGACTACCGCAAGAGCGGTGAGAAGCAACATGACTATGTAGATCCTCGCAACCGTGCTTATCAGCTGCAGATGGAGAAAGCGCTTACCGACCATCTCCGTCAGATCGACGGGCTGGTTACTCCCGGAACCATAATTGTGGATTATGACTGTGAGGAATTTCCGGTTGAGGCATCTGTGGTGATTCCGGTAAGAAACCGCGCAAGGACTGTCATGGATGCTGTGAATTCAGCCCTGCAGCAGAATTGCGATTTTGATTTCAATGTGATCGTTGTCGATAATGACTCTACCGACGGCACACGCGAAATGCTTGAAAAAGTTTCAGACCCAAGATTGAAACTAATCAAGGTCAGCTCTGATGAGAACCTTGGAATCGGAGGCTGCTGGAACCGTGCCCTCTTGTCGGAACATTGCGGAAGATTTGCGGTTCAGCTTGATTCTGATGACCTGTATAATTCCCCGGATGTGTTGAGAACAATAGTGAGCAAGTTCCGTGCCGGCAGCTATGGTATGGTAATCGGCAGCTACATGATGGTGGATTTTGAAGGGAACCCGATTCCTCCGGGTCTTATAAGCCATGAGGAATGGACTGACACAAATGGACCGAACAACGCCCTGCGCATCAACGGCTTCGGAGCACCGAGAGCTTTTTTCACCCCTATCGCGCGCAAAATACTCTTCCCGAATGTAAGCTACGGAGAGGATTACGCCATGGCTCTGCGAATCAGTCGGGAATACAGTATCGGCAGAATCTACGACCCACTTTACCTATGCCGTCGATGGGAAGGGAACTCAGATGCCGCACTCTCTATTGAGAAAACCAACGCCAACAACAATTATAAGGACTGTTTACGCTCAATCGAGCTTATGGCAAGAGTTCGTCAGAATATGCAGAACCGTCCGACACACGGAATGCCTTTCCCTGATTTCGGATCAATGATGAATCCCGACGGAGATCCTGACCGCCCATGGCTTGAGGATGACGGATTCGATGATTTTGACGATTTTGATGATTTTGACGGAGATGACCAGGATCTACCGTTCTGATAACCTATTAACATGCATAAGCTATCCGTTGAACATATAAACGATATCATTGAGGAGCAGCTGCTCAGTTGGCCGCTTGCAAAATCAAATTTCGACATGCTGATGCATGTTGAACGCAAAGCGCTTCATTGCGGAGATTTTCCATCTTCAGCGCAGTTGAACCCGGCCCGTATACGCTCCACCGGTGCAGATGTAAGTAAAGAATCCATAGCAGGCAGAGCTTGCTTCCTATGTTCTGAGAACCGTCCTGCCGAGCAGATGACAGCAGCATGGCCCGATGATAATTGGGAACTTCTTGTGAACCCATATCCGATTCTTCCGGTGCATTTCACCATTGCAGCGAAAAAACACATACCACAGGACAGAATACCGCTTGACATGGCCACTATGGCGGAATCTGCCCCGGGGCTTGTGATATTTTTCAACGGAGCAAGAGCCGGAGCTTCCGCGCCCGACCATCTGCACTGTCAGGCAATGCTAAAATCCGAACTTCCCATCGTTGAGCTTGTGGAAAAACACCATCCGTTAGAGAATAAAGGATGGATGTCAAGTGAGGAATTCGGACTTGAGTTACCTTTCAATTTCATGAGTGCGATCATCGGACCCGGAATGTCAGGATTGCTAAACCTTTCAAAAGCCGAGGATGCATTCGGCATTGATGCTGCAACCGGCAAAAAGGATCATGGACTGGTAAACGCCTTCTTCTGGATTTCCGACAGTGGGTATCTCAGGATAGTCATTGTTCCCAGACGGGCACACCGCCCTTCTCTTTATTCACTACCGGAAGGGGAACGATTCGTGATTAGTCCGGGAGCCGTTGATATGGCAGGATTGATGATCGTGCCCCGCAATGAGGATTTCCGCAGGCTTACACATGAGACAGTGAAGCGAATTTATGCCGACACAGCATTCCAAGGGCCACTGCCCAGGGAAATACGTGAGCATTTCCAAGCATGTTAGAAATATTTAATAAACTGAAATGTCGCAAAAATCACCATGGCTGTGGATTCCTACCACATACATAGCCGAAGGACTCCCCTATTTCGCTGTCAATACATTGACAGTGCTTATGTATCACAACATGGGAATAGGGTTGTCAGAAATGGCCTTCTTCACCGGATGGCTCTATCTTCCGTGGGTAATAAAGCCATTCTGGAGTCCATTTGTAGACCTTTTTAAAACAAAACGGTTGTGGACTATAGCCATGCAGTTTCTTATGGCATTCTCACTTGCCGCGATAGGTCTGCTTCTACCTACATCATTCTTCTTCACCTCCACACTGATTTTCTTCTGGCTGACAGCATTTTTCTCAGCTACACATGACATAGCTGCCGATGGATATTATATGATTGAGCTTCCGGCTCATGAACAGGCGGCATTTGTCGGCGTACGCTCCACATTCTACCGGATTGCATCTGTAATCGGACAAGGCGGCCTCGTTATGCTCGCCGGAGTGCTCGAGCTAAATTGCGACAGTGTTGCATCAGCTTGGTCGCGCATATTCCTACTTCTGGGTGTATTCTTCTTCCTCATCGCGCTTTATCATACACGCTTCATGCCCAAGGCTGAAGCTGACCGTCCGATGGATGGGGTAACACCTTCAACCATCTTACGTGATTTCGCGAAGACGTTTGTTACATTCTTTCAAAAACCGCATATCATATCGGCTCTGCTGTTTATGCTGCTATACCGCCTGCCTGAGGCTATGTGTCTGAAACTTGTGCAGCCGTTTCTTGTATCTCCGAGAGAATCCGGAGGTCTGGCTCTTACCACAGCACAAGTGGGATTTGTAAACGGCACTGTAGGCGTCATCGCATTGCTTGCCGGTGGAATTCTCGGAGGTATAGCCATTTCCCGCGGAGGATTAAAAAAATGGTTGTGGCCGATGGCACTCGCTCTCACCCTTCCATGCATATTCTATTGTGGGCTTGCCATGTGGCAACCGGAAAATTTTTATCTGATATGCGCTGCCATATTCACCGAACAGTTCGGATATGGTTTCGGCTTCACCGCATTCATGCTATATCTCATATATTTCAGCCGAGGGGAAAGCAAGACATCGCATTACGCATTCTGTACTGCATTCATGGCTCTCGGAATGATGCTGCCGGGAATGGCGGCGGGTTGGATCCACGACACTTTGGCGCAACATCATATATTCGGAGCAGACGGTCCGCAGGGTTATGTTAACTTTTTCTGGTGGGTGATGCTCTGTTGCGCGGCAACTTTCGCAGTGTGCCTCTGTGTCAAAATAGACCCAGGATTCGGCAAAAAGAATAAAAACGATTAACTTTGCACTTGTGAAGATTTTTTCCGGCATAAAACTCGCGGTTGCTGTAGCATTCCTGACCATATTATGGGGATGCTCCTCTTCGCGTCATGTACCCGACGGAAAATATCTTCTGGACGAGGTTAAAATCAACCTCAATGACTCCACCGGCAGATTAAACGAACAGCAACTGATGTCTTACGTCAGGATGCAGCCAAACCACAAGATGCTGTGGTCAACAAAATTCCGTCTCGGAATATACAACATGAGCGGTAACGACACCACAAAATGGTGGAACCGTTGGGTACGGAAACTCGGTGAGGCTCCTGTGATTTTCGATTCAACAGCTACAGTAGCAGATGCCGCTCAGCTCCGCAAAGCGATGATGAACGCCGGATTCCTTGACGCCGAGGTGTCCATCGATACCACAGCCAACCGTAAAAAGAAAAAGATGCGGGTTGAATTTGATCTCGCTCCGGGCAAGCCGCATGTCATAAGGTCGGTAAGCTATCAGTTTCCCAACGATACCCTCCGGAATCTGATAATGAAAGATTCTCTCCATTTCACAGTGCGACCGGGCGATCCGCTTGACATATCTCTGCTTGAAACTCAGCGCGACCTGCTTACAACACGGTTGAGAAATCACGGTTATTACGCTTTCGGTAAGGAATTCATAACATTCAACGCTGACACAACCGAAGGATCGCTCGATGTTGATCTGACAATGACCGTCAACCCGCCATATCCTGCCGGATCCCCCGGACATCTTATCGACACGCATAAGGAGTATATTGTGAAAAACATATACTATGTCATGGATTATGACCCCGGCGTAACCGAAGATTTCCGTCATTATCAGGCTGCCGATACCGTAGACTACAAAGATATAACCATACTTTACGGCAATAAGAAATACCTGCGGCCAAGCGTTCTTTACGACAATTGCTTCATCCGTAAAGGTGAAAAATACAGCCTGCGCGATGTAAACAATACATATTCCGCATTAGGACGTCTGAATATCCTCAAGTTCATTAATATCCGCTTCCTGCCGGCAGGAGATTTCGGCGACTTCGGAATGCTCGACGCCTATATCCTTCTTACGAGGGCAAAAAGCCAAAGCTTCTCAGCGGAACTTGAGGGAACCAACTCGGAGGGAGACCTTGGAGTGGCTGCAGGTATCAGCTATTCCCACCGTAATATCGCCAAAGGCTCCGAGACTCTGACCGCGAAATTACGCGGTGCATATGAATCTTTAAGCGGAAACCTGAGTGGACTCATACATGACAGATACCTTGAACTTGGTGCCGAGGTTGGCATAAATTTCCCTAAATTCAAGGCTCCGTTCCTGCGGGAGAGCTTCAAACGCAGGATAAAGGCTACTACGGAATTCAACATCTCCATGAATTATCAGGAACGTCCTGAATACACCCGTATTATCTCTACAGCCGGATGGAGCTACAAATGGTCGGAACGTTTCAACAGAAACCGCCATACATTCACTCCAATTGACATAAATTATGTATATCTGCCGGAGAGCACAAACGATTTTCTTGATGAAATCGCCCCCGACAACCCTCTGCTGAGATACAGCTACGAAGACCATTTCATAATGAGGATGGGCTATAGCTTCTATCATACCAACAAACGCCCTGAAACACCCTGGTCGAGGACATTGCAACAGGATATCTACACTGTGCGTGTGAATGCCGAGATTGCCGGAAACTTCCTTTTCGCTATCAGCAGCATCTTCAACCATCGCTCCAACTTCCATGAACAGCCCTACAAGGTGTTCGGCATCCATTATTCACAATATGCCAAAGTTGATGGAGACTTTTCGTATCTCCATAGCTTCGACACCCGCAACTCCATAGCCTGCCATTTTGGCGCAGGAGTAGGTGTGCCTTACGGTAACTCCTCCATCCTTCCATTCGAGAAGCGTTTCTACGGAGGAGGAGCAAATGGAGTGCGTGGATGGGACGTGCGCACCTTGGGTCCCGGACGGTTCCCTGGCACTAATTCTGTGAGCGACTTCATAAATCAATGCGGCGACATACGCCTTGACATGAGCGTTGAATACCGTGCCAAGCTTTTCTGGATTCTTGAGGGCGCGCTCTTCATCGATGCCGGAAATATATGGACAATCCATAATTATCCCAACCAGCCGGAGGGAATGTTTAAGTTTAAATCGTTTTATAAGGAGATAGCGGCTGCCTACGGACTTGGATTGAGGCTCGATTTCAATTATTTCCTGCTTCGGTTCGATATGGGTATGAAGGCTCATAATCCTGCAATCGGTGCAGAACCATGGCCTATCATACGCCCCAACTGGCACCGCGACCATTCGTTCCATTTCTCAATAGGTTACCCATTCTGACAATTATGAAGAAATTAGTGATATTCGATCTTGACGGCACTCTGCTGAACACCATCGCCGATCTTGGAGATGCATGTAATTACGCACTGCGCACATTGGGATATTCCGAACATGCTCTTGCCACATACAACTATATGGTTGGCAATGGTGTGCGGAAACTTATCGAAAGAGCCGAGCCGGATGCGGATCAGGAAACTGTAGAACGTCTGCTCAATCTTTTCCGGCAATATTATGATGAGCATTCCACAGATCACACAGCGCCTTATCCCGGAATCCCGGAGCTTCTTGCAAAATTGCATGAAAACGGAGTTGCCATAGCTGTTGCCACCAATAAATATCAGGCGGCAGTGGATAAGATAATACCCCATTTCTTCCCGGACATACCGTTTGTCGCAATTCTCGGACAGACAGACGACCGTCCAGTGAAACCGGATCCCTCCATCGTATTCGCCGCTTTAAACGAACATCCCACACCAAAGGCAGATGTACTTTTCGTAGGCGATTCCGCTGTTGACATAGAGACAGCAAGACGCGCCTGCGTGGAGTCTGTAGGTGTCACCTGGGGTTTCCGTCCGATGTCGGAACTGCGCGGTGCATATGCCGACCATATCGTATCTGACCCCGCGGAAATTCTCACAATCGCAGGATTTTAAGATAATATCATAGTACGTTTCTTAAAATAATCCAGTCTTACATGATATACACTCAAACATTCTTCAATTCTGCCAACGACTCGAATCCGGAGGGCGAGCTTGCTGTAAATATACTCGTCAGCAACATTATAGAGATAGCTACAGCTCATGCAAATTCTCTGGGCATCGGAAATCCTTCAATGGCTGATCTTGGTGCAGGATGGGTGCTTTCAAGGCTCACAATAGAGATGTCCCGCTATCCGAAATGCAACACTTCATATAAAATTTCAACATGGGTTGAAAATTGGAACCGCCATTTCTCAACACGAGACTTTGAAATCGAGGATCAGTATGGAAACGCCATGGGATATGCTCGCACCGTATGGATGGTTCTCGACATGAAAACCCACGAAAACTTCGGTCTGTCGCATCTTACACTTCCTGAGAATTCCGTACCTGACCGCGAATGTCCCATAGCTCCGCAAGCCAAGCATGTGGAGATTCTCCCCTTCGATACCCCGCAAAGCGAAGTTCCGGCAAGAGCATTGAAAGCATCTGTCAAAGAGGAGCAATATACTTTCAAATATAATGACATAGATTTCTATCGACATGTCAATACGGTGAGATACGTCACGTTACTTCTCAACCGGTATTCATTGGATGATTTCGACAAGCATTTCGTAAAACGGCTTGAAATGTCATTCCTGCATGAGGGTAGCTTCGGTGATACTGTCGACATTCTACGTCACGACTACACATCCCTTGACTCAGCGTACTCTCTCTTCTCACGAAAAGACAATCGTCCGGTGATATTCGCAAGACTTTCATTATCACCACGCCAATAACACATATTGCATCAAGACATTCCCGCTTCAAACCGATAAAACATGAAAAAGGGGAACTGACCACACAGTCCGCTCCCCTTTTCTATTTATGTTAGGTATAGTTTATCAGATGATACCCTGTGCCATCATTGCATCGGCAACCTTAAGGAAGCCGGCGATGTTAGCACCCTTCATATAGTTGATATAGCCATCGGGCTGCTTGCCATGCTCAACGCAAGCCTCATGGATGTCGTGCATGATCTGGTGAAGTTTCTCGTCAACCTGAGCCTCTGTCCACTGGATGTGCTCGGCATCCTGAGTCATCTCAAGACCGGAAACAGCCACACCACCGGCATTCACAGCCTTACCGGGACCGTAAGGAATCTTGTTGGCGATGAATGTATCGATAGCCTCCGGAGTGCAACCCATGTTAGAAACCTCAGCAACGAGAAGGACATTGTTTGCAACAAGCTGTTTTGCATCCTCTCCGTTAAGCTCGTTCTGAGTTGCGCAAGGAAGTGCGATATCCACTTTCTGCTCCCATGGTTTCTTACCTGCGAAGAATGTTGAGCCGGGGAATTTATCAGCGTAAGGAGCTACAATATCATTGCCTGAAGCACGGAGTTCGAGCATATACTCGATCTTCTCTGCATCAAGACCTGCGGGATCATAGATATATCCGTCAGGACCGGAGATAGTCACAACCTTACCGCCGAGCTGGGTAGCCTTTGTAGCCGCACCCCATGCCACGTTACCGAAACCGGAGATAGCGATAGTCTTGCCCTTGATATCTGTGCCAAGGTCAGCAAGCATCTGAACTGTATAATAGAGAGCGCCGAAACCTGTAGCCTCGGGACGGATACGGCTTCCACCGAATGAGAGACCCTTGCCGGTGAATGTTCCTGTATTCTCGCGGGCAAGTTTCTTATACATGCCATACATGTAGCCTACCTCACGTCCGCCAACACCTATATCGCCTGCTGGAACGTCACGGTCCGGACCAAGGTTACGCCAGAGTTCAAGGATGAAAGCCTGGCAGAAACGCATGATCTCTGCATCGCTCTTGCCGCGGGGGCTGAAATCTGAACCGCCCTTGCCGCCACCCATCGGAAGAGTGGTGAGAGCGTTTTTGAAAGTCTGCTCGAAACCGAGGAATTTAAGTATGGAAAGGTTTACAGAAGCATGGAA
Source organism: uncultured Muribaculaceae bacterium (assembly GCA_910578075.1). GTDB lineage: Bacteria > Bacteroidota > Bacteroidia > Bacteroidales > Muribaculaceae > Lepagella. The sequence continues at coordinate 22,033 of CAJTPK010000023.1, read as the reverse complement.
ACGGATACCTCCCTTGTAGGGACCGATAGCGTTGTTGAACTGCACGCGATAGCCGATGTTGTTCTGCACCTCGCCTTTGTCATCAACCCAGGATACACGGAATGTAAAGATACGATCCGGCTCAACCATTCTCTCGATGATTTTTGCTTTCTCAAACTCGGGATGCTGGTTGTAAACTTCCTCCACTGAAAGGAGTACCTCCTTCACAGCCTGAAGATATTCTTTTTCACCGGGATGTTTGGCCTCAAGGTTGGCCATGATTTCATTAATGTTCATGATAAACTTTTTAGACTTATGGTTAGATTTAATTATATTTTATTTTTTGATTAAATTCCTAAAATTTTAATCAGCGGAAATCAACTATCATTCTGCTTCATATTACGCTATTGTCAGGAAAGCGGTCAAATCAACCGGAATCCGATTAAAATCGCGAATCCGATTAAATCGCGAGTCAGAATCCAAAATCGGAATCCAGAATAGCGAATCTGAATCCGAAATCGTAAATCCAGAATCTCCGGGTCATCAATATTTGTCCCGCGAGCGGGCTTCAGCCCGCTCTCCTTTCAATGTTGCAAACTTACAAACTTTATTTAACTCCACAAAATAATTCCCAACTATTTTTTTATGTTCTACAACCACAAAAAAGAGACTCCGCCGTGGCGGAGCCTCCCTGTCGTTACGAAGAATTATATTATTATCTTTACCTGACTTTAAAACTTATCTTTATTTCTGGGTGAAGATCACGATACGGTTCCAGTCATTTGTGCTGTAAGGCTGAACTGATGAGCCGTCATATTTGATTGTCAAACGGTCGCGGCTGATGCCGTAAGTGTTGACAAGTGCGTCGGCAACTGCGTTGGCACGTTTCTCTGAAAGCTCCATGTTGTATTCGGATGTACCGGTATCTTTGTCGGCATAACCGCAGATGACAACTTTCTCTTCAGGATTAGCCTTGAGCCATTCTGCCATGTTGTAGACATTCACTTCCTCTGTAGGCATGATCTTGTCGGAGTTGATTGTGAAGCGGACAGTAGTCATAAGAGGTGCGTTCACACAATCTTTCTGAACGGGCTCGGGGCAAGGAAGCTGCGACTGGAGGTTGGCAACCTCGGCACCACATGCGAGAAGCTGTGCGCGGAGATCGTTGACCTGACCGTTGAGGGCAGCAATCTGTGATACATAAGTGCATTCGTTGAATTTGTTGAAGTGACGGCCACCGATATTGAAGTTGAAACCACCGACAACGGCTACGTCAGCATCAATTGAATTGCCTTTCACGCTGTTGTTCCAGGTATCAGCATAGAAAGATGCGCGTGCTTCAGCGAAGAAATCAACATATTCGCAGAGACGGAAGCGGAACTGCAGACCTGCCGATACAGGAAGCGACCAGGCTATTCTCTTTGCCTTGCCATCCTTGGCATAAACGTTTGTTCCTGCAGGTTCTCCACCCTGTGCATTTCTGAAGTCCCAGGTAGCGTCACCACCGAGACCTACGAAAGGAATGATAGAGAATACGCGGTTGTCATTAACTCCACCGAGAGAGTTGAACATATCCCACATGAACTCTGCCTGAAGATTAACATGCTTCGCGCGGCTCCATCCGTTGGCGAGGTCAGGCTGTGTAGGATTATCCCAGTGAAGCGGGCCTCCAAGAGCCTTGATGCGGAAACCGACATAGGGAGATACCCAGCGGCCGAAACCAAGACCATATGTGAGCGTCATCTTGCGGTGGTTCACATTGTCACCGGGTGTGTGGCGGTTGCCTCGCTCCACGAAGGGCTGGTTGATACCTGCCTCGACTTCGATAAACCAATTGTTACGCCAATTGGAGAAATAGTGTGTGGTGTTGTCGCATGTGAACTCAGTCACTGTTGTGGCTTCGTCAACGAAAACATCCTGTGCACTGGCGGGAAGAGCAAAAGCGGCTGTTCCGGCACATAGTGCGATAGCGTAGTAAAGATTCCTTGTTTTCATAAAATATTAATTTAAGATAGGTAAATTTAAATCTTTATAAATTGTTTTTTGCAATTTTTATATATCTAACACTGCAGGGAAAAATTTTGTTTGCTCCGGAATGGCAAAATTTGCGCTAATATCACAAAAAAATCTTCCAATCCCTTATCATATCACTTATTTTCATTAATTTCGCAATAGGAATTTTTTGAATCCGTTTCATGAAACGTCATCCTAAATATCGCATAAGGATCGAAGATGAATCAAGGCTTGAAAACCTTGTCGACATCACCTTGTCGCCTTGGTGGCTCGCGGCAGCCGCTGCGGCAGCCGTCGTGATTCTCATCCTAATCGCAGGCGGGATCGTGATGACCACACCCTTACGCACTCTGCTCCCGGGCTATATGAAACAGTCGGAGCGCTCTGCCACGGAAGACAATATTCTGCGTCTTGACTCCATTCTCGGGGTTTATGAGCAAAACCAGACATATCTCGACAATATCCTCAAGACGTTCGATATTTCCAGAGTGCCCACGGATTCGGCTGCTATGACGGCAAATCTGAGAGAACTCTCCCCCGACTCGCTCCTTCCCCCCTCTCCGCTTGAGCGTAAATTCGTCAATGCGATGGAGGAACGCGAGAGATTCAACATCTCCGTGCTTGCCCCTCTGGCCGCCGACGGCATGATGTTTTCCCCGCTTAGCGACAACGGGATATTTTCGGCAAACTCACGCACAGAGAAGAAAGGGAAAGTCATAATGACATCCGATGAAGCGGTAAAGAGTGTTGCCGACGGCTCTATCTTAGCTGCCTACTATTCACCCGGTGAAGGTGGATATGTAATTATAATACAGCATGCCAAAGGCTTTGTCTCCCGACTGGCACGACTCGGATCGCCGATGGTGGCGGCTGGCGACAATGTGCTCGCCGGACAGATACTCTCCCTCGGACCTCGTCCTGACGCAAAAGGAAGAAGACATGTCGAGGTTATGATGTGGCATAATGGCATGCCTGTCATCCCTTATGACTATATTGGGAATCCGGAACCGACTGTTTCAAAAGAAATACCGTTTGAGGCTCCAAGGGGGCGGTAATGCCGGTGATTCCCGTGTAATTTAAACTATAGAGACCTATAGATATGAGTGAGATAAGAAATATTGTGATTCTGGGCTCTACCGGTTCCATCGGCACCCAGACTCTCGACATAATCGAAGAGCATCCCGACCGTTTCCGCGCAGTCGCCCTGACTGCGGCACGAAATTGGGAACTGCTGGCAGCCCAGGCCCGCAAGTTCATGCCCCGTCGTGTTGTCATAGCCCGCAGCGAGTTTCTTCCGATGCTCCGCGAGGCTCTCAGCGATCTCCCCATCGAGGTGGAAGCTGGAGAGGAATCGATAGCCGAAGCTGCGGAAATGCCGGAAGCCGACATCGTTGTCACGGCGATGGTGGGATACAGCGGCCTCTTACCTACCGTACGCGCCATCAAGGCTGATAAGATTATCGCGCTTGCCAATAAGGAGACCCTCGTTGTGGCAGGAGAGGTGATAACCACCCTGCTACGCGATTCCAAATCCAGGATAATACCTGTGGATAGCGAGCATTCCGCAATCTTCCAATGCCTTGAGGGAGAGAACAGAGCAGACATGAGGAAAATCATCCTCACGGCAAGCGGCGGACCGTTCCGCACCAAAACTCTGCAGGAATTGGAGAATGTCACCGTCGATGACGCCCTACGCCATCCCAACTGGGACATGGGCGCTAAGGTCACCATAGACTCAGCTTCGATGATGAACAAAGGTTTTGAGATGATCGAGGCAAGATGGCTTTTCGATTGCGATCCGGAAAATATCGAGATTGCGGTTCATCCTCAGTCGATAGTGCATTCTATGGTGGAATATAAGGATGGCTCGATAAAGGCGCAGCTCGGTGTTCCCGACATGCATCTCCCCATACAATATGCACTTGGTTACCCCGGCAGACTGGAAAGTAAGCGCGAACCGCTGCAACTTCATCAGTATGCCAACCTCACTTTCGAAGCCCCGGACCGCACCCGCTTCCCGCTGCTGCAATATGCTTTCGATGCTATTTCCACCGGCGGCAACATGCCTTGCATACTTAATGCCGCCAACGAGATAGCTGTGGCGGCATTCCTGCAGCGCCGCATACGCTTCATGGACATGCCCCGACTCGTCAGCCGTGTTATGGAAACAACGCCTTTGATTGGCAATGTCACCCTCGATGACCTTATTGCCACAAACGAAGAGGCACGCGCACGTGCCGAGGAGCTACTCAAACGCTTCGAAATACACTAAGAATCAAATCAATAATAACAATTAAAGATATTTAAATTGGATACATTTCTCATAAAAGCAGTCCAGCTTATTCTCGCATTCGCAATACTCGTTATAATTCATGAGTTCGGTCATTTCCTATTCGCACGTATATTCGGCGTGAAAGTGGAGAAATTCTATATATTTTTCGATCCTTGGACCGAACTATTCAAATGGAAACCAAAGAAATATATCGGAGGCCTCGGTAAAACAAAGAATCTGAATTCTGCCGAATCAGAAGTTGCCCCTGATTCCTCAGTTGCCCCATCAGACCCAGATGCCCCATTGGCCCCATCATCAGTTTCAAAGAAGAAGAAATCCTTCTGGGGAGATACCGAATACGGCATTGGCTGGCTTCCACTTGGAGGCTATTGCAAGATCTCCGGAATGATCGACGAGTCGATGGATACCGAGCAGATGAAGAAGCCTGCCCAGGACTGGGAATTCCGTTCCAAGCCGGCATGGCAGCGTCTTCTGATCATGATAGCAGGTGTGCTTTTCAATTTCCTTCTTGCTATAATCATCTATGCAGGACTCGTATATGCCACAGGCGAGAAATATGTGCCTGTCCAGGAGGCCCGCATGGGATTCTCTTACTCCGGAGAGGCGCGTAAAATCGGCTTTCATAACGGCGATATACCCCTCACGGCAGATGGCGAAAAACTGGAAAACCCGGTAGAGGCGCGTCTGAAGATGATCCAGGCGAAGGAGGTCAGTGTGTTGCGCGATGGCAAAGACACTGTCTCTATCTCCATTCCTGAGAAATTTATCTTTGCCCTCGACAATGAGGCAAAAAGTGACACGGCAACTATCAACTTCTTCACTTACCGCATGCCTACCCGCATCACTCAAGTAATGCCGGGTGAAGGTGCAGCCAAAGCCGGTATCAAGGCAGGTGATGAAATCATAGCGATTGATTCTGTGTCAACACCATCGCTCGACGAGTTCTTCCATGAACTGCAAGGACATAACAACCAGACTGTGAATTTCACTATCCTCCGTAATAATGAGGCACGCACCGACACATTGGTTACAGCCGTGAAACTGTCTGAGAATTCCAAGATGGGTGTAGGTCTTGAGATAAATCCATCGGCTTTCTTCAATACCAAAGAGATCAGATATAATATCTTCCAGTCGATTCCACGCGGAGTGGAGATGGGAACCGAAAAACTCACCTCCTATGCAAAATCGATGAAGATGGTATTCACCAAAGAGGGTGCCAACAGCATCGGTGGATTCGGCTCCATCGGTTCCATATTCCCGGAGAAATGGGACTGGATCGCGTTCTGGAATATCGCGGCTTTCCTCTCGGTGGCTCTCGCTTTCATGAATATACTCCCCATCCCGGCTCTTGACGGAGGACACGTAATGTTCCTTATATATGAGGTGATATTCCGTCGCCCGCCAAGTGAGAAATTTATGGAGCGTGCCCAGATCGTTGGTATGACACTGCTGATCCTGCTCCTTGTCTACGCCAACGGCATGGATATCGTGCGCCTCTTCAAGTAGCCCCAGATGCCCCATTAGTCCCATTGGCCCTAGCACCTCAAAACCAAAATCAAAAGAAAAAAATGAAAAATATAAAACTCAAACCCGGCAAAGAGGAGTCTGTGCTCCGCCATCACCCATGGGTGTTCTCGGGAGCTATAGCCTCTCTGCCCGACGCCCTGGAAGAGGGTGACGAAGTCTGCGTCACCGACTCCAAAGGCAATGTATTAGGTACAGGACATTACCAGATAGGCAGCATAGCTGTCAGAATACTCGAATTTGGAGTTGACACCCTCTCCGATGACTTCTACAGCCGTCGGCTCGCTTCGGCATTCGCCCTGCGGCAGACACTCGGACTTATACGCGAGGACAACACCTGCTTCCGCCTTGTGCACGGTGAGGGTGATTTCCTTCCCGGTCTGGTAATCGACATATATGGCGACACCGCCGTGATGCAGGCGCATTCACCTGGAATGCACTTCGCCCGCCACAAGATAGCGGAGGCTCTTACGCTTCTGCCTGACGCCCGCATCCGCAATGTCTATTACAAGAGCGACACCACTCTCCCCTATAAGGCTCACCTTGACCCGGACAATGAATACCTTATCGGCAACTACGACGGCAACATCGCCCTTGAGAACGGTCTCCAGTTCAATATCGATTGGCTTAAAGGTCAGAAAACAGGCTTCTTCGTTGACCAGCGCGAGAACCGCGCTCTTCTTGAGAAATATGCCAAAGGAAGAAAGGTGCTGAACATGTTCTGCTATACCGGTGGTTTTTCAGTCTACGCCATGCGCGGAGGCGCGCTGAGTGTAGACTCTGTCGACTCCTCTTCGAAAGCTGTCGCCCTCACCGATGCCAACATCGACCTTAACTTCCCCGGTGATACGCGCCACCATACCCACGATGTGGATGCATTCAAGTTCCTATCCGACATGGAGAGCGACAAATACGATCTTATCATCCTCGACCCCCCGGCATTCGCCAAACATCGCGGGGCGATCAAGAATGGGCTCATCGGCTATCGCAAGCTCAATGCCCGTGCTTTTGAGAAAATCAAGAGCGGTGGAGTTCTCTTCACCTTCTCCTGCTCGCAGGCGATAACCAAAGACATGTTCCGCATGGCTGTATTCACAGCCGCGGCAAAGTCCGGACGCAAGGTACGCATCCTACATCAGCTCACCCAACCTGCCGACCATCCTGTCGACATCTCTCATCCCGAAGGTGAATACCTCAAGGGACTGGTGCTTTATGTGGAATAACTTTATGTAGAATAATCAGAACTGACAAAATATGAAAAAAATCCTCCCCACCTTGATGATCGCTACAATGGCGACATCAGCTGCGAATGCAGTAGAAGACAAAAATTTTAATTTCCATGTGGATCGCTTTGCCGACATCGAAGTGCTCCGCTATGAAGTGCCGGAATATTCCCGTCTCTCTCTTGATCAGAAAAAGATGCTTTACTATCTGTCGCAGGCTGCGCAGATGGGACGCGACATCATCTGGGATCAGAATGGCAAGTATAATCTCCAGCTCCGTCGCCTCCTTGAAAAGATCTATACCAGCTACGATGGAGACCGTAATTCCAAAGACTTCAAGGCTTTTGAGAAATATCTCAAACAGGTATGGTTCGGCAATGGCATTCACCACCATTATTCCACCGATAAGTTTCAACCCGAGTTCTCCCAGGCCTTCTTTGAAGAACAGGTTGGTAAGCTTGGCAACTGCTGCCTGCCTCTCGAACCGGGTCAGACCCGCGAGCAGATGATGGCAGTGCTTGTGCCTGTGATCTTCGACCCCTCGGTAATGGCTAAACGTGTTAACCAGGACGGCACACAGGATGTAGTCGCTACTTCCGCCAACAATCTCTACGGTGAGGGTGTCACCCAGGCTGAGGTAGAGGCTTACTATAATAAAATAAAGAAAGCTGATGATCCCACTCCTATTTCATACGGTCTGAACGCACGCGTGGTCAAGGAAGACGGCAAAATCAAGGAGCAGCATTATTGCGTCAACGGTCTTTACGGTCCTGCCATTGCCGAGATAATCTATTGGCTTGACAAAGCCAAAGGCGTGGCAGAGAATGATGCCCAGCGCGCATACATCACAAAACTCATCGATTTCTATATCACCGGTGATCTTCGTCTTTTCGATGAATATTCTATCCTCTGGGCTGAGGATACGAAATCTGATATCGATTTTGTGAACGGATTTATCGAGAGCTACGGCGATCCGCTCGGAATGACAGGCTCATGGGAGTCATACGTGAACTTCCGCAACGGCAAGTCATCAGCCCGCACCGAGACCATCTCTTCCAACGCGCAATGGTTTGAGGACAACTCACCTGTAGATAAGAAATTCAAAAAAGAGAAGGTTAAAGGCGTGTCAGCGAAGGTGATCACAGCCGCCATGCTCGCCGGCGATGCATTCCCCGCCACAGCCATCGGTATCAATCTTCCAAATTCCAACTGGATCCGTGCCCAGCATGGTTCAAAATCCGTAACCCTTGAGAACATTACCGAGGCATACGAGATGGCATCTCATGGCAACGGCTTCAATGAGGAATTCGTGATCGACAAACCCACAGCAAAGATGATGGAGGATTACCTCTATATCACCGATATGCTCCACACCGACCTCCACGAATGTCTTGGTCATGCTTCCGGACGTCTCATGCCGGGCGTTGATCCCGATGCTTTGAAGGAGAACGGCTCAGCACTCGAGGAGGCTCGTGCCGACCTTTTCGCCCTGTATTACCTCGCTGATCCCAAGCTGCAAGAGCTCGGAATCCTTGATAACCCCAATGCTTATCAGGCGGAATATTACAAGTATATGCTGAATGGTCTTATGACTCAGCTCAACCGCATCGAACTTGGCAACAATGTTGAGGAGGCACACATGCGCAACCGCCAGCTCATCGCCAAATGGATTCTTGAGAATGGCCACAAGAAAGGTAAAGGCGGTAAAGACGTTGTGGAACTTACCAAGAAAGCTGGCAAGACCTACGTCAAAATCAACGATTATCCCAAGATGCGTGAGCTCGTGGGTCAGCTTCTCGCCGAAGTGCAGCGCATCAAGAGCGAGGGCGATTACAAAGCCGGTAATGACCTGATCCAGAAATATGCTGTAAAAATCGACCCGAAGCTCCACAAGGAGGTTCTCCAGCGCTATTCCAAACTCGACATCCCGCCCTACCGTGGGTTCATCAATCCGGTATATACCCCCGTTACCGATGAGGAAGGAGAGATCACCGACATCACCATCTCCTACCCCGAGAACTATGCCGAGCAGATGTTGCGTCTGAGCCGTGATTACTCACCGCTTACCCCCAAATGCAAGAAGGTATGCAAGAAATAAAGAAAAGCTTTTTCACCTTCCGCAACGGCATCCTCGCGGATACGTTGCGGAAGGCGGGAATGCCTTACAGGATGATATTCGGCTTGCAGATTCCCCAGATAGCAGCCATAGCCCGTGGGCTTACGCCATCAATGGAGCTTGCCGACCGTCTGTGGGCAGATAGCGACGTGCGCGAATCCCGCATCCTCGCCACCTATCTCTTCCCACCGGAGGAGACCACGATGGATAAAGCATTGGAGCTGCTACGCTCCGTATGCACAGCCGAGGAGAGCGATATGCTCTCCTTCCGTTTGCTCAAGCGCCTCCCGTTCGCAGCCGAACTGCTTGCAGCAATCGAGGGAGATCCGGCTGTCCCCTCCTATGCCGCCATATCCCTCCGACGTCACCTACAGTAGCCCCAGCTGCCCCATTGGCCCCATAACCAGAACCAAAATCAAAAGAAAAAAACTATGATAATCCCGATAACCCTGCTCACCGGATATCTCGGAAGCGGGAAAACCACACTCCTCAACCATATTTTAACCAACAAGCGGGGAATCCGCTTTGCAGTGATCGTAAACGACATCGGTGAGGTAAACATCGATGCTGAACTCATTCAGAAAGGGGGCATAGTTGGTCAGGATGATTCTGGCGACCTTGTGGCTCTTCAGAACGGCTGCATTTGCTGCACTCTCCAGGCCGACCTTATGAAGCAGATTTCCGATCTGATCGAATCCGCCCGTTTCGATTATATTGTCATCGAAGCAAGCGGTGTCTGCGAGCCGGCACCGATTGCGCAGACAATATGCGCCATGGAACAAGCAGTGAATCCCGCACGCCCTGACATAGACCGCCCGCATCTCGATGCGATTGTGACTGTTGTTGATGCCCTGCGCATGAAGAGTGAATTCGGATGCGGCAGCAACCTGCAAAATGATAAGATATCTGAAGAGGATATCGAGAATCTTATCATCGAACAGATAGAATTCTGCAACATAATTCTGCTGAACAAGATTTCGGAGGTCACTCCCGATGAGGCAGCCCATATAAAGGCTGTGATACGCGCTCTGCAACCCAAAGCCCGTATAATCGAATGCGACTGGTGCGATGTCGACCTGTCGGATATCATAAATACCGGCATGTTCGATTTCGAGGATGTCGCCACCTCCGCCACATGGGTTCATGAGATAGAAAAGCCGGCTCCAGAACAAGAGCATGAACACCATCATGAACATGAACATGAACATGAGCATCACCATCACGACCATGACCATCATCATGACCATGATTGCCACGAACACGGTTGCCATCATCATCACCATCATCATGGCGAGGGCGAGGCTGAGGAATATGGCATTGGAACCTATGTATATTTCCGCCGCAGACCTTTCAATTTCGAGAAATTCGACCGCTTCGTCAACCTCCATTGGCCGGCAAACGTGATACGCACCAAGGGTGTGCTCTATTTCAGCCAAAACCGCGATATGTCGCTGCTTTTCGAGCAGGCGGGCGTGCAGAAGAACCTCCGCGAGGCAGGCTACTGGTATGCCACGGCTCCCGAAGAGGAACTCATGATTATGATGGAACGCGAACCGGGACTGCGACGCGACTGGGATGAGGAATATGGCGACCGGATGATAAAACTCGTATTCATCGGGCGCGACCTCGACAAGAATGCCATAGATGCGGCTCTCGACGCATGCCTCGAAGAGCACTGAGACATTTCCACAACCAAACCGGTTATATTGAAGTTTCATTGTTGTATTCAACAACAATGAAACTTTTCTATTTATGCCAAATGAAAAAAACGGGATTACTGTGAAATCCCTATTACGCCCCTCCTCCGATTGCCAACATGGCATTATCTACTATTGTATCAGTTGCCGCCACCGGTCAAAAATGTTTTCATCCCATATCAGGCTCCATACATCGCTCTGGGATGGCACCGGACCTTGTGTGGCATCTGTCCGCGAACGTGTCGAGGCTGATCTTGCCCGCATACGCCATATTGCCGAGAATTCTTGCGATCGGCATGACCTGGGTGAGATTGTGAAGGTATTCCGTTCTCGGCAGGGGGAAATGAGGCTGAAAGAGTATATTTCCTGCTGCGTTACTCATCTTACACACGACGGACGCTTCGGCACAGGCCGAAACTACAGCGCCGCGCTTAGCAGCATAGAAAAATATATGGGTGATGCAGATCCCGCCCTTTGCGACATCAATACCCAATGGGTGCATCGATATAGAGAATGGCTCGCGACTCGCCACAAATCGTTAAATACCATATCATTCCATATGAGAGTGCTTAAAGCAGTTCTCCACAAGGCATCAAGTCAGGGATTGATAGCCAACGCAGACTATTTCAATGGAATTTCCATAGGAAACGCGGCAACGAAGAAACGCGCTGTCACTACAGACACCATCCATAAGCTCTCCACTCTCGATCTCTCCCTTAAACCGGAGATGGATCTCGCACGCGATATATTCCTGTTCAGCATCATGACACGAGGGATGTCGTTCGTAGACATAGCCTTCCTACGCAACGAAAATGTATGCGACGGCTATCTCACCTACCGGCGCCGTAAAACCCGCCGGCTGATGACAATCCGGGTTGAACCTCAGGCAGCTGCCATCATCGCCAAGTACAACTCCGTTAAACGGAAATGGTTATTCCCCATTCTCGCCAATACAGAATATAACCATGATATCAAAACAGACAACGGATTAAAAGAATATTCCGACATTGAGACCGCGGATAAAGAGATATATGACAATTACGTCCGCGCCATCGACACCTACAACCGACGGCTGCTACGTCTCGGCAAACTTATCGGACTCGAGACACGCCTCACCTCCTACGTAGCTCGCCACACCTGGGCCACACTGGTTCACAAAAAGAATGTACCGATATCAGTGATAAGCGCAGCCCTCGGACACTCCTCTGAGCGCACCACGCTCATCTATCTTGCCGACATCGACAACCGCGAAGTAGACACAGCCAACCGCCTCCTCCTCAACGACCTCTTTTGACCATCCCCTCTCTCTTCCCTCTCTCCTCAATCTCTCCTCTTCCCCTCGTCCGTTGAGTGAGCGCACCCGCGGTGCGCCGAATGCAGCAAGCATATAGCAAAAAAACGATTTCTTGTTAGGAAATCGTTTCATTCGACTACAAAATTAATAAATAAGAGAGGAATATGCAAACATTATCAAGGAAATTAACACTTAAAAATAATTCCTTGTTATTGTTAGGAAATCGTGCAAATATGCCTTCAGCATTGTTCTTTAGAGGCATGGATTAAAGCTTAGATAAAACAATTCTGTGATGATTTTTTACGATTTTGTAATAAAATTCTGCGATATTCAGGGCATATTTACATGCCTCTTAAGTATTTGAAGATTGGATCAAGATTTCCTAACAAGAAATCCGTTTCTGGCTTATGTTGACTGCCTTGGATTCAGGGAACTAAACAAGATTAGAAACTCGATACGGAGTAGACTAACAAGCACAGACTGACCTCGTTTGCCATCTTTTTATGACGGCAGCCTGGAAAGGGAAGTGCATTCTATTGCGAACGCAAGCCTATTCCCCATCGAGAAGATTACTTAAAGATGGACACTGCTAAATCACAAGATCTCCACTGGTATGCGCTAAGCGTATACGGTAATAAAGTACTTGCCGCCGAAACCATCCTCAATGAGATGGGATTGGAGACCTACGTGCCTGTGACCATCAGTTTCCGCCCCCGCAAAGGGAGCACCCCCGAGGAAGTACGCACTCCAGCCGTAAGTCGGCTGATGTTTGTGAGAGCGAGCGCAGCACAGCTTCTTGAGATAGAGCGCAGCGAGACACTCCCCATCCACATCTACCGCACACTTGACAGCAATCCGTTCGACCGCAGGCTCATCGTCATCCCCGACTCCGAGATGCAGACCTTCATACTCGTGTCGAGTTGCGGAGAGCAAGGACTCGAATATTTTGCCGGCGGCGACATGACCTTCCGTCCCGGCAGCAAAGTGCGGGTGATCCAGGGACCCTTCAAAGGGAGCGTCGGTCACATCAAGCGCATCAAAGGCAACCGCCGCCTCGTCGTCGAGATCCAAGGCATCTGCGCCGTCGCCACCTCCTACATCCCCGCCCCCTTCCTCGAATACCTCCCCGACTGACAGCCGCAATCCACAACATTTATCGATGACAGACCACGCAGCGAACACACGCCGAATAGCGAAGAATACAGTGTTTCTTTACCTTCGCATGATGTTCGCAATGATTGTCGGACTATACACTTCGCGTGTTGTCCTTTCCGCCCTTGGTGTAGACAATTTCGGGATCTACAATGTGGTAGGCGGTTTTGTGGCGATGTTCTCGCTGATTTCAAGCGCACTGACATCATCCATATCCCGGTTTCTCACATTTGAGTTGGGAGCGGGAAACATGAAGCGTCTCAAAGAGGTTTTCGCCACATCACTACTGATACAGATCGCGATGAGCGTGATCGTACTGGTAGTGGCAGAAACCATTGGTCTATGGTTTGTAAATTATAAACTTGTCATTCCCGCCGATAGGCTTTATGCGGCAAACTGGGTTTTTCAAGCCTCTGTATTCTCTTTCATACTCGGCTTGATCTCATGTCCCTACAATGCTTTGATTGTAAGCCATGAGCGAATGAACATGTTTGCATTCATCGGTATCTTCGAAACATTGCTGAGGCTTGCCATAGTCCTCTTCATAGCATACTCACCCTGGCAATTCGACAGACTGATTGTTTATGCTCTACTGTTAGTAGGAGTAAGCACATCTCTTCAGGCAATATACTTGAATTATACACACCGTCATTTCGAAGAAAGCCACGTAAGACCGGAATTTCATAAGAAATGTTGGAAAGAAATGAGCGGATTCGCAGGCTGGAACGCGATTGGATGTACAGCAGGCCTGTTAAAAGACCAGGGAGTCAACATTTTGCTTAACCTTTTCTTCGGACCGGTTGTCAACGCAGCAAGGGGATTGGGAATGACAGTTAATGGTGCTGTCAATTCATTTGCAGGAAATTTTCTGACCGCAGTCAACCCTCAGATAACAAAATCCTACGCAGCAGGAGACCGCGCCTATACATTCTCCCTTGTGGAGCGTGGTTCGAGATTTGGATATTACATCATCATGATTCTCGCGCTGCCTCTGATTTTGGAGACACCATTCGTACTCACCCTTTGGTTGAAAGATTATCCTGCGATAACCGTTACGTTCACCCGACTTGTCCTTGTGTTATCGCTTGTTGATATATTATCCAACACGTTGATAACCTTGCAGACAGCCACCGGCAAGATTCGCAACTACCAATTGGCTGTCGGAGGATTGTTACTGATGAATTTCCCATTCTCCTGGATAGTCTTGAAATTAGGAGCGCCCGCATACTCTGTTTATATGGTTGCAATCGTAATTGCAATCGGATGTTTGTTTCTCCGTCTGCTGTTTCTTCGTAAGATGACACAGTTTTCGATGAGACAATATTTCCAAAACGTTCTTCTGAACGTGACCTTAACCACCCTTGCCTCAGCGGTACTGCCATTGACAGTGTACCATATGCTCACCGAAGGTGTATTCCGCATGGTTACAGTTTGCATTGTCAGCCTGATATCAGGAGCTACTTGTGTGCTATTCATTGGTTGCACGCGGTCTGAAAGAGCGTTTATACTTGACAAGGTAAGTTCACTCCGAAACCGGTTCACCTGTGTCCGCGCATGATTGAGATCAAGGATAAGAAAGACTGTTGCGGCTGCTCAGCCTGCCAGCAGATATGCCCCAAAGGCTGCATCTCAATGCAACCTGACGATGAGGGATTTCTTTATCCTGTTGTAGATATCAACGCATGTATCGACTGCGGCATGTGTGAGAAAGTTTGTCCGGAATTAAACCGCAATATAAAGACAAAACCACTTGCCACATACGCTGCAATCAATCCAGATCTGCACGTGCGCATGAAGAGTTCCTCCGGAGGAATCTTCTCCATGCTGGCGGAAGAGACAATTGAAGGCGGTGGAGTTGTATACGGAGCAGCATTCGACAGAGACTGGTCAGTAAGACATATCAAAGTCTCCTCTTCTGAGGAATTGGCATTGCTCCGTGGCTCCAAATATCTACAGAGTAAGCTTGGAGACACATTTAAGGATGTACGAACAGAGCTGAACTCCGGAAGAAGAGTCTTATTTTCAGGCACACCCTGTCAGACATCCGGACTGAAAAAATTTCTCCGCAAAGATTATACGAATCTCACTACCGTTGATTTTGTTTGTCATGGTGTGCCGTCACCAGCAGTCTGGCATAGCTATCTTAAAGAAAGTTCGAAAAACCAGATTACAGCTATAACCGATATTTCATTCCGTGACAAAAAGAATGGCTGGAAAAGCTTTGAACTATCGATTGAATCAAAAAAGGGAAATAGCAAAGCAATTTATTCCGAGACATTCAACCGAAATCCATACATGCAGGCTTTTCTCGCCAACCTAACGTTACGGCCCTCGTGTTATGATTGTCCGGTGAAAGGATGCAGTTCAGGAAGCGACATTACGTTAGGAGACTTCTGGGGAATTGAACACGTCGATCTTTCGGTTGATGATGACATGGGCGTAAGTCTTGTGATGGTCAACACTTCGAAAGGCAATGAATTGATCCAAAGACTTGGCATCGAGTTGAAAGACGAAGAATACGACTTAGCTCTCAGATATAATCCGAGTATCAAGAAATCTGTTAATATCCCTCCTTACCGACCTCTCTTCATGAAGACATTTACGAGCAGCGGCTTTTCTGTTGCTTATAGGGTCATATTTAATCCAGCTTTGACTTCCCGTCTATACCGCCGTATCTGGCTGCTTATTCATTGAATTATGAAGATAGGAATCCTCACTCAGCCTCTGAACCGGAATTATGGAGGGATCTTGCAAAACTGGGCGTTACAACAGGTGCTCAAAGGTTTTGGGCATCAGCCTGAGATGATCTTCCGCGACTGGACTTCAACGCCAAGGAGACCTAAGTTGATTATGATGCGATGCGGTAGCTTTGTAAAGAAGTTTGGCGCGAGATTCATTAAAGGCGACAAGACAGCATATCTCAGCAATCCATTCGGCAGAGTCTACGATGCACTTGGCCCACTGCACGCCGACAAAAGCTTTTTGAGAAAAATTAATCGGACAATGCCGATTTACGACAACAAAAAACTGAGAAACGTCATAGGCCGTGGAAATTATGACGCTTTCATAGTTGGCAGTGATCAGGTTTGGAGACAGGCATACACTCCGGACATCGAAACCTTTTTTCTCGGATTCATGGATGCATTTGATTCCCGCAAGAGAATCGCATTCTCCGCATCATTCGGCACTGAGACATGCGACATTCCGGAAGAGAATCTAAATAAATGCCGAGAATTAATTTCAAGATTCGATGCAATCTCAGTTCGCGAACTTAGCGGACTTAATATATTGAAAAAAGACTTCGATATTGACAACGCAGTTCAGACAATCGACCCGACACTTCTGTTGAATCCGCAGGATTATTTTGATATCATCAATCCCAAAGACAGGCTTAGCGGCAAATACATTGCATCTTATATCCTCGATGATACACCTGACAAAGAAACGATCCTCGACGATGTTTGCAATAGGCTGAAATCTCCTGCTGAGAAATTGAGTTGTAAATATACAGGCAAGCCGATGCCAACTGTCTCGCAATGGCTTGCCACAATAGCCGATTCGGAATTCGTTGTCACCGATTCCTTTCACGGATGCGTGTTCTCTATAATCTTCCACAAGCCATTCATAGCCATAGCAAATGCTTATAGAGGACTCGACCGCTTCAGCTCACTTCTCAAACCGCTTGGACTCTCCGATAGGCTTGTCACAGACTTCGATGACTTCCATAGCCGCATTGACACCCTTCTAAAAGGCATTGATTACAGCAAAGTAACTCCTCAACTGGAGATTAGCCGTAAGCAATCCCTTGATTTCCTCCGCTCCGTACTCGACTGATTTGGCATTCCGGGAAATATTATGCAATCATGAGTAAGTATCTCTTTAAAATGTTAGATTATCACGCTGTAAGAAATGCGGATGTGGTAATTGACGGAATCACAGTATTGGCGGGAGAAAACGGCTCGGGGAAATCCACCCTGCTCCGTTGGCTTCATTATGTTGTCAAAGTGCTGTGCGAATACGATGAGATGGTTGAAAATGAGGCAAAACGTAAAATAAAAAACATAGCCCAGTCACTGCAACGTGCAGTGACCATATTACGCAACAATCCAGAGGACGAGCAGGATATCCAGAATCTTATCGCCCTCATATCGAATGAAAATAAAAATGGAGAATACATCAACGAAACAATAGAAAGATTTCGCAATGCTCTCTCTATTTTCACTTCGATTCTTCAGCGGAGATCCTCAGATAAAAGACACGCTTTTGGACTAAGCCGCCTTTATTATTATTTCGATATAAACAAACCGGACGGAGCCTCGACAGAGGATATAGCACAGATAATTTTTTCGGAAATTAACCAACGTCTTGACAGCATAGTTGTTCAATCCGAAGAACAGCTTACAAATCGCACCATCGGCAACCTTGCAAAATTCCTTTCCGAGCAGCTTGATCCGATGGTAGAGATTCTTAAGAGCAATACCCTTGATGTCGAATTTATAGAGGATGGTGTTGATCTTCTGAGAGACAAAGATTTTGAGTCGCCTCTGAATCTGATCCGCTCAATATATTTCGGCACAGAAAGAATCGGCAACGCGTTAGAGCCGTTCTCATTCGGCAAGAACGATATCCGCCGTATGCTCAGAAACAAAGCTATTGACTTTGTTTCCGATGACACAAAGGCAATCAGAAACATCATAAAGAAAATCATTGGCGGAGAAGTCATATCCGATAAAGTCGGAGACCAATACGGAATGATGTCAAACGAACTGAGGTTTAAGAACAACACCGGACTCGACATCCACCTTAAAGCCGCAGCCACTGGTATCATATCATTCTCATATATCCTCAGACTTTTGGAGAACGGATGGATCACACGTAACTCCATCCTTATCATAGACGAACCCGAAGCGCATCTTCATCCTCAATGGATTGTGGAATATGCACGTATGCTTGTGCTCATACACAAACATTTAGGAACCAAGATAGTTGTCGCAAGTCACAACCCCGACATGGTCGCTGCGATAGAAGCGGTAGCAGCCACTGAGAATCTTCTTGACTCTACTCACTTCTACATAGCTGACAGAAAGAAAGAAGAGAGCGACATCGCTCCGCGTTACGACTTCCGCGACTGCGGTAGTGACATCGCGCCCATCTTCGACTCCTTCAACATCGCCCTCGACCGCATCAACCTCTACGGTCCGCAGGAATAACAAATCTAACATTACTACCTAAACGCCTTATTAATCAGATCTGGTTTCCCTTAGTCTGTTACTACATCAGGAGAAGATTCTAATCGGGCTTTTCCGTATACTTTGACAGACTTCCACCCTCTTACCCTCATTAATAAATGAGACTTCTTGCCATTACAGTTTTATTTCATCCTGACCAGGATGCATTTCTCAACATCGGTAGATACCTGTCTGATGTTGATTGTCTGATTATCTGGGATAATACACCCTCCAAAGACAGGCAATATGATATAATTTCTTCGCTCCAAAATATCTATAAGGAAAAAGATATAGCCAAAATCCAGATTATGGGCACAGGAAGAAACGAGGGACTTTCGTTCGCTTATAACCGTGCTGTTAAATACGCACAGGACAATGGTTATACCCATTTGATGACGATGGATCAAGATTCCCAATGGGAAGATTTCAAAAAATTTAAAACTTTTGCAGAAAAATATTGGCAAAAAAATGGATTAGCGATTCTTGGTCCAGAAATTCAAATTGGGACTACTGTCAAATCCAATGTTAATCATTTGCCAATAAAAAAAAATGTAAGAACGGTAATCAACTCAGGTGCCATTATACCCATTCAGATATTCGAAAAAATAGGTCTATACTCTGAACGTTTTTTTGTATATGCAGTTGATAATGAAATTTGCTACAGGTGCAACAGAGCAAATATCCAGGTAGCATACATATTATATTCCGGATACCTAATTCAGAAATTCGGGAATCCCTCAAAATTCATATTTAGAAAAAAAGAATATGAGTGTAAAAATTATTCTCCTGCATCTCTTTTCGGTATTGTCAGAAATATGACTTTACTATCTCGTGTATATCCAGAAGAAAGTCTGGATATAATACAATACGTAAAAGATATATGTATAAAACACTGGATTAAGGTTATTATAATTGGCGAGAAAAAGAAATTTAGCAAAATAATTGCAATTTTACTTGGTTACATTATAGGATTAACTACCCATAAAAGTACTGATTCCAAATATTCCAAGGCTTAATTCGGAATACATCCAAATAATTATTTTTCAGAATGAAAAATAAAAAAGAATCACGTGATTCTTCGATTGAATTGCTGAGACTCGTTCTAATGCTGATGATATGCATACATCATTGCATAGTACACGGACTTGGACTGCAGTCTCTTACAGGTGGTACACCAGACCATGTATTATTAGCCGAAGGACAGATTATATATGCAGATGTCCTTAACTCATTTTGCATCTGCGCTGTAAATTGCTTTATTCTCATTTCCGGTTATTATTCAATACGGACATCTGCACGCAAGATTATATTTATCCTACTCACAATACTCTTCTACAGCATTCCGTTCAACATTATACCGGCATTCATGCATGCCTCTGACACTGGAAACTGGAACGAAGCATTATTGTCACTTTTATTCATTAGTCGCCCTCCAACATACTGGTTCGTCGCTGATTATCTATTCCTTATGATACTGGCTCCAATGCTAAATCTAATGTTTGAGAAATTTTCAATCAGGAATGTAAAATTAACATTGCTTGGATTGCTCATTATCAGCTGCTATTTCGGTTTTATATGGGGACATAGTGCTAATAATACCGGATATACACTTATGCAATTTATTCTCATGTACTGTATTGGAAGATATATAAATATAACTAATTGGGAACTAACCAAAGGAAAAGCTCTTTTAACATACTTTATTTCATCATTGTTAATAGCCACAGCTATGTGGACATGTCAGTCAGCGGGGAAATTCGGGCTTTCATGGAGACTAACGTATTACAACGATCCATTATTAATTCTATCTGCTATTGCGTTATTTATATTTTTTAAAAATATAAATTTCCAATCGCTTTTCATCAACAATATTGCAAAATCTGCATTTGCAGTTTACTTGCTTGAATCCTCGACTTTGATTTCGGATATAGTATATATGATTGTAGGACAAATCGTGACACAATATAATGGTATGATTTTTTTTATCATTCCAATTTTATCGTTAATAACATTGATATGTGCAGTTATAATTGACAGACTCAGACAGATTGTAGTAAATAAGTTGATATCAATATTTAACCAAAGACTAATTATAAATGAGCCAGGTTAAGACTCCTGCCATTTCTGTCATTGTGCCGGTTTATAATACCGCGAAGTATTTGGACGATTGCGTCAAATCCGTATTAAGCCAAACGTTTAAAGACTTTGAATTAATTCTTGTTGATGACGGTTCTACCGATGGCTCCGGAATAATCTGTGACAAATATTCATGTATTGACACACGTGTAATTACAATACATAAAAAAAATGAAGGAGTTTCAGCAGCACGCAACTTAGGAATTACATTAGCAAAAGGTAATTGGTTGATATTTCTTGATGCAGATGATCTATGGTCTGATAACGAAGCCTTATTCAAACTATACAGTGCTGCAATTTCAAATAATGTTGATATCGTCAGGGGCGAATATCAAGAAATAACTGCAAACGGTGAAAAAATTAAACGAGCTACAGATATTGGGACCAAAAAAAAGTTTGCCCACCAGATCATTAATACCCAACAATTTCATGATAATATAATAGAAGGAGAGTATTTTCTCGTACTGTGCCTGATTAAAACAAGTTTGAAAGATTATCTCAAATTTGATGAAGAACAGATATATCTTGAAGACATGAAAGTATACATCAACATCCTGATGCAAAATATAAAATGTCTTTATATTGACAATGTCTTCTATTCTTATCGAAAGCATCAAGATGCTGTAACGTCAACCGCTAATCCGTGTAAGATTATTGATTCTTTCAGAATGTGCAGATTTTTTCTTAATAAACTTAATTCGGTAACAACTGTAGAATTCAAAGATACATTAAGCCATCTCGCAATGAACATGTATTACGTCTCTGTTTTTCAACTTTCAGCAAAATGTTATGATTCCACCAGAAATAGCATCATACGTGAGATTATTCCTCTTCATTTGAATCAAGATATTAAAAATACCAAACATATATATGGGAAAAGTATCATGAAAATGATAATTCTTAAAACTAATCCATCTACAGGTTGTCGTATTTTCAGAATCAGAGGCAAGATTGTAGATATAATTAAACATATAATCCGACATGAATAAAGACTTTGAAATCATAGCTCTTTATTTACCTCAATATCATCCTACAGATGATAATAACCGATGGTGGGGAGAGGGATTCACAGAGTGGACTAATGTTGGGAAAGCTAAACCGTTATTTAATGGACATTATCAGCCCAGAGTTCCAGCTGATTTAGGATACTATGACCTTAGACTACCCGAAACAAGAGAAAAACAAGCTGAACTTGCGAAAGAAGCGAGAGTTTCAGCCTTTTGTTATTATCATTATTGGTTCGGGAACGGTAAAAGAGAACTTGAAAGACCTTTCAATGAGGTCCTTCAATCTAAGAAACCAGATTTACCATTTTGTCTTTGCTGTATAATCCGCAAAACGAAATGTTCGCCGCTTTTGAAACGAACCGTTCATTGCT
>CAJTPK010000022.1 GCA_910578075.1 uncultured Muribaculaceae bacterium | reverse complement strand
TATTGAACGAGGCTCGCCAAATATTTGCATCTAAATATAAACTTGTTTTGCCCTCGGAGGAAAAACTTATAGAGGCACTTGACATCAAAATATAAAATCAGTTTTTCGTTATTATTTATTGCTCGGTACCATTATTCTCTGTACTGTTTGTACAAATGCTCGAATTGTAAAGGATACGCCGACAGGCACTATCCCCTTTGTAATCCCCGGAGATAGCCGTATATATGTAACCGCATTTGTAAATGGCTCGGACTCGTTGAGGTTTTTGGTTGACACCGGGGCAAGAAAAGATGGCAAACCTGCGCTCATTCTAAAGTGGTCAAATTCGACCACTTTGAAATTAGGGTTGTGGATAAGTTTCCATGTGCCAAGAAACTCAATGGTATATCTATTCCTTATCCAGTTCTTGATAACATCTGCGGCTCTGCTGTCTCCATCTTTGGCAGTAGCCATGTCAGTAAGAGAGATATAGTCATGCTCCTCGATGTTGAGAACAGTAATTGGAGTATTTTGAACTGTGATTTTTGCCATTTGGGAATAAGCGTTTGATTTCCAATGCAAAGACACATCAAAAAAATCGGACATATCAGCGTATTAGCCTATTTTTCAGTGTGATTAAATCCGATAATGGCAAAGTCGGTGTTCTGTAGCCTCTGCAAGATGTTTTTTCGGACATTCGCCCTCTGAAAACACCCTTGCAAGGGGGAAACCCCTTCGACCCCCTGACTTCGTCAACGTGTCAGGTGCTTCTCACGCTCTATCCACTCGCTACGTTCCTGTACAAAATTTTCGACTTCTTCTTCGTTTTTAGCAATCCCAATTGTAGCCAATTCAGAATACCTTCCTGAAATTTTCTCTGCTATGACCACGCTGATAGTGCCCGAACGATTCTTTTTCTTTTGACAAACATATAAAAACAACTTGCGTACCCCATTTTTGGAGTACGCAAAATTACAATTTATTCTGATTAAGTCATTTATATTTTCACCATTT
Organism: uncultured Muribaculaceae bacterium; assembly: GCA_910578075.1. Taxonomy (GTDB): domain Bacteria; phylum Bacteroidota; class Bacteroidia; order Bacteroidales; family Muribaculaceae; genus Lepagella. The sequence continues at coordinate 68,164 of CAJTPK010000022.1, read as the reverse complement.
TTTGAGTGACGAAGTCAGAAAAAAAAGGATTTATATCATAATTCCGATACCCTCCCCATGTATAAAGGTATTCCTGTACTTTGTTCAATGACTATAAACATAAATTCTCTGTCAACAGTAAACTTTTCTTCTCCAAGTGCACCCTCCTCGGGGGCATTACTGTCAACCGACATTCCATTGAGATTTATACCATTCTCATCAACCTCTATGGATGCCATATGTACAGAATTTGAAAGGCTACTCTTAATTCCTGAATCTCCCAGCAATCCTGTAAATCCCTCATATTCTCCATCTTTGATGACTCCAAGATATTTCAGCAATCCATCCATATCCAATTTATTCTCTATAGAAAACTTAGGAAACGAAATATTTAAGAAATCTTTCTTGACGCCAACGTCCTGTCCATCTTTACATTTAGCGAGGATACGTAATTTTTCATAATCCAAATTGTCCAATATGTCATGTACTTTTTTATCTGCCAATGGCAAAATCACAAGCATTGAGAACGCTTTGTTTCCAAATGGCATAGAAACAGCAATGTAGTCATCATCCGTAATGTACTCAGTCATTAGGACGGTAGTCATCATATCGACAGTAGACTTACTGCCCGAAGCATTGTGGAATGTCTGTTTAGAAGTGAACCATTTTCTAAACCCCTCCTGCCATAGACTCCTGACCCATAGGGCAGATATCTGCCTCAATTTATTTTCGGAATCTCCAGTTTCAGTATAGATAAACGGTGATGAATCCATGTAATATCGATCATCCATAGCTTTTAGCACATCGAATCCGCCATCTCCGTCTACAGCTCCCATTTCCATTGCATCAATCATATAATTTTCCTTCATGTTCGAGACCACAGATTCAGAAAGATTTGTAAAACAACCTGCATCAAGCCACAATGGATTCAAACGAAATACATACGTCTTCTGATCAAGTTCACTGAAGTATCCCGTATGTTTGTGCACATATCCGAGAGTCTTGAGATCTTCCATACCGAGTCCCATCGCCTCCATTATTCTAGTTGTGCCATTTTGATCCAATTCATTAGCCAAGATGCCCAGTCCCGCTGAAAGATTCATCGGTGATAAAAGCACATTCCCTTCTGACTGCCTCACAAAATAACTGAAGACTTTTTTTCCAAACACATCACTAATCTTGTCTGCAACAATTTCCTCCTTGTTATCAAGCCTTATCTCCCTCCGCGGATTATTGGGATCTGGACCATCTGGATCAACCTTTTCACAGGAACATATAGCACATGCGAACGGTACAGCAAGCACTAATAATATTTTAGTCATAATCCTATATTTCCTCATGATTCTGCTATTTAAAACTTTTGATAATCAAATTCTTTCTCTTTGTAGTATATAATGGCGCCGGGGTTGCATTTGTCGAATCATGAAAATTGTCAAAATACCACCCGTCATGTGTTCCTCCCCATCCCCAATTCATATGGAACATTCTCACAACACCTACGTCAAGATAATCAATATATTCATCCACCATCATATACTTTAAATCAGGATAACAAGAGTCATCCAATATAAACAATATATTCGACATATACGTATCCATATACTTATATCCATCACAAACCCATGCATGTCCTTCAGTTTTTCCGCTTTCAGTGCCTCTCTCATATAATGGTTTTGAATTTGCGAGAGATGAGTAAACACTTGATATGTTATGATCCTCAATCGACACACTATATCCGTAATCCTCCATCACATCCTTCGCATTATTTATATTAGATGAGCCATTTGCATCAACTTTCAATTTACCTCTAAGTGTTATTAAAAAATCTTTCTGTTGATTGGTATTATATGTCGAAATCTTATCCCATTCCAAATATGCCGGATGTCTATAATAATTCATCAACTGACCGACTGCTATTGTAACACAACCTAATGGATAGTATCCTGATGTCACTCCAACCATATCCTGATTCCATGTTGTTTGTAAAAATGGTCCATATTGTATTCTTTTCTCCTTATAACGCGTTATTACAATAGCCGTATTATCCCAACTATATTCAGTATCCTGCCATGGATCTGAACTTTCCGCAGCAGATACCATCTGTCTGTAAACATCTGAAGACATTTCATAATCAGCATGATAGTATGAACCAAGATACCTTATGTCATCACCTGTAAAACCATATTCTGTCATAATCTCATTTAGCGCATCATAATATTCAGAGCCAAAAGAATTTACATTCCCTCTCACCTCAGCTTTCTTTTGTTTCCTTTCATACTGAGCCCAAGCAATGTCTTTTTTCTTTTCAGAATCTATCCTCAACATGTTAATGTTAGATATCATATCCGAAATCACAATGCATTCTCCCGTTTCGTCATAATCATCTAAAGAAAATTCACCTTTATCGACTTCTGCTAATATCGGATAAGACTTTTTAGACTTAGAAATTAGTACATAACCACCCTCATTATAATTTACTGCATACATGACAATTTCGCCATTATCGTCTGCAATATCCACAACATTTCTAACACTCTTCTGCTGGTTACGAGTTTGTGTTTGGTCATTCCCGAACATAGCGGCAACAATACATGCATCATCAGAATCTATATCACCGCAATCTGCTGAGATACCCATTTTCTGATCTGAAAGTACCTCTTTGTGTTCTACACTATCTTCAGCAATCGCAATATCTACCTCTTGCTCTGCACATGATGACATCAGGCTAAAAACTGTAAATAGGATAGCCCATTTTGAATAATTTTTCATAATTTTAGTATTTATGGTTTAACTTTGGGAAATTTACTAAATAAATTCAAGAATTCAAAATAATTATTACACAACAATTTAATAATTAATTAAATTATCCATTATCTTGCACTATTATGCAATATCATTCACCATTTTGGCATTTAGTAATTTAGCAAATATGCATAAATTCCTTAAATAACGAATTTTAGAATATGTTTAAACTTTTATTCATTAACATTCGCACCTATTTTTTGCGATTTTGGTTCTCGAAGAAGCAGCAACCTCCCGGTTGGTGCAGATGACAAGAGTCCGGTGATAAGGATCACAGAGAATCGCGTGGTGATTTGCGCAAAGGAGCAGGTGTGTCGGGCTCTGTGTCTCGACAGGAGTGGGAACGACCTCCGCGCCGGATTTACCAGCATAAATCCTTTGCGGCTCCGTGGCTCTGCGTGATTAATAATTTAATGGACGACACTAATTATTTCCAATCTCGACGAATGCCATTTTAGACTGTTGAATATTTGCTCCGCATGAGTTCCGCGTTCTAATTATTATTGTTCAAAATTTACCGAACAATAAAAAGATACCCGATTCACTTACATGAGCGCAAGCAAATCGGGTACCTTTTTATGTATTATTTTTATTATTTACCTTTACAATAATTCATCGGGGAGGGGAACAAGCTTGCCGGTGGCTTTGACAACGGGCATCGGAGCTTCCCATTCGCGGAGCTGTGAGCCGAGGAGCTTGGCAAGTTCTTTCACTTTCTTCTGATTTTTTGCTGCCACATCGTGCTTCTCGCTGAGATCATTCTTCAGATTATAAAGCTCGAGCTTGCCATCGTGCATGCGGTAAACAAGTTTCCAGTCGCCCTTACGCACCGCTGAAAGGAAATCCACATCCTCCTGATCCTCTATTCTCCATTGATGAGGCATATGGGAGATAACCGCGCGTTCGGGGTCAATACCGGACACAGATTCCGGAATCACAAACGCATTCGCTTCTTTCTGATTGCGGATCTTACCCTTTTCCACAGCCTGCTTGGCAAGCTGCGAACCGTCAGTGACAAGTTTCACGAAGCTCTGACCGTCGAGTTTCTGAACAGTCTTTGGATCCTTTATTCCCGCCATCTCACAGATAGACGGATAAAAATCCTGCGGCATCACCGGTGTATTGACACGCATTCCCGCAGCAGTCTTGCCAGGCCAGTAAACCATCATGGGAACCCGGACACCACCCTCATATACAGAACCTTTGCCTTCACGTAAAGGAGCGTTGAAAGTATGCGGCACACTGTTCTTGGCAGTGTTCAGACTATGACCGCCGTTATCGGAATAAAATACTATGATGGTATCATCTGCCACACCCTTCTTATCAAGATAATCCATTATCTGACCCAAGCTCTCGTCAACACTCTCCACCATGGAGGAATACATCGCTGTCTTCTCCTCCTGTCCGGCGTCAAGATATTTCTGATAATACTGGGGCTCGGGATGAATAGGCGTGTGCACACCGAAATGCGCCATGTAGAGGTAGAAAGGTTCGCCTTTCTCAATGGGATAATCCATAGCCTTGAGAGCCTTGTCTGTGATAGCCTGGGTCAGGTTCATATCCGAACCGTAATACTCCTCAAGGTCGTTGATGGCGGAGTATGTCCATTTATCAGGTTGATTACCGAAATTATCCTCCGCATAGTAGCTTCGGGGCATTCCCGCCATGTTGCCGGCAACATTCACAAGGAAGCCCATGTTGTATGGCGACACACCCGGAGTACCCATTGACGCCCAGTGTCCCTTTCCGATATGGATTGTATAATAACCGTTATCGCGCAGCTGCTTCACCATCGGGGTCATATACTGTGTATGCGGGATTCCAGGCTCCGGACTGATTCCGTTATAGTTCCATTCCGGACGCGAGAAAATATCGTCATTCTCCTTATTTGAGGCGTCAGTGAAGAATCCACGGGTGCCTCCGGTGAAATCCGTAGGGGTATTTATCTCCGGTGCAGTAAACATATTGATCTTCTCATGCGCGGCATGCATTCCCGACATCAGCGATGTGCGTGTGGGCGTGGAAATCGGACAGGCATATGCATTGGTCATTATAACCCCTTTTTCAGAAAGGCGTTTCATATTGGGGGTGTGAACCCTATGATTGTTGGGATACACCTCCTCGCCATATGCCACCTCACTGTCGAGCCAGCCATAGTCATCCACAAGAAAGAAAATGATGTTAGGTTGTTTTTCGGCTGCATTCAAAGCCATTGACGCCGCGGCCAAAGGTGCAATCGCGGACAGCCCCATGCGGGGTCGGAAGAACGTCTTCATTTGCGTTAGATTAGTAAAGTTTGAATTACTTTGAATTATTAAGCGACATGGACTCTTCATTAAGCAAAGTCCATGCCGCTTATATGAATACGCAAAGGTAATAAAAATGTACCTGTCTGCAATAAAAAAAGATTAAATTCTTCTCAATATGAGTGCGGAATAAGGTGCAAGCTCAATCTCTCCACCCTTAAACGAGCCAAGACCGGCGGCTGGTGAGATCTTACCATCTTTCGCCACTATCATCCAGTCTCCTTTCTTTATTTTAAGCTTCTGTGCATGCGAAGCCCCGTTGAACACCACCTTTATCTCTTTCCAGGCATCACCGTTGGCATTATCTTTCAAGGAATAAGAGATGAGATTCGGCATTTTCTTCGAATCCACCTTATCAAACACCAGATGACGCGCTATGTCTTCCGCCGAGGTCATGCGGAAAGCCGGATGCGCCTTGCGCAACTCCACAAGGCCTTTGTAATAATCAAACAGTTCACGATATTTCGCCTTGTTGCCCCAGTCTATCGCATTAATGGAATCGGGACTGTTGTAGGAATTATGAACTCCCTTCTTATCACGGAACACCTCCTCGCCTGCGAACATAAAGGGAGTTCCCTGCGAAGTAAGGACAATTGTCTGTGCCAGCTTAGCAGCATCAAGCATATTTTGCTCAGGCTCTCCTGCCATAGATTTACGCAGTTTGTCAGTAAGACATAGGTCATCATGGCACGACACATAATTCACTATCATTTCCGGAGAAGAGGCATATGCAAATTTTGAATTGTTACCCTTTGAATAATCCACCTGCGGATGTGCTGTGGCAGCGACGATACCTATCTTCACAGTCTCCTCAAGACCCGGCTTCCCGGTGGCAAAACCTCTATCGGCAGCATCAGTGTAATGCCCTTTCACCGCATCCCGCAGATCATCTGAGAAAACTGCGATATCCGTCATTTTTGATACATTCTCCTTCAGCGCCCGGCGATCCTTATCAAGCGGGGAATCGCCGGCAGTCCAGCCCTCGCCATAAACAAATATCGAAGGATTGATTTTCTTGAGTTCGGCGGCTACACGGTTCATCGTCTCGGTATCATGAATTGCCATAAGATCAAAACGGAATCCGTCTATATGATATTTATCAGCCCAATACTTCACAGAATTAACGATATAATCGCTCATCTGCCTGCGCTCTGATGCGGTCTCATTACCACATCCCGAAGCATCGGAATATCGCCCGTCATCCCAATGACGATGGTAATATCCGGGAGCTGTAAGTTCGAAGTTTGAGCCATCATTCTCAGCCGTGTGGTTATACACCACATCCATGATCACTCCTATCCCGGCATCATGAAGAGCCTTCACCATCCTCTTCATCTCGACTATACGTGCGGCTGGATCCGATGGATTTGTTGAGTAAGAACCTTCAGGAGCATTGTAATTCTGCGGGTCATAGCCCCAGTTGTAAGTATTCTTCTGAAGGTTAGCCTCATCCACTGAATTATAATCATATGAAGGGAGTATATGCACATGGGTCACACCCAATTCTTTCAGATGATCAATACCGGTTTTCTCACCCTCAGGCGACAACGTTCCAGGCTCGGTCAGCGCGAGAAACTTACCTTTGTTGGCAATACCGGAAGAGGGATGCATCGACATGTCGCGATGGTGCATCTCATATACAATCACATCGGAAAAATTTTTCACATCCGGTCCTCGGTCTGCATCCCATCCCTCCGGATCCGTTTTATCGAGATCCAGAATAGCGGCACGTTTTCCGTTAACCCCTACACTCTTTGCCCATACTCCCGGAGTCTCCGCGAGCCATTTGCCATCATGCATCACCCGGAATGTATAGAATTTTCCGTAAAGCCGCGCAGGATCGGACGCCTGCCAGGTGCCTGTAGCTGCATCAAATTTCATAGGAATTGTTTTGTAAGGAGATCCTGTATGACCATTGTCATACAAGTTCACGACCACATCCTGAGCCTTTGGGCTCCATAACCGGAAATGCGTGCCGCTGGAATCAACCCGCATTTCGAGATCATCCCCCGAATACGTTGGATAATCTACAAACTGAGAATCGAACGCGCTTTGCGCGAATACATCCCCGCATGTCATATTTCCCGCAGGTAAAAAGATGCTCAAGGCAGCCGTCATGGAAATCAGATTTCTTTTCGATCTTTTCATGTAAAAATTATAATTTGTTGTTAAGCGAATGCAAATATAATAATTCCTGCGGTATAGACAAAACTCCCCATAATTGTCATCCGCATCGACATCCGCACGATATGATTATGCTTTTTGAATTATATATTGCCTATATTGAACGATTCACCACTTTTACCAGCGTATTATTTCAACTAATTTTGCATCGTAAACTACACTAATATAAAAAGGCTTCTTACTATCCTGATTTATGAAAACGAAAAATGCTCTGATATCGCTGTGTCTCTCTTTGGCTGCGGGATTATCACCCGTATACGCCAATGCCGCATTCGAGACACAACCTACCCCTCTCATCAATGGAGGCGAATGGTTTGACACCGTTGGAGAGCGAATAAATTGCCACGGTGGAAATATCATCAAGACTGACTCCCTGTATTATTGGTATGGGGAGCACCGCCCCGGTTTCGATGCCGCATATCAGAAAGGTGTGGCATGCTATTCATCACCGGATCTACGCAACTGGAGAAACGAAGGCATTGTATTCGAAGTCGTAGCTGACACCACAAGCCTTGTTCGCAAAGGGTGTACGATCGAACGACCTAAAGTTGTCTACAATCCCCGGACCAAGCAGTATGTGCTGTGGTTCCATCATGAGCTTGCCGGGAAAGGTTATGGCGCGGCATACGCTGCCGTAGCCACAAGCAAAAGTCCGACAGGACCATTCAAACTGATCCGCACAGGACGCGTAAATCCCGGTAAATACCCTTTGAATTTTGACAAGAACCTTAAAAATACAGACCTTTCCAAGGAAGCCGGGCAAGAATGGTGGACCCCTCAATGGAGGGAAGCCGTCAAGAAGGGATTGTTTGTGCAGAGAGATCTCAATGGAGGTCAGATGGCACGCGACATGACCATATTTGTTGATGAAGATGGAAAGGCTTACCATATATTCTCTTCAGAAGAGAACCAGACATTGCATATAGCTGAACTTTCAAAGGACTACACACGCCACACCGGGAAATATATCCGTATCTTCCCGGGCGGTGCAAACGAGGCGCCAGTGATCTTCAAGAAAGACGGCAAATACTGGCTCATTGCCTCCGGGTGCACGGGATGGGCACCGAACGAGGCCCGAATGTTCTCAGCCGACAATATCATGGGGGAATGGAAAGAGGAATATCCCACACCATTTAAAGGAGAAGGGAGCGACAAGACTTTCGGAGGACAGGGTGCGTTCCCTCTTACAATCGATGGAGATGTATATTTCTTCGCAGATCAATGGCGTCCCGGATGCCTGGCTGATTCCAGATATTATTGCCTGCCCATAGGGTATGACAGCAATGGCACTCCGGAAATTCCGTTCGCAAAAGTAAGCCCGCTGCTTAACGAAAGCAATGACGGTTATAAACTCATCTGGAGCGATGAATTTGACAAGGACGGCAAACCCGATGAGAAATGTTGGAATTATGAGGAAGGATTTGTCCGCAATCACGAAGACCAATGGTATCAGAAACAGAATGCCTATTGCAAGGATGGTCTGCTGATACTTGAAGCCCGCAAGGAAAACCGCTCCAATCCAAGACATAAAGCGGATTCTAAAAATTGGAAAGAGAAACGTCCTGTAATCCAATATACATCCGCCTCTATCAACACCCGCGATAAATTCGATTTCCGTTACGGCAGGATGGAAGTCCGCGCCCGCATACCGGTCGGTCCCGGAGCATGGCCTGCTATCTGGACTCTTGGCAAAGAATATCCCTGGCCATCAAACGGAGAGATTGATGTCTTGGAATATTACAGGGTAAATGGTATTCCCCATATCCTTGCAAACGCGGCATGGGGAACAGACAAGCCCTACAATGCGAAATGGAACAGCAAGAAAGTTCCGTTTAGCCATTTCCTTGAGAAAGATCCTGAATGGGCATCCAAATTCCATACATGGACAATGGATTGGGATGAAAATTTCCTGAAAATATATCTTGATGGAGAGCTTTTGAATGAAATCGACCTTAGCACAACTATAAACGGCAATGCAGCCGCCGCTGGAAAGAATCCAATGCATCAGCCACATTACATCCTACTCAATCTTGCATTGGGAGGAGACAACGGTGGAAAAATCAGCGACGAGGCCTTCCCTATGAAATACGAGATAGATTATGTGAGGGTATACGAAAAAAAATGATAGCACACCTCCACTTACCACACTGAATCATAATAATTTCACGTTATCTAAGAGTCCGGCAATATTTCCGGGCTCTTTTTTATGGAAAGGACTCATATGTGTACTGACATCCGACGATTTATTATATTCACATCTCTTTTCGCTTCAGTTTTTATCTTTGCCTCTGCCGAAATAACATCTCCGTTTGAGGCCATCCGTTCCCATCGTGAATGGATGACAGCCAACACCCCTACTCCCGAATCCTTGTCAGAAGAGGAGCTGATGCTCAATGCCCTCCAGATTATCGATCTTCGCTTACAGGAACCGGAAGCGGAGCGTATCATTTCGGCAACAGCCCGGAAAGTTCCGGAAGTATTGGACTACCTCAATTGGAGCGCGACTCTCGACTGTGATACCCTTTTCCACCGTAAACGCAGAGCATTGAAAGGGATGTCGGATTATCTGGATTCAAAACATCCGGGATGCTATGCCGCACGTAAGATATATTCGGAATGGTTGAAAAACGAGGCGTTGGTCACGGATGTCATGTCTCTTTTCGACTCAGCGATATCCCGACAGCAGAAAATCTGTTCAGGAAATGCCACTCCCAAAGAGACAGCTCTTCTGCTTTCGCTACGATTAGGTAAATTTGACCATCGAAGCGTGCTTGAGAATTGCGATTCCCAACTCCACTATCCGGAAATGTGGGAGTTAGAGAAAGCGGTTCTTGATCTATACCCTGTCAATTCCTCTGACACTGTACCCGAGCGCATCGAACTTTACTGCGCATTAGCTTCTATAAAATCTTTGCCGCAGGAAGATACAAAAGTCCGCATGATGTTTCCCGACGGATTCAATCCTTTCAACAACGGCACCCTATATGAATACATCGGAACTTACCGCGACTACCTCTGCAATACCGGTTTCTATCTTGAAATGGCTCAGGAGATGTCAAAAAAAATTTTCGGTGATTATCATCCCTCGACAGTTGCCATCGCATTCCAACTGACACAATTCAGATTATATAATACCACAGCCGATGCGGAGCTTGGAGATGTCGCTAAAAATATATATGACATCATGGGCATGTATTACCCATTGAGGTCCCCCGAGCCAAAGCACGCCCGCATGCTCAAGGCTATGGCTGATTATATTCTCTATGGCAATCCGAACATTTCCAGTGAGGCTGACGAAATATCCGGCATCTTTCGCCTGTCATATGGCGATCGGAGTCCTTATTATCTCAATTCATTGGCATTGATGACCACGATGCGCTTAGCATCCGATCCCGACTATCATCCTGCACTCCGCAAATTCGAGGAGGCATGTGACTTGATATCAGAATCTCCTTTGGAAGCAGCCGCGTGGAAAATATTTCCATACGGGGAACTCAATCATATAGATCCCAAAGAGACTGCAGGACTTATGCAAGGTCTTAAAGATATTTATATTCGAGATCATAACGGCACTGCCGCATCTATAAAACTCGGTGAGCAATTGTGTAATTTTTATCGGGTTATTGCATTTGACCTTGATTCCGCTCTTGAAGTAGTCAAGGCTTTGGCAGAAGATAACAAAGCGGTTTTCGGTGAAAGATCTCCACAATATTTTATGGCAAGGAGGGATATTTTCAACCTTACCGCCACAGGAAGCGACATCTCAGAACTTAAAGATATTGATTTTCTAATCAGCGATGTGCAAAACAAGAAGTTCAACGCATCGCGACTCGTATTGCAAAAACTGAAAGATACTAAAGCCGATTATCTATGGAATTCACTCCGCTATAAAGAAGCGAGCCGTGTATATGGTGAACTACACGGGGGCGTTGTCAATGATACGACAGTGCCTTACGCAATCCGTGATGCATTATGCAGGGTGTACGCAGACCCTTCCGACAATGAGGCTTCGCGCCTCATCGCGCAATGCAGAGTATTCGCCGACACTGCAGCCATAGAGTCTGTGCCTCCGAGACTGTTGATTGAGATGTCAGAATATTACCGGCATACAGGATTGCCGGAAGATGCTGTCGCGATGCTGGAGAAGAGTATGGAAGCTCATAATTATCAGACCAATTCCGCGATGGATGATGAATATTACGATATTTCCGGAAATCTCTCTGAGCTGTATGAGGCAACCAACAATCGCCCTGCGGCATCGCTGCTGATAGCACAAGACAGAGAAAATATCAGTAATCAGATACGGTCATTCCCTTCGGCTACATACATCAATTATCTGCTTAACCAATATTACCGTGCATTACGCCGAAATGATTCTTACTCTGCCTTCTTTTATCTTGGAGAAGCAATGAAAAGTACCGACAGGCTATCGACTTCATCCTCCGGATCAAAAACGACACAGTTTATTTTAATGCCCTCGATATGCCAGGCTTTAGTCTCTTTATATTCAGAAATCGACCGTCAGATGAAGAATGCTGCCGCTTATTTCGAAAGCGAATATTTCAAGCAGTATAATGTTGACATCGAAAAAGCTATGGAACCCTTGAAAATATGGCAGCCACAACTGAAAGAGGGAATGAGTCAGCTGCTCCGGGAGTTTCCTGATTTCAATCCGGATTATCGCAAAGATCCTTCCTACACAACTCTTCTTGCGTCCATGGCCGGATTCTATATGGTTTGTGAGAAAGATTACGAAAAAGCTGAGGAGTATTTCCTGAAATGCCAGGAGCTATACACACATCCCATCGACTGCAAGAACGGTCTCTTCAATCTCGCCAATCTCATGGATGAGGCGGGACAAAAAGACAGAGCCGATCTTTATCGCGAACAAGCATTTGAGATAATCGAGAAATATCCCGATATGATGGATGCCAGGGACAAAATGTCTACCCTGACATACCGCTTCAATAAATCAATAGAACGTAATGAGATTGACAAGGCAACTGAAACCGCACGCGTTATCTACTCATCAAACCGAGACATGCTTGACGGAAAGTTCCAGCTTATGTCTGCCGCTGACCAGGAAACGATGCTGAACACTTTCGGAGATCCGGCTTGGGCACTTGCCGAGACGTTGGAAAGCAACCCGATCAAGCTCGCCGGAGAAGTATATGATGCGGTGGTTTACCGCACAGGTATGCAGCTACGTTCGCAGCAGGAGACAAAGCGGTTGGTGTCTGAAAGCCTGAATCAGGATGTTAAGAACCTTGCGGATTCCATATCCTTTTACAGATCCATACTAAAAACCGTCAACATCACCCCTGACAGATGGGGCAAAGCGGAGACGCAGGAGGATTATAACAAGATGAATAACCTGGCGTTCAAGGTCAACTACCTTGAGCAGCAACTTCTGGATATTACAAAAGACCTCCGGAGCACAGCAAACCCGGATATAACATGGCAGATGATCCGCGACAAACTTACAGAAAACGAGGCTGCCGTTGAATTTCTATTCTCACATTCCCACGTAATGGCGCTTGTGCTTACCAAGGGATGCGACTCTCCGGCTGCCGTGAAACTTTGCAAATGGCAAGATCTGTCAGATGCATTAAATTCCCTAAGATCAAAAAACTCGGCTTCGCTTGCCCGTAAATTATATAATCCGGAATACGGTGTGGATCTTTATTCAATGCTATGGCAACCATTGGAGAGCAAACTCGGAAACGCACGTAAAATATATTTCAATGCCCCCGGCATACTGCATTCGATAGCTTTCAACGCCATTTCCACCGGCAACGGGGAGTATTTGCTCGACAGATACGACCTGCATCAGCTTACATCAACTGCCCAGCTCACCATTCCATCCGACAACACCCTTCCCGAAACTGCGGCTCTTGTCGGAAATGTGTTTTTCAATCCGGCACAAAAGGCTAAATCCCAGATCATACCGTCAGAAACAGGAGAACGAAGCGTTGACGATGATTATTCCATCACGGAGAGCATGCCGCAACAGGTCAACGACAACCGGGGAGTGGCCCGCGAGCATTTCCGTCACCTACCATTCACTGCTTCCGAAATAGAAGATATAAGCAAATCTCTTGGAGATATTGAGGTTAAAACACTTAAAGGAGATGATGCTTCCGAGAGGTTATTTCGCGAATTATGCGCAGGCGGCCGCGATGTGGTGCATCTCGCCACCCACGGTTTCTTCCTCTCATCTGAAGAAGATGCCCTGAAAGTGCCGTTTATGAAACGATTTATGAACGCTATCGGCTCCCCTATGCAACGTTCCGGAATCGCACTGGCTGATGCTGAGTCAACATGGACCGGACAAGCGACCCCTCCTGAAGATAACGACGGTATCCTCACAGCTTCCGAAGTGGCATCCTTGAATCTGAAAAGCACCCGCCTTGTGGTCCTCTCCGCTTGCGAGACAGCATTAGGCGGTTACAACTTCGAGGGAATACACGGTTTGACACGAGGATTCAAACAAGCCGGAGTGAAGTCGCTGCTCGTGAGTCTATGGAGCGTCAACGACCGATCCACGGCTACATTCATGACAGCGTTCTACCGGCATTGGATAAAGAGCGGCGACCGCCACGCCGCTTATCGCAACGCCGTGGCCGCCGTAAGGACTGAATATCCGTCACCCTTCTACTGGGCGCCGTTTATCATGCTCGACTGATCAATCATCCTGCATCACTCTGCTGCGGGACGTGTGTAGCCGTCTTTTTCACAACGCTTGGTCATGGCCTTGATACGCGCCTCAGTCTCGGGATGCGATGAGAACATCTTCTGCATGTAGCTCATCTTCGAGCCTGCCTCGCCTTCCATCTTCTGGAACTTCTCAAACGCCATCACCATTCCCCAAGGGTTACGACCTTTGGAAACAAGGAAATCGTAGCCGCAATTATCTGCCTCTTTCTCCTGCTTCTGTGAATATTTCGCACCTATCAGGGACGCTCCGAGTGTTCCTAACTGAGAATCCGTCAATGCGGCCGCTTTGCTGCTTGCAGCACCGACAGCATCCTTAACCGCACCTGTCAGCAACTCCTGACGGAAGGCATTCTTGGAATGATGCTTCATTACATGACCTATCTCATGGCCGATTATGCCAAGGAGCTCGTCATCGCTCATTATGTCCATCAACGATGAGAAAACGCGCACACTGCCGTCAGGACAAGCGAAAGCATTCACGTCGATCACATCATATACCTTGAAGTTCAATGGAATTCCATCTGCATCAGTTATCCCCTCGGTAAGTTTCTTGAGCCTTACAACATAAGGATTGTCATCTGCCGGAACCGGATTGTGCTTATCCATCCAATCCACCGATTCCTTTACATATTTAGCCATCTGCTCGTCGGTGAGAGTGGCAGCCTGCACAGCCTTCGCACCGGCACTGACAGCTTTCTTCAGATTAAACTGCGCCATCGCAGGAGCGGCACAGCTCAGGCAAACAAGCCCTAACAAAAGTTTAATTGCTGTTTTTTTCATTTAAATTAAATTTTGGTGTAAATTTGAATTTAAGTTTAAATTTGAATACAAAATCGATTTCACCACAAAATTAAAACATCATGAAAAAATGAGCAAATATTCTTCAAAAAATGTATGGCGCAGTATTCTTGGTGGCACCCTGATATTTCTATGTATCGTGTTATATGCCATGGCGGCCGCGCTTCATCGCGACACCCTCGTCGACTGGTGGATTCCCGCGGCTGTCGCCCTTATCCTTGCCCTCGCCTCCGGGGCAACCATGTGGCGCATATGGATCAGACTCACGGATTCATCCAAATTCATAATCAACTATATCTGCCACACCATATTCTTCTGCGGCATATTTCTTGCAGCCATATACGGAATCAACCGTGCTTTTCCCAGGCAATCCACAATATGGGAAACAGAGGCAGTTGTAGAACACAAATACACCAAAACCCGCCATCACCGTCAGAGAGTGTCACGACGCGTATACAAACAGGGCGCGCCTTATAAAGTCTATTATATAGGACTGGAACTACCCGACGGGCGACGGAAAGACATGCAGGTCACAGCCTCCCGCTACAACCGTATCCGAAGCGGCTCTACGATACCGCTCACTCTCCAGAAAGGGTTCTTCGGCATGACAATAATCCTAAAGAATACTTCAAAAAAGAATACAACTCTTTGAAAATTAAATAAAATATATTAACTTTGCAGAGCTTTTGCGCACGCGCATAAGCAGAGATAATTTTTATTTATTAACCATTTAGAAACAACAGTTCATTTATAATGGCTGAAACAAAAGTACAGACCGCCATCGAAGACTTCGATTGGGAAGCCTATGAGAATGGCGAGACAGCTGGTTCGAAGAGCCGTCAGGAACTCACAAACACCTACGACGAGTCTCTTAAGACAGCTAAAGAAAACGAGGTGGTGACCGGCACCGTGAAAGCAATCTCCAAGCGTGAGGTACGCGTGGACATAGGCATGAAATCAGACGCCATCATCCCCGTAAGCGAATTCCGCTACAATCCCGACCTCAAGGTTGGTGACGAGGTGGAAGTCTACATCGAGACCCTTGAAGACAAAAACGGTCAGCTCCGTCTTTCCCACAAGAAAGCTTGCCAGACACGCAGCTGGGATCGCGTCAACGAGGCTCTTGAGAAAGATGAAATCATCAAAGGTTATGTCAAGAGCCGCACTAAGGGCGGTATGATTGTCGATGTATTCGGCATCGAGGCATTCCTTCCCGGCTCACAGATCGATGTCCGTCCTATCCGCGACTACGATGTGTTTGTCGACAAGACAATGGAATTCAAGGTTGTCAAGATCAATCAGGAATACAAGAATGTTGTTGTGAGCCACAAAGCCCTCATCGAGGCAGAGCTCGAGCAGCAGAAGAAAGAAATCATCTCCAAGCTGGAGAAAGGCCAGGTGCTCGAAGGCAAGGTCAAGAACATCACTCCTTATGGTGTGTTTGTCGACCTCGGCGGTGTTGACGGTCTCGTTCACATCACTGACCTCAGCTGGGGCCGCGTTTCAGATCCCCGCGAGGTTGTTGAGCTCGACCAGGACATCAAGGTCGTTATCATCGACTTCGACGATGAGAAGAAACGCATCGCTCTCGGTCTCAAGCAGCTCATGCCCCATCCTTGGGATAACCTCGACCCCAACCTCAAAGTTGGCGATCACGTTCACGGTAAAGTTGTCGTTATGGCAGACTACGGTGCGTTTGTTGAGGTTCAGCCGGGCGTAGAGGGTCTCGTTCACGTAAGCGAGATGAGCTGGAGCCAGCACCTCCGCAGCGCTCAGGACTTCCTCAAAGTGGGCGATGAAATCGAGGCTGTTGTCCTCACTCTCGACCGCGACGAGCGCAAGATGAGCCTTGGTCTCAAGCAGCTTAAGAAAGATCCTTGGGAGAACATCGAGGAGAAATATGCTATCGGCAGCCGTCACACTGCAAAAGTGCGCAACTTCACCAACTTCGGCGTATTCGTTGAAATCGAGGAAGGCGTTGACGGTCTTATCCACATCTCCGACCTCTCTTGGACAAAGAAAATCAAACACCCCTCTGAGTTCACACAGGTTGGCAACGACATCGAGGTGCAGGTTCTTGAGATCGACAAAGATAACCGTCGTCTCTCTCTCGGTCACAAGCAGCTCGAGGAGAATCCCTGGGATGTATTCGAGACAGTATACACTGTAGGTTCAATCCACGAGGGTACAATCACTGAGGTTATGGACAAGGGCGCTGTTATCTCTCTCCCCCACGGAGTTGAGGGCTTCGCTACTCCCAAGCACCTCGTGAAAGAGGATGGCACACAGGCTAAGCTCAACGAGAAGCTCGACTTCAAGGTAATCGAGTTCAACAAAGACAGCAAGCGCATCATCCTCAGCCACAGCCGCATTGCAGAAGATGCCAACAAACCTGAGCGTCGCGAGAAACCCGCAGCACGCAAATCCTCCAAACCCGCATCAGAATCTGTAGCAGCTCCCGCTATCGAGAAGACAACACTCGGTGACCTCGGCGCTCTCCAGGCTCTCAAAGAGCAGATGCAGAAACAGGAGAAGAAAGGTTAATCCATTCCCCTTATATAAATCGAGGACTTGCCGACAGGCGAGTCCTCATTTTTTATACCCAAACGGCACCTCTTATTAAAAAAGATTTTGTAACTTTACGAAATTAAAACAAGCGACATGAGAAAATTGACCAAATATACCCTGACTGTCATGGTTTGCATAGCCATGGTCTCCGCTGCCAATGCGGCTCCGGCAGGATGGGAACAGGTCAAGACAGAACAGGTCGCCAATGCCAAATCGGTGATGAAGGATACCGAACTTGAGATCAAGGCATCTCCCGGGGCGATATCCGTCACAAGCACAAAGCAAGTGCAGATAAAGGTGTTCACAATTCTCGGACGCCTCGTCAGCAGCGAGACTCTGCCCTCCGGCACATCCCGTCTGCAATTGCCCACCCACGGAGTATATATCGTCAAGGTTGGCGACCTCACTTGCAAAGTTGCGGTCTGACTCCAATATTAAGTATTAAGTCTAAATACACATATTTTAAATCTAAATACACAACAGACACATGGAAACACCCGACATTAAATGGGAAGAGCTCCCCTTTGGTTATGTTCCCACCGACTTCAATGTAAGATGCACATTCAAGGACGGCAAATGGGGTGATATCGAAGTCAGCGACTCCGAGTATATACCTATCCACATCGCCGCCACATGTCTTCACTACGGACAGGAATCCTTCGAGGGTCTGAAAGCTTTCCGCGGGAAAGACGGAAAAGTCAGAGTATTCAGAATGGAGGAAAATGCCCGCAGGTTCATCAGAAGTGCCGAAGGAATCAAAATGGAGCCCATGCCCGAAGAGATTTTCTGCGAGATGGTGCGCAAGGTTGTCAAGCTCAACGAGCGCTTCATTCCACCTTATGGTTCCGGAGCATCCCTCTATATCCGCCCGTTCCAGATCGGCATGTCACCCCGTGTCGGTGTGAAGCCAGCTGACGAGTACATGGTTGTGATGCTTGTTTCTCCCGTCGGGCCTTACTTCAAGACCGGATTCAAACCTTGCAGAGTATGCCTGTCACGCGAATATGACCGTGTAGCCCCCAAAGGAACCGGCTCGATAAAGGTTGGCGGCAATTATGCGGCATCCTTGGTTGCAGGAGAGAAAGCTCACGACCTCGGATATGCAGTTATGCTCTATCTTGACCCCAAAGAGAAAAAATATCTCGACGAATGCGGAGCCGCAAACTTCTTTGGTATCCGTGGCAACAGCTATATAACACCCGACAGCGAATCTATCCTGCCTTCCATCACAAACATGAGCTTACGCAGCATCGCTGAAGACCTCGGAATGACTGTGGAACGCCGTCATGTGCCATACGAAGAGCTGGAGACATTTGAAGAGACCGGAAATTGCGGAACAGCAGCCGTCATCTCCCCGATCGGTGAGATCCACGACCTTGATATGGACCGCACATTCACATATTGCCCTGACGGCACACCCGGTCCGAAATCCACATTGCTCTATAACAAACTTCGTGGCATTCAGCTTGGAGAAGAGGAGGATACACATGGATGGTGTGAAATCATCGAATTTGATTGATCCGCTCAGGATTATTGAAAAATACTATCAGCCTGGAACCCCGCTTTACGAAACGCTGGTGATACACAGCGAGAAAGTCAGGGACAAGGCTCTTGAATGCATCAACCGCAGAGACCTCGAAGTCGACATAGACTTCGTGGCCTCTGCGGCCATGCTTCATGACATCGGCATATATCTATGCGATGCACCGGGAATCCATTGCCATGGCTCGCTACCATACATTTGCCATGGAGTGGAAGGCAGAAAAATCCTCGATAAAGAGGGATACCCCCGGCACGCGCTCGTCTGTGAACGCCACACAGGATCCGGATTGAGCGTAGACGACATAATACGCCAGCAACTTCCTCTCCCCCATCGCGAAATGCTCCCCATCACCCTTGAGGAAAAACTCATATGCTATGCCGATAAGTTTTTCTCCAAATCGGGAGACATCCGCAAAGAGAAAGATCTTGCAAGAGTCATGGCATCAATGGAACACCACGGCCCCGACACACTCGCCCGTTTCATGCACCTTCATGCGCTATTCGGCTAAAAAAGCTTAAAGGATTTGGCGAAGTCTCCAATTATGGCTAACTTTGCATGTTGTGTGCACTGCGCATTGCGCAGTGCCAACCCACAATTCTTCTAACCACGAACATCCGCCGCAATTGAGGCAACTTATAATATATATTGCAATAATCCTCGCTTTAGGGTTTGCCTGGGCTCAGAAAAACACCACTCCGCGCCGGGTGGCGACCAAGGCCGGCGTATCCGACACCACTGTCAGGCTGTCGGATATAAAACCATTGCCTGAAACATCGCTCCGCCGGACTCTTAAGACAGACTCGCTGACAGACAGCATCCCCGCCGGATTAACCACCGACAGCACCCTTTCACATAGCGGCGAACAAAAAGACTCTATATCAGACGACAGGAAAGGATTCTCAAAGATTATCCGTGAGAAAGTTGACATAGACAATGTAATCAATTTCTCGGCAAAAGACTCCCTCGTGCTCGCAGGGCAAAACAACGCTTATCTTTACGGAGATGGAAATGTGGACTATGGTGAGTTCAAACTTAACTCCGCGGAAATCCGCATGGAACTCGACAGCTCCACTGTCTATGCAGCCGGAGTAATCGACTCGGTAGGTGAACTTCAGGGGAATCCTGTGTTTCAGCAAGGTGGTGATGAATACGAGTCGAAAGGGATGAAATATAATTTCAAGACCGAACGAGGCTACATCACGGATGTAATAACCGAACAGCAAGACGGATTCCTTATAGGAAGCAAAGCAAAAAAAAATCCTGACGGCAGCTTCTTCCTCGAAGATGGCTTCTACACCACTTGCGATGACCATGAGCATCCCCACTTCGGCTTCCGTATCACAAAAGGCAAGGTCCGTCCTAAAAAAGATGTCGTGACCGGTCCCGGCTATATGGAGCTGGTAGGAATACCTTTGCCTCTTGCCCTCCCTTTCGGATATTTCCCCTTCTCTGAAAAATATTCAAGCGGTGTGATCTTCCCATCTTTCGGTGATGATTACAACCGAGGGTTCTACCTGCGCGACGGCGGTTACTATTTTGCCATAAATGACAATGTTGACCTCGCCCTCCGTGGTGAGATCTATACAAAAGGCTCCTGGGGTGTCTCCGCGCATTCATCATACGTGAAGAGATATAAATTCAGGGGATCATTTGATGTCTCTTTCCTAACCACAATCACCGGAGACAAGGGATCGCCCGACTACTCTAAAATGCAGAACTTCCAGGTTATCTGGAGCCACCAGCAGGACACCAAGGCAAATCCCGCATTGAATTTCTCTGCATCTGTAAACTTCGCGACTTCAGGATATTCACGCAATGACCTGAACTCATAT
Source organism: uncultured Muribaculaceae bacterium (assembly GCA_910578075.1). Taxonomy (GTDB): domain Bacteria; phylum Bacteroidota; class Bacteroidia; order Bacteroidales; family Muribaculaceae; genus Lepagella. The sequence continues at coordinate 47,435 of CAJTPK010000022.1, read as the reverse complement.
TATAATCAGAACTTCACGGAGAACACCAAATCATCAACCGTCAACGCCACTTACCGACGTCCCGGTTCGAAATGGAGTTTCTCTGCAACAGCCAATATCGCGCAGCGCTCGCAAGACTCCACGCTTGCCGTGTCGTTCCCGAACCTCACCGTAACAATGTCTCAGCTTGCTCCTTTCAAGAGAAAAAGATCGGTAGGCGGCGAGAGATGGTATGAAAAAATCAAACTTTCATATTCCGGACAGTTCCAGAACTCACTCACCGCGCAGCAGGATGTATTCTTCAAGAAGAGCCTTATAAAAGACTGGCGCAACGGTATGCGTCATTCCGTGCCGGTGAGCGCGACATTCTCGATATTCAACTATCTCAACCTCTCCCCCTCTATCTCTCTAAACGACAGGATGTATACCTCCAAGATCCGTCGCCAATGGGACACACAGGCTTCGCGCGAGATTCAGGACACCACCCATGGATTCTACAACATATTCGATTTCAACGCATCTCTGGCTTTCGACACCAAAGTATACGGCTTCTACAAACCGATGAAATTCCTTGGTGACAAAGTGCAGATGATCCGCCATGTCATAACCCCGACCTTGTCGTTCAACTGGAATCCCGACTTCGGACATCCGATGTGGGGATATTACGACTACTATGCATACACAGACCAGGCCGGCAAAAATCATCGCGTCGATTACTCATATTTCTCTCACGGCATATTCGGTGTTCCGGGACGCGGAAAAAGCGGATCGGTTTCGCTCAATATCGCCAATAACCTTGAGATGAAAGTCAAGGACGAAAATGACTCGACAGGCTCAAGGAAAGTGTCGCTGATCGAGAATCTTTCGCTCAGCTCGAGCTACAACTTTGCCGCAGACTCCCTAAAACTGAGTCCGCTCCAGACTTCGATAATGCTAAGGCTTGTAAAGAATTTCAATCTGAACCTATCCGCTACCTGGGATCCATACGTATATAAGCTTGACGCCAACGGTCGAGAACGTCAGGTTAACCGTTACCGCTGGCAGGAGGGCAAAGGCCTGTATAAGCTCGCCTCTACGGGAACATCTTTCTCCTACACCTTCAACAACGACACCTTCAAGCGAAAAAACAAAGACGACAAGAAAAACAATAACGCCTCCGATAATGAGGAGGATGAGACCACAGAGGAAGAGAGCTTCTCCAACCGCGCCGAGGCAAAACGACGCAACAAGACCGGAGACAGCGAAGAAGGCAGTGACTCAGACGGCTATGCCAAATGGGACTGCCCGTGGAGTCTATCTGTGAACTACTCAATAAACTACGGATACGGAGAATTTGACAAGGTGAAAATGGACTATAAAGGCAAGTGGACGCAGAACCTGTCGTTCAACGGAAACATACGACCTACCAAGAACTGGAACTTCTCCTTCTCAGCATCCTATAATTTCGAGCTTAAGAAGATAGCCTATATGAACTGCTCTATCTCGCGCGATCTTCATTGCTTCACCATGACTGCATCATTCGTTCCTATGGGACCGTATAAATCATATAATTTCCACATTGCAGTGAAATCCTCTCTGCTCAAAGATCTCAAATACGACAAACGTTCGCAAGTAAGCAACAACATCCGCTGGTATTGATTTTGTTTTGGAGATGTGAATATTTTTTCGTAATTTTGTGAAAATTCGGCATCGATGGCACAGTCGCTTCTAAGTATTCTCGAACAGCTTGAGGCCCGTGAAGACGAGCTTCGCAAAGAGATGGAATCCCTGCGTGAAAGAAACAGGGAGCTTGAGGAAGAGAACGCTGACCTGCGTAGCAAAGAGGCAGAAGCGTTGAAAGTTCGCGACAAGGCTCTGCTTGACGTAGAATACCTCAGTGTGTCGCACAGGCTTGCGGAAAGTCCCGACTCCCTTGTCGACACCAGACGCATCATAGCCGGATTGATCAGAAACATCGACCGCTGCATCGCAATGCTTAAGGAATGATGAAAGATCAGGAAAAGATAAATATGGAAATCAACATAGGCGGAGAGCCGATAAAGCTCACCGTCCCGTTCCAGAATCAGGAACTGACCAGAAGCGTAGAGGATGAGATAAACAAACTCTATGCCACATGGAGACGCAATTTTCCGAAACGCTCTGAAAAAGGGCTCCTCGCCATGATGGTATATCAATACGCTTCTCACTATAAGGAGCTGTCCGTCAAATATCAAGAGGCGATAGGCAAGGCTGAGGAATGCCTTGGCAAAATCGACAGCATTCTACGCCCCTGAACCAAATTCCACTTTTCCACTTTTTATTCCTGCCACATACGACAGCGGCCGCACCTCGACACCGGAGCGGCAGCCACCGTCATGTCGTTATATATTGAATTAATTTAAACTAATTATAACAACTAAATTTACAACAACATACGCATGGAAACAGCAATATGGATCATAATTGCGGCGGCAGCAGCCATCATAGGATATGTGGCGGCTACCGTGATCAGCAAAAAGAATGCCTCTTCACGCGCCAATTCTATCCTGGAGGATGCAAACCGCGAGGCTGAGGTGATAAAAGAGAAAAAAATCCTTCAGGCCAAGGAGGAGGAGATGAAAATTCTCGGTGATGCGGAGCGCACAGCGAGCCAGAAGATGCAAAAGGCGCAGGCAGCCGAGGCGCGTAACAAGCAGCGCGAAATGCAGCTGAACCAGCAGCAGAATGAGAATTCACGCCGCAAGAAGGAACTTGACACCCTCAAGGGTAATCTTGACAACAGGGAAGCCGTTATCGATGCTCGTCAGACAGAGGTTGACCATCTGCACCGCCAGATAACCGAAGAGCTGGAACGCATCTCCGGACTCTCGGCAGACGAGGCAAAGGAGAAACTTGTGGAGTCTCTTAAAGATGAAGCTAAGACAGCTGCAGCAGGATATATCAACGACATCATGGACGATGCCCGCATGACCGCCACAAAAGAGGCTAAACGCATCGTAATACAGTCCATTCAGCGCGTAGCCACAGAGGCTGCCGTGGAAAATTCAGTAACAGTATTCCATATTGACAACGATGAGATCAAAGGTCGTATCATCGGTCGAGAAGGACGCAACATACGCGCTCTTGAGGCTGCGACAGGAATTGAGATCATCGTAGACGACACCCCCGAGGCAATCGTGCTTTCCGGATTCGACCCTGTTCGCCGCGAAATAGCCCGCCTTGCTCTTCACCAGCTCGTGGTAGACGGTAGAATCCATCCGGCTCGTATCGAAGAGGTTGTTGCAAAAGTGCGCAAACAGGTTGAGGAGGAGATTATCGAGACAGGTAAACGCACTGCCATCGACCTCGGAATCCATGGCTTGCATCCTGAACTCATCCGCATGGTCGGCAAAATGAAATATCGCTCCTCTTATGGTCAGAACCTGCTCCAGCACTCCCGCGAGACAGCCAATCTCTGCGCTGTGATGGCCTCCGAACTCGGACTCAATCCGAAAAAGGCACGTCGCGCAGGATTGCTCCATGACATAGGTAAAGTGCCTGATGACGAGCCGGAACTCCCCCACGCTCTCTTCGGAATGAAGCTTGCCGAGAAATTCAAAGAGAAACCCGAAATATGCAATGCCATCGGTGCCCACCATGAGGAGGTTGAGATGACATCACTGCTCGCACCGATCGTGCAGGTATGCGATGCTATTTCCGGTGCGCGTCCCGGTGCACGCCGTGAGATTGTCGAGGCATACATCAAGCGTCTCAACGATCTTGAGCAACTTGCAATGTCATATCCCGGCGTTATCAAGACTTATGCAATCCAGGCCGGACGCGAGCTCCGCGTGATTGTCGGTGCGGATAAGATTACTGATGAGGAAACCGAGAAACTGTCGGCTGAGATAGCGAAGAAGATTCAGGATGAGCTCACATACCCCGGACAGGTAAAGATTACCGTGATCCGCGAGACCCGTTCCATCAGTTTTGCAAAATAAGATCTGACACGTGGATACTGAAAAGAAAGACACTGACAAGAAAAAATGCGGTGGCGGATGCAAGTGTCCTCGCGGTAAACTCTTCGCAACGAACTGGCTCGACGGCATATCCTCGGGCAATGATTTCGATGTGGTAGAAGTGGTGTTCAAGAACACCCGCGCAGGATTCTATGCGAACCCAAACCGTCTGGATCTTAAAATCGGAGATATGGTGGCCGTGGAGGGCGCTCCCGGACACGATGTGGGACGTGTAAGCATGATCGGTCGTCTGGTGCGTCTGCAGATGAAGAAAGCCAACATCAGCGCTGACACAGAGCTGAAGAAGGTGTTCCGTCTCGCTACACAGACCGATCTTGAGAAAGCCGCCGAGGCTGCCTCCAGAGAGGAGGATACGATGATACGTTCTCGTAAAATAGCTGAGGAACTTGGACTCAACATGAAAATCGGCGATGTCGAGTATCAAGGTGATGGTGGCAAGGCGATATTCTACTATATAGCTGACGAGCGTGTGGATTTCCGTAAACTGATACGCATCCTTGCTGATACCTTCAAAGTGCGCATCGAGATGAAACAGATCGGTGCGCGACAGGAAGCAGGACGCATCGGCGGTATAGGGCCATGCGGCAGACCATTGTGCTGCTCAAGCTGGATGACACATTTCGTATCAGTAGGCACCGGCGCCGCCAGAGTGCAGGATCTCTCAATGAATCCTCAGAAGCTCGCCGGACAGTGTGCGAAACTGAAATGCTGCCTTAATTTCGAAATCGATTCCTACAGCGAGGCGCAGAAGAAGCTTCCCCCGAAAGATGTGACTCTCGAGACCAAGGATGCTACATATTTCTATTTCAAACCGGATATTCTCGCCCGCAAGGTTACATATTCCACAGACAAATCGATTCCTGCCAATCTGGTGACAATCGATGCGTCAAGAGCTTTCGAAATAATCGCGCTCAACAAACAGGGCATAAAGGTTGACGCCCTTGAGGTAAGCGATGAGAAGCAAAAGGAGAAGCCGGCATATGTTGACCTTGTGGAACAGGAGAGCCTCACGCGTTTCGACAATTCAAAGCGTCGCAAACGCCGTCGTCAACAGGAGAACGGCAAAGCCCCGACGCAGCAGTCTAAGCAGTCGCAACAGCAGCCCAAACAGCCACAGCCCAAACAGCCGCCACGACAGCCTAAACAACAATCTCAGCAGTCGCAGCAACCACAGCAATCACAGCAACCGCGTCCGCACAACCGGCGCCGGGACAACAGGAAGCAACAATCCGGAAAATCTGACAAATAAAAGTCCGTTTAATAAAATTTTCTCCGTATGAAAGCCGCCATATTGACCCGATTGATTCTCGTAGCAGGATTGATTGCCACCTGCGGCTCCTGCCGCAGGGTGGACAATGTGGTATACGCTGACTTCGCAGCTTTCGGCACAGACGGATGGGACCCCATATGCGTGATTCCATTCACGCCATGGCCTGCCGACTCGATTGTGAACCCCGGTGACAGGTTTGATATCATACTTACATTGCGCTATTCTCCACGCGATGCGTCATCAGAGATTCCTCTTGAAGTGACAGAAGAGGATGAGAACGGAATCATGCAGACAAGACGTATGACGGTGCGCCTGCGCGGCGACAACGGCAAACTCAGGGGAAAGAAAAGTATTTTCCTTTATGAGATTTCCGATACATTACGCAATGATTTTAAGATTCCGGACGGATACATGGTGGAGATAGCTTCCTTGTCTCCCACCTCAAACACGTTGGGGCTTAGAAATATCGGCTTGACAATGATTCTCAAGGAGAACAAATGACAATCTGCATACTTTCCCTCATATAATTGTTTTAAAGGTATGAATATACCATTTCTCACACAAGACCTTAAAGCGGAGTATGAGCTCCGCGTTTCAAAAGTTCGCTCACAGATGCAGAGCGGACATCTTGATGCAATCCTGATCGCATCGCCTGTAAACATATTTTATATGAGCGGATGCATATTCCGTGGCTACGTATATATTCCCGCTGACCGGGAACCCGTATTCATGATGATTCCTCCGAGCCAGGCTCCTGATCATAAACAATGCATCGCCATCCGCAAGCCGGAGGTCATAGCCGATAAACTTGGGGAAATAGGATACACTATCCCCTCTTGTATCGGACTTGAATATGCCGACATGCTCTACTCGGATATCGAACGCTTGAAAAAATGCTTCCCTGACACTGAATTCGCAGACGCATCGATGGCAATGCGCAAGTCAAGGATGGAGAAGACCGACTATGAGATAGTGAAGATGCGTCAGGATGGTCTGCATCAGGCGGCAGTCTATGCTCAGGTTCACAAATGCTATAAAGAGGGAATGACCGATCTGGAGTTTCAGATTGAAATCGAAAGAGTGCTCCGCAGAGAAGGTTGCCTCGGCATTCTGCGCGCAGCCGGCAACCGCATGGAGCTCAACATGGGCTCTGTAATTGCCGGAGACAATGCAGACAATCCATCGCCTTATGATTTTTCAATGGGTGGAGAAGGCACAGATCCCTCGCTCCCCGTTGGCGCAAACGGAGCCATCCTCAAGCCGGGCACAGCAGTAATGGTCGATATGAACGGCGGATTCAACGGCTATCAGACCGACATGACACGTTGCTGGACCATTGAATCGGTCCCCGATTTGGCTTCAAAGGCTCACGAATGCTCCAGAAAAATCCTGAAGAGACTCGAGGAGATTGGCAAACCCGGTGTGCCCGTATCTTCCCTATACAAGGAAGCGATTGAGATTGTCAAAGCGGATAACCTCCATGAGTATTTTATGGGTCATGCGCATAAGGCTGGATTTATCGGTCATGGTGTCGGAATAGAACTCAATGAGATTCCGGTTGTGATGGAACGAAGCAAGGATATCTTGGCTGAGAACATGACAATCGCCATTGAACCGAAATTTGTAATTCCTCACGTCGGTGCCGTCGGTGTGGAAAACACCTACCGCGTCACATCCGCAGGATTAGAGAATCTCACCGTCTTCCCCGAAGACCTCACAGAACTCTGAGCATATACTTCATAACTCATCACTCATACCTAACACTTAAGTGAACCTATCTGACGACCTGAAACTGCCGATTTTCAGACAAATCGGAGAGATTGCCGACAACATGGACCGCGAAGTTTATGTTGTGGGTGGTTATGTACGTGATATTTTCCTGAACCGCCCCTCTTCCGATATAGATTTCGTGACTGTGGGCAGCGGCATAGAACTCGCCACAGAAGTGGCGGCACGCCTAAATCATGGCAACGGACTCAGCGTATTCGCGAGCTACGGCACTGCGCAGGTGAAAACCCGCCATCTCGAGCTTGAATTTGTAGGCGCGAGAAAAGAATCATATTCACGCGAATCGCGGAATCCCATTGTAGAGGACGGCACTCTTGAGGATGACCAGAACCGCCGGGATTTTACCATCAACGCCATGGCGATATGCCTCAACGCTTCCCGCTTCGGAGAATTGGTTGATCCGTTTGGTGGAGTAGCTGATCTTCACAAAAAAATCATCCGCACACCGCTTGATCCGGACATAACATTCTCTGATGATCCTCTGCGGATGATGCGCGCCATCAGATTCGCGACTCAGCTCGGGTTCAGCATAGAGCCGGAAACATTTGAGGCAATCATGCGCAACCGCGAACGGATCTCAATCATAACAAAAGAACGTATCAACGACGAGCTTTCCAAAATCATCCGCTCCCCACGCCCGTCGATAGGTTTCAGATTACTTGACGATTCAGGATTGTTGCAACTCATCTTCCCGGTGGTGTATGCCCTCAAAGGTGTGGAAACAAAGGAAGGTAAGGGACACAAGGATAACTTCTACCACACCCTACAAGTCGTGGATAATGTGGCTGAGAAAAGCGATAACGAATGGCTCAGATGGGCGGCTCTGCTCCACGACATCGGGAAGCCTGTCACAAAGCGCTACGATGAGAAAATAGGCTGGACTTTCCATAACCACAATTTCATTGGGGAAAAGATGATTCCCAGAGTATTCAAGCAGATGAAACTGCCTCAGAATGAAAAGATGAAATATGTGGCAAAACTCGTTGGTCTGCATATGCGGCCGCAGTCTGTGGGAGAGGATGGAGTCTCCGATTCCGGAGTGCGTCGCCTTATCACCGAAGCCGGCTCTGAACTCGAAGACCTGATGACCCTTGCCGAAGCTGACATCACATCGAAGAATCCTGCCAAGGTGCGTCGTCAGCTTGAAGGGTTCGCCTCGCTTCGTCAGCGCATGACCGAAATAAACGATGCCGACGCCCTACGCAACTGGAAATCCCCCGTCGACGGCAATGAGATAATGGAATATTTCAAGATTCCGCCATCATCCGCGATAAAAGAGATCAAAGACGCCGTAAAAGAGGCCATCCTTGAAGGCGACATCCCCTACACCCACGATGATGCCTGGGCATACGTGCTCCGAATCGCTCCTGAAATCATCAACAAATAAGAATTTGTCTCAGAAAAATAAATAAAAAACGCTAATGGCTTTGCTGTTAGCGTTTTTTTTTGTAATTTTGCGAGCCGATTTTATCCAAACGAATTGGCCGCAGGGTTGAGCACCGTTGGTTTTGGCCGACCAACAGCTTGATTTTACGGCATTTACAAACATTAATTAAACATTAAAGTTAATAGTGGATACTTTAAGCTATAAGACAATTTCCGCCACCCCGGCTACAATCAAGAAGAACTGGGTGGTAATCGACGCAACCGACCTCGTGCTCGGTCGTCTTTGCTCAGTAGTTGCCAAGATTCTCCGCGGCAAACACAAAGCTGACTTCACGCCCAATCTTGATTGCGGCGACAACGTAATCGTCATCAACGCCGACAAGGTCGTTCTCAATGGTGACAAGTGGACAAAACGTGAATACCTCCGCTACACCGGCTATCCCGGCGGTCAGCGTTCATTCACACCCGCCGACCTCATGGCTAAATCTCAGAAAGCCACTGTGAAGGCTGGTTACCACCCCCTCTTCATCAAAGTTGTGAAAGGTATGCTTCCCAAAACCAAACTTGGTGCTGCACAGCTTCGCAACCTTCACGTATACAACGGCGCAGAGCATCCCTTCGCTGACGTGAACCCCACAGTAATCGACATCACTAAAATGAAATTTTAAGAAAGAAGATGGAAAAAGTAAATGCAATTGGCCGCCGCAAAGCAGCCGTAGCTCGAGTTTATCTTACCGAGGGTACAGGTAAAATCATTATCGACAAGCGTCCTCTGGATGTATACTTCCCCTCTTCGATTCTTCAGTATATCGTAAAGCAGCCGCTTAACACACTCGATTGTGTAGAGAAATATGACATCTACGCTCACATCGACGGTGGTGGCTACAAAGGACAGTCAGAGGCTCTGCGTCTCGCTATCGCTCGCGCGCTGGTGAAGATCAACCCCGAGGACAAACCCGCTCTCCGTGCAGAAGGCTTCATGACACGCGACCCGCGTGCTGTAGAGCGTAAGAAACCGGGACGTCCCAAGGCTCGCAAACGCTTCCAGTTCTCCAAACGTTAATATTCTTCTCTCTTCGTGTTTAGCATCTAAATTCGCGAGATGGACACGTTCCCTACTCCCGGATTGTATTAAAAAAGAACGTAAACAAATCACAAACAAAACAAATGGCAACACCAACATTTGATCAACTCCTTGAAGCCGGATGTCATTTCGGTCACCTCAAACGCAAATGGAATCCCGCAATGTCTCCTTACATCTTCATGGAGCGCAATGGTATCCACATCATAGACCTTTATAAAACGGCAGCTAAGATCGAAGAAGCAGCCAACGCCCTCAAGCAGATTGCAAAAAGCGGCAAGAAAGTGCTCTTCGTAGCTACAAAGAAACAGGCCAAAGAGACTATCGCAGAGAAAGCTAAATCCGTTAACATGCCTTATGTTATCGAGCGCTGGCCCGGCGGTATGCTCACCAACTTCCCCACTATCCGTAAGGCTGTGAAGAAAATGACCACCATCGACAAGATGGAGAAAGACGGCACTTTCGACAACCTTTCAAAGCGCGAGAAACTTCAGATCACACGTCAGCGTGCGAAACTCGAGAAGAACCTCGGTTCAATCGCAGACCTCGGTCGTCTTCCCTCCGCTCTCTTTGTTGTTGACGTTATGAAAGAGCACATCGCTGTTGCAGAGGCCAACCGCCTTGGCATCCCCGTGTTCGCTATCGTCGACACCAACTCAAACCCTGAGAATGTAGACTTCGTGATCCCCGCTAACGATGACGCTTCAAAGAGCATCGAGATCATCCTCGACGCTGTATGTGGCGCAATGGCTGAGGGTCTTGAGGAGCGCAAGATCGAGAAAATCGATGCTCCCGAGGACAAAGAGGAAGGCGAGGCTTCAGCTCCCGGCAAACGCCGTCGCGTACGCCGCAACGAAGAGCGCGCAGCCGCTCCCGCTGAGGTTGAGGTAAAAGAGGAAGTAAAAGAAGAGGCTTCTGAAGAGGCTTAATCATTAAAATTTAAACTACAATGGCAGTAAGCATTGAAGATATCAAAAAGCTGCGCAACATGACCGGCGCAGGTATGATGGACTGCAAGAACGCTCTTGCAGAGACCGAAGGCGACATCCAGGCCGCTATCGAGATCATCCGCAAGAAAGGTCAGGCAGTTGCAGCAAAACGCGAGGACCGTCAGGCTTCCGAGGGCTGTGTGCTCTCAGCTGTTAAAGCTGGTTTCGCGGCTATCGTGGCTCTCAAATGCGAGACAGACTTCGTTGCTAAGAACGAGTCTTTCCGCGCTCTCACAAAGCAGATTCTTGACGCAGCGGTTGCCGCCGGCGCAAAGAACCTTGATGAGGTGAAAGCCCTCAAACTTGATGACCGCACCGTTGAGGAGCACATCACTGACGAGATCGGTAAGACAGGTGAGAAGATGGAACTCGGAGCATACGAATGCATCGAGGCACCCAGCGTAGCCGCTTACGATCACCTCGGCAACAAGCTCGCAACTATCGTAGGTTTCAACCTTGAAGGTGTATCCGCTGAGGTAGGCAAAGAGGTGGCTATGCAGGTAGCAGCTATGAACCCCGTTGCTGTAAACCGTGAGGCTGTTCCCGCCGCTGTTATCGAGGAGGAGAAGAACGTGGCTATCGAGAAAACAAAATCAGAGCAGGTTCGCAAGGCTGTTGAGGCTGCTTTGAAGAAAGCCGGTTTCAACCCCAACCACTTCGACAGCGATGATCACATCGCATCCAACATCACCAAAGGTTGGATCACAGAGGAGGATGCTGCCAAGGCTCGCGAGATCATGGCAGAGGCTGCAGAAAAGAAAGCTGCAAACCTTCCCCAGCAGATGATCGACAACATCGTGAACGGACGTATCAACAAATACTACAAGGAGAACGTTCTTCTCGAGCAGGAGTATCACCGCGACGCTACTCTCACAGTTGGCCAGTATCTCGACAAAGAGATGAAAGGTCTCGTAGCTGTAGAGTTCAAACGCGTGAACCTCAACCAGGACTAATCAATTTTAGTCAATATAAACCGATTAAATCCGGCTTCGATTCCGAAGCCGGATTTAATTTTATATCATCATTCAAGACATGTCGCCACAGATTGAACAACAATATAAAAGAAAAGCCGCTCAAAATCGAGCGGCTTAACCTGTATTAAAATTTACGCGAAAGTTTTATTACTTGCGGGCGATTTTCTTGTAGCCGTAAACAGCACGGTCACCGAGCTCTTCCTCGATGCGGAGAAGCTGGTTGTATTTAGCCATACGGTCTGAGCGGCTTGCAGAACCGGTCTTGATCTGACCAGCGTTCATAGCAACTGCGAGGTCAGCGATTGTAGCGTCCTCAGTCTCGCCAGAACGGTGAGAGATAACAGCTGTGTAGTTGTTACGCTGTGCCATCTGAACTGCACGGAGTGTCTCTGTGAGTGAACCGATCTGGTTAACTTTCACGAGGATTGAGTTAGCGCAACCCTCTGCGATACCTTTCTCAAGATATTTAACGTTGGTTACGAAGAAGTCGTCACCTACGAGCTGGCAACGGTCGCCGATAAGATCTGTAAGGATCTTCCAGCCTTCCCAGTCGTTCTCGTCCATACCGTCCTCGATAGAGTCGATAGGATATTTTGTGATGAGCTCCTCGAGATATTTAGCCTGCTCCTCGCTTGTGAGCTTCTTGCCGTTAACCTCTTTCTCAGCACCGTTCTTGAGGTGAGTGTAGTCATATACACCATTCTGATAGAACTCTGAGGAAGCGCAGTCAAGACCGATTGTAACGTCTTTTCCGGGCTCGTAACCAGCTTTCTTAATAGCCTCAACGATTACGTTGAGAGCATCCTCTGTGCCTTCGAGCTTGGGAGCGAAACCACCCTCGTCACCAACTGCTGTGGAAAGACCACGAGATTTGAGCACACTCTTGAGGTTGTGGAACACCTCTGTACCCATGCGGATACCCTCTTTGAAGCAGCATGCACCGATAGGACGGATCATGAACTCCTGGAAACAGATGGGAGCGTCAGAGTGAGCACCACCGTTGATGATATTCATCATCGGAACAGGGAGAACATAAGTGTCGCATCCACCGATATAGCGGTAGAGAGGCATGTCAAGATAGTTAGCGGCAGCCTTCGCAACTGCGAGAGACACACCGAGGATAGCGTTTGCACCAAGATTTGATTTGGTGGGAGTGCCATCGAGAGAGAGCATGATATTATCAACACCGATCTGGTCGAGCGCGCTGTGACCCTTGAGGGCATCAGCGATAGGACCGTTTACGTTAGCCACAGCTTTCTGAACGCCTTTACCCATGTAACGGCTCTTGTCGCCGTCGCGGAGCTCGAGAGCCTCGTTCTCACCGGTAGATGCACCGGAGGGAACTGCTGCACGGCCCATAACACCGCTTTCGAGGATAACGTCTACTTCAACTGTGGGATTACCGCGCGAGTCAAGAATCTCGCGACCGATTACTTTTTCAATTTTCATCTTCTTAATAAATTAAAGATATATTTGGGTTTAGATTCTATTCTTTTCAAGATCTGAATAATCAGAGCCTCAACTCCCTTATTGAACCTTAAGGTCTTTAAGGTTCTTAATGTCCTTAGGGTCCTTAAAGTCCCTAAAGCCCTTTATCAAATGCAAAGTTAACAATTATTTTGCAAAACATTGATAACAAATTAATCAAATTTAAGTAACTTTACATTTATAAAATCATTCTGTAATAAAATCATCGCGCTTATTCCATGACCGAACCCTGGAGAAATATCATCACCGACATGGCTGCTTCCAAGCTACCTTTTGAGCTTCTCGAAAGCCAGAAGATGCTTCTGGAGTCGCTTGAAAGTTTCATGTTCTCCGGAAATCCGCGTCAGGTATTCGTGCTCAACGGATATGCCGGAACCGGAAAGACATCGGTTGTCGGCGCGTTCATAAAGGCTCTTGATGAACTCCGCCGCCCTGTTGTGCTGCTTGCGCCAACCGGACGCGCGGCGAAAGTGGCCCAGGGATTCTCAAATCATCCGGCTTCCACCATTCATAAACGAATATATCGCGGCAATTCCACCGACCCATCCAACACGAGCTTCTTTCTTGCCCCCAACGAGCAGCGCGACACACTCTTCATCGTTGATGAGGCCTCTCTGATCGGTGACACTCCCGGAGGTGGACGCTCCCTTTTGTCACATCTTGCGCATCATGTATATTCCGCTCCGGGTTGCAGACTTATGCTTATAGGGGATGAAGCCCAGCTCCCTCCAGTCGGCCAGACATCGAGCACAGCCATGAATCATGACCGGCTCCGTGCTCTGGGGCTCGATCCTGTTGGATTCACTCTTGACTTTCCAGTACGTCAGGAGGCAGAAAGCGGCATAATCTTTAACGCAACATGTGTAAGACAGCTGCTGATGCACCCGGATTCAGGTGCGCCGGCGGAGCTTTATGTAAGTGGTTATCCCGAGGTAGAAGCTATATCCTCACAGGATCTTGCCGACAAATTGTCTGAATCATGGGGCAAAGTCGGTGAGGAGGAAACTCTGATAATCACCCGCTCCAACAAACGCGCCACCGACTATAACCGGGCAATACGCAACATGGTCATGTTTGCCGAAGAACCTATCGAAAGAGGAGACCGGTTAATCATAGCCAAAAATGATTATTATTGGGGTAAGCGTAATAATCTCAGCAACTTTATCGCCAATGGCGACACTGCAGAGGTCACATGGGTAGGAAAAACGGAGAAAGCGTATGGACGTTATTTCACGGATGTGGAGCTTCGGCTTATCTCCGATGGCTCTATCGTTGGCGCTAAACTGATGCTCCGTAGCCTCGTTTGCGACGGACCGTCGATACCGCGTGAGGAAATGGAGAAATTCTATAACCGCGTCCTCACAAGCTACGAAGGTGAGCTGTCGCATAAGATAAAGGGCGTGATGGAAGATCCATATTACAATTCCCTACAAGCCAAGTATGCATATTGCGTCACCTGTCATAAAGCGCAGGGCGGTCAATGGAAACATGTATATATCGACATGGGAGGAATCGCGCAGGATGCCATCGGACCGGATTTCTACAGATGGCTCTACACCGCGATCACCCGTGCAACAGAAAAAGTGTTTTTCATCAACCCGACACTTAAGATTAAGTGATAAATATGAATGATTAGTGATTAAGTAATAGTGATTAATAAGATATGGAGATAATAAAGGAATTCTATAATCAGATTAACTCGCTGGAGGTAAACATGATCAACTGCATGTTTCGCCTTATTCTAAGCATGTTCTTAGGTATGGTGGTCGGAGCCGAGCGGAAGCGTAAAGGGCAGATTGCCGGAATCCGCACATTCGCCTTGATCTCGATGGGAGCCTGTCTGGCGATGCTATTGTCAATATATGTGCCGCAGGTGTATTTAGGTTTGAAAAACGGCGATCCCGGGCGTATTGCCGCGCAGGTTATAACCGGTATCGGTTTCTTAGGCGGTGGAGCCATGATACACATGAAAGGCGCGGTGCGCGGTCTCACCACAGCCGCCGGCATCTGGATGACAGCCATAATCGGCATGGCAGTCGGCATCGGCATGTATTTGTGTTCAATCGGAGCCACGCTACTCATCCTCCTCACTCTTGTAACTTTCGAACAATATGAAAAGCGCCGTAAGTTAGGGCAGGAATCAAAAGTGCTCAGTCTGACCGTAGACGGCATCGTATCTGACATCGAACCTTATAAGGAAGTGCTGCGCCATCACAACGTGCACCTCTCCACCTTCTACATTGAATACGATTACGAGCGAAACCGGACAGACCTCAACTTCGTCTGCCTCGCCCACGCCTACACAAACCTCCTCCCCATGCTCCAAGGAATCAGCAACGTAGGCGACACCCTGAAACTGACCCTCTCAAGCCAAATTGATATATAAGAAACTGAAGTCAAGATGACTTCAGTTTCTTATATAGTTGGATTACATTTTAACCACTTTCTTTACATAACGTTTATCTTCACCCCATACGACAAACATATACACACCAATTGGAATACGGTCAAGACTTATGGATATAATCTCGGCAGGGCCATGCTCCTCAGCCACACACCTACCCGTCATATCCAAAACCATTACCTTTTCTACACTTTTACCTTTATTGGAAATATATACCGTTCCTTTAATTGGAAGAGGATAAATCTTCAATAAATCAGAATTCAAAGTATCAATGCCAGAAGTTTTGACAGTATATCTATAAGTTATAATTCTGCTCTCACTTAAACCAGGAATCACAGCCATAACTTTTAATTCCAGATCAGATGTTACTACAATAGGAGAGCCATCATAACACAATGCATCTGGTCCGCACGGACAAGAACCGTCAACGGTATAATATATCACGGCCCCAGGAGAGTCACAGAAAAGATAGACTTCAGTACCAACCTCCACTTCTCCGGAAGGCAAACTGGCTACAGGTATGCATACCTCTTCCAGCTGTTTCTTTGATGTCACATTAACCGTCATAATACGGTTAAGTCGCGATCCTTCCAAACTAAAATTTATGGCTGTCACTCCTGGGATTATTCCTTCTACCGAGATTGTTGTAGAACCTTTATCATCCAACACTATATCTTTACTTCCACACGATGCTATTCCTTCTTCAGCAGACTGTACCTTCAACAATTTTCCAGCAGAGGCACTTTCAGGAAGCACCCGGACAGTGAGCATAGCAGCGGATCCATATTCAACATTAAGAGTATCAACGACCACAATCGAAGAAATCTCTTCTTCAATATCAAAAGTCTGTACAAAGGGCTCTTGCATTCTCACTCCCGCATAGCTTTTCACTCTATTAGAAACACTAACCTGCGCTTCTCTACCTCGAATAGCTGATGGAAATTCAAATCTAACACCCTTAGCATATTCCTCCGTATCTGAGCCATAAGCCTTTTCAAGATCCAATAATTTAGATACGCCCCTTATAGGCATTCCATCACATGTCACAATAATATTATCCTCGGTCAGCAGCTCGGGAAGCATATATTTATCAAACTCAACCGTCACGGCCCTGCTATAGACGTGTACCTCTGCAACTTCCGGCTGAGAGAGCTGAGTCATTGCTATATTTACCTCCAACTGAGGTGGTGGGACAGGTAGCCACTCCGAGAATGATGTTTCATATCCAGTTTTCTCAAACCTCACCTGCCATAAACCTTGTGGCACATCCCATGCATACTGTCCGTTCTGATCAGTAAACAGAGGATTATCCTGACCAAACTCACGCGCATCCCATTCAACGGCATTTTCCAACGGATTACCATATTCATCCTCTGTAAAATCTTTAAAAAACACAGTAGCCTTAACTCCTTCAACCCTATTTGACGGAACACCCTCAAAAACAAACCCTGAAGGATCATATGCCACTTTTACCGAAGGAGCCATGGGCGATGGTATTTCAGCCTCATCTTGTTCCATAACTTCAGGTTTCTCTTCATCATCTTTGTCATTGTCATCGTCATCGTCATCATCATTGTTACAACGCCTTATTATATACTGTATATCACTCTCTATACGATCAAGTTGCGTTACTGTCCATCGCTCAAACGATGATTTTCTGATATCCTCTGCATAATCTTCCAAAAAACTTATTGCCATTCCAAGTAACGGTATTTTGGCTAAGTAGAGGTTAGCAGCCATATATACAGCTTTGCGGAGACCCTGATAAAAAATGAAATCAAATACCTCATGACGAACTTTGCTTATCCGTTCTGTCAGTAACCTGGTCGCAGCTTCCGGATTCACAATTTTGTCACACATCGGAGGCACTTCCAGAGAGAACGCTCTTCTACCATGATCTCTGATCATAACAACATAATCATGAAGATCCCTGATTAAATATGCAGCTGAAAGCAGTCTTGATATCCGCTGGTCAACTATAAGCACCTTCTGCTTCTTCTCCTCCAACTGTCTGAGACCATTAACCAGTACACGCCTCTCATTTGAAATACGAAGTTTGTCAAATATATCAGTAGCAGAATCAAGCCTATACTGATTATGTGCCAAAGCACGGTTTATCAAATTCTCCTGCTTCAACAGATTATTAAGATCCGCTTTTTTTGAATACTCCAGTGACTTTGAAAGCTGCATCAATATAGATTCTTCCTGTAACAATGATCCTATAATGTCAGCACAACGCTGAAAAAACTGATTTTGCATTACATCGGTAAGCGCATATGTAGCAGCCGGTAATCTACGATTCTTTATGCCTGCTTTATTCTTGATATAAATATGTTTTCTTAAATTATTGACAAAATCTATATAATCTGTCTCTGTCTCAGAAATAAAACAGTATACCGGAGCATTATCCGTAGTGGATATCAGGTTATAACCTTTGCCTGAAAGATCTTCCATATCAAGACCTTCACAGGTTAAAGTTTCACAGACATATTCCACATCTTCATATTTAAACTCTTTCACACCATATCTTGAATGCGAAGAAATCAGATCAATAACCTCATCCTCTTCTTTAGTATCCGCTGCAGACTCCACAAACGAAGGCACCATATTAAGGATTTCTTCATATTCCGCAGATGACATATCTGCATTTCCGGGTTCAATGGCACTTACATCCACACCATACCTGTCAAGTAAAATTTTTTCCAGCTGGTCGACTGATACATTTTCATTTTCAAAAGAATCCTTAAATATCTCCGAAGAATCGGCAAGACTCTGTATATCTGCATCCAACGAGAACTTAATATTGTCCAGGTCTCCATAGTGCTCCGTAACCTCTTCCCAATCCATTGGAAATAAATCGTCATTAGAAATGCAACGACCGGTCACATTCACCGGAGCATTTGCATCATAAAAGACACCTGTAGCTATCCATCTGTCAAGATTTGCATCATAACTTGCAGATAACCTTGTAACTTTATTATCAAGGGTATACACATAGACAAAGGCTTTTTCCACAATATTGGGTGAATTTTCTCCAAAATCTGCAATAAATGTGAATGTTTGTCCTGTAAACATTGTGTAATTACCGGGAGAAGTCTCACCGTTAATATGATCAAACATTACATGCACATTTTTTTGCATTTCCGGTTGATAGAAAATCATCTCTACATTATTAGCTTGTCCCCCTGTAAGAGTTTTCTGGACAACACAATTTTCAGATCCCGTAAACGTCTCATTACCCTCCTTGTCCGTTACTTTCGCATATACGGAATGCTTCGAAAAACTATAAGGTTTATGAAGCGGCATCACCGTCTTCCAGGTTCCATCGGCAAATGCCCTGCATTCTGCTTTACGCACATTATTATCGAATACTTCGATTACACTCTGTGCCTGCGCAGTTCCACTGACAACAATTGATTCACGGGATGTAAACTCCGGAACTCTAATTTTTAATCTTTCCACAGTAAACTTACCCGGACTAATAGATTCCACAAAACTTTCTCCATTCAATGAAAAACGTACATCAGCTCCGACTGCACATTCCGCTGCATCTTTCGTCTTAAGACAGAAACGTACAAGTTTGATGCCGGAATCAAGTTCCACAACCAATCTATCATCTTCTATTGTATATCCTGCAACAGAGTTACCGCACATTACGGAATTTCCAATGAATTCACATTCTGAGGGTATATGAAACATAATCTCCAGATTATCAACTTTGCTATCCTTTTTTATGTCAACATTCGCACGAACAGTTATAATCTGACCAATTGCCACTTGTTTTTTGCCAATTGTCACAGATGCATTATCAGTAAGAACAGAATACTTGCCATTTTCCATATACGGGATAGAAAATGAATTGACTATGCTTTTCCTTCCGTTATAAATCGTAACACTCCTCTTCACATAGTCCTTATTCTCTATCAAATCCGAATTATCGATCTGAGTCATATTCACTACACTACGCATACGATTGGATTCGCCCGAACAAACAAGTGCATATTCTCCTGAATCAAGAGCTTTGAACATTACGGCACCATTACTGAATTCACAAATATCAACAATATTACCACCGGAATTGAAAAGCAATGCAATATCCCTATCATTTTCAGAAGAAGACATGACAACCTCCATCATACCCTTCTCCATTATAGGAATCACCATCTCTCCTATCCCTCCTTCGACTATTAGAGGGCAAGACACTGGTTCAAAAGCACCTGACATACTTTTGGCAACGGCATCATATCTACCATCAGCCAAATCTGTCGGCAAATGAATCACCCCTTTCTCTATACGCAATTGATTGAGTACGGCATCCGGAATTCCAGTATCTATTGAAACAATTATATCAGATGTATCTCCGTATGAATCAGATGGGCTTTCTTCTCCACATTTTTGATATGTGGCGACTACATAAACCACTGGTCCGACAGGAACCGACAAGGATATTTCACCAATATTTTGATCTCCGATTTGCTGTTCTACACCAATTTCTTTAGAAACATAACCATCTCCGCTTATCTTGAGACTCACAGGGAGTCCATCGAATACAGAGACTGTGAATTCACCCTCCAGACCGGTAGTCATTGAATTGGTAATCACATTTTTTGCACCTGAATCTTGTGTTGCCAACACTGAAACTCCTGCAAGTGGTCTGCGTGTTCCCTCATTCATGACATAGCCACGGATTTCCCTCGTTCCGCGTTTGCGTACTACAAATCTCAACTCGTTATAGGTTCTATCTGCTGTTACTGTCTGACGCTCAGGTTGGATAAGACCTGTACTTTTCTCTTCATCAAGAAACACCTCGCAATTTATCACATCACCTTCAGCTACACCTTCAAGCACTCTTCCGGAGCCAAGATAATTTCCTTCCTCATCAGTCCATCTCACAGATGAAATATCTGATATGTCTTCCTCTGATTCTGTCAATATGACCGCTGTAAAACTTACCGGAAACTTAAGGTTTTCGAACTTCAAATATTTGGTTTCTTCAGCAAGATCAATATCTGTAATTGAACCAAGCACAGAACCTGTTGCTGTCGTAATAAAAAGATTATATCTTATACCGGTTACAAGATATGGGAAACTATACGATGTCCTGTCAGATATCAGATATTTTATAACTTGCCCGCTACTCGAATTTTTTAACACAATGTTCATATTCTTATATCGTCCATCAACGGCATCTCCAGGTAAATCAACAGAGATTGAACCAGTATTTTCATCCAAAGGAAGAATCGCAAACTCGCTCCAGAACGGGTTGCTTTTATAAAGTTCAATTGATTCCGCCGGCACCTTTATCACGCACTCATCGTTAAGACCAATAAATGAAGCCACGTTCACATCCGGGGGTACGATTGCATACATTTGAATCTCCATAACGCCTCCGCAATCGTTCATTGCATTAGGTTCTATAATTGCAATATCAGAGGGTAAAATCAACTTTTCAAGATTTGATAGTTTTCCAAGCATATAACTTGGGACTGATAAGCATCCTGAAGTCCTTGCCAAATCAAGCGTCTCAATTTCTGACAAATTATAACAGAAACCCCAGTCATAATCTTCCATTCTTCCTATCACTTTCATAGATTTGACAACAGACAGATCCGTATTCCCCAACAACACAGATATAGCATTTACAAGATTTCCAGGTTCAAATTTGTCAATTATCAGTTCTCCATTATATAAATCAATGAAGTTAGCACCTGGATCTGACGGACTCTGAGGGTTATATGCAAATAGAGCCTCGTAATATAAGTCCTCCTTACCCATATCTATCTTCAATGAACATTCACTCGAGAGTATGTTCCCATTCTGTTTCCATGCTACAAATTTATAACCTGGATTTGGATAAGCATGTAGCATACTCGTCGTTCCTTCTACCATCTTAAATGAAGACTTATTTACATATCCTCCTTTTCGAGGAGAAATACTTACACTTACATTATGACTATACCCATCCGCAGCAGGATCTCCGGGATTCTCTGGATCATATCCCGGAGTCTGACCGGCAATATGACCTGTTGCAATTATAGTAAACAGAAAAAATAATATCTTCTTCATATTGCAGATTCTCATTCAAGTGTTTTATTTCCGTTTCGTATCACAATCCCCTTGGAATTGCTTCCAACCCTTACTCCATTTAGATTATATGCGGGAGAATCTTCAACATAATCTTCCGGACGAGACTTCACACCACTCCCTTTTTCTACAAACCGTATCCTGAATCTATTATCATCATACCCCTGCTTCGCATCAAAAATATATTCATTCTCCATAAGATTGACTTTTATACCAGTCATATCATCTATAAGTATGACATCCGTTGTCCTGTCTTTCGTATCCAGACATATCCTAAATTCCTTATCAGAGTCTGCATATATACCAAGATGACATTCTCCAATATGAGGGCGCTCATCGATTGAGTACTTTACCTCTCCGTTAACTATATATATTTGCGACATCTGACTGTTTGGACTCAAAAATTTACATGCATCTCTTCCTGACTCATACTCTGCAGAAGCATTTGGGTTGATCACACACCGCACCCTGTCCGTATAGCTCTCATCACTCATAAACAGATTATAAACCTTGCGGTCAATCGCACGGTTTCCCACTCCTGTCTTCCTCGGAGCACGGGAAGAATTTTCCGAAATTGACGCCTTAGAGCTTCTGCCATCACAGTTGAACACTATCACATCCTTTTCATCAGGTCTCTGCACAAAAAAAGCTTCCCCAGGTTGCAATTTATAATTGTCATCCAATGGAGAATACACCTCATATCCAAACCCATTCCATACAGTCAAGGGAGCCTCAAAGTCCAGACATCGGATATCATAGAAAGCTGGATATGGATTACCCATAAGATTCCAAGACCGGTTATGAGCAAATTCGGATGGATGGTTTTCAAGACTCACGGACTCATTGGAGTTATTAAAAATTCTGTTTTTCATATCATTGTCCACTGCCGTGACAGTCATTTGCACTTCGCTGGTATCCCATTCATCGGAATTAGAATCTGTACAATGCACGATATAACCCACCCCGGCTCGCAACACTGAAGATGCAGACATATTTATCCATGTATCTCCCAACATTGCAGCCCTGTTCTCCCCGGAATATTTCCGGACTACCCATAAAACACCTTCCGGCATTACAATATCGCCTACTTTCACATCAAAAGGGAACGATATAAAATTCCATTGGTTTGGCACCAGATTCAATGTCATTACAACTTTATCGGCTGTAACAGAACCATCAGTAATCAAGGTTGTACATTTTTCCGTATTCCCCATATATTGATGCATTTTTAACTGACCAATATGCAAAGCTTCTGAGGCATTGATATATAAATGTCCTGACGATGACATTCCACTGTTATCATCAAAATATGAAGATATCGTAACATTCGCATTTTCAGCAATCCCATCCAATGAAGTTATTGTCATATCACTCACGACATCTATTTCTCCAACCATTTCATCCATCGGCAATATTTCCTTGAATAAAGCCCAATTAGAATCCATTTTATATTGTGTTACCGACAAAGCCGGGACATTAAGAGAGAGAGAATTGATATCAGAAAATGCATTTTCCATTACAGGAGGTGTGACAGCAAGGCATGTGACTTCACTGAATCCATCGCCGGAATTGTAACGTTTTTCGAAACAACAATAGCCAATATATCTCACAGATGATGGCAAAATAATATTCTTCAATGAAACATTTGAGAATGCCCTACGTCCTAAATATTCCAACCCGGCCGGAAAATCTACATTTGTAATTCCAGAGTCACTGAATGCATAATCTTCAATTCTCCTGCATTTCTTTGGAAACTTTATAGAAGTCAATGATACGCAACCACTAAACACACTACCCGCTATTGTATCAATATAATCTGGTAGCGTTACATTTATAAGTGATTGACAACCCTCGAATGCAGCATATCCAAGATTAGATAAAGACGCAAGTTCTACTGATCTAAGCGACGAGCAATTTGCAAAAGCGTTGCTTTCAAGCATTAAAAGATTGGCAAGATTGATCTTTTCCAATGCGTAGCAATTATAAAAGGCATACTCTCCAATCTTTGCAACATTATCAAGATTGACAATCGATAGCTTCTGGCAATTATTGAATCCCCTGGGGGCAACCTGTGTAACCGTTTCAGGCAGAATAACACTCTCAAGATTCGATAGACCTTGACATCCACTGATAACATCAATCGCAGCTTCTGACAAGTTCAATATGCGCAGACATGTCATCTGGGAGAAATGCTCCATATCGGAAAGACTTAGTGGCCCTCTAACTGACAATTCTTCCACTTCCGACCATTGTTCAATTTGTTTAAGAATCTCGATAGCAAGAGTCCCTTCTTTTTCCACCACAACTGAAATATGACCAGACTCTGCTGCAGCAATAGAAAAAAAACAATCTGGAAAAATCGAAAAAAACATTATGGCAACAACTGCCAATACGGATAATAACCTGTGTCTCATATAAAAAGCTGTATAGTTTACAGCCGCAAAGATAATTAATCCTTAATTATTTTGCAAATCAGGCTATCCGAGCACGACGTCGAGGGTCATCATCAATACGAAACCGATGGCGAAGCCTATGGTTCCTACGTTGGAGTGCCTCCCTTGCTGTGTCTCCGGAACAAGCTCCTCCACCACCACATATAGCATCGCCCCGGCGGCAAAGGCAAGCAGATATGGCAATACCGGCACTACAAACGAAGCCAACAGAATCGTTATCACAGCTGCAACCGGCTCCACAATGCCGCTTAATGATCCTATCACAAATGATTTCCATCGGCTATTGCCACTCATGCGCAATGGCATGGACACTATGGCACCTTCCGGAAAATTCTGTATCGCGATACCGACCGCCAAAGCCAGAGCCGCCGCCATGGAAACATAAGCATTATTCTCCAACGCTCCGGCAAGCACTGCTCCAACAGCCATTCCTTCCGGAATGTTATGCAGGGTGACAGCGAATGTCAGTTTCGTAGTTCTTGACAAACCACTTTTAGGTCCCTCACTGCCTACCCCGTCGATATGCTGATGAGGCACCGCCATATCAAGCAGAAGCAAAAACAAGATTCCTCCCAAAAATCCGACAATGGCAGGGAGGACACTCATGAAGCCCTCCACTCCTGTCATCTCCATAGAGGGAATAAGCAAAGACCACACCGATGCCGCCACCATCACTCCGGCAGCGAAACCGATAAGAACTTTCTGAAGAACTTCCGACATCGCATTCTTCATCAGAAACACACAAGCCGCACCGAGCACTGTCCCGGCAAACGGCAAAATCAAACTTACTATCAATCCGTCCATAATCATATAACAAACGTCATCAAAAATCTTCGCTCCTCCAACTGTAGCTAACCATACAAAACCAAATCCGTTGACCAGTCAGAGCATTCTAATCAATTTTCTCAAACCATTATAACCATTGGTAACCATTTTATTTCGGCATTTAAAACCAAATTATTGAAACCATTAAAACCATTCAAAAGCTTCGCTTTTTATGTTTGACGCTAAAAGGTTTAGACCATAGTCCCATAGAAGCCATAGCACAGACGCGGATTATTGTTGGACATAGCTCCATAGAGCTGTACATAGACACATCTCAACACTTTGGTGATCTCTATGCTATGGTTCCTATGGGACTATGGTCTATACCTTTAGCATCAAACAAAAAAGCGAAGCTTTTGAATGGTTTTTATGGTTTACATAGTTTGAAAAACTTGATTTGAGATGGTTATGAATGGTTAAAATGGTTAGAGGAATTTGATTTGATGAGGGTTGGAATCGGGGGTTTAGGGGAGGTTGTGACGATATAATTACGGAATTATTTCCGTAATTTGGAATAATTAGTTAATTTTGCAGCCGATTAGGTTAAAAAAACGTCGCCAAGACGACTTTATGACTTATTTCGGATAAAACTTATAACACGTTTTCAACAAAACAACGATAATATGAAAGCTTATGTTTTTCCGGGCCAAGGCGCCCAGTTTGTCGGCATGGGCAAAGACCTTTACGACAACAACCCTGAAGCAAAGGAACTTTTTGAAAAGGCTAACGATATCCTCGGTTTCCGCATCACAGACCTGATGTTCGAGGGCACAGAGGAAGACCTGAAACAGACTAAGGTTACACAGCCTGCTATTTTCCTCCACAGCGTGCTCCTCGCCAAGAGTCTTGGTGACGAATTTAAACCTGACATGGTAGCAGGTCATAGCCTTGGAGAGTTTTCAGCTCTCGTAGCAGCCGGTGCCCTCAGCTTTGAGGAGGGACTCAAACTCGTTTCAAAACGTGCGCACGCCATGCAGAAGGCTTGTGAGCTTCGTCCTTCAACAATGGCTGCGGTTCTCGCGCTCCCTGATGATAAGGTGGAGGCTCTCTGCGCTGAAGTTGATGACGTAGTGGCACCCGCAAACTACAACTGCCCCGGACAGGTAGTTATTTCCGGAACAATGGAAGGTATCGATGCTGCATGCGAGAAAATGCTTGCTGCCGGTGCAAAACGCGCTATGAAACTCAAAGTAGGTGGCGCATTCCACAGCCCGCTGATGCAGCCTGCCCAGGAGGAGCTCGCTGAGGCTATAGCCGAGGCACAGTTCAACACTCCCGTATGCCCGGTATACCAGAATGTAGACGGTAAACCCCATACAGATCCTGAAGAGATCAAGGCCAACCTCATCAAGCAGCTTACAGCCCCCGTACGCTGGACATATGACGTGGAGGCAATGATAGCTGATGGAGCCGATGAATTCATCGAGCTCGGTCCCGGCGCTGTGCTCCAAGGTCTCGTAAAGAAAATCAACCGCGGAGTAACAACCTCCGGAAAGCAGTAATCATATATGAATATAGCCATAGTAGGAGCCAGCGGCGCCGTAGGGCAGGAATTCCTGCGCGTTCTTGACGAGCAGAATTTCCCGATTGACAATATGCGCCTGTTCGGTTCAAAAAGAAGCGCCGGCACCACGCGTACGTTCCGCGGGAAGGAATATATGATAGAGGAGCTGACACATGATTCAGACTTCTCCGGAATAGACATAGCCTTCACTTCAGCCGGAGCCTCCACGTCCAAGGAGTATGCCGAGGTCATAACCCGCCACGGTGCGCTGATGATAGATAACAGTTCCGCATTCCGCATGGATGAGGATGTGCCTTTAGTCGTGCCTGAAGTAAATGGTGAGGATGCCCTCAACCGTCCGCGCAACATAATCGGCAATCCCAACTGCACCACTATCCAGATGGTAGTGGCTCTGAAGCCCATCGACAATCTGAGCCACATCCGCCGCGTGCGTGTAGCTACATATCAGGCTGCCAGCGGCGCAGGCGCCACAGCCATGGAAGAGCTTAAGGTGCAGACCGGACAGCTTTGTCGCGGAGAGAAACCGGTGATTGAGAAATTCAAGTATCAGCTCGCATTCAACGTCATCCCTCATGTAGACGTATTTACAGACAACGACTACACAAAGGAGGAGATGAAGATGTTTAACGAGACACGCAAGATCATGCACTCCGACATCCGCGTTTCTGCCACATGCGTACGCGTTCCTGTGCTCCGCGCCCATAGCGAGGCAATATGGGTGGAGACCGAATCTCCTCTGAGCCTTGAAACAGTTCGTGAGGCATTCGCCAACGCGCCGGGATTGGTTGTTATGGAAGAGAAAGACGGTGAGAAATTCTACCCGATGCCTCTCGACATAGCCGACAAAGATCCTGTGTATGTAGGCAGACTCCGTAAAGATCTTTGCGACGACTGCGGATTAAGCTTCTGGGTGGTAGGTGATCAGATCAAGAAAGGCGCCGCCCTCAACGCAGTGCAGATAGCCCAGTGGCTTCTCGCAAACGATCCCCGCTTCGCAAACTGACACCTCTGTCTTCACGGAATAAGAGACCGTCTCATAAAAAATTTAGCTTTAGGGGACGGACTCTAAAACTTTCGTAAGTAGACCATAGAACAAAAGAACCAAAGTTATACGTCATCAAACAGGCGTATCAGACTTTGGTTCTTTTGTTCTGTGGTCTAAAATTTGTTGTTGTTAAAAATAATCAGTAAATTTGCGTGTTAAATACGCATTTACAGCATTTAGGTATTGCGGGTGCGAAATAAATTAAGATTCAAACAATTTACATAGCGATGGCAAAACAGGAAGATGTTTTCAAGACTATCATAGCCCATGCCAAGGAATATGGGTTCGTTTTTCAATCAAGTGAAATCTACGACGGTCTGTCGGCTGTCTACGACTACGGACAGAACGGAGTGGAGCTGAAGAATAATATCAAACGCTACTGGTGGGAGGCAATGACAATGCTTCATGACAATATCGTAGGTATCGATTCAGCCATCTTCATGCACCCTACTATCTGGAAAGCATCCGGACACGTGGATGCATTTAATGATCCTCTGATCGACAACAAGGATTCCAAGAAACGTTATCGCGCGGATGTGCTTATCGAGGACGAGATCGCTAAATTCGACGAGAAGATCAACAAGGAGGTTGCAAAAGCTGCAAAACGCTTCGGTGAAAGCTTCGATGAGGCAATGTTCCGCCAGACCAATCCCCGCGTTCTTGAGCACCAGCGCAAGCGCGACGAGCTTCACACCCGTTTCTCGGAAGCGATGAATGCCAACGACCTCGCGGATCTCAAGCAAATCATCCTTGACTATGAGATTGTGGATCCTATAAGCGGCACACGCAACTGGACAGATGTGCGTCAGTTCAACCTCATGTTCAAGACCGAGATGGGATCAACAGCTGACGGAGCTATGGATGTTTACCTGCGTCCCGAAACAGCACAAGGTATTTTCGTGAACTACCTCAACGTTCAGAAAACAGGCCGCATGCGTCTCCCCTTCGGTATCGCCCAGATTGGAAAGGCATTCCGCAACGAGATTGTGGCACGTCAGTTCATCTTCCGTATGCGCGAGTTCGAACAGATGGAGATGCAATTCTTCGTTCGCCCGGGCGAAGAGCTTAAATGGTTCGACTTCTGGCGCCAGACACGTCTTAGCTGGCATAAGAATCTTGGACTTGGTGACACCAAATACCGCTTCCACGATCACGAGAAGCTCGCACACTATGCCAATGCAGCAACCGACATCGAGTTCGAGATGCCATTCGGCTTCAAGGAAGTGGAAGGAATCCACTCCCGCACAAACTTCGATCTCTCCCAGCATGAGAAATTCTCAGGCAAAAAGATACAATATTTCGATCCGGAACTCAACGAAAGCTATGTTCCTTACGTTATAGAGACATCAATAGGTGTTGACCGCATGTTCCTCAGCGTGTTCTGCAGCTGCTATGAAGATCAGGATCTCGGCAATGGAGACCACCGCGCTGTGCTTCATTTCCCGGCACCGATCGCTCCGGTCAAATGCGCCGTGCTGCCCCTTGTGAAGAAAGACGGGCTGCCTGAGAAAGCACGCGAGATCCAGCACCGTCTGCGTTTCGACTTCACTTGCCAATACGATGAAAAAGATTCTATCGGCAAGCGCTACCGTCGTCAGGATGCCATAGGAACGCCCTACTGCATCACCATCGACCACCAGACATTGGAAGATGGCACGGTCACTCTCCGTGAACGCGACTCAATGGAGCAGAAACGCCTCAGCGTCGATGAGGTTGAGAAGATCCTGTCGGAGAAAGTCAGCCTCAACAGCCTGCTCAAACAGCTGGTGGTGAAGTAAGTGGCAAGTATTAATTATTAGTGATTAAGTAATTTGAATATGAGATTTTTTAAGAATATATTGATGGCTTTTGTAGCCGTGTTAGCTCTCTCGAGCCTGACATCCTGCAACTACAACAGCCTTGTGGAGAAGCAGCAGCAGGTAGATCAGAGCTGGGCGCAGGTTGAAAACCAATACCAGCGTCGTGCCGACCTGATTCCCAACATTGTAAACACAGTGAAGGGATATGCCGAGCATGAGAGCAGCACCTTGGAGGCTGTCACCAACGCCCGCGCAGGTCTTACAAAGGCATATGATGCAGCGCAGTCTGTAGAGAATCCGCAGGAAAACATCGAGCAATACCAGCAGGCACAAAGCGCGCTGAAAGGAGCGCTCGACATATATGTCAACGCAGTGCGCGAGGCATACCCTGACCTGAAAGCCAACACAAACTTCATGGCATTGCAGACCGAGCTCGAGGGCACGGAGAACCGCATATCCACAGAGCGCAAGCGCTACACCGAAGCTGTGATGGAATACAACACCAGCATCAAGAAATTCCCTACGAATATCTATGCCGGATGGTTCGGTTTCAAGGAGAAACCGCAGTTCAAGGCTGAGGCTGGAGCACAGAAAGCGCCTGAAGTCAAATTCTAAATTCAATTGAGACTACATTTATTTCGAGACTACATTTAATGAAAAAATTTCTTTATATCATTCCGATTGTATCCCTGATGTTCACCGGATGCATAGACAGTGAAGACGAACCGGATTACACGGAATGGAAAAAACAGAACGAAGAATACGTCACCAAGATGGAAAACCTCATGGAGAACGGAGAGAAAGTCTACACCAAGATTGTTCCCGCCTGGGCTCCTTCGGATTTCGTACTGATAAAGTGGCATAACGACCGTTCGCTCACTGAGAAAAACCTGAAGCCGCTGAGCAATTCCACCGTCAATATCAAATATGAGATGGAGGATATAAACGGCACATATCTCGGTGATTCCTATTCGATGACCACCTACGGCGACAGCATCTATCAGAGCATGCCAAACGAGAATATCGTAGGCATGTGGGCAGCGATGACTGAAATGCATGTGGGAGATACAGTCACCTTGATAATCCCCGCAGGTTCAGCTTATGGATCTGCTTCACGAAGCCCAATAGAACCCTTCTCCGCACTCGTCTACCACGTAAAGATGAAGGGAGTTCCCAAATACGAGAAAAAATAACAACTACCTATGCGCAAGACGTTTTTCCCCGCTGTGGCAGCAGGTTTGCTGCTATGCTCAGGCGCGGCTTATGCCTACACCCTGACAAAATTCAAATCAGCACCTGTTTCGAGACTGAACATTCCGGCTGCGCCCGACAGTTTGCAAAAAGAGAATGCATTCTCCAATGACCAGCTTCTCGGAGCGCGCCTGCCCCTGTCACTCAGAGAGCAGACAGCCGACTGGACCACAATGACTACAGACTCAGCGGGAAGGCTTACACTTGTGAAAGCCGCCGGTAATCCGGAACTTCACACGTTTACCACTCGTCTGCGCTCGGAAAGATTCGCAAAAGGGAAACTGATTCTCAATTCAACCGCCATGGGGGATGTGCTCGTGAATGGAACATCTCTGGCAAAGAAAGCCACATCCGATTCCCTTCCGGCAGATGCCAGCGGTTCATTGACACTCAACCCGGAGGCAGACTATGAGATTCAGGTCAATATAGTCTCTCTCCCCGATGATAAAACCGCACCGGATTTCAAGCTTGAATTCATACCTGACAAAGAGTTCGAAGATGTAGCCCTGAGCGATGGTCCTCAGATCGGACGTAGATTCTCCACTCGACTCACGATGACCGGAGAGCGAGTGTCGGGCACAAGCCTATCTCCTGACGGAAAGTATCTCATCACGAAATATTCCGAGGTATTCTCAGCTGAAGAATCATCCTACCGCGCCACACTGCAGGAAACTGCAACCGGAAAGATAATTACCGAAGATCTTTCAGCATATGCACGTTGGATGCCAAAGGGATCCACTCTCTATTACACCACCAAGAAACCATCAGGCTACGATGTGGTTACAATGGACGTTCCCACGCTAAAAAGTAAAGTCATTGCCCGCGGTGTGCCTGACAACAATTTTTATGTCACACCGGATGGCAAATCACTGATATATTACAAAAGTGTGGATGGAGCCAAGGATGAGGGCCCGCTTAAAAGGGTAAAGAGTCCTGACGACCGTATTCCCGGCGACAGAAACAGATCATACCTCATGCGCTATGATCTCGACAGCCATGTCACAACCATACTGACATACGGCGGAGCTACTACTGCCATATGCGATTTCACTCCCGACGGCTCCAAGATGCTCTACATGTCGACAACAATGCGCGCAGATGAATATCCTCTTTATTTCCGCGATCTTATCGAGATGGATCTCCAGACTCTCGCAACCGACACCATAATCCGCAACGACGGCTTCATCAACGATGCCATCTACTCTCCCGACGCCCACAGCCTTTTTATCACGGGAAGTCCGCAAGCATTTGATGGTATTGGCTCCAACGCAGGAAATCATGAGATTCCAAACGATTTCGATGCACAGGGATTCATCTATACAATCGCGACAAAGAAGGTTGAGCCTGTGACAAAGAATTTTGATCCCGCAATTCAGGGTTCCGCCACATGGAACCGTGTAGACGGCAACATCTATTTCCGTGGTGAGAAAGGTTTTGGAACAAACCTATATTCCCTCAATCCCAAGACCGGAAAAATCACGGAGCTTGACTCCCGCATAAGATCTGTATTCTCTTTCTCATTAGGAGATGAGGAAGCTACATGGCTTTCATACAGCGGCGGAGACTTCACCGACACAGGAATGGCATATCTGCTCAATCTCAAGACAGGCAAAAGCCGCCTTCTCGATGATCCGATGCAGACAGAGCTTAAGTATATTGAATTCGGTAAAATGGAACCGTGGAAATTCACGGCATCCGACGGGACTGAGATTGATGGCTACATGTGTCTCCCCCCGCAATTCGATGCTTCTAAAAAATACCCTCTGATAGTATATTACTACGGTGGCACCTCCCCCTCGGCTGCCGGCATGCATCACCCCTACTCCCCGCAGGTGTTTGCCTCGCGCGATTATGTGGTTTATGTGCTCAATCCGAGCGGCACCACCGGATATGGCCAGGAGTTCTCGGCGCGTCATGTCAACGCATGGGGAAAACGCACAGCCGATGACATAATCGAGGGCGTGAAGAAATTCTGTGATGAGCATCCGTTTGTGGATAAAAGCAAAGTGGGATGTCTCGGAGCGTCATACGGTGGCTTTATGACACAATACCTCCAGACACTCACCGACATTTTCGCGGCTGCCGTATCACATGCCGGCATATCCAATGTCACCAGCTATTGGGGCGAAGGTTTCTGGGGATATTCCTACAACGCCATCGCAGCGGCAAAATCTTATCCTTGGACAAATCCTGAACTGTTTACCAAACAGGGCTCACTCTTCAACGCTGATAAGATACACACCCCTCTCCTTCTGCTGCACGGCACCGAAGACACCAATGTGCCTATCGGAGAAAGCATACAGATATTCAACGCACTCCGGTTATTGGGACGCGACGTTGAATTCATCACGGTTGACGGACAGAATCATGTTATCACCGATTTCAATAAAAAATTGATCTGGCAGGATACGATAATGGCTTGGTTCGCCAAGTATCTCCAGAACGACCCCAGATGGTGGAATGAACTATATGGCAAATAAGATTGTAAGATATTTTGGAACGGGGGTGATTTTCACCCTCGTTTTGTTATCTGCATGTTCTGCAGGCGGAGGAAGCAACGGTTCAGCCTCAGAAATTGATGCAGCCAGAATCGAAGGTAGGATCGCCGCCAGGAAGATTCTCACCCGCTCATGGCGAGACACAGGTGAATTGGTTACAAAGATAGAGGAAGCACGCTCTCTACGCGCCCATTATGATTCTCTCGGGCACGGACAGGCAGCTGAAGCTTTCGATTCTTCCTTTGTCTCTACTATACGACATCTGAATCCGGTATTGGGAAAAATAGTGGATAGAATTCATTAGAATCCATCTTTATGATTACGATAAGCAAAGAAATACACGAACTCCTCGATACAGAGGCAGCAAGAATTAACACACCCGAATTCATCAGTGAGGATCCGGTGCAGTTCCCGAGACGTTTCAGCCGACAGGAAGATATCGAGATTGTCTCATTTCTCGCAGCCATAATCGCATGGGGACGCCGTCAGATGATATGCCGCGATGCCGAACACATGCTTACCCTTATGGGACAAGAGCCGTTTCATTACGTAATTGATAAAGGCTATGAGGACCTCGATCCTGACATGAACCTTCACCGCACATTCTTCGGCCGCCATTTCCAGTATTTCCTTCGAGGCATGCGACGTATATTCACCGACTACGGCACACTTGATGCTTTCGGGGCAGCAATGAAAGTAGGAGATTCCCCTACCCCGTCATGGAAATTGGTAGAGGAGATGGAAAAACTGATGCGCGATGAGAACGGAGGAACAGATTGTCCCCAATGTCTCCCGGTAAATCTGAAGGTGACAGCTCTTAAACGCATAAACATGGCTTTAAGATGGCTTGTCCGCGATGACGGTATTGTTGACATGGGTATATGGAAGAGTATTCCGAAAAGCAAACTGTATATCCCTCTTGATGTGCATGTCGGCAATACAGCCCGCAATCTCGGGATACTTGACCGGAAGGCAAACGATCGTAAAAGTGTGGAACTTCTTACGGAGAGTTTGCGTTCTATCCGGCCGGAAGATCCGGTGTATTATGACTATGCGCTGTTTGGCATCGGGGTGTACCAGGTGGAGTTAGGAGTTAGGAGTTAGGAGTTAGGAGTTAGGAGTTAGGAGTTAGGAATTCAGACGATGAAAGGATTAAAAAAAATATTTTCGGTATTGGTTGTGGCTGTTTGCATGGCATTGCAAGGATATGCTGCTTCTGAAAATCCAAAGAGGGAGTTTCGCGGCGCTTGGCTTCATGTGATCGGTCAGACACAGTGGCAGAACAAATCCACAGAGCAGGCGAAAGCGTATATCCGCGAACAGCTCGACAAGCTTCATGACGCAGGATGCAACGCTGTTATCTTTCAGGTGCGGCCAACAGCCGATGCCTTGTATAAATCAGATCTTGAGCCGTGGAGCGCCTGGCTTACCGGCAAGCGCGGCAAAGCACCGTCCCCTATGTGGGATCCGATGGAATATGCCCTGGAGGAGGCTCACAAACGCGGAATGGAATTCCACGCATGGTTGAATCCCTATCGTGTGACATCCACTGCCAAGGAAATACTACCATCCAGCCATATGTCAAAAATGGAACCGCAACGCTTCTTCCGCTACAACGGACAGGTGCTTTTCGATCCGGCATATCAGGAAAACAGGGATTTCATATGCAAGGTGGTTGATGACATCGTGAGCCGATATGATGTTGATGCAATTCATATCGATGACTATTTTTATCCTTACCCTGCCAAGGGAATGAAAATTCCTGATGACGCAAGTTATCTAAAATTCGGACTCGGCAGAAATAAAAACGACTGGCGCCGCCATAACGTCGACCTTCTGATCGAGCAGCTAAACAAAACAATCAAGGAACGCAAACCTTGGGTACGGTTTGGTGTCAGCCCGTTTGGCATATGGCGTAACAAACGCAACGACCCGCGGGGAAGCGAAAGCACCGGCCTGCAGAATTACGATGACCTGTATGCGGACGTATTACTTTGGGCTAAAAACGGATGGATAGACTATCTCGCTCCACAGCTATACTGGAATCTCGACACCCAGGCTGCACCAAGCCGGAAGCTCGCCCAATGGTGGAACGACAATGCCAATGGCGTGGATGTATATATCGGCCAGGATGTGAAACGCACCATGGATGTGGCGGATCCGGGTAACAATGACCGCAATGAGCTCGACACTAAAGTAAAATTATCGCGCAAGCTTCCTAACATCGGTGGCAACATATGGTGGCACGGATATTGGGTAACCGGCAACTATAAAGGAGCTGCCGATTCGCTTGCAATGAAATATCAGTCAACAATCGCACTTCCTCCTGCCTACGGCAATCCGGAGGAACGTCCGGCTCCGGTCAGCGAGATCAAGATTGAGAAAGAGGGTGAGCAAGAATACCTGATGTGGACACCGGCGGAGCATTCCGGCCATCAGCACGCAACCGATGCAATCCGCTATGTGGTATATGAATTCTTTGCAGGGGAAGAACAGGATGTCAACGATCCTCAGGCCATAATAGCGCTGACCCCTTACACCAAGGTATTGATTGACAGCGGCAGCAACGGAGCGACATTCGCCGTTACCGCACTCGACCGCATGAACAGGGAATCGGAGCCGATTTATCTTTACAACCCCTGATCCGTGTCCTGCTTGTCGATTATAGTGAGCTGGAGACCTAACACATTAAGAATCTTTTCAAGAGTGGCTATTGAAGGGTTGGCATAACCGCCCTCGATAGCCTTTATCATTCTTACGCTGACCCCCGACATGTCGGATAAGGTCTGCTGCGTTGTGCGTAAAGTCTGGCGCCTGTTTCTCAATATACTTCCTACTTCCATGACCGCATTAATAAATAAAATTGTTTGAAACTGCTTTGACAGCCTCTTCTATCGTTATAATTATGGATAATATGTCTTCAGAAAAGAACACTTCTATCAAAATTTCACAAATACCCCTTCCGGAATATCGCTACTTACAAAATATTTACAAATATAACACTTTTTAGATAATGATTATTAACTTTTCCCGATAAATTTGACCGAAACCGAATATTTATACCATATATTGCACAAACTATTCAATATATTACACCACACTACTTTTTCGTTACGACGAGACGATAGCCGATGCCACGTAGATTGAGAATTGAAACATTGGTGTCGTGTCGCAGATGCTTACGGAGTTTATGGATGAAGCCATGAAGTGAATTGCGATTGTAATAGTTGTCATGTTTCCACACCAGCTCCATAAGCTCGGACGACGGCACTGTCTCCCCCTCATGTACCGCAAGATGGGCCAACAATATTGATTCAATATTTGTAAGTTCTATTATATTGCTTCCACACTTAAGACGATTGCTGACTATTGAGAATACATAACTACCTATATTTATCTCCGTTTCCTGCCGGTGGTCTGTATCCGCGATACGGTAACGGCGTCTAAGCAACGCCTTGATTCTCGCGACAAGCTCACGCATCTTGAATGGCTTTTTAAGATAATCATCCGCGCCTATATCAAAGCCGGCCTCTATATCATCAATAGACGAGCGGGCAGTCAGGAATAGTAACGGGACATCCGGATTCTCCTTACGGATGCGCCTGGCCATCTCAAAGCCATCCATTATCGGCATCATCACGTCCGCAATCACCAGATCAGGATTGTAGAGAGAAAACATCTTAAGTCCCATCGCCCCATCAGATGCCGTAATCACATCATACCCTTCATCTTCAAGTGTCTCCGATATTATAGTAGACAGTGTATGCTCATCTTCCGCGAGCAAAATTCCAAACCGATTCTTCATGTAAAAGTATATTTTATAAAAATGGCTCTCTTGACGTTATTTAAAATCTATTCTGAATATGGAGCCTTTGCCCACCGTCGATTTCACACTGATATCCCAACCCATTTTTGCAAGAATGAACCTCACGTAGTAAAGTCCTATCCCATATCCGCGCACATCCTGAC
Source organism: uncultured Muribaculaceae bacterium (assembly GCA_910578075.1). Taxonomy (GTDB): domain Bacteria; phylum Bacteroidota; class Bacteroidia; order Bacteroidales; family Muribaculaceae; genus Lepagella. Next base: position 10,629 of record CAJTPK010000022.1, on the reverse strand, counting down.
GATTGCCAGATGGAACTCGGTAAAATTTATTGAAAATCAGAGGTATTGATTTTGAAGGAATTCCAATACCGTTATCCTCTACCTCCATACCATTTTTGTCAATCCGAATCTTAATTCCAACTTCATCCCCGGAATATTTTACAGCATTATCCATAAGATTATTTATCACATTGGCAAAATGAGTTGGATCCGACTCTATCTCCATATCAAATGGATCCACTGTCACCTCTACATCCACACGTTTGGAAGCTCGGAGCCTGCAGATTGATGCCAATTCATCTACAAATGGTTTAACAGTGATCTTCTCATTGTTCAATACGATTGTCTTACGTCTCTCCATGCTCATAGACAAGATGCTTTCCACCAGTTCGCTGAGTCTTGACAGTTGCTCAAGGGCAAGCCGCAGATAGCGCTCCCGCTTTGCCGGATCATTATGTTTCCCGCAGTTAAGGAGCGTATCTACAGCTGAATATGATGCGGCGATAGGCGTCTTGAGTTCATGCGTCATATTATTGGTGAAGTCATCTTTCATCTCCTCAATGGTGCGCAACCTCATGACCATGCGAATGAGATAAATAAAGGCGAATGCGAGAGCCATGATAATCAGAGACGTGGTTACCACAACTCCGGCTGTCTGCCGCAGTATACTCCCGAGGGGCGGCGACATATACGCAGTGTATATTATCGGAGAATCTCTTAATATTGAATAGTCTATACGCCACATGCCTCGTGTGGAGAATGCCGGAACAGAATCCTCCGGGACAACCGCCACTCTCTTTGGATACAATCCTATATTATTCAGTTCCGCTTTAAAAATGGAATCAAGAAAAGCATAATCGGTCCTGCTGTCAAGATCCTTTGTCTGCTCCCTAAGGTTATAAGCGAGTGTAGTGTGAAAAGACTCGAACAATCCAAGCAGGCGATCATCACGGTTTTCTACTTTGCCCGTATATCCGGATTCACGCTCATATGCAGGAATCATATTCCCCGACTCTGAAATACGATGAGTTATGTCAATATTCACTTTCAGGTTACTGTCCGGATAATTCGACTCACGTTTAAGACGGGAAAGAATCTCAATAAAATCCACCTGCACCAGACATTCCCTTGCCATCACCATATATTGCGTCTTTATAGAGCCGTAAAGACGGCAAAGATAAAATATATTACCTGCGAATAAAAGTACGATGACAGAAAGCACCACAATTATAACTCTCCTGAAATGTTTCATATCCAAATTTACTCAATCCTCACGAATTTTTCAAATCAAGATCCCGAAAAATAAGATAAAATAAGACTACATAAGATACTGTTAAGACAACTCTAAATAAATTTGCAACTGAACTAAATTATACTTTAATGTCATGAAAAGACTATCATTTATATTTTTAGCATACCTCATCGCAATCGAAGCCACAGGTGAAGATAGCATTCCTCTCTCTATCGATCTTCCGGAGATAACAGTGTGTGGAGAGCGTTATCTTCGCACAGCCGATGGATTCAACGTCATTCCTCAAAAAGAACAGACTCGGTATTCATCTTCAGGTTATGAACTTCTACGGAATCTCATGATTCCGGGTGTAAGCGTGAATGTTCAAAAAGGTGAAATCAAAGCACTCGGAGGTGCAACCACTGTATTCATTGATGGATTGCCTGCTGACGAACGCGAAATCAGGCAGCTAAGGCCTTCAGACGTTTTGAAAGTACAATATATGGATGCACCTACAGGAAAATACGCCGGTAATGGTACGGTCATAAATTTTGTGCTTAAGAAACGAGACACCGGTGGCTATGTGGCCATGGATGCCCTGCAACGCGCCGGATACCGTGCAGGAGATTACAATCTGGCTGCCAAGCTATACCGCAACACCACACAATTCACACTATTCACCGGAGCTGACTGGAAAGATATCAGAGGCATGGAGAATACCCGACACGAAAAAATCCTGTTTCCCGGCACTCCTGTAACGCGTGATTATGCAACAGACAGATCCACCTCGAGACATAACTCACAGTATGCCCAGATACGCATACGCGACAAAAATGACAATCGAACGTTACGCGCGACTCTAAATTTCGTACGTGATGCCGTTCCACAGAATTTCACATCCTCGACCTTGCTCTACGGAGGATTCCAGCAGGAGATTCCACCTCTGAAATCAGCAAGCAACTCCATTTCAAGAAACTTCAAATACAGTCTCGGTCTCAGCGGCACATTCAATCTGCAACACGCGCAATTTATAGAAACATCCGCAAGTGCCACCATACTCCGTAATCACTATGATTATTCGTATTCAGAAAACGACAACGGCATAAATTCCTCCACCCTTGAAGATTACTACATCTTAACAGCGAATATCACATACGGCTTAAAATTCGACAGAGACAACAGCTTTGTTCTTAAAGTATCGGAGCTCCACAACGTAAGTTCAGCCGACTATATCAGCAGCGACCGTTCCTGGCAACATCTCTGGTCTTCGGAGACCATATGTTTCTGCGAATATATGCATCCATTATGGGGGAAAGCGTCCGTAAGAGTATCTCCGGGATTATCCGCTCAATTCTACAGGTTACATGGAAAGGATAAGATTAAACATATTGGGCCACGCTTGCAACTCGCTTTCACGATGCAGCCTACAAGAAAACAATTTATCCAGCTTTTAGCTTTCTATGGCAACTCTTTCCCGCAACTTTCCATGATGTCGACAGCACAGCAGCAGGTTGACATGTTCCAGATTAAACGAGGAAATCCGGATCTGAAACAAACCGGAATTGCCAGAATGATGATGGCATACGGAATCGGAATCGGCAAAATAAACCTTCAGGCAGCAGGCATATACAACGGAGCCTGGAAATTACCGCTGGCAGGATATTATTTCGAGAACGGAATGCTCATACAATCATTTCTTGCCAATGGGGAATGGAGACAACTTGACGCATCTGTATCCGCAACGTGGGTACCTTCCACAGCATTCAATCTTCAAGGAAGCGCAGGATACCTGTATAATGGATACTTCAAAGCCGCCCGTACTTCTGCTGGATGCTGGAAAGGCTCACTTAACGCGGCTTGGTATATCGGAGCATTCGCAATAAACGCACATGTGGAGACACCCGTTAAAACAGTAGGCTATGATCTCGTTACAACGCGCACGCCGTGGCAATATGGCATGTCAGCTTCCTGGAGCATAAAATCTCTGCGTATCGAAGCCGGCACAGAAAACCCATTTTCGAGGCATCCTTATTACAGACAGACATTGCACACCCCAGAATACACTTATTCCAACTCAAGCTATTCCCCTGTTAACCGAACTTCGGCATATGTAAAAATCAGCTGGTCGGTCGACTTTGGTAAAAAAGCACACCGTGATTCACGAAATATAGACCGCAGCATCTCTACCGGAGTCATACGCGCTCATTGAAAACAAGGCTCTATTTCATAAAAAACCTCCGCTGCTTTTTCAACATTTCACTTTGTAGCCGAGTGAGCGGAGGAAGTTTGCGAATCGCTCGCGGCAGTCGCCCTGGATAAGGATTTCGCCACCACGTGCAGAGCCACCGACGCCAAGATGACGCTTGGCGCGGGAGGCTATATCCTCAAGCTCATCGTCATCGCAAAGGAATCCTTCAGCTATCGTAGCCGTTTTCCCTTTGCGACCTTTCTTCTCGGTCACTATATGAATCGTTTCTTTCTTTACGAATGTATTATCAACCGAGGGCGCTTCTGTCTGAGCGCCCTCGTTCTCTTCAACCTGCGGCAAATCCTCGCGAATCTGCGACAACATATCTTTCCAGTCCACCTTTTATAAGATTATAGTTTCTGAATTTATATTCCTTTCTATCCGAAGATTTTGAACACTTACCATTCCGAACGCGGAACTCACGCAGAACTAACATTAGCAATGACAATAATTCAAGTTTATTGGTGTCTGGTAAAATTTTAATCACACAGAGGCGCGGAGGCGCAAAGTATTTATGCCGGTCAATCCGACGCGGAGGTCGTTATCACTCCTGCTGAGACACAGAGTCCGACGCACCTGCTCCGCGCCTTTGCACAAATCGCCACGCGATTCTCCGTGATCTTTATCACCGAACTTGTCAGCTACATGCTTTGCGGCTCTGCGGCTCTGCGTGATATTTGACGATCATATAATGGGTCTGTCAAAGACTAAACTCCAATATTTATGATGGTTCTGCATATTTACCGGACACCTATAATTCAAGTTCTCATTTTCATGACTTGGAGTCCGTTTCTTGTTTACAGTTTCTTGCGAAGGTCAACCACGCTGTGAGCACGGTCGGTCAGCGTGCCATCCGCGCTATACACGAAGAATGTTGGAAGAGCGCCAACATTGTAGCTGCGCAATGCATCGGAAGTCATGCCGGCGGGGTCAATCACAGTGATCCAGCGGAGATTGCGAGCAGCGTCACGCCATGCATACTGATCGCCATCAAACGAAACATGATAGAATTCGACATTACCACCGAGGTTATTGTAAAGTTCGGAAAGGGCGATATTCAATGCAGGAGATTCAGGCTCGTTCATCATGCCGAATACGACAACTGTCTTCTTCCCTTTTCCGGCAATGTCGGAAAGCTTCACCTTCTTGCCGTTCTCATCGGGCAGCTCGATATCTATGAGCTTTATTTCCTCAGCCTCCACCACACGCTTCTTGCCTTGGTCAGCATTGCGGCGGCGCATTGCCTGAAGGCTCACATTGCGGAGCATTCCGGCATGAGGATCCGTAGGACGGAATTGCTCGAATGCTGTGGCGACAGCCGCATAATATTTCGCATCCGATGTTGATTCGGGGTCATACAAAGGCTTTCCATCCACAATTTTGGTCAACACATAATATCCGATGATGGAGCCGCGTGACTCACGCAGATATTTGTTATATACATTCTTCTTGAACTCATCGCGTTTAGCCTCGTCGCTGAAATCGAGAGCCATCAGCTCCTTCTCGAAAGCAGCCATGTTCGCAGCCTGCTCAGAACCGGAAACTTCGAATTCCGAACCGAACTTTCCAGCCGGGGAATCAATCACGATATTCTCTACAGAGTCAACCGGGAAATAGATGAATTTGCCATCAAGCGAGAGTCGGTAGATCTCCGGAGAGGCGGGAGCATCCGATTTTATCTCAAACTTTCCTGAAGACTTCACTTTTGTGGAATCCACCGGTATCCATCTTCCATGGAAATCCGATTTCTCAAGGACAAGAGACTTATCAGCTCCCCCTTCAACTTCTCCTGTGACCTTGAACTGAGGTTCGCCACAAGAGGCAAGGATAGCTACGGGAAGAGAGAGAAGCGCGATTTTATGGAAAAAATTGCTGATTTTCATATTTTATTTATCTAATTTAAATCAAAAATTTAACATTTTTCTCATTTGAGACTGCAAATATACGAAGAATCCACCGTTTTTATGGAATTAAATTGCTAACTTTGTGGAAATATTTTGACGCAAAGAAGAAAAACAATAAAGAATTTTATGTTACAGACATTCAAGAAAACCATCGCTCTGCCCGACGGACGTGAAATCACCATCGAGACAGGCAAGCTTGCAAAGCAGGCAGACGGAGCGGTGGAGGTGCGCATGGGCAACACAATGCTCCTCGCCACCGTATGTTCGGCCAAAGAGGCCGGCGAGGGAGTAGACTTCATGCCCCTCACAGTGGAATACAAAGAGAAATATGCCTCAATCGGACGCTATCCCGGAGGCTTCCTGAAACGCGAAGGACGCGCCAGCGATTATGAGATCCTTACCTCCCGCCTGGTTGACCGCGTGCTCCGTCCTCTCTTCCCCGACAACTACCATGCAGAGACTTTCGTAAACGTCACACTATATTCAGCTGACGAGAACGACGCTCCCGACGCTCTTGCCGGCATAGCAGCCTCAGCGGCGCTCGCCGTGAGCGACATCCCTTTCAACGGTCCTATCTCAGAAGTGCGTGTGGCACGCGTTGACGGCGAATGGGTAATCAACCCCACATTCAGCCAGATGGAGCGCGCAGACATCGAACTGATGGTAGGCGCCACCTACGACAACATCATGATGGTGGAGGGCGAGATGGATGAGGTTTCCGAAGCAGAGCTTCTCGAAGCCCTCAAGGTCGCTCATGAAGAGATCAAGAAACACTGTCTTGCACAGATGGAACTTGTGAAAGAGGCAGGCAAAGAAGTGAAGCGCGAATACAACCATGAGGTAAACGATGATGAGCTTCGTGCGGATGTTCACGCAAAATGCTACGACAAGGCTTACGCCATCGCACGCACCGGTTCAGCCGACAAACACTGGCGCAACGATTCCTTCAAGGCTATCTGCGAGGAATACATAGAGAACCTCCCCGAAATGACCGAGGAGCAGCTTGAGAAATATAACGAGGATCAGCGCATCGCTATGGTGAAACGCTACTACCACGATGTAGAGAAAGAGGCAATGCGTCGCTGCGTGCTCGACGAAGGTATCCGTCTTGACGGTCGCAAGACCACAGAGATCCGCCCCATCTGGGCAGAGGTAGACTACCTTCCCGGACCTCACGGAACTGCAGTCTTCACCCGCGGTGAGACACAGGCGCTGGTTACAGCCACCCTCGGCACCACTCTTGACGAGAAAATCGTTGACGATGTTCTCAACCAGAGCAAAGAGCGCTTCCTTCTCCACTACAACTTCCCTCCCTTCTCCACCGGTGAGGCTCGTCCTCAGCGTGGCGTAGGCCGTCGCGAGGTAGGACACGGCAATCTTGCCCACCGCGCTCTCAAACGCATGTTCCCCGACAACTTCCCGTATACATGCCGCATCGTTTCCGATATTCTTGAATCAAACGGTTCTTCATCAATGGCCACCGTATGTGGCGGAACACTCGCGCTGCTTGACGCCGGTGTTCAGATGAAACGCCCCGTTGCCGGTGTGGCTATGGGTCTTATTTCAGATGAAGGCGCTGTTAAATATGCTGTGCTCTCCGACATCCTCGGTGATGAGGACCACCTCGGTGACATGGACTTCAAGGTGACAGGAACCACCAAAGGTATCACCGCCACACAGATGGACATCAAATGCGACGGACTCAGCTACGAGATTCTTGCAAAAGCTCTCGATCAGGCAAAACAGGGTCGTCTCCATATCCTCAACATCATCAACGAGACAATACCGGCAGCCCGCGAGGACTACAAACCTCACGTTCCCCGTCTGGTGACACTCGAGATACCCAAAGAGATGATCGGCGCCGTTATCGGACCGCAGGGTAAAGTTATCCAGGGCATCCAGGAAGAGACAGGCACTGTAATCTCAATCGATGAGGACGAGAAGCTCGGAATCGGCAAGGTAGAGATCGCATCCAAAGACAAAGCAAGCATCGATGCCGCTCTTTCCAAGATCAAAGCTATCGTCGCACAGCCTGAAGAGGGCGAGACATATGACGGCACAGTACGCTCTATTCTCGACTTCGGAGCATTTGTTGAATTCATGCCCGGACGCGACGGACTGCTCCACATCTCCGAGATCTCATGGGATCGTCTTGAGAGCATGGATGCCAGCGGTCTTAAAGAGGGTGACAAGGTGAAAGTGAAACTCATCGAGATTGACAAAAAGACCGGCAAATACCGTCTGTCAATGCGTGTGCTCACACCCAAACCCGAAGGTTACGTAGAGCGTGAGGCACGTCCCCGCCGCGAAGACCGTCCGCGTCGCGAAGGCGACAGAGGCGATCGCGGACCACGCCGTGACGGAGACCGCGGACCGCGTCGCGATGGCGACCGTCCCCGCCGCGAAGGTGGCGACCGCGGACCCCGCACCTTCACACCCCGCCACCGCGAGGATTAAACCCCGACACATCTGACACTACATAAAGATCCACCCGCCGCACATCGCGACGGGTGGATTTATTTTTACAAAAAAATAGAATCAAGGATTTCTTTGATTCTATTTTTGATTTCTGAAATAATTATTATATTTGCAGAAATAAAATACCGATATATGATTGAGGAAATATCTTTCAAAAATATACTGTCGTTCAGAAATGAAACGAATTTGAGTTTTGAAGCTACAGCTGATAAAAGTATAGAGACCTCTCATGTTGTGGAGATGCCTAACGGGACAAGGCTTTTGCGACTTGCCCTTGTATTAGGTGCAAATGCAAGCGGCAAGAGCAATCTTTTGTATGCTCTTGAAGAACTCCACGGATTCTGGACATTCAATCCTTCAAACATGGATAGCAAAACCGGTATTGAGCCTTTCATGCTTGACCGCTATACTCCCGGAGAGCCATCGGAGTTCAATCTTAAGATATGGATTGATGGCGTGAGATACTGGTACCAACTTCACTTGACAGATAAAGTTGTCCTACTTGAGCGATTGTCTTACTATAAGACTACCCAGCCCATCATGATCTTTGAGCGTAAGTTTGAAGATGGACAGTCCATAATCAAGACTAATCCGGCAGTTCAGAAAATTGATAGTGAGACTTTGAAAATGTTATCCTTGAACTGTCTTCCAAACATGTCGGTATTCGCGGCCCGTGGTCGCGTCAATATGAAATTCAATCATGTTGATGGTTTCCGCAAATGGATACATGATGGTTTCATGCCTACAATCTATCCGGAAACAGATATGACAAAGTTTGCCCGACGATTGCTGAAAGATAACAAAGATTTCAAATCGTATATGCTAAATTTCTTAAGTATGGCAGACTTCAATATCACTGGATTGAATGAGCACTCAGGTGATGACGGTTTGCGTAAACTTGGGTTTGAACACACGGTTGAAAATGAACGTGGAAAGGAAATATATGAATTAAATTTCGGGCATCAGAGCAACGGTACACGACGTTTGCTCGGAATAGAAGCGGCCGTGTTCGACTTATGCCGTAACGGCTCGTTCCTAATGATTGATGAAATGGACGCTTCGTTGCATCCGGACATAATGGAGTACATACTCCGTCAGTTCTTGCTTGAATCCTCGCAGAGCCAACTCCTAATCACTACACATTATGATGGACTATTAAGAACTGTCAACGACCTTATCAGGAAAGATAATATCTGGTTCACAGAGAAGGATAAATCCGGTTCCTCTCAACTATACTCATTAGTTGAGTTCAAGGGGCTGAGCAAGATAACCCACCTTGATAAGGCTTATAGAAACGGTATATTCGGAGCACTACCTCAAATTAAAGACTGAGATATGGCAAGAAAGATAAATGTAAGAGAGCAACATCGTCCGCGAACAGTTGTTGTCGGAGCTGGTATTACGGAATATTGGTATCTCAAACACTTGAAAAAACTGCAAAGTTATAACTATGTATTGCAACCAAGTCTTTTTGGCGATGAGTCAATGCAGACTATACAGCAGAGGATTCAAGATGCTATATCAGGAGGCGCATCTGTAATATGTGTATTTGATGAGGATGTGCGCCAATGGAATGATACAGAACGGAGACGCTTGGATGAAATTCACAACAGATATGATGACAACAAACAAGTTGTGATAGCAAGCAGTATGCCATCAATAGAATACTGGTTTCTTCTACACTATGAGAACACCAACCGATTCTTCGGCACATCAAATAAGGTGATACAGGTTTTGAAGAAATATATCCAAAACTTTGATAAAAAGGATCAATTTCTACGAAAGGAGAAATGGGTGGAAATAATGATTAAAGATAACAAAATGAATGACGCATCAAATCGTGCAAAACGTCTTGGTCATTCCGGAGAATCATATTCCGATTTCTGGAGAGCGATTGACAAACTGAACAGGGGAACAATCATGTAATCGAGTAGGAGGTAAACACTAATCGTAGGTGTTTATCTCCTACTTTCGTGTTTGCCGACCTCTCACACCACCGTACGTGCCGTTCGGCATACGGCGGTTCCTAACGCGGATGCAGTTTCTCGTAGTATTCCATAAGGGTCGGATAATGTGCGAGTCTCAGCTTCTCCGAGGATATGGCTCTTGTCAGTATGGAACTGTGAGCTGTGCGCCAGTAGCCCTTTCGGGTATTAGCCCACTGCCATGCTTGCCATTTGCTTATACCACACCGTTGCAGGTTCCTGAAGCGTGTGCGCACTCGTTTCCAACATTTCCATATACACATTCTTATGCGCGAGCGTAGCCATTCATCAGTTTCTTTAAGAAAGTTACGCATCTCGGCAAGCCGAAAGTAGTTTACCCACCCTCGGATTGCATGGGTCAGTTTCTCCTTGCGCTTCTCGTAGCCCCAGCCGTTACTGCGATTCGTGAGCATCTTCAGCTTTTCGCGTAGCTTGGCCTTGCTCCTTGGATGAACGCACAAGCGAGCCTTCCCTCTTCACATGTTGATTCTGTGGGTTCGTTGTTACTGCTTGCCGTTTGGCTCGCCCCATAGACCTCCCCGATTAAGAACATAATCTTTCAGTCTTATACTCCCTTGATTTACTCTTGTCAGTCCGGATAGTTATTAGGCTTTGGTTTGCAACCTCACCTCTGACTTCGAGCCTTGTATCAAGTTTCTGTTCGTGGAGCCAGACCTTTGTCCTTGGCTTCCTTCCGATTCGCCTCGCGGCCGACACCGTTGCCTCGGACTATGCGCTTCCCACTATCAGGGCGCGCTCGGGACTTCCACCCGTTAGATTATGCCCATGTCGGGCGAACAAAAA
>CAJTPK010000021.1 GCA_910578075.1 uncultured Muribaculaceae bacterium | reverse complement strand
TTTCTATAGATAAATTTATCGAAAATTTTTTTACCGTACAAATGTACGACCATTGAGGATGAATTAAGCCAGATTTGTGGTTACGAGAAGACGCAGAAATTCTTCAGGACACATCCACTCCACCAATTCCTGCAAAAGAGTGGAGGCAGTATTGCAAACGCCATTGGCAATGGACTGAAATCTGAAAAAGCTCTCTGTGAAGGACAGCGCGACTATACCTATTCTGAACTTGGCTCCATGTTCTTGGTACTCGGTATAACCATTTGAAGCATATAGAAAGCCAACAATAACCGATATACAGATTACCTCCACCCGAAAACGTCTCGCTTTGCGACAACAAGCCCAGCCATCGCGCCTCTCTGAAGTTCAGAGAGTATGGAATAGTCTTCATTTTATCTTGCAGTGTGATAAATTTACCACAATTTTGTGACATCCAATTTTGAAACCAATGGCAGAAACACAGAATAAGATAACAGAACGTATATAGCGACTGGAGATTGGACAACAGAAAGTATATAGTTTACATGACATATTATATCTGTGAACGTATTTTTCATTAAATTTGCGATCTAAATTCAGACAAAATGATAAATATTGAGTTTTCAGACAAAATAAAATCAGCTGCTCCTGAACTGAGAGTATTGGCTATCGAGGCAACCGTTGACAATCCTGCAACTGCCGATTCGCTATGGCAGGAGATTGAGGCAGAGACAACATCTATCCGCGAGTCATATCCTCTGGAGATGGTGAATAAGCGAAGCGCTATCGCAGCTACCCGCCAAGCCTACAAGGCTTTGGGGAAAGAGCCTAACAGATATCGTCCGTCTGCCGAGGCTCTTTGCCGAAGAGTAGTCAATGGTAAGGGACTATATCGCTTGACAACACTGGTGGATTTCATTAATCTGATCTCTATGCATACCGGACATAGTATCGGAGGATTCGATGCTGACAAAATTCAAGGGGACACACTCCTTCTTGACTCAGGAAATCATGAAGATGAGTTTCATGCAATCGGCAGAGGTTTGCTCAATATTGAGAACTTACCTGTCTACCGTGATGCTATAGGAAGCATTGGCACACCCACAAGCGATGAAGAACGGACAAAGCTTACTCCAGACACTAAGCGACTGCTGATGCTGATAAACGTCTATGATGGGAACGAGGATATCAACGAACTTGAGAAATATGTAGTCACCTTATTCAACCGACATTGTTTACCTGAAAATGTTGAGGTAAAAGTTGTCAGAATTCAACAGACAGACGCACATTGAACTGGCGGCGTGTCAGATAGTTTGGAACAGCATATTGGATGTTGTTGACATCCGTAACCCAGTAATAACTGCTGACGTTGCTGATATCAAAGAGATTGAAGCAATCCAATCCTATGACTATGCTTTTGAAATGACGCCAGAAATTGTATGGGCGCACTCCATTGGTTGGTGCCCCCACAAGCTGATAACTCAGTCCGATATCCACCCTTTTGTATGATGGCGCACGGAAATATGATTCCGTACGACTCTTATGTGGCGCTGTCATTGTAAGACCGTCTGCAAAAATTCCCCTCAGACTGAATTTAAGTTTTGGAAATTTAGGGAAATAATCTGTGAAATACAGACTCACTGAATAACGTTGGTCGCTTGGCAGCGGCACTTTCTTTCCATCAAGTGTCTGCTGGGTTTTCATCAGCGAGAAACTCAACCAGGAATCAGAGCCCTCCACAAACTGACCGAAAAGTTTGAGATCGAGACCTGTTACGTACCCTTTGGAATCATTTACTCCGGAATAATTGACCTTAAGATTGTCATACTCATACGATATGAGATTGGACATATTCTTGTAATAAAACTCTCCGGTGAGCTTGAATGGGCGATTCATCGCCCGGAAGTTATAGTCAGTCGCAAGTATAAAATGAAGACTGCGGGGTGACTTTATGTCGCGGTTCAATTCAATTGTATGGTTGCCTTCAGCATCTGTCAGGGCTCTTCGGAATTCCTTGTAGAACGGTGATTGGTAATATAGACCTGCAGCCGCACGGAAGTTAAAGCTGCTTCCCGCTGGCGTCAGAGAAAAGTTCACACGCGGTGACACAAGGAATTCCTTATTAAAATCCCAATATGAGAATCTTACACCTCCGTTCAAGGTCATGTATGCCTTGTCTGTGTCTATATAATATGCATCCTCCGCATAAGCAGACAATCGGTTGGTAGAAAGATTATGATTTGACGAGAGATTATAAATCAGGTGGACGCCATCAGGTAATGTCGGAAGCGAATAACCGGCTGAATCCCTCCACTCCCACTCTTTGGTACGGTCTCTGAAATTTTCGCGTCTGTAATCAACGCCATAAGATATATGATTCCCCTTGATACGCGTTTGACCTTTAAGAAACAGACGGAACACAGACGCTTTCAGTCGGTTACGGGAATGCTCCATATATTTACCTACACCTAACTCCCCTCCTACACCTTCAGATCCTGATGTGCCTGCCTGATCGAGCCAGTATTCACCGGATATGTCATATGAAACAAGCTCATTGGTAAGAAATCCGGACGCTCCAAGCATAAAGCTTGTGGCACGGTTATGACGGTATTGGACAGACAAGGATCCAAGAAAAGTTTCAAATTTATCTTTCTCCTGACCATCGAAATATACCTTGAAATGCTTCACATCCTGAGCTGTGCCAAATGTAGTCTCACGACTGCTTGGTGTGAAATTGTAGTGATTAAGCGATATATTACCTAAGAAATTTACAGTCCATCTATCATTGGGTTTCAGATTAAGATTCGTCTGATAATCGAAATAGGTAGGATCATATTCCCCTTTAGTATCCATCGATGAAAGCAGGGAATTGTTTTTCTTGAACCGCAGACCATGAAGTTGCGAGAATTTTCCGGAATTCTGACCTATTGTTACAGACGCTCCCATCAGACTGGCTGACACAGCTCCTTCAAACGCTTCCGGTTCTCGATACGTAATGTCAAGAGCGGAAGACATCTTGTCATCATATCTGGCGGGGAATCCACCTGAGGAAAATTTAAGGCTACCTACCATATCGGGATTGATTATACTCAATCCCTCCTGCTGTCCCGCTCTGACAAGCTGAGGCCGATATATCTCCGTGCCGTTGATATATACGGAATTCTCATCAAATGATCCTCCTCTTACCGAATATTGCGAACTTAATTCATTGGAAGAATTTACACCAGGCATTGTAGAGATCATCGCCTCCACGCTTCCACCGGATACATCAGGCGACAATTTGAAACTCTCTGTGTCGAAACTTTGCATGCCGTTCACACTGTTTCTAAAACCCAACACCTCAAGTTCCTTAAGCTCTACATCATTAGGATACATCCTGACATTAAGCGTAAGATCCCCCTTTGGATTCACAAGCTTGTGTGTCACGGTCTTGAAACCAATGCAGCTATACACAAGTTCTATGGTATCCTTCTGCGCAACCGAAAGACTATATTGACCCTTCAGGTCAGAGTTAGTACCGATAGCTGTGCCGGCCACACGTATCGTAGCAAACTCCACAGGCTTATCCTCATTATCCACAACCTTTCCCGAAACTTTCACATTCTCAGCAAACAGATTGGCGGTCAAGAATAATGACACAATAAATAATATGTAAATTCGAATTTTAATCATTGGATACAGTCTGCTGCCTCACATACCGCAACACAGCCCCTATCGTTTTAAACGCTCCGTAAGGGCTGTTATTATGCAAGATGCTGTAGAAACTGTATACGTCTCACAAGAGCGGAAGTTACATTCCGGAACCTCCGCGATGCTATGATACGCTCAAGGGCTGATATCATCTGACTACCAAGACCAAGCTCGGCGGCAAGTGAATCCGCACGTTCTTCTGAATCAAATCCCCACGGATGAGTATGATACAGGATATGCCCCAGCTCATGTGCAAGGATAGCAAACAACTCCGGCATAGAGAAACCCATCTTACCGATCTGTCGCTCTGAGATGTATACGCTGTCATCGAGTTTCACCACAACGTCTCCATATTCATTCTCCTCATCAGGCAACGGACGGAAATAAATCACGTCGGGATATCCGCCCTGACTATCTGAGTCGCTACCGTTTTCAGCAAATTTTTCGCGCAATATGTCGCCATAAAGCCGCAAGAATGCATCAACACTCTCAATCCCATATCTATTATCAAACTTTATCATCACACCCAGCCACTCATATTCCAAGCCAAACTACTACGTTTTACATATCATTAACATCTTTTTTCTGATTTAGTGTTTTAATACCTCTGATTATATTTCTATTCATTAACAGAAACTTCTTTCAAAATGAAACATTATTTGACATTATTGTTTTAAAATAAAAATTTTGTAATTTTGCAATGTGATTTTTTTGTAACCTTAACATTAACATCAATATCATGATTAATTACCTTGGTCTAAAGCGCGTCTTTATTTTATTATCTTTTCATCTCTTCGTCTTGGGGAACGCCAATGCCTCAACCATACTTATTGAAGCAGAGTCTTTTGCCGACAAGGGAGGTTGGGTGGTTGACCAGCAATTTATGGATCAGATGGGTTCTCCATACTTAATGGCTCATGGTCTTGGAAAGGCAGTTGATGACGCAAAAACAGAAGTATCAATTCCGGAAAATGGAGTCTATCACGTATATACCCGCACATTTAACTGGACATCCCCTTGGTCACAAAAGAAAGGAGCGGGACAATTCAATATTAAAATCGGGAACAAAACCCTTAAAACGAACCTCGGCTCGACCGGAGACAAATGGGAATGGCAATACGCCGGTAAAATTTCTTTAAAAAAGGGCGATACAGAACTAAAGCTCCACGATCTTACCGGTTTTAACGGAAGATGCGATGCCATCATCCTTACAACTGATAAATCTTTGCCTCTTCCTGACAGCGGTGAGGAGTTGAAAAATTTAAGATCTAAATTAAACCCGCCTGTATATCTTGACCCACAAAATTTCGACATTATAGTTGCTGGGGCTGGCACCGCCGGAATGTGCGCTGCAATGAGCGCTGCAAGACTCGGATCCAAAGTCGCATTAATAAATGACCGGCCTGTACTTGGCGGAAACAACAGTGCCGAAGTCAGAGTTCATTTGGGTGGTAGAATAGAATTAGGTCCCAATAAAGGATTAGGCAGAATGGTAAGAGAGTTTGGGCATACAAGAAAAGGGAATGCAAAACCAGCTGAATATTACGAAGACGATAAGAAGCTTGAATTTATAAAATCCAATTCCAATATTACTCTATTCCCCTCTTATCATGTGAACAAAGCTAAAACTGAAGGTAATAGGATATCCTCCATTCAAGCTTCAAATATAGAAAATGGCAATATAATCACCCTGACAGCTCCGATATTCATAGACTGTACAGGTGATGGCACATTAGGATACCTTGCTGGTGCGGATTACAGGGAAGGACGCGAAGCTTCATCAGAGTTCGGTGAATCTTTAGCTCCAGATTCTCCCGACAATATGACGATGGGCGCATCTGTGCAATGGTATTCTGAAGAGAAAAACAATCCACAACCTTTCCCCCATTTTGATTTTGATCTACCATTTAATGATGACAATTGCGAAAGAGTAACCCATGGAGAATGGACATGGGAGGCGGGAATTGGTAAAGATCAGATTAAAGACGCCGAATGGATTCGCGACTACGGGCTGATGGTGTTATTCTCAAACTGGGATTATATAAAGAATCACCTTAAGTTAAAAGAATTTGGGAACCAGAGCCTTGAATGGGCAGCTTACATAGGCGGAAGAAGGGAATCAAGAAGACTTATGGGTGACTATATCCTCAAACAGGATGACATTGATAAAAATGTTTTCCACGAAGACGCATCATTCACAACCTCATGGAGTATTGACTTGCATTTTCAAGATCCCAAGAATGCTCTTAACTTCAACGGTGAACCATACAAGGCCGAGACAAAACATTACAGGATATACCCCTATGCCGTGCCTTACAGATGCCTTTATTCCAGAAATATCAGCAATCTTCTGATGGCAGGAAGGAATATCAGTTGTACACATGTCGGATTAGGGACAGTCCGGGTAATGCGTACTACTGCAATGATGGGAGAAGTAGCAGGTATTGCGGCAAACATTTGCAACAAGAATAATTGTTCGCCTCGGGAGGTATACTCTAAGCATCTTCCCACTCTCAAGAATCTAATGCAGAAAGGAATTGGGAAAAATGCAGACAACCTCCCGGATAATCAACGTTTCAATAATCAGAAAAACCTAAAAAAGCCATATTACAGCCCAAACAATGAATAATATAATATCAGATATATGCACACGGCTTAATTTGCCGGAAAAAGGAGTATCAGCGGTTGTCAATCTTCTCGATGAGGGGGCAACTGTGCCCTTTATCAGCCGTTACCGTAAAGAAGCAACCGGTGCTCTCGACGAAGTGGCAGTAAGAAATATAGAGACGACTCTCAAGACTGTCAGAGACCTATACGCCCGCAAGGAATACGTATTACAGGCTATATCTGAGGCAGGAGCTATGACGCCCAAAATTGAACAGAGCCTGCAGAATGCAACCTCCCTGACCGAAGTAGAGGATATTTACGCTCCCTTCAAACCAAAGAAACGCACACGGGCCACAATCGCCCGCGAACGCGGACTTGAGCCTCTTGCAAAACTGATCATGTCCGGCAATGTGGCTGATCCGACAAACGCAGCACTACGTTTTTTAGGTAAAAACAACGATATAACATCTGCTGATGACGCCCTTACGGGTGCCTGCGACATAATTGCGGAATGGGCATCGGAATCTTCCAGACTGAGAAACATGACCCGCAACACATACCGCCGGACAGGATCTTTGGTATGCAGCCCGGCAAAAGGGAAAGATAATGAATTGGAGAACTCCCCTCTCGCCACATATGCCAATTTTTCCAATTCAGTACGTAAAATTTCATCCCATCAATACCTTGCCCTAAGGCGTGCGGAATCTGAGGGCTTGATAAAAGTAAAGTTCTCGCTTGATGAGACACGCGACAAATTGGAAGAATCGTTGGCAAACAGTTTCATACCCCGCAGTGCCAACTCCAGTTGTGCGGATATTATTGCCGATGCTGTTTACGACGCAACCAAACGCCTTATCAAACCTTCCGTTGAGAATGAGGTCTCAACGGAACTGAAGGAAGAAGCGGATAGAGTTGCAATAGATATTTTCTCGCAGAATCTCAGACAACTCTTATTGGCCTCTCCTCTTAAGGGGAGACGCATACTTGCAATAGATCCCGGCTATAGAACTGGATGCAAGGTTGTCGCTATCGATGAGCAAGGTAATCTACTTGACGAAGCTGTGATATACCCTACTCCTCCAAAAAATGACTTGAATGGAGCGGAAACTGTTCTTAAACGACTGATAAGCAAATATAAGTTGAATGCCACTGCCCTTGGAAACGGCACAGCTTCCAGAGAAACTGAAAAATTCATCAAAGATTATCGCATTATGGATTCCAATTCCATTTTTGTTGTCAGCGAAGATGGAGCCTCTGTCTATTCAGCCTCGGAACTTGCCCGCATGGAGTTTCCTGATAAGGATGTGACAGTCAGAGGAGCCGTTTCAATAGGCAGAAGACTTATGGATCCCCTTGCAGAGCTGGTAAAAATCGATCCCAAATCAATAGGTGTAGGACAATATCAACATGACGTAGACCAGAGCAAACTAAAGAATGCTCTTGATTATACTGTCATGAGTTGTGTAAATGCTGTTGGGGTTGATGTCAACACTGCATCAGCAAGCCTGCTTTCATATGTTTCGGGCATTGGTCCGGCCTTGGCTGCCAACATTGTAAAATACCGGACTGAAAACGGTCCGTTCCGCACCCGACGTGATCTGAAGAAAGTGCCGCGTCTCGGAGACAAAGCATTCGAACAGGCAGCTGGCTTCTTGCGTATTGCAGAAGGACCGGAACCTCTTGACAATACAGGCATTCACCCTGAAAGTTACCACATAGTTAAGGCAATTGCCAATATGCTTGGGGTAAAACCGGCAGAGCTTCCTGCCAATAATGCTGTGCTCGACCGCATTGATCCTGTAAAATTAGCCACACAAGGAATAGGAGGACAAGAAACAATAGCCGATATTGTGACAGAACTACGCAAACCGGGACGCGATCCCCGAACTGACAATGCTGACACAGCATTCCATCCGGCAATTGAATCATTCGAACAGCTCTCAATCGGCATGAAGCTACCCGGAGTTGTCAGCAACATAACTGCATTCGGAGCGTTTGTTGACCTCGGGATCAAGGAGAACGGACTGCTGCACATCTCAAAAATATCTACCCGACGCATTGCCGCAGTAAGCGATGTCCTTCGTCTCGGTCAGCAGATCGAAGTCACCGTCTCCGACATCGATTACCCCCGCAAACGCATCAGTCTATCAATGATTTAAGCCTCATTTAATAATGAGGCTTTATAGACTATTATATTATTGGTAGATTGTAAGCACGATGGAGCGGGGACCGCCATGGTCGCGGAACTCGCAAAAGTAGATGCCTTGCCATGTGCCGAGATTAAGCCTGCCGTTAGTGATCGGGATAGTCAGCGACACGCCGGCAAGCGTACTTTTAGCATGAGCCGGCATATCGTCAGCTCCTTCAAAAATATGCTCGTAATATGGCGCATTCTCTGGAACCATACGGTCAAAGATTGCGTCAAGATCCCTGCGCACGCTCGGATCTGCATTCTCATTGATTGAAAGCCCACATGACGTATGCTTTACGAATACGTTCAACATCCCTGCCTCCGGCAACGGACGGGGGATGTTGCGCTCAATTTCCGCTGTTATAAGATGACATCCACGTCTCATGCCGGGGAGTCTTATTTCAACCTGCTGTATCATGCCAATCCAATCAATTCAATTTCAAAAATTAATGTGGAGCCGCCGGGTATACCGGGCTGATTCATTTTGCCATAACCCTGTTCAGCGGGAATATACACCTCCCATTTGTCTCCTACATGCATCTGTTGCAAGGCGATTATCCAACCGGGGATAAGATCCCGCAAACGAAATGCAGGAGCCACTCCTCCCCTGCTGCTGTCGAAGGTCTTGCCGTTGATGGTCTTTCCGACATAATGAGCCGTCACCACACTTCCCCTATTGGGAGTAGGACTCTTCTGATTCCCTTTTTTTATCGGCTTATAGCATACGCCTTTATCAAGAGCTACCACTCCCGGTTCTTTTGACTTCGCTTCAAGCCATTCTCTGTTCTTCTGAATATATTCCTGCTTTGCCATGATTATGAGACTCTAAAATAATCATCAGGAGGGACCCTGCCTGACGGTGGAGTCCCTCCTGATGTTTAAATAATATTTATTCAGCTGAATCTTCTGCTGATTTCGTTTTCTTCGCTGCCGCTTTCTTTGTTCCTGCCTTAGGACCTCTCTTAGCCGGCGCTTTCTTAGGAGCTTTCTCCGTTTCTGCAACAGCTTCCTCTCTGTTCTCCATATCTGTGCGGAGCGATGTCACCTCTTTCTTGAGAGAAGTGATCTCTGCCGCCTGATTACGTATAGTCAGAAGCAATGAGTTCAGCTCTTCATTGTCGATTGACTCAGGATACTGTTCCTCCACTCTGACAAGGAAGTCTGCAAGCACATTCATATAGTTTGTGAATGCCGCAAACGGTGAATCATAAGGACTGAATGCGGCATGAGATGCTCCATCTGCCATATTCTTAGTGCTCATATAATAGAAATGGTCGCTGCTCTGCAAATACTCCCAATCCTGTTTCAGACGACGGTCGTCACAAAGACTAACACGTTCTGCCACTGCATAAAGTTTTCGCAAAGCTTCTCTCTGCAATTCATTACCTTTCCATGCAGAAACGTCACGCGCCTCATCTATACCTGAAATCGGATAAGGTATTGACAGCTCATCTACAGGTTTGAGTTTGGCAACAGCCTCCGAAGGTGTCGTGAACCGTATACCCTTCTCCTTACCGAAGGCTGGAAGAGCTTTCATGAATTCAAAGATTCCGGTTCCGGCAGGAAGGAAAGAGCCGAATGTATCCATGCTCATAAGCAGATTCACAACCTGCTCCTCTGCCGGCAAGGATGCAATCCAGTTCACATACTTGTCAGCGGTAAGCGGATATTCATCCCATTCAGGATTATTGAAATTCATTGACACATCCTCAGCAAGCTTGTCATTTGTGAGAAGCAATTTGAGATCCGGAGCCGTGGCGGCACGATATACATAGTTCGGTGATTTCCATCCGAGGATATGCTTCGCACCATCTGTGAGCGCTGTTTTGAAGCCCATTGAAGCCACAAGCATGGCTATATCGTCATCATATATAAGCTCGGTGTTTGCGAAGACGGAAGGACGCTGACCAAACAGACGGAAAATCAAATCGTCATGAGCCTTGACTTCGCGAAGGAATTCCTCAGGATCCTCAAGCGATGCCAGTGAATGTGAATAAGTGCCGGAAAGGAATTCAACGCAACCGGTGTCAGCAAGCTGACGGAGCTTGTCGATATATTCAGGAACATACATCTGCAGCTGCTCGATTGCAGTGCCGGAGATGCTTATCGCGCATTTGAACTCATTATTGCTGTTCTTTATCATCTCAAGCAGAGTATCTGCCATCGGGATATAAGAATTCTGGGCAACGCGGGTAATTATTTCGTCATCGGCGAAATCATCATAATAATAGTGGTCATTACCGATATCAAAAAAACGGTAACGTTTCAGACGGTATGGCTGATGTATCTTGAAATAGAAGCAAACTGACTTCATATCTGATTATTTTAAAATTGATTAATATTCTAAACTAACATTTTGCATTTGAATCATACTTCGACTCAATGCCTGTTGGCGATCACATTCTTATAAATGTCAATCACTTTCTTGCCGGCTTTTTCCCAAGTGATCTGATGAATTTCCTCGATACCCTTGTCGCGCAGTTCATTATGCAGCGCAGGATAGGAAACCAATGCATGCATGGCATCCGCCATTGCATCGATATCCCAATAGTCGGTTTTGATGACATTGTCAAGAATCTCAGCACAACCACTCTGCTTGGAGATAATTGAAGGAACACCCATCTCCATTGCCTCAAGAGGCGATATACCAAACGGCTCCGAAACTGAAGGCATTACGTAAACATCAGAATCACGGAACATCTGATAAACCTCCTTGCCACGCAAGAAACCGGTAAAATGGAATCGATCAGCTATATTGCGTTTTGCGGCAAGACGAATCATAGCTGCCTCCATATCTCCACCACCAGCCATGACAAACCTCACATTCTTATTCTTCTGAAGAACCTTTGCAGCTGCCTCGACGAAATACTCCGGACCTTTCTGCATTGTGATTCGGCCAAGGAATGTTATCACCTTATCCTTGCCTTCGCGACGTTTGAGATTGAGAAGATCATCGCTAAGAGGTATCACGGCATTATGCACCGTTGTTACCTTGGCAGGATCTATTCCATATTTCTCAATTACCGTCTTTCTTGTAAGATTTGATACTGTTATGATATGATCGGCATTATTCATACCGTCTTTCTCTATTCCAAACACAGTAGGATTCGGCTTTCCTCTCGAGCGGTCAAACTCAGAGGCATGCACGTGTATAACCAGAGGTTTTCCGGTAACATTCTTAGCATGTATACCAGCCGGATATGTCAGCCAGTCATGTGAATGAATCACATCACATGGAACCGTACGGGCGATCACACCTGCAACAATTGAATAATTGTTTATCTCCTCAAGAATATTGTCCGGGTAACGTCCTGAGAATTCTATACATCCGAGATCGTTCAGACGCATGTAATTGAAATCGGCATATATGTGGTCCCTCAGGTTGAAATACATCTGCGGATCCATAACATTACCTATGCGGTTCTGTACATAATCCCAATTGACATCTCGCCATGCAACCGGCGTGTTGCAAGCACCGATGATATTCGCGAAACCCTTCTCTTCATCGCCCCAGGGCTTGGGAATAACGAAGGAGATCTCCATATCGCCGTTGGCGTGCATACCTTTGGTCAGACCATAGCTCGCCGTTCCCAATCCTCCGAGGATGTGGGGAGGAAACTCCCATCCAAACATTAATGCTTTCATCTGTTATTCTTTTATTCGCTTTGAGCGGTTAGAAGTTTTGTCATTTGTTTCACGGTCTTGATGGTGCGCAGAATCTCTCCGACATTCTTAGCGGTGCTGACAGCTCCTCGTCCTGTGTATGGTGGATTACCGTCATACATCTCCGACAAAGAACCGATACATCCCTCTGTCATCTCATCTTCATATCCAATGAGCATCCTTTCTATGAAAGAAAGACCGGAAAGTCCAAACACCTTGAAGTATGCGTCAGCATAGAATCCGAAGAGCCAGGGGCGTGCCGGACCGAGATGCACAGCATACTCTCGCTCTATGGGATTACCAACATATGTGGGATTATACGCGAAACTTTTCGGGCTGAGCGAACGAAGACCTTTAGGGGTAAGCAACTCACGGGTGCACAGATCAAGAACGCTCTTACGCTGCCTACGGTCAAGCGGTGAATACTCGAGACCTATGGCTATCGCAAGATTGGGACGAACCTCAAGATCAGTATAGCTTCCGTTCACATAATCGTAAAGATATCCGTAGTCATTGAGGAATGTGTCAAGGAATGATACTTTTATTTTATCTGCAAGCTCATTCAGCTCTGTGATGTATGCCTCTTCACCTTTCTCATTCTCATAAAGCGATATCAGGAACTTCAATGCATTATACCATAATGCATTGAACTCAAGGATATATCCTGTTCGTGGTATGATCGGCTTGCCATTGATGGAAGCTGACAGCCATGTAACAGGTGTATTCTGACCATTGGATGACACCAAACCATTGTGGTTAAGCTTGAGATTACGTATTCTCTCGCCTCTCACATCCTCCACAATTCTTCTTACAGCATCGCCATAACGCTTTCTGCATTCATTTGAATCAGAATGACGACGGAACTGCTGGATTGCCCACACTGTCCACAATGGAATATCCGGCAAATCAATTTCACCGATAGTAGGATCCTTCTCCCCCTTGTCGATATATTTGAACAAGGCTTTAAGGAACGTGTCGAGGATATCAAAATAATCCTGTTCGTGGTTGATTGCAAGCGTACAACCGGGGAGAGCCATGATCTCGTCTCTTGCTCTCACGTTATACCAAGGATAACCTGCCATTATGTATGTGCCACGGTCATTCTTTAGATAAAATTGCTTTGCTGAATTCTTAAGACAGTTGAAGAAACTTGTGCGGCATGTGCGCGTCGTCAGTTCTTCCTCGTATGTCTTCACAAAGCTCTTTGGCTTGCACTCATATGTAGAGGCCGAAAATATGATCGACTCCCCTTTTTTGATTGGAAGTTCGAAATATCCCGGCACCCAAAGATCCTCCTTGTAAGGGATACCTCTTACCTTGTCTTTCGTATATTCTATACCCTTATACCAGTGACCGTCATTCACCCACTCCACGGGTTTGTTAAACTGCATGTAAAGATCCGGATATCCGTCATACAGACACGTTGAAATTCCATTCTCTGTCAGTTTAACCTCTTTGTTGATCGCGCTATTCTCCACGCAAAGATCATTGGCGTTACGAAAAGCAAGCATCGGACGGAAACGCAGGGTTGTCGGCGAATGCGCTTCGACAAGCGTATATTTTATAAGGATGCGGTTTTCATGCGAGATAAACACCTTCTCCTTTGTCAGTACAACTCCTCCCACTCGGAAAGTCATCACGGGCACATTTTCACAATTGAATTCCCGGATGTATTTGTGACCATTCGGACTGAACACATTGTCACCATATTGATGCAGACCAAGATTGAAAGAGGCTCCATGCTGGATAACCGACTCATCGAGCGATGACAATAGCACATGTGCCTTGTCATCCATCTCAGGAATCGGTATCACAAGCAGACCATGTTGCTTGCGGGTGTTGCAACCGACTATGGTCGTACAATGATAAGCCCCCGACTTGTTGGTGCGAAGCATCTCCTTGGGAAGACTCTGCTCCAGATTGATCATCAGGTTCTTGTCAAACTTAAGATAGCTCATGACATAAATTGATTATGCGGGTTATAATTTTCATTTAAACGCTATAGTTATCATCATAGCTGAGGAGGGTAATGCCAGGGTGATAAGTGTATATTCACGATTATTATAAATCGTTTGCATCGTTATTCTACAAAGTTACTTCATACTTTCAACAAATGCAACTTCCATTTGTATGTTATAAAATATAATTTATCAACTTGCAACAATTTTTAAACAAAATGAATATATAATATACTACGCTTCACATCCAAATTATCCTCATTCCCTATTATTTTATGTTGCTGTCCGGTAAATATGCATAACAATCATACATATCGGAATTTAAACCTTAACAAGCTCTACAATATGGTCAAACATCACGCAGAGCCGCAAAATCGCAAAGTTTAATTTAGCAACCCCGGTGATGGAGATAAAGATCACAGAGAATCGCGTGGCGATTTAGACAAAGGCGCGGAGCAGGTGCGTCAGACTCTGCGCCTCATCAGGAGTGGTAACGACCTCCGCGCCGCATTTAGCGTCATAAAACCTTTGCGACTCTGCGACTCTGCGTGATTAAATTTTTTACCTGACGACACCAATAATTATTTTATTGATATCCGGTAAAAATTTTAATCACGCATAGCCGCTTATACACCCTATGACGCGAATGCGGCCGGTTTCGCAACCAGCCGCATTCTCGTGTTTTCCATAATACTTTTTCGAACTAACCTAACATCATGAAACGATTTTCTTTATATCTATAAAACACTACCCGCTGAAAAAAGTTTAGCGAATAGAAAAAATTTTCATATGATAAAATAAAAGATTTGGGTCCGATACTGCATATCGGACCCAAATAACTATATCGGTAGTGGTTTATATCTTTTCTTATCCTAAGACCGCTTTGACGCAATACTCGTAGATGTAAGGAACGAGACCTGCAAACACTATACCAGCAACGCAAACCCAAAGTGCGATACGTTCTCCACACGCACTGCGGAATGCCTCTATTTTTGCCTCACCCGGTTTAATCCAGATTGCCTTCACTACAAGCAGATAATAGAACAGTGATATGATTGTATTTATCAATGCCACAAGAACCAGCATGTACAATGCCATGGAACCGGTGGATGTCACTGCTGTAAAGATAAGAATCTTACTGAAGAATCCGGCAAACGGAGGTATACCAGCGAGAGAGAACATTGCAAGCGTCATTGCGAAAGACAACCATGGGTTGGTCTTGTGCAGACCATCATAATCATCCATGGATAATTTGCCTGTCTGGTTCTCGATACTTGAGATTACTGCAAACGCACCGAGGTTACTAACTATATACACAAAGATATAGAACATCATAGACGCAAGGCCGATACCTCCTGCCATCACTCCAAGCATGATATATCCTGCTTGTGAAATTGATGAGAAAGCCATGAATCGCTTCATGTTTTTCTGACGGATCGCAAAAAGGTTACCGACTGTGATGGTTGCTATTATTACGCCATACATCATCCATTCCCACATGTGGTCGAACAATGGACCAAACGCCTGAACGAATATCACGAAGAATGCAAATGCTGCAGCTCCCTTTGATATGACGGAAAGATAACTTGTGATAGCCGTCGGTGCTCCTTGATAAACATCCGCTGTCCAAAGATGGAATGGAACCAACGATAGCTTGAAACCGATACCGGCTATCATGAACGCGAGTGCGGCGATCATAAGTCCGCTGCCTTCACCTGCCACTACATGCTCACGGATATCGTCAAAATAAAGTGAACCGCTTGAGAATGCATACACAAACGACAGACCCATCAGAAGTATCGCTGAAGAGAATACCGCCGTAAGAATATATTTCACAGCTGCCTCATGGCTCTCATAATGCTTCTTGTTAAATGCAACCAATGCTGCAAGAGGAAGAGAAGCAGACTCAAGACCGATGATAAAGAGAAGGAAATGGCGCGCTGAGATCATAAGATACATTCCGAAAAGTGTAACGAGGATAAGCTCGTAAAACTCGCCCTTGCGGATTGCCACCTCGTCGCTCTCAACCCATTTGGCAGACTGAAGGAATACGATGAAAACACCTATGTTGAGAATAGCCTTCATGGCCTTGCATGCGTTGTCATCGACATACATACCTCCGAATACAGCCACGTCATTCGACGGGATGATCCAGATTGCAACCGTTGCCAATCCGAAGAGCACTGTGGTCAACGGAGTGAGGAAGCGCTTGGAGCCGTCTCCTGAAAAGGTGTCAAATAAAAACACCACCAGAAAGAGACCCAGAATTATTAGCTCGGGCAACATTGCCCCAAATTGTGAATAATCCATTGTTATTGTTGTGCTTTACTCTTTTTCTAAAAGTATTTGGTTCTCCCGGTTTATAACGCGTTCTGCAATGCGCTGATGATCGGGGCAAAACTATGCTGGATGGTTTCGTTGATCCAATTAGGGAAGAAACCGATGCCTGCAAGACACGCTATCAAAGTCACTGTGGAAAGGCGCTCCCACCATGTGGCGTCTGTAAGCTTGAGATGATGCTCGTCTTTGACCGGACCAAGAATGAGTTTTCCAACCACTCGCAGAATATATACAGCTGTAATAACAATCGATGTTGTTGCAGCAATCACGAATATACGGTGGAACAAATCATTGTTTTCGAATGCACCGAAGAAAATCGTCATCTCGGCTACGAAACCGGACATACCGGGAAGACCCAGCGAAGCGAAACCGGCGATCATATAGCATACTCCAAGATAAGGCATGATTTTCATCAGACCTCCCATCTCTCTGATATCACGTGTATGGGTTCTACCGTAAATCATACCGATGAGGGCGAAGAAGAGTGCCGTCATCAGACCATGTGACAACATCTGGAGGATACCACCTGTCATTGCCGTTGTGTTAAGCATCAGGATCGCAAAAAGCACCATGCCACAGTGAGACACTGACGAATATGCGTTGATATACTTCAAGTCTGTCTGCACACATGCTGAGAATGCTCCGTATACCACGCTTATACCGGTTAGGATAATGAAGATCCATGCGAGCTCCTGAGCCGCCTGCGGGCAGAGGAAGATGGCGATACGGAAACATCCGTAACCTCCAAGTTTCATAAGAACGCCGGCGTGAAGCATAGATACTGCTGTAGGTGCGCAAGCGTGACCGTCAGGACTCCATGTGTGGAATGGGAACATCGCGCCGAGAACGCCAAATCCTACGAATGTGAAACAGAAGAGGAGACGCTGCCAACTTGGATCGATAGCCGCGTTGTGCGAAATTTCGAGGATATTCCATGTCGGCATACCGCCTTCGGGGGCGCTATGCCAGAAAATTCCAAGTAGTCCGAGCATCAGGAATGCCGAGCCACCCATAAGCATGAGTGTAAGCTTCATTGCCGAATACTCTTTGCGTCCTGTTCCCCATACTCCGATAAGAAGATACATAGGAATAAGAGCGACCTCATAGAACATGAACATTGTGAACATGTCTATTGAGATAAAGAAACCGAACACTCCGGTTGAAAGGAGACAGAACCAAAGGAAGAAGTTCATAGGCAGCGGATCGATCTTCCATGAAGCGAATGTGCCTGCGAAAACGATGATT
Organism: uncultured Muribaculaceae bacterium; assembly: GCA_910578075.1. GTDB lineage: Bacteria > Bacteroidota > Bacteroidia > Bacteroidales > Muribaculaceae > Lepagella. Next base: position 52,611 of record CAJTPK010000021.1, on the reverse strand, counting down.
GCTGAAAGAAGAAGCATCAGAACCGATATGCCGTCTACACCAACCGCGAGGTGAATGTTAAGCGGGGCATACCAGAGCCAGCTGCCTGTATAGAGCATCTCGGATGTATCGCCAGAGGCGCGGAGTGCCAGAAAATCCACGACGAGCCAGATGGCCATTGCCAGCAGAACTGTCGATCCGGTCACCATGACCGCACGGATTGCCTTCATATTGCTATTGCCGCAACATGCCAATCCTGCCATCATGATGACGGGGACTATTACAAACCAGATTAAGATATTTCCAAACATGATTCAATAAATATTTGCAATGCGATATGAAGTTAATTAGAGTAAACAAATCCAGGTGATCGCAGCGAGCAGAAGCGCTCCGAAGAAGTACCATATGACGTATGTCTGGATGCTGCCGTTCTGCATACCCTTTATCTTCAATGAGAAGAATTGCGTCATCGATGCCAGAGCATCCATTGTGCCGTCGATGATATGACGGTCAAACCATGCGATGCCACGACAGATGCCGTTGAAGATGATCTTATGGGTAACGAACATATACATCTCATCCCAATAGAAGCGGCGGTTTGCAGCCTTCCAGAGACCGGGCAGAGCCGCTTTCATACGGGCAGGTTTTTCATTCTTCTTCATATACAACCATCCGGCGAACGCGATAGCGATTATTGCCACCACCACACTCGTTACGGCGATTTGCATATCGATATGGATATGATAGGGCTCACGATTCCATGTCACATACTCCCCGAAAGGAATGAAGCCTGCGAAAACACTGACAATGGCAAGGAATATCAAAGGTAACGACATCTGCCATGGAGCGTCGTGCGGACGGTGCTCCTTATAGTGGGGGTTCTCCTCCCACCAGAAAACACGGAAATACATTCTGAACATATAGAATGCCGTAAGACCTGCTACCATTGTCATCCATGCACCCCAGATCCAATTGTTGGAATACATAGCAGAAAGCATTTCGTCTTTCGACCAGAATCCTGACAATGGGAAGATACCTGCAATAGCAAGGCAGCCGATGAGGAATGTCCAATGCGTGATGGGCATATATTTGCGCATACCGCCCATCTCAGTGTAGTTATTAGAGTGAACAGCATGGATAAGCGCACCGGCTCCGAGGAAGAGGAGCGCTTTGAACATAGCGTGAGTGAAGAGATGGAACATGGAGGCCATATATCCGAGACCGTCATGAAGCTCGGGACGCGCTACACCAAGAGAAACCATCATAAACGCAATCTGCGAGATTGTGGAGAATGCGAGGATTCTCTTGATATCAATCTGACAACATGCAACGACAGCAGCATAGAACGCTGTGATCGCACCAACTACAGTGATAAATGTCAACGAGTCGGGAACAATCAGATACAAGGGGAAGAAGCGTGCCACAAGATATACACCGGCAACAACCATGGTTGCCGCATGGATAAGTGCTGACACAGGAGTCGGGCCTTCCATCGCATCGGGAAGCCAGATATGGAGAGGCATCATTGCTGACTTACCCATACCTCCGACGAATATGAGAATCATCGCCCATGTGAGAACTGAAGCTCCAAGGAATGTAGATCCCAGTGTGGATGCCAAAACATTAGTGGGCTGAGAGTTCAACATGAGGAAGTTGAATGCCGAAGCTCCGGAAAGCGGACCATCTGCGGGAGTCTGAGATACGAAGTAAGAAAGCACCAGAATACCGATAAGCATGAATAAGTCAGCGAAACGGGTGACAATGAATGCCTTCTTTGATGCAGACACTGCTGAGGGCAGTTTATAGAAGAATCCGATGAGAAGATATGAGGAAACACCCACAAGCTCCCAGAAAATATACATCTGGAAAATGTTGGTGGCTACCACAAGTCCGAGCATCGAGAATGTAAAGAGCGACAAGAACGCGTAGTAACGCTGGAAGCCGGGCTCATGCTCCATATAACCCCAGCTGTAGAGATGCACCATGAATGAGATTGTGGTTATAACAATCAGCATCATCGCGCTGATAGGATCAAGAAGGAAACCGATGTTTACGACCATACGCTCGGTAAACGCAAGCCATGTCACATCAAATATTTCAACCTGCTGACGGATGCCGTCAACAATGAAATCAGGGTTTCCACTGAAGAAATAAGTGAACGCCACAGTATAAGCTATGGCCAGCAAAGCGCCGTTTGCGCAAATGCCCAATACTCCGGCAAGCTTGCGCGTCATCTTGACACCGCCGATTCCCAAGATAAGGAACATCGTGAACGGCAGAGCCAGAATCAGAATTGGAAGTGTAATGTCCATATCTTAGAATTTCATTTTTTTGACACTGTTGATATCCGTGTTACCCACGGCTCTGTAGATATTCACTATGATCGCTATGGCGATGGCTGTCTCTGCTGCTGCGATTGCTATTGCGAAGAGCGTGAAAACCATTCCTTCCATAGATCCGGGGAAAAGATAGCGGTTGAAAACCACAAAATTCAAATCAGCCGAATTGAGCATCAGCTCCAATGAAATCAGCAGCGCGATCATATTTTTGCGGGTGATGAACCCGTAAACTCCGGCGACAAACATAATTACGCTCGGAACAAGATACCATAACATGCTTAAATCCATATCTGCTTATCTTTTACGGGCAACAACTACGCCGCCGATTATACATGCGAGCAATAAAACACTGACAGCCTCAAATGGAAGCAGATATTGGAAACGATCCGATCCGGTGAATGCTCGGCCGATATCGTGCATCGTAATCTGGTTTCCTGCGTTGATAGCCTCAATCAATGAGGCTCCATGAAGCAGAGGCATATAGAAGAGAGCAAGCAGCAGAAGCACACATCCGGCTGCGGAAATTGTTATTCCGAGAGCGCGGCGGTGTGACTCCAGCGGAGCAGCCATGTCACCGGGCTTGCGTGTCAAAAGAATCGCAAACACAAACAGCACCATGATACCTCCCGCATAAACGGCTATCTGCACGGCTCCCAGGAACTGGTAGCCAAGCTGAAAATAGATCACCGACGTGCTGATCAATACGAACAGCAGATAGGTGGCAGCCCGGAGTATTCTGCGCGACGTGACTGCCATCACCGAGAACACTGTTACGGAAATGGCCACCACGAAATACAAAATTATATTTGCTACTGAATCCATTTATTATGAAAATTTGTTATTCTAATGTCTTGATCGTAAACTTAATTATTTGCTTTCAGAAGGAGAAGCCTTCGGAGCCTCAGCTGCTGCCGGAGCAACAGGCTTTGGTGCCGGCACTGGATCTGCAACCTCCGGACGATAATTCAGCTGCTTGATCAGAGCATCACGTGTGAAAACGGCCTGCTCAAAATCGTTGGAGAACTCAAGTGCATCCTGAGGACATGTGGTGACACAAAGCATGCAGAATGTGCAACTGCCAAGGTCATACATGTATTTGTCAAGTTTACGTTTCTTCTTGCCATCGGGAAGATCCACCATCTTTGTGGTCAGATGTATCGTGCCGTTGGGACAATTCATCTGGCATATTCCGCACGCTATACAACGGTGACGCCCCTCGGCATCATATTTCAAGGTAAGCTCCGCGCGGAAACGGTCGGCAATCTGCAAAGTGTTCCGGTTCTCCGGATACTGCTCTGTGATTTTTGGTGTCACAAATTCCTTTCCTGTGACTCCCATTCCCACAAGCAGACTCTTTACCCCCTGCCCCACTGACGTGAAATATTCTTTAATACTGCCCATGTAGCTTTTAGGTTGGTTCTTTATGAGATTAAATAAATATCTTTTCTGAATCGGTTATCTTTCAACCTGACCTCCAAGAATGTCAAGGAGCTCAGTTGTGATACTTTGCTGACGAAGCTTGTTGTATTCAAGCTGTAGCTCGTCAAACAATTTTTTTGCGTTGTCGTTTGCACTCTGCATCGCCATCACACGCGCAGCCTGCTCGGAGGCGCGGTTCTGCACTGTGATTTCCTGCATAGTCGACATGACAAACATCGGCAACACTTCGTTGAATATACTGTTGGCATCAGGCTCGAATAGATAGAGCTGATTGTCTTCGGCATTGTCTGAATCAGCTGTCAGCATCTTTTCAGTAACAGGGAAAAGCTGCTCAACTGTAAGGGTCTGACGACTCATCGACTTAAAACTCATGAAAAGAGTTTCAACAATATCAAGATCATTATTGAGGAATGAGTCGCGCAGCGATTTGGTAAACGAAGTCACTACTTCACCCTTCATTTTCGAGTCCACGCCATCAACAGCCTTGACCTCAAGAAGATCACTTGCAAGGTGACGGACAGCTTTGGTCATCTTCTTTCCTACAGGATAGATCTCAACATACAGCTCTCGGCCATATTGACGTTTGAGCCTGTCGATTTCGATTAGAAGACCCTTGAAGATATTGATATTGTAAGCACCGCACAATCCGTCATCAGATCCGTAGACCACGATTCCGGCTCTTTTAACTTCTCGTGTCTCTATCAACGGAGAATTGAAATTCTCTCCCGTTGAAAGAATATGACCCATGATCGACTTTATCTGATCCTTGAAAGGCTTAAGGCGTCGCAGACTCTGCTCCTCCTTATGCACCTTCGCAGATGATATCATCTTCATGGCTCCCGTGATTTTCTCACTTGAAGCTACTGACCCGATGCGTATTTTTAATTCTTTTAGCGTTGCCATGCTTGGTCAGTTTTAATTTATTTCAAAGCACTGAGTGAATCAGCAACTTCCTTGGCACATTCGGTCAATTTGCCTGCGATGTCATCGGTAAGCTTTCCTACGTGGAGCTCATCCAGAACCTCTTTCTGATACTTCATCTGAAGCATCTGGATAAACTGCTGCTCAAACTCCTTGACTTTCTCGATGGGCACATTCTCAAGCAATCCATTTACACCACAGAAAATAACAGCGATCTCATTTTCCACCGGCCAGGGATGATACTGTGGCTGTATGAGCAACTGCTGATTCTTTCTACCAGTATCGATTACCTTTGCTGTCACAGGATCCACATCACCACCGAATTTGGTGAATGATTCAAGCTCGCGATACTGTGCCTGGGCAATCTTAAGCGTACCGGCTACTTTCTTCATAGCCTTTACTTGAGCGTTACCACCCACACGAGATACTGATATACCAACGTTGATTGCCGGACGAATACCCTGGTTGAAGAGTGCTGTCTCGAGGAAGATCTGTCCGTCTGTAATTGAAATCACATTGGTCGGGATATAAGCCGAAACGTCTCCTGCCTGAGTCTCAATGATAGGAAGAGCTGTCAATGATCCGCCACCCTTTACAATAGGTTTCATCACCTCGGGGAGGTCATTCATATTTTCCACAACTTTCTGGTCACCGATGATCTTAGCGGCGCGTTCGAGAAGACGTGAATGTAGATAGAAGATATCACCGGGATAAGCCTCACGTCCTGAAGGGCGCTTCAGAATCAATGAGATCTCGCGATATGCAACAGCCTGCTTTGACAAATCATCATATACGATAAGTGCATCTCGCCCTGAGTCACGGAAATACTCACCGATTGCAACTCCTGCGAACGGTGCGTAATAGCGCATCGAAGCAGAGTCAGAAGCATTGGCAGCAACAACCACAGTATAAGGCATAGCACCATACTTGGTCAAGGTGTTTACAATTGACGCCACAGTCGAAGCCTTCTGACCGATTGCGACATAAATACAGAACACAGGTTTTCCTGCCTCGTAGTTCTCTTTCTGGTTAATAATCGTGTCGATGGCAATCGCTGTCTTACCGACCTGACGGTCACCGATAATGAGCTCACGCTGACCGCGACCGATTGGAATCATCGAGTCAACAGCCTTGATACCTGTCTGGAGAGGCTGCACAACCGGCTGACGGAAAATTACTCCCGGAGCCTTGCGCTCAAGAGGCAGTGGGATAAGCTTGCCCTCGATGGGTCCTTTGCCATCGATAGGCTCGCCGAGCATGTTAATCACTCGACCGAGAAGGCCCTCACCAACCTGAATGGACGCAATCTCACCCGTGCGCCTTACAGACATGTTCTCGGTTATTGAATTCACTTTGTCGAGAAGGACCACACCGACGTTGCTTTCCTCAAGGTTGAGGGCAACACCCTTTGCTCCATTCTCGAACTCCACGAGCTCATTACTTCTCACATTCTCGAGTCCGTAGACATGCGCAACACCGTCACCGACGCTGAGCACTGTGCCTACCTCTTCAAATTTGACCTTCGAATTGATATTTTCGAGCTCTTGTTTTAAAACATCTGATATTTCGCTGGGATTGAGCATCTTTTTAATTGCTTCTTAAGAGATTTTGACGTAATTGTGCAAGTTCACCGCTTAGGGACGCATCCATCCTCGTTGAATCGACATCGATGATGAATCCTCCGATTAACTCGGGATCCACGGCAGATGTATATTCAAACTTGGTATTCTTGAATGCATTCTCCACTACCGCGCGCAGCTTTTTCATCTCCGCCTCCGGCAATACGGCGGCAGTGGTGATCTTTACCTGCGAGATATTATTCTCCTTGCGATAGATATCGCGGTAGGCAAGCGCCATCAGGTAGGCGAATTCCTCTCTTTTATGATCGAGGATGAGCTTGACAAACCTTCTGTAATCGTCTCCGGGCTTCTCGCCTGCCGCAGCCAGAAGCACTTTTTCTTTGTCAGCTGCATCCACATAAGGATTCGACAAAACTTTTGCCAGATCGGCGTTTTTCTGAAAAGATTCCACTACACGCTTCATCTCATCATAAACATCACCGGCGGTGTTGCTTTCCAAAGCGTATTTATACAATGCCTTGGCATAGCGGTGGGGTATCAGTCCGGAAACCATCTACTTTCAGTTTTTCTCTATTTCGTCCAATAATTTGTCAACAAGCTCCTTCTGCGCACTATCGCTCTTCATCTGGTTTCTAACCATCTTCTCAGCGATGTCGATTGAGAATTTGCCAACTTCATTTCTAAATTGCAGCTCGGCTTCTTTGCGCGCCTGCTCGATAGCAGCCTTAGCGGCTTCCATTTCCTTACGGGCAGCCTCGGCAGCCTCATTCTTGGCCTGCTCGATGATCTCTGTCTTCATGCGGGCAGCATCGCGCAACATCTCAGCCTGGCGTGCCTGAGCCTCTACAACATATTTCTTCGCCTCTTCACGGGCATTGTCGAGCTGCTCTTTGGCTTGCTTGGCGTCTTCCACGCCCTGGTCGATGGTAGAAGCCCTGGAATCCATCATCTTGATGATCACAGGCCATCCCCATTTTGCCAACACAAGGAAAAGCAGGATGAACGCTACGAACATCCAGAATACCAAGCCAAAATCGGGCGTGAATAATTCCATTAGTGCCTATTTATTTGATGAACAATGCCAAAGCTGATACGATCACGGCAAAAAGCGCCACACCCTCGATAAGGGCTGCGATCACAATCATATTGCTTCGGATATCACCTGCTGCTTCGGGCTGACGGGCGATTGCCTCCATTGCGGATGAACCGATCTTACCGATGCCGATACCGGCGCCGATTGCTGCCAATGCTGCTCCAAGAGCTGCTCCGAGTCCTGCGATAGGCTGCAGGGAAAGTTCTGCTAAAATCGTTGATAACATAATTCAGATTTTTTAATTGTTATTTGATAAATTTTATTTTCTATTTGTTTCTTACCGAATACCTTGATCAGGCATCGGTCTCTTTTGCCAATCTCTCAAGTGCGGTTTTCTCTTCCGCTATCTCCTGACGGTCTCTGCGTTCAAGCTCAGGATAAGTTTCATCCTTCTTTTCGGCATGCTCATGTTCCTTGATTACCGCCATTGAAATGAAAAGTGCAGAAAGCAATGTGAACACATATGCCTGAATGAAACTTACAAGTACATCAAGAAGTAACATGAAAATCGAGAACAGAACTGATATTACCGTGGCTCCACCGGCTACAGCCGAACCGAACGCAGCAAAGATAAATATCAGGAGTGTCAGAGTTATCACAATGATGTGACCACCCATCATGTTCGCGAAGAGACGCACACAGAGAGCTGCCGGCTTTGTGAAAATTCCGAAAACCTCGATCACCTGCATGATGGGCAGCGGGAATTTCAGGAATAAAGGAACATCTGGCCAGAAGATCTCTTTCCAGTAATGTTTCGTTCCAAAGACGTTGGTAACGATGAATGTCATTAACGCCAATACAAGTGTGACAGCGATATTACCCGTAAGGTTTGCACCTCCGGGGAAAATGACTATCAGACCGACAAGATTCATCGTCAGAATGAAGAAGAAACATGTCAGAAGATAGGGAGCGAATCTCTTCGTGTTTTCACCAAGTGTGCTTTTGATTGTATCGTAATACACAAACGAAACAAGCATCTCAAAGAATCCCATACCCTTGCGGGGCGCACGCAATCCTTTGCGACGGTAATAGCCAACAAGACCCATTACAATTGCCGTAACTAGAATCACGGTAATGAAAAGAGCGGCGACATTCTTGGTTATCGAAATATCAAAAGGACGGTATTCACGATAATATACTCCATCTTCTACAATATACTCCGCTGATTTTGTATCATCGGCTGCTATTTCCGCTTTCACTTTATCAGCCTCTTCACCCGACAGTGGGAAAAGCTCAACCACCTTGTCCTTATGCGATCCCTCATGGGTAAGCATAAAGCGGTAAGTCTTACCGTCACGTTCAATTGTCTTCATTACCGGAACAAGATGCTTTTTTATCTTTCCGGTCTCTTTATTTTCGGTAACCTCAATCTCGGTGAGGTCGCCGGAAGAGAAGCAGAACCATTTCCCGTCTTCGGCTTTCACGATGACTGGCAACGGAATCCTGTAGACATGCGCGAACGGCACCTCCCAGCCATATCCATCCCCGAGATGCTCGAAAATAATCTCCTTGACATCGAGATTCTCGTCTTCATGCTGATCATCCTTGTCAAATGCTGACACACCGACAGGGAAAACAGCCATGAAGGCCAACAGTAAGGTCAATATGGATATTCTTTTCGACATACTCGTGCTTATTGAATTTAATAGACGCATACTGAAATCACATTATTATTGACATCGGCGATACCGCCATCAATGCTCAAAGACTTTTCCACTCCGTCTGGCGTGGTGTATCTTACATTCCCTTTAACAAGCACGGATATCAACGCGGCATGATTTCTCAACACCGTGAATGATCCCAATTGTCCGGGAAGTGTCACAGAGATTGCCTCTCCCTTGAATGTCACTTCGTGAGCCGATATGATTTCGAGTGTCATCTATTCTTTATTTTATTAATGCTTACTTGATGCTGGTGGTGTGTGATTACTTCACATCCTCCATCATCTTCTTACCTTTGGCGATAGCCTCATCGATTGTACCGACATTGAGGAATGCCTGCTCCGGAAGATTATCAAGCTCTCCGGAAAGAATCATCTTGAATCCACGGATAGTCTCCGACAACGGAACCATCACACCCTTAAGACCGGTAAACTGTTCTGCCACATGGAAGGGCTGGGAAAGATAACGCTGTGCTCTACGAGCGCGGGCCACTACAAGTTTATCCTCATCGCTAAGCTCATCAACACCAAGAATAGCGATGATATCCTGAAGCTCATTATACTTCTGAAGCAACTGTTTCACAGCCTGAGCTACATTGTAGTGTTCCTCACCGATGATATTCGGATCAAGGATACGTGATGTCGAGTCAAGCGGGTCAACAGCCGGATAGATACCAAGCTCTGCGATCTTACGGCTCAACACGGTAGTTGCATCAAGGAAGCTGAAGGTTGTGGCTGGAGCCGGGTCTGTCAAGTCGTCAGCAGGCACATAAATTGCCTGTACAGATGTGATACTACCCTGCTTTGTGGATGTGATTCGCTCCTGAAGCGCACCCATCTCTGATGAAAGTGTCGGCTGATAACCTACAGCGGAAGGCATACGGCCAAGAAGTGCGGACACCTCGGAACCTGCCTGAGTGAAACGGAAAATGTTATCGATAAAGAGCAACACCTCTTTACCACCACCGTCATTGTCACGGAATTGCTCGGCCACTGTAAGCCCGGAAAGGGCAACACGAAGACGCGCACCCGGAGGCTCGTTCATCTGACCGAACACAAGGGTAGATTGTGACTGCTTAAGTGCCTCCTGGTCTACATCGCCAAGATTCCACTCCCCTTTTTCCATTCCCTCCTCAAACTTCTTGCCATACTTGATGACACCACTTTCGATCATCTCACGAAGAAGGTCATTACCCTCACGTGTACGTTCGCCTACACCGGTAAACACAGAGAATCCGTCGTGTCCTTTGGCAATATTGTTGATGAGCTCCATGATAAGCACAGTCTTACCTACACCTGCACCTCCGAAGAGACCGATCTTACCACCTTTTGAATATGGCTCCAAAAGGTCGATCACCTTGATACCCGTATAAAGTATCTCCTGCGAGATTGCAAGATCATCAAATTCCGGAGCTGGCTGATGTATGGGACGCAGATTGTCGCGGTTCAAATCCCCGAGCATATCGATTGGCTCACCGATCACATTCAGCAGACGACCCTTCACCTGATTACCCGTGGGAACAGCGATAGGACGCTCAAGGTTCATTACTTTAACGCCACGACGAACTCCGTCGGTACTCTCCATCGCAACGCATCTGACGATATCCTCACCGATGTGCTGCTCAACTTCGAGTATTAGTTCCTCTCCGTTGTCGCGCTCAACCTTCAAGGCTGTGTAAATGGGGGGTATATTCTCTTTGCCTCCCTCGAACGAAACGTCTATCACAGGTCCGATAACCTGGGTAACTGTGCCGTAATTTGCGCTCATATCAATTTCTTGTTTCTTGTCAGCAAATCCGCCTAAGCTTCAATGCCTCTATTTTATATTCTGTTTATTCTTTTAGAAATGCCATCCTAAGGCTACAAACACTGCCATCAGTATAAGGTTTGCCAAAGAGAAAGGCATGAGATATTTCCACTCGAATGCCAGCATCTGGTCGATTCTGACACGCGGGAAGGTCCATTTAAACCATATTATCACAAATGAGATGAAGAATGCCTTGCCAAGGAACCAAACCACAGAGGGGATATAATTCATGATATCATTGAAGCCATCCCATCCTGGAATGTGAAGTGGCATCCATCCTCCAAGGAACATAAGAGTAGCGATACCGGAAACGATGAAGAGGTTCAGATATTCCGCAAGGTAGAAAAATCCGAAATGGATACCTGAATACTCAGTATGGTAACCGGCTGTAAGCTCATGCTCAGCCTCCGGAAGGTCGAAGGGACCACGGTTGGTCTCAGCCGTAGCAGCTATGACATAGATGATGAATGCAATGATCGCCGGGATATGACCTCTGAAGAGGAACCATGCGCTCTCCTGCTCTGCAACAAGCTCCGAAATGTTCATTGTACCGGCAAGAACACAGATTGTCATCAATGCGATTCCAAGTGACAGCTCGTAGCTTATCATCTGTGCTCCACTTCGCATCGCACCGATCAGAGTGTATTTATTGTTAGATGCCCATCCTGCAAGAAGGATACCCAACACTCCGACCGACGAAACTGCCAAAATGAAGAATATACCTATATTCCAGTCGATGATCTGAAGTCCATTACCCCATGGAAGACATGCGAGCATAGTCACGGAAGATGTGATCACGATATACGGTGCAAGCTTGAAAAGGAAACGGTCTGTACCTTTAAGACAGATCAGCTCCTTGATAAGAATCTTGAACATATCGGCGAACACCTGGAGAAGTCCCCATTTGCCGACACGCATCGGGCCAAGTCGGCACTGGAACCATGCACAAAGCTTACGCTCGTAAAGGATATAGAAAAGTGCCAAAACGGTATAAGTGGCGAGCACAAGCACCGCTATGATAACACACTCAATCAAGACAACCAGCCAATCGGCCATGCCTGTGCCCAAAAGAAGGCTGTTGAATGCGGATGTCCATTTTCCAAAATCAAACATATTGATTATTTATTTTTTGGATTATACGCTTATTGTATTGTCAGTTTTTATTCTCAATATCAGATCCGCATTTTATCTGTCGATATCCGGAATCACAAAGTCGAGTGCAGCTCCGATTGTGATCAAGTCGGCAATCATGTATCCCGAACATGTCAGGTTCATGACACCCACAAGATTGAAGCATGGGCTCTGGAAATGAACACGGAACGGATTCTTCTCTCCGGTTGACTCGATATAGACACCGAATGTGCCGCGGCTTGCCTCAACCTGCTGATACCAGCGACCCGCAGGTAGTTTTATTATCTTGGGAACCTGTGCACGGATCTCCCCTTCAGGTATACGGTCTACAAGCTGGGAAAGGATACGGCAACTCTGCTCGATCTCTTTCATTCTCACCATATAGCGGGAATATGAGTCGCATCCGTCAAGAAGAACTTCATCGAATTCAACCTCATTGTATACAGCATAAGGATGCTTCTTACGGCAGTCACAACTCCAGTTGGAACCGCGTCCACTTGGACCTGTTATATCATAATTAATCGCATCCTCCTTGCTAAGCATTCCCACTCCTACAAGACGATTCTTTGCGATGAGGTTACCGGAGAATACCTTATGATATTCCTTGAGACGCTCAGGCATGATTTCTATAAGATGCTTTACATCTTTAACAAAATCAGGATGCAAATCAGCGATAACGCCACCGATGACATTATAGTTCATCGACATTCTCGCACCACATGTTTTCTCAAATATATCGAGCACCATCTCCCGCTCACGGAATCCGTAGAAGAATGCAGTTGTAGCGCCAAGGTCCATTGCTGTGCAACCGAATGAAAGGAGATGCGAGCTTATACGCATCAGCTCGTCCATCATTGTGCGTATTACCTGTGCGCGGCGGGGCACCTCGATGCCGAGAGCTTTCTCAATGCACATGCAGAGACAGTGACGGTTCTGGTGAGCTGACATGTAGTCCATACGATCAGTGAAATGAAGAATCTGAGGATAAGTCATTCCTTCACAAAGCTTCTCTATTCCACGATGGATATATCCGGAAACGACATCAACTTTATTTACAATCTCACCATCGAGAGATGCGCGGAAACGCATCACACCATGAGTAGAGGGGTGCTGAGGACCGATGTTGACAACATATTCATCTTTCTCGAATACTTTTTTCGGCTGCTCAACAATCTTGCCGGACTCATCCTCAACAAAAACGCGCGAATCATCCTCATTCTCCTCATCTTCAAGACGGATGGGATTCAATTCGGGATTCGCGTCATAATCTTTACGCAATGGATGTCCGACCCAGTCGTTGCGGAGGAAGAAACGGCGCATGTCGGGATGGTTGATGAACTTGATACCGAACATGTCGTAAACTTCACGCTCCTGGAAGTTAGCAACCTTCCAGAGGTCGCTCACACTGTGGATATATGCATCTTCGCGGTTTTCTGCCTCAACCTTTACTGCCAGCATACCCCAATTGTGGGATGTGGAGGTGAGGTAGTAAACCACTCCTATTTTCTCTTTCCAGTCCATGCCGACCACTGCAGTCAGCACATCAAAACCAAGGTCTTTATTCTCCTTGAGGCTTTTCGCCAGTGGATACCAATCCTTTTCGGGAACATTGACCAACAGACATTCCCCCTCCTCGAAGGTTGCCGCCGGACAAATCTTGCCGATAATATCTTTTATATCGCTCATGGTTTAAGTCTATTCCTTTTCAAACATTTGAATTATCCTATCTCTCCCTTCTCTTCGGGATGAGCGGCGAAAAATTCCTCTATCTTCTCCTTGCGGTTTGTTCCTCCGAAGAATTTCTGCACCTTGATCTTACGCTGAAGCTGCATCAATCCGTAGAACATAGCCTCCGGACGCGGAGGGCAACCCGGGATATACACATCTACCGGGAGGATCTGGTCTACACCGGGAACCACACAATATGAATTTTTGAACGGACCGCCGGAGACTGCACATCCGCCACATGCTATAACATACTTGGGCTCGGCAAGCTGTTCATACAGACGGCGCATCACAGGCGCCATGCGGTGAACAATAGTACCCTGAACCATTACGTAGTCTGCCTGACGCGGTGAGTTACGTGCCACCTCGAAACCGAAACGCGCCATATCATAGCGTGCGGCACCAAGGCTCATAAACTCGATGGCACAGCAACTTGTACCGAAGCATAGGGGCCACAGTGAGTTCGAGATACCCCAGTTGATAAGTTCATCCATTTTGCCGACAACCACATTGGCGCCGGTTGCGTTGAGTTCGTCTACAAGTTTATCGATATATTCGTTATCCTTGAAGTCCTCACGCTTCATGCTTTTAATCTTGTCTATTCCCATTTCAATGCTCCTTTCTTCCATGCATAGGCAAGACCCATGATCAACACAAACATAAATATGGCGATGCAGAGAAGTCCCTGAGGACCGAGTCCGCGCATCACAACTGACCAAGGCCATAAGAAGACGGTCTCAACATCAAAAATAAGAAACAGGATGGCGAAAATGTAATATCCCGCCTTAAACTGAATCATCGATTCGCCTCGTGTCGGAATACCGCACTCGTAAGGCTCTGATTTTCTTACTGAGAAAGATCTCGGAGAAATCAATTTGGCTATAAGAAGCGCAGCAAACACAAGCCCTATACCTGTGAGTACCGCCGTAACCGACAGCGCGCCATTGCCTATCTCCAGCAATAGATTCATATCTTATTACAGTTTAATTAGTTAATCGTATCTATGTTTGTTTATAATTTAATCTTACCTCTCAAATGGGCAAAATATATCTGCAAAGGTATCTAAAAATTCTTAATCCGACAAATCAAATTTGCGCAAAATCCATGAAACTGTGAATTTTTCAAAGATGAACTCCCTGAAGTTGTTTAGAGTCCGTTTCATAAAAAATGGCACGTCGTTTTTACCGGACGCGCCATTTTTATGTTTTGACGGAAATATCTGTGATATTCCCCTAATTTCTATACAAATCTATATCAGTTGCTTGAACTAACCTTCAATACATAGCTTCCGTTAAACTCACCCTGATATTTGCCTGCTACCTTATAATATATGTTGCAGCTTGTCAAGTCTCCGCGTGAAGACAGTGTGAATGAGTCGAAGGGGAAATTAGGATTGGGTGTCGCAACACCGGATTCATAGACATCAGGCACAACATCTTTGGCAGTGATGCTGTAACCGGTTGCATCAAAGGACACTGGAAGATCCTTAAGCACAATGTTGGTGATGGGCTTGGGCATCTCTTCAGCAAGCTTGGCATTATAAAGAATCACAGTTGCCTTTTTATCCTTTACATTCATTACCACACGATAAAGAACATCCTTGCTTGTAAACTCCTTGTTAGCTCCTCCTAAAGAATAGTGAGTAGTGGTGCTTCCATTGAAGGTCATATCTGACCAGAATGTCTTCACTTTATAATTATTACCGATATTATAGCTCATCACAGCATATTTATATCCATAGGGAATTGACACCTGCGGGAGGCCCTCAATCTGGGGGGGATAATATGCTATGGAGGTAAGCTGGCAATCGAGATTGGCGATAGTGGCCTGATTTGACGCTGTACCGGCAACCATTGAGTTGACATTTATCACCTCATAATAATTGTTTTCATAATTATACATTCCACCGGTGTAGTTGATTGAGGGTGTCACAAATGAAATGTTATTGCCGGAAATGGGCAACTCAGCTCCAACAGTTACAGTAGCTGCCATTGTATCAAAATTGAACTTGTAAGTAGACCCTACAACTGTCGGTTCCCCTCCTGCAACCATATCTGCCACATGATTATAGGTTGTAACCGGGAAGTTCATCGTTGATGTACCCTCTTTGCTATCACAGGATGACACACCAATCATCATCGCCACAGCAGCGGCACCTAAGATAATTTTCTTCATTCTTTATTCTTTTTATTTGTTTGTCTATATTAGTTTGTAAACTTAAAAATCAGTTTATTTTTTTATATCAAAGCGGAGTGTTGCACCAATTTGCCATGGTCTTCCCCTCTGCAGGAACTCATTCCCCATCGACATGAAGTAGAACGTATGGTAACGTGTACCGGTAAGATTCTTGCCCCATAATTGAATGCTCCAATGTTTCCCCTCCGCTGTTACAGAGGCACCGAGCTGAGCATAGAATTTTTGCCATCGTGCGTTCTCCTCATTCCAGTATATCTTACCTGTCCCTTTCAGGTTGAGATCAAATATCCAATGTTTAACAACCCCTCTGCGCGGAGAGACATAGAACAATGTCTGAAGGAACAATGTGTTTTGCGGAGCATAAGGGATCACCTTCCCTTTATAATCGGTTTTGCCGCTAAAAAACTCACGGAACCTTGCATTTGTATATCCATACGACCCGTTTAATGTAATAAACGTAGCCGGAGTGTAACTTAGTGTCAGCTCCCCACCAAAACTTCGCGTTTTTCCGGCATTTGTCATTATACGTCCTGTCGTTGATCCGGCAGGGAACATTGTAAGCTGCTGATCCCGGCAATCAATATAGAAGAGAGAAATATCCGCCGTCAATTTATTTTGAAGGAACGTCAGATGGCTGCCGATTTCATAATTCCAGCTATATTCAGGCTTATAACCGACTATCGAATTCACATCATACTCTGTGCCGATCCCCATTATACGCATGAGCCTCTGCTGAAGGACTTCGCTGAACATCTGGGTATTGAAACCGCCCGACTTGTAACCTTTGGTGACAGTAGCATACACATTGCCTGATTCAAACGGAAGATCATAAAGCACACTCACCTTGGGCATCCAGGTGAAATATCTGCGTTTTAGCTTTCCGCTCTCGTCTATATCGATCTCCGCTTTCTGGAAATGCTGGTATGCACCGGTAGGTTGCACTGCATATATGTCATATCCTGTGTCGCAATGACTGCGGTATTTAAGACGGGCCTGTTCAAAATCAAATCTCACTCCCGCAGTAAAATGCCAGTTGCCGACATCATATTTCGACTCATGATACAAAGCAACTCCAAATGTAGGGATATTGAAATCACTATTCAGAGGAAATTCCCTTGAATCCCAGGATATGGGATAATAAGGATTTGAATTATTCCGATGATTTTCTATAAGGGTGGCTATACCTGTATCCTTAAAAGTCACAGGCGCATTCATATCCATTTCCTTGTAAAAACCGAAGAATCCGGCAAGCCATTTGTAATCACCCTGAAGGGCATTCCCTTTTACGACTATATCCTCTGTCACGGCTGTCTCCTTCTGTTTCTGCGTGAGTGTGAAATATGATTCCGGCAGGAAGTCCTGATCAAGAGTCATATTATCGTCAATATGCTGCACCGTAGTGATTGACACAAGATTCCAACCATCACCTCTATATGTGACACTGAGACCGTCATTCAGCGTAAATCTACGGTAGAAACATGTGTCATTATAATTGATCTCACCTGTTTTTATATACTCATAAGGATAACCGCCCTGACGTAGCAACGAACCGGCAAGCACATTCTGTATATACACCTTATCAGAAACACGCCAGTTGGCTTTCCACCTCAAAGCTCCGCTCAATTCCTTATCAAGAAGCTTACCGGTGTGTGTATTTCGGAAGAACCCTCCGAGATAGGAAAAATTAGCGGTGACGGATGTAGCGAATGATTCAGCAAATTTATGATACCATCCTGCTGAGATTTTATAATCATTGCCTCTTCCCCCTTCAGCCATAAAACGCCATCCCTGCCAACGCATCGGCGAAAGAGTCTGAATGTTGATCAGACCTCCCATTGTGTTGCGGCCATACAATGTCGACTGTGGTCCGCGAAGCATCTCCACTGATTCTATATCAGCGAGGTCAAAATCATATGCATTCTTATTGAGATAAGGGACATTATCCACGTTAAGTCCGACTGCCGGATGATCCATCCTCGCACCCAAACCTCTCACATACATGGAAGACGTGATGCGGGAACCATAATCCGGAATAAAAAGATTCGGAACCACATCGGATATTCCCTTTATCGTAACTGTGTTCAATTCCTCAAGATCGGCACGCCCTATCACAGTCGCCGAAACTGCATCTTCCCTAAGTTTGGAATCCTGTTTAAGAGCTACGACATTAAGTTCCGACAGGTTCACACCTGTGGAATCAACGGAAGTCACACCACTTCCGGAGGCCGTGACAGCTGTTGCTGAAAAAAGAATCAGTACCGGAATCGTCATATCTTGGTAATTTGCTGCAAAATTACTCAATTGCGGCCAACCATACAATCCCCATTTTTTAGGATATGTCGTATCGTGAGATCATCTCTTTAAATCATCCGGCAATGGATCGAAATCTGTGTCGTTTATCCAGTTTGCCGGCACATCTTCTCCCGATCGGGTTCTATTCCAATACATTCTCGCCTTACACATATTCGGGTAAAGGTCGAAAATATTCCCCTTCCCCTCCATCCTTGGATCCTGCTGTTCTTTCAAACGCTTCTCCATTTCGTTTCTTAGCGACATAAGTAAATCCACGTTCGATGGATCATCCTTTATATTTACCATACACAGCGGATCCTTCTCAATATTATATAATTCCTCCTCGCCTCTTTTCCCCATCGAGAGATCCCAATAAAATTTAGTATCAGGATTATGACGGGACTTTATTATTTCAGTTTTTGTAGGGCTTCCGTCTATGTTCATGTATCCGGTCTCCGGATTTCCCGCCGGCCAACGCGAAGGCTCATAATTCCGAATATACAGGTAGCTATCTTTCAATATGGCACGGATCGGATACCCCTGGTCATCCGGTCGCCCCACATCATGACGCTCTTTTCCCATCATGATGCAGCTTCTATCTATGTCAACATTAACCTTATCAGATAATATATCCGTGAAACTATTTCCTTCTATCGGCTGCATACCATACATTTCCCCATTCACTCCGGTGACTTCAAGGATAGTCGGAGCAAAGTCTATCACACTTACATACTCACTGCATTTACGCCCGGGATTTCTCAATCCGGCTCCCCACATCACAGCCATAGGTATATGGTTAGAGAAATAATAATCCTGACCTTTGACTCTTGGGAAAGGCATCCCATGATCTGATGTCACAATAACAAGAGTATTGTCAAGCTCCCCAATTGAATCAATCTGCGACAATATCCTACCTAAATGTTCATCGAAATGTTCAATTTCAAGCGCATAATCAAGCATATCCGTACGCACAGTCTCGTTATCGGGCCAATATGACGGCACAGAATCTATATCTGCGGTGCTTTTGCCGGCACGTATTGCCGATGCATATTCATAACCACGGTGAGGTTCCCGGGCACCATACCAGAAGCAGAATGGTTCTCCTGCCTCTCGCTCTGATAAAAAATCTGAGAAATTTGCGGAATAATCAATCGGTGATATTGATGATGTTGGAGGTGTATGTTTCCTTTTGTTGTAAGTTTTACCGGTAAGATGACGGTTGGAGCCATCTGCATTCTTCGCAATGCCCGGTCCCCACCCTTTTCCGGTGTATCCGGTGTGATATCCGTTCTTTTTTAGAACCTCGGGGAATGATATGAATTTCTGAGGGAAGTCACACCAATGGTTGGCTGCCTCCTCAAGTTGCCAGGAGTTTCGCCCTGTAATCATACAAGCACGCGATGGTGCGGATTTGGAATTGCATGTGAAAGCATTGTCAAATAAGACTCCTCGCCTTGCTACACTATCAAAATTAGGAGTATTAACCCACCTATGACCATATGCTCCCATATGTCCGGCATCGTCTGCCACGCATATCAAAATATTAGGACGCTTGCTGCGCCGATCTGCTGCATGCAATGGGAATGATAGACACGAAATGGCCATAGATGAAGCCAAGAGTGGCACGCTGACTGAAACATACCTACCGAAAAAAGTTCTGTTCATGATAAGGTTATGTGTGTTGGTTGTGTGTTTAATTCTCTGCAAATTTACCATATTTTCACGTAAATGCAAAAAAAGAAGGCGATCATTCCATGATGACCGCCCTCGTTTTATTATGTCGAATTATCAGTTCTTGCGAAGAGCTTCCTCCTCTGCTGTCAACTCGGGATCTGTGCCCCAGTTCTGGAGAGAAAGACGCTTGTAGTTGTTGTAACGCCACTGTGCGTTAGCCTTGGCTGCCTTGAAGAGCTCGTCAGCATCCTGCGGGAACATCTTGTAAAGTGATGCGAAACGCACCTCACCTTTCAAGAAGTCATCAAACTTGCTCCAGTCAGGCTCTTTCGAATCAAGGGAGAACGGATTCTTACCCTCGTTTTCCAAAGCGGGGTTATAACGCCAGAGGTGCCAGTAACCGCATTCTACTGCCTGCTTCTCCTCTTCCTGGCTATGACCCATACCCTTCTTGATACCATGGTTGATACAGGGAGCATAAGCGATGATCAATGAAGGTCCATCATATGCTTCTGCCTCACGGATGGCCTTCAATGTCTGGGCATTGTCTGCACCCATTGCGATCTGGGCTACATAAACATATCCGTAAGTTGTCGCGATAAGACCGAGGTCTTTCTTGCGGATACGCTTACCGGCTGCCGCGAACTTGGCGATAGCACCGATAGGCGTTGACTTGGATGACTGACCACCGGTATTTGAGTAAACCTCTGTATCAAGAACGAGGATATTTACATTCTTACCGGAAGCGATCACGTGGTCAAGACCACCGAAACCTATATCATAGCTTGCGCCGTCACCACCGACAATCCACTGACTGCGTTTGGTCATGTAATGACGCAAGTTAACAAGTGTTGCGCAAGTGTCGCATTTGTCAGCATATTTCTTGGCAACTTCGCTAAGGTCATAACCATAGTTGTGTGAAAGCTTGGCATCCTCACGGTTTTCAAACCATGCTTTTGCTGCATCGCGAAGATCCTGAGGAGCATTCTCGTCTGATTCGAGTTTCTTGCAGATATCCTCAAGACGTGAACGCATCTTCTCGTATCCGAGATACATTCCAAGACCGAACTCACAGAAATCCTCGAACAGAGAGTTAGCCCATGCCGGACCATGACCCTCGGAATCTGTAGTATAGGGAGTTGATGGAACTGAACCGGAATAGATAGATGAGCAACCGGTTGCATTTGCAACCATCTGATGGTTACCGTAAAGCTGTGATATCAGTTTCAGATACGGAGTCTCACCGCAGCCTGAGCATGCGCCGGAGAACTCAAAGAGCGGAGTAGCGAACTGACTGTTCTTGGCATTGAGTGTAACGTCAACGAGATCTGCTTTGCTCTTGACATTCTTGACAAGCCAATCCCAGTTTTCCTGCTGAGGAAGCTGGCTCTCTTCCGGAACCATCTTGAGAGCTTTCTCTCCCTTCTTACCCGGGCAGACATCAGCACAGTTACCACAGCCAAGACAGTCGAGAACATCAACCTGCTGAACGAAGCGCATGCCTGTGAATGTCTTGCCGATTGCAGGGATTGAATGCTCTTCTCCAAACGGAGCGGCAGCTGCCTCCTCGGGTGTCAGCACAAACGGACGGATGCATGCGTGAGGACAAACGTATGAACATTTGTTACACTGGATACAGTTCTCGGGATTCCATTCGGGAACAAAAGCTGCCACGCCGCGTTTCTCATAAGCGGCTGTGCCCTGCTGCCATGTGCCGTCTGCACGGTCAGCGAATGTGCTGACAGGAAGAAGGTCTCCATCCTGTGCGTTAATCGGGCGCACAACATTTGTGATGAAATCGGGAGCCGGTGCCAATGCGGGCGCATCATCCTCAAGTGTAGCCCATGCTGCGTCAACATCAAGCTTGTGGTATTCACCACCACGGTCAACGGCTGCATAGTTCATGTTCACGATATTCTCACCCTTCTTGCCATAAGATTTCTGGATGAATTTCTTCATCTGTTCTACAGCGAGATCAACGGGGATAACTTCTGTGATACGGAAGAACGCGCTCTGGAGGATTGTATTGGTACGGTTTCCGAGACCAATCTCCTGTGCGATCTTGGTTGCGTTGATATAATAAACAGATATATTGTTCTGCGCAATATAACGTTTTACCTTGTTGGGAAGATTCTTGACAAGCTCCTCACCCTCCCAGATAGTATTGAGAAGGAATGTTCCGTTGGGCTGCAGACCGCGGAGAACATCATACATGTGAAGATAAGCCTGAACGTGGCAAGCCACGAAGTTCGGGGTGTTCACAAGATATGTTGAACGGATCGGTGTATCACCGAAACGGAGGTGTGAGCATGTGAAACCACCGGATTTCTTGGAGTCGTATGAGAAATAAGCCTGGCAATATTTATCTGTATTATCACCGATGATCTTTACAGAGTTTTTGTTTGCACCTACGGTTCCGTCTGCACCAAGACCATAGAATTTTGCCTGGAACATGCCGGCATCGCCTACATTGATTTCGGGGCTGAGCGGAAGTGAATGGAATGTAACATCGTCAACAATACCGATCGTGAAATGATTCTTAGGCTCTGCAAGCTTAAGATTGTCGTATACCTCTACGATCTGCGCGGGAGTTGTATCCTTGGAGCTGAGTCCATAACGTCCGCCTACGATAAGCGGGGCATTCTCCTTGCCATAGAAGCAATCTTTCACATCGAGATACAAAGGCTCACCGTTAGCTCCGGGCTCTTTTGTACGGTCGAGGACTGCGATACGTTTTGCGGTTGCAGGAACGGCTGCAAGGAAATGTTTTGCAGAGAACGGGCGATAGAGGTGAACGCAAACAACACCAACTTTCTCACCCTTTGCACGGAGATAATCGATAGTTTCCTTGATGCACTCTGTCACACTACCCATAGCTATGATCACGCGATCAGCCTCAGGATCGCCATAATAGTCGAAAAGACCATAGTTGCGACCTGTGATTTTGTTTATTTCCTTTACATAGTTCTCTACGATCTCGGGGATTGCGTCATAGTAAGGATTGCTTGCCTCACGATGCTGGAAGAATACATCGGGATTCTCAGCCATACCGCGAGCTACGGGCTTGTCAGGATTGAGTGCACGCTGACGGAATTCGGCGAGAGCCTCACGGTCAAGCAGCGGAGCGAGATCCTCCTCGCTGAGAGCCTCGATCTTCTGAATCTCATGAGATGTGCGGAAGCCATCGAAGAAGTTGATGAACGGCACACGACCCTTTATTGTTGAAAGATGAGCTACAGCAGCCAGATCCATCACTTCCTGAACGGAACCTTCGCAGAACATCGCGAAACCGGTCTGGCGTGCAGACATCACATCCTGATGGTCACCGAAAATGCTGAGCGCATGTGAAGCCAGCGTACGTGCTGAAACATGGAATACACACGGAAGAAGCTCACCTGCGATCTTATACATATTGGGAATCATCAGAAGAAGTCCCTGTGATGCGGTGTAGGTTGTGGTCAGCGCGCCTGCCTGGAGAGATCCGTGAACAGCACCGGCTGCTCCTCCCTCACTCTGCATTTCCTGAACCAACACTGTCTCGCCGAAGATATTCTTTCTTCCGGCGGCCGACCAGTCATCCACATACTCTGCCATGGTTGATGACGGAGTGATAGGATAGATTGCGGCTACTTCGCTAAACATATAACTGATGTGCGCAGCGGCCTGGTTGCCATCGCACGTCAGAAACTTCTTTGTCTTGCTCATAGTTATAATCGATTAATTTTTAGTTATCTTTTCTTACCTCTCTAATTATGAATTGCGATATAAAACATCTATGCCGGCATTTCAAAGCCCTGCGCCTGGAATGTCAAGTCTACGATACGACCGACATAAGCATTCTATTTGAAGTTACAAAGTTAACAAATATTCTTCATAGTCACAAAAGAGAAATCAATCTTTTCTCTCCCTTCACCTTCTTACCCTTCACATTTTCCAGTATACGTGACGCTTCATCAAAGGGCACTGCGGCAAGAGAATAATGGTCAAATACATCTATTTTACCTATTCCGGATGCATCCGCTCCTCCTTCTTTAATCAGGAATCCGACTATATCCCCTTTCGACAATTTCTCTTTTTTTCCTGCCGAGAATCTGATAGTGGCATAAGCCGGAGTCTTTGCTTCCCGCTTTGACATATCCGGATATACCGTATCATTAAATTCCGTAAATTCCTTAACATCCTCATTGGGCCCGACAAGCACATAGATATCTCCTTCCCTGTCAACGCGAGCTGTACGTCCGTTACGGTGGGTATATGTCTCCGGAGTCAATGCCTGGTGGTAGTGAATAATGGATCTCACATTCTCAATGTCAAGACCGCGGGCTGCAAGATCGGTTGCAACAAGCACCGGACGGCTACCGTTGTTGAACATGGACACAGCCGTCTCCCTTTCATGTTGGTCAAGCGCTCCATGGTAGAGCACTGCCGGGAAACCGTGCCTATTCAGATACGCCGCAACCCTTTCTGCACTCTCGCGATAGTTGACAAATATTATCGAACGCTCATGCTGCGACCCGTCGGCAAGATGAGTCAGCAGTGCCCCAAGCGAATCAAGCTTGTCATTTGCATCCGAATCAACCCTATGCACGCGCAATCTCTGATGAAGATCCTTATTTTCAGAAAGATAATTGATAGTTACAGGATTATCAAGACGCAAGAAATCAGGAAGGATATCAGCCTGTGTCGCAGACGTAAGAATATAACGGCTTACATTCTTGAGACGGTCAATGATCTTCTTCATCTCCTTCTCAAAGCCAAGCTCAAGTGACTTGTCAAACTCATCCAGCACAAGAATGCGTGTCGGAAGCACATCGATGTTGCGCCTGTTTATATGATCAAGCAACCTGCCTGGTGTAGCTACGATAATATCTGTTCCTGCGGAGAGCGAGTTGACCTCATCCTCCACCTTGTGTCCTCCGTAAAGCTGTGTTACCTTGAATCCTACGGCTATCTGATTTACAATCTGCGAAATCTGGATGACAAGTTCTCGCGAAGGAGCCACAACAACAGCCTGCACCCTGCCTGTGGTCGGTTTTAAAATCTTAAGCATCGGCAATATGAATGCCAATGTCTTACCTGAACCTGTCGGCGACAACAATATTATATCACGCGCTTCCGAAGCCTGCCCCATCATCTGACGCTGCATTGGATTAAGCTCCTCAATCCCGAGCTTTGCCTTCACTAATGGAAGGAATTCTTTTTCTCTCATACTCAACTAATTTGCGACCAGTCGTAGGTCTTTGAAAATCTGATGCGCAATTCCTTACGCACCATAGCCACAGATGCCTCCGACAACGCCAGCCGTTCCCCTTCGTATCTCTCAACTCCACATGCCGGAGCCTCTACAAGTTCCGGATGAGCATTCAGGACGGCTTCGGCTGCCTGACGCGCCACATTCAATATCTGGCCATCGCTTGCCAGGTTGGCTATCTTTAAATTAAACGCTATTCCACTCTGTTGGGTTCCCTCCATATCCCCGGGACCCCGCATTTTCATATCCGCTTCCGAGATCAGAAAGCCATCTGATGTTTCTGTCATGATTGACAAGCGTTTTCGAGTGTCGCCGGCGATATTATGTTTTGTCATCAGAATGCAATAACTATGGTCAGCACCACGCCCTACCCTGCCTCGCAACTGATGCAGCTGCGACAGTCCGAACCGCTCTGCGTTCTCAATAAGCATCACCGAAGCATTCGGCACGTTCACACCGACCTCTATGACTGTGGTGGCGACCAGTATCCTGGCTTCTCCGCTGACAAACTGATCCATCTGATAATCTTTCTCCGCCGGTTTCATCTGACCGTGAACCATACAGACCTTGACATTCGGGAACATTCCCCTTACCCTTTCTATCCCCTCCTCCACACTTTTCAACTCAAGTTTCGGATTCTCCTTGACAAGAGGATATACAATATATACCTGACGTCCCTCCTGAAGTTCACGGTTTATAAGCCTGTTGACTTCCATCCTTGCATTGTCAAATTTCAAAAAAGTCTGCACAGGTTTTCGTCCGGGAGGCAATTCATCGATCACGGACACATCAAGATCTCCATATACAGTCATGGCGAGGGTACGCGGTATAGGAGTGGCTGTCATCACAAGCACATGGGGCGCGATGGAGCTCTTCTTCCACATCTTGGCACGCTGCGCCACTCCAAAACGATGCTGCTCGTCTATCACCGTTATTCCAAGGTTCCGGAACTGCACATTATCCTCAAGGAGCGCATGAGTGCCTACTATAATATCGATATCTCCTGAAACAAGTCCTTCGTGGATCTCTCTCCTCGCCTTGGTTCTTGTGCTGCCTGTAAGAAGCTCTACACGCAGACCGATACTTTCTCCCCATTTCCTTATCGTTTCATAATGCTGTCCGGCAAGAATCTCCGTGGGAGCCATGATAGCGCATTGAAAACCGTTATCCACCCCCATCAGCATGGTCATGAAAGCCACCATGGTCTTGCCGCTGCCCACATCTCCCTGAAGCAAACGATTCATCTGCCTGCCGGTGCGCATGTCATCACGGATTTCATGAAGCACTCTTTTTTGCGCCCCTGTAAGCTCGAAAGGTATGAAACGCTTGTAATAAGTGTTGAAATAATCGCCTATTTTTCCAAGAACGTGTCCCTTTATGCGCCTGCCTCGCTCACGTGAATAGCGCAGAATGTGGAGTTGCAGATAATACAACTCTTCAAACTTCATCCTCTCCCTTGCTTTGCGGAGCTTGTCCGGACTTTGGGGAAAATGCAGATTTGACAAAGCCTCAAGCAATGGCATAAGAGAATACCTGCTCATTATTTCCGTTGGGATAGTCTCCTCTACTTCCTTGATTCTGGCATTGGCAAAAAGATTCTTGGCAAGGTCAGAAAGAAGACGTGTCGAATAGCCTCTCTTGCGTAATTTATCAGGAATAGAATATACACCTCTAAACCCTTCAGGCGGGCGGCTGGCATCATAGGCACTGACCTCAGGATGCGCCATCTGCCAAATATCACGGTAGAGCGTAGGCTTTCCAAACAATATATAGGTTACACCTGGCTGATATGCAGTTTTGAAAAAATTCAATTTTGAGAACCATACGACTTCCATAAAACGCTTCCCGTCATAAAAGGAAGCTTTAAGACGCTGTCTCAAGCCCTCTCCTTCTGTTGTGAAACCAACAAATCTGCCAAGCACCTGGACCGATGGCATCTCTCCGCTGAATTCGGAGATTTTATAGAACCGGCTTGTGTCAACATAGCGGTAGGGGAAGGTATACAGGAGATCACCGAACGTGCTGATTTCAAGTTCGGTCTCCAAAAGTTTGGCTCGTTTGTCGCCTACCCCTTTGAGAAACTTTATATCCGTGTCAAGAAATGAGTTCAATAAGAGTCTCTGCTATTTTTATATCTAATGGTTCTGTAACTTTCATATTATAAGGAGAGCCTTCGTAAAGCGAGATTTTATGACCTGCCGCTTCAACTACCGAAGCATCATCTGTCATAAGATCAGATAATATTCCCTCATACGCATGCTTAAGAAGAGAAGCATCAAACACCTGTGGTGTCTGCACTTTCACATAATCCTTACGAGGAACCGATACGCTGACGCCGGACTCTATGCGCCGGATCGAATCTGTCATACCTACAGCAGGAACGGCGGCACCGCTCTCCTCGGCAGCCAACCAACCGCGGGATATCATCTCCACGCTAACCAACGGACGGGCCGCATCATGCACCGCCACCAGAGCATCATTACCATCGGGAACCGACATTAGACCATTTCTCACAGACTCAAGCCGGCTTCTGCCTCCGCAACTGATATGGACATCGATTTTCCTGTCGGCTTCCGGTAATTCTGCGTAAAGCAAGTCCCACTCGTCAAAGAAGCCGGGATGAAGCACCAGGATTATCCGTGTATCAGGATCCTCAGCATGAAATGCCCTTACCGACCACCATAACATCGGAATTCCGGCAATCAACTGAAACTGTTTGGGAACAACGCCGCCGGCGCGGTTTCCCTCCCCGCCGGCGACAATTATTGCATATTTCTGCATTTTGACTGATTATGTCTATGCAACTGATTACATATTCATACCTCCGTCTACCTGGATCACCTGACCGGTTACATAGCCAGCCATGTCGGATGCAAGGAATGTAGCGACATTGGCAATATCCTCTACCTTGCCACCACGGCGCAACGGTATCTTCTGGCACCACTCCTGACGCACCTCTGCAGGAAGAGCCTCTGTCATGGCTGTCTCAATGAAACCGGGGGCGATTGCATTCGCACGGATGCCACGTGATCCAACCTCCTGGGCTATACTCTTTGCAAGGGCGATAAGACCTGCCTTGGAAGCTGCATAATTTGACTGACCTGCATTGCCATGAACACCAACTACAGATGCCATGTTGATGATCGAACCGGCTTTCTGACGCATCATGATCGGAAGAACCGCATGGATATAATTGAACGCGGACTTCAGATTCACCGCAATCACAGCATCCCACTGCTGCTCTGTCATACGAAGCATCAGGCCATCTTTGGTGATACCGGCATTGTTTACAAGGATATCTATACGGCCGAAATCGGCTTTAATCTCTTCTACAGTCTTCTCTGTGGCTGCAAAATCCGCTGCATTTGATGCATATCCCTTGCATTTAACACCATAAGCGGCAATCTCCTCTTCGGTTTTCTTACCGTTCTCATCGATAACAAGGTCTGTAAACGCGATGTTGCATCCCTCGGACGCATACTTCAAGGCAATTTCCTTGCCAATTCCTCTTGCAGCGCCTGTTACAATCGCTGTCTTTCCTTCAAGAAGTTTCATATTTGTCAGTTAAAAAAATATTATTTTTCCACGATAAAGCATCCGCATGAATATCCTCCTCCGAACACCATCAAAGCGACTTTATCGCCCTTGGATATTGAATCTATGTTCTGAGCCAGGACAAGTGCCGCCGATGCAGAGCCTGTATTGCCCAACTCCTCAATATTATTGATAAAACGATCCATACCCATATCAAGCTGGTGAGCCACCTGAGCCACGATACGTTTGTTAGCCTGATGGCATATCAGCTTGGAAATATCCTCACGCGATAAGGACGCGCTCTTCAAAGAATTGTCGAGAGCGTGTATCATATAGCGGCAGGCGTGGATAAAGACATCCCTTCCATCAGGCATTGTGATGCCATCTTCCTTTGGTCTTAGACACACACCTGCCGGACCTTTTCCAAGGTCTCCGAGCCCCTCCGTGTATATGTCTATTATCTTGAGGTCTGTATCGCTTTGTCTATCTTTAGACACAAAGTATGCCACAGCTGCATCCCCCCACAAGTGTCCGCTCTTGGGATCAGATTCATTGGAGTAATATGTGTTATGCTCGCTGCAGATAAGCAGAGCCTTGTCTGCCTTACCCATTGCGAAATATCCCTCGATTATCTCCAACCCGTTGATAAACGATGAGCATGCAGATGATGCATAAACCGCCTTCGCACCATGAATATTGAAATGACGCTGCACCTTATGAGCCGCCGTAGCTACCGTGTCATACGCACAATAATGCGCTGCGACTACAAGCCCGACTTCCTTCACATCATACGGGAGTTTACCTACGGCATCCTCCACCGCAGCTATAGCCATCGTATCGACATTCTCATCCGGTGCCGCCTTGGAACGGCTCTTTATTCCGGTGCGCTGCTCGATCCATTCAGATGTGAGTCCGTTTACATTGAGAAAATGATCATTGGTCACTCTCCCTTCCGGCACATATATGCCCATTGAATTAATATACATACTATATGTCTGTTTACTTTTTATACTAACCAATTCTACACATTATAATTCATCTGTCCATTATACCGTGCAGAATAAGATCCGCAATCACTCTCTTGATGCGCTCTTCTCCGAGACCGTACTGAGAGAGGCTGTCACGTATATAGGGAACATCCAGACCATGGATAGCGTTCACAATCACCAACGCACACTCCTTAACATTACGTATCCTGAAATCACCGGTCTCTATGCCTTCATTAAGGATTTCTATCAACAGAGCCGCCTCTTTTCTTGTGATTATCGCGCGCGCCCTGTCAACCTTCCTCACATCCCGGAAGAATCCAGCCCTCAACGAACCATTGCGCGACACAATCTCGCGCATTGTCTGCAATCTGCATTCAACATATTCCTTAAGTTTTTCCTCCGGCGACACAGGCTTTGCAAGTATCAGCCCCAGACGGTGAAGAAGCTGTTCGGATTCATTATCGATTACGGCATTAAAGATTTCCCGTTTGCTTTTGAAATAAGTGTAGATAGTGCGCCTGCCTTTGTCGGAAGCGGAGGCAATATCATTCATTGTAGTATTCTCCACTCCCTTGCGGGCAAACAGCTGACGGGCAACTTCTATAAACTTTTCACGTGTTTTTTTCACCATGCCTGTATTTCTATCACACTCCCCTTTCAAAGAGAGGAATTGCACATACTTGGGATTATTGAGCAAATTTAGCAATTTTTCTTCAATTCTCATTACACATTATGGAATCATTTTAATATACGCCCTGCAAAATCATAAAAAAATGCCCTTTAACATAATTTTTCAAAATTTTTAGCCAAATCTCTTGCACAATTGAGAAAATAGCATTAACTTTGCACCCGTAAATGACACCGCGGGGTGGAGCAGTGGTAGCTCGTTGGGCTCATAACCCAAAGGTCGTAGGTTCGAGTCCTGCCCCCGCTACTAAATCAGACGCCGGCTATCCAGCCGGCGTTTTATTATTTATATACAATGGAAATAATCTACGAAGACAACCACATTATCATCGTCAACAAAGATTGTGGGGAAATTGTGCAGGGTGACAAAACAGGTGACACCCCTCTTTCCGAATTGCTGAAAAAATATCTGAAGGAAAAATATAACAAACCGGGCAATGTATTCTGCGGCGTAGTGCATCGCATTGACCGACCGGTATCAGGACTGGTAATATTCGCCAAGACTTCCAAAGCTCTTGAGCGCCTCAACCGTATGCTGCGCGAAGGAGAGATACATAAGACTTACTGGGCGCTTGTTGAAGGCAAACCGGCAAAAGATAAGGACACACTTGAAAATTATCTTGTCTCTAACGGCAGAATAAACAAGACTTTCATTGCAGATCCAACCTATAAAGATGCAAAAAAGTCCGTGTTGAATTATAAAACAATAGCTAACGGCGAGCGATACACACTTCTTGAGGTCAACCTCCTCACCGGAAGGAAACATCAGATACGTGCGCAGCTTTCCAACATGGGTAATCCTATAAAGGGTGACCTGAAATACGGAGCGAGACGGAGCAACCGCGATAGCGGCATCTCCTTACAAGCCCATAAAATTGAATTCATTCATCCCGTATCAAAAACACCGATCTGCATCGAGATCCCACCTACGCCCGATGCTGAAATGCTTCTAAAATAAAAAAGGCTCGCAATTGCGAGCCTTTTTTATTTTCATGCTTTTTAATTAGTCAGCAAGCTTGATTGTCACGGCACGATCCAGGGGAGCACCCTTTGCACCGAAGTCTGTCAAGTTGTTTGCATCGATGCGAGCGTCGAGCTGGTTCTCGTCAACACCACATTTTACGAGGAATGCCTTAACGCCATTCACACGCTGGTTGCGGAGGCGAGTGTTGATCTCATCGTTGCCAGTGTAGTTGTCA
The DNA here is from genome assembly GCA_910578075.1 of uncultured Muribaculaceae bacterium. Taxonomy (GTDB): domain Bacteria; phylum Bacteroidota; class Bacteroidia; order Bacteroidales; family Muribaculaceae; genus Lepagella. The sequence continues at coordinate 21,114 of CAJTPK010000021.1, read as the reverse complement.
GCCCAACCTGTAAGGATATATTTCTGGTTGGGAGTCTCTTTCATAACCTCAGCCATTGATTTGAGGATAGTCTTCTCACGGTTGGAGAGGCTGTACTGGTTGATGGGATAGTAAACAGTTGCGAGACCTTCGCAGCTAACTTTCTCAACAGGACGTTTCAGACACTCGTCAAGCTGCTTCTGAAGGCTTGCGATCTTAGCGTCAGCCTGAGCAAGACGTGCTACGAGAGCATCACCCTCTGCGTCTGTATATTTCCATGTGGGGCATACTGCGGTAACAGGGCAGTTCCAGTCTTTCTTGCCGAAGTTTACGTTAAGACCGGCTGAAAGCTGAAGATCCTGTGCGTAGTGGGGGTTGTAAGCACCACCCTCTTTGAAGATCTGATACTGAACGTCGATGAAGAGGTCAACAACTTTGCTGATAGCGAAGTTATTCTGAAGACCTACGTTTGCAAAAAGCGGAGTGCTCTTTGCTGAACGCCAGCGAAGATCTGTGCCGTCATATGCGCGACGGAATGTGAACATTGCACCGCCACCTCCGTGGAGAACTGCATTGTATACACGACCGGGACGGTAGCCGCACCACCAGTTGGTAAGGTTGATGAGAACATCAAACTCGGGAGATACAGCCTGCATCTTCTCGGGATAGTAACCATTTTCAAGACGGGGAGCGTTCTGCTTGCGGAACATGCCCTTAGCCTGAGTTGCACCCTTTGTCATGAGATACTGACCACCGAAGCGGAATCCGAAAGTAGGAGTAACCCACTTACCGAAGTAAAGACCGGCGTTGCCACCGAAACGGTTCTTAAGCTCAGCGTGGATGTTATCCTTAGCGAAAAGGATGTTGGAACCACCTTCCACTGTCATGAACCAGTTGTCTTTTGCCTTGTTCATCAGGTAGCCCTGTGAGCAATCCTCAACATAGGTAACCTCCTGCGCATTTGCGCTGAAAGCGCCGGCAGCGAGAACCGCGAGGGAAAATAATACACTTTTCTTCATAAAACAACAAATTAATTAATTTATGTAATTGTCTATATTTTAGGTGTTTATAGTCGAATCAAACAATACTAACGTTTCAAATTATGTTAATTTTCACATTCGCAATGTTAAATTCGAAGTGCAAAGTTAGCACTTTTTTTACATATAAACACTACTTTCCTAAAAATTGTTTAATATTTTTCAACACATTTTCCGTGTTATATCCAAATTTTTCATCAAGAATTTTGGCAGGCGCAGAAGCTCCGAACCGCTCCATTCCCATGAATTTATATTCTCCTCCGTTGAGAAGAGGATACAATGTAGCAGGGAGACCGGAGGTGAGACCGAAGAGCTTCACCCCTGCCGGAATCACACTGCGGCGGTATTCCTCGCTCTGGCTGTTGAACAAACCGATAGAGGGAACAGACACCACGCGAGCGTTAACACCCTCTTTCTTCAACTCCTCTGCAGCATGCACGAGAAGAGCGACATCGCTACCGTTGCCGACAAGCACAACATCCGGATTCTCTGCCTCAACTACTGTGTAACCACCTTTTGCCGCCTTTTTAGCTTCCTCCCTGCGGTTTTCACCCGGAAGATCCTCAAGATTCTGGCGTGAGAAGATAAGGATTGACGGGGTATGCACATTCTCCATTGCGAGCTTATAAGCCTCGACTGTCTCTGCAGAGTCTGCAGGACGAAGAACAAGAGCTGACGGGCGACCGCTGAAATTAGAGATCTGCTCCATAAGACGGATCTGAGCCTCCTGCTCGATAGGCTCATGAGTCGGGCCATCCTCTCCTACACGGAATGAGTCATGTGTATAGATAAACTTAACAGGAAGCTCCATCAATGCCGACATACGGATCGCAGGCTTCATATAATCGGAGAATACAAAGAATGTGGCGCATGCTCCAAACACTCCGCCATGAAGCGCGATACCGTTGATTATGCAAGCCATTGTAAGCTCTGCGACACCTGCCTGCAGGAATGCTCCGGAGAAATCCTCTTTGCAAAGAACCGTTGTTTTCTTAAGGAAACCGTCAGTTTTATCAGAGTTTGCAAGGTCAGCACTCGACACAATCATATTGCCAACATGCTCTGCAAGGAAACCGAGAACTGTAGCTGAAGCGGCACGGCTTGCCATGTTTGCCTTGAACTCGATATCATCCCAAGGGAGCGCAGGAAGCTTGAGGTCTATATAATCCTGAAGTTCTTTAGCTTTATCAGGATTTGCCTGAGCCCATTCCTTATATTGAAGTTTGCGTGCCGCAACAATCTTTTTGAGTTCTTCTGCGCGATCGGCGTAGAGTTTCTTGACATCCTCACGGATAACCCATGGATTCTTGGGGTCTCCACCAAGATTTTCAACAGTCTTGTCAATATCCGCACCGGCTGCCGACAGCGGCTGACCGTGTGTTGAGATAGCGCCCTCGAGCGATTCTCCCTGAGCATTGACAGCTCCCTTTGCCATAACAGTGTGACCGATAATAAGAGTAGGTTTCTCTTTCTCCTCGATCGCAGTCTGAAGAGCACCTGCCATAGCTACAGGATCAGTGCCGTCAACCTCAATCACATTCCAATGCCATGCACGATATTTGGCAGCGGTGTCCTCATTGGTGACATCTGCCACATGTGTGGAAAGCTGCACCTTGTTTGAATCATAGAACATGATAAGATTGCTCAGTCCGAGTTTTCCGGCTATTCTACCGGCACCCTGTGAGATCTCTTCCTGAATACCTCCGTCGGAAATGAAAGCGTAGGTCTTATGAGCCACAACATCACCAAAACGTGCTGCGAGGAAACGCTCGGCTATGGCAGCTCCGACCGCCATCACATGACCCTGACCGAGAGGACCGGATGTGTTCTCAATTCCACGCTCCACATCAACCTCAGGATGTCCGGGGGTTACACTGCCCCACTGACGGAATTTCTGAAGCTCCTCTATGCTGAATTTTCCTGTCAACGCGAGAATGCTGTAGAGCATCGGCGACATATGTCCCGGATCAAGGAAGAAACGGTCGCGGGCGAACCATTTCGGATCTTCGGGATCATACACAAGAAAACTTGAATACAATACGTTTACGAAGTCTGCTCCGCCCATAGCCCCACCGGGGTGACCGGACTTTGATTTCTCAACCATCTCCGCGATAAGCACACGGAGATTGTTGGCAGCATCGTTCATTACATTTACATTCATAATTCGTGAATTTGGTTATAATAATCAAACAAGCTCCTCTTTGGTCTCCTCCTCAAGATCAACAGGAATATCTTTGTTTACGTTTCTGCAGCCTACAAGACCATAGAAAAGCAGATAAGCGAGCATAGCGACTACGAGCCAATATGACGTCATGTAACCCGCAACACCTGCGATATAGTTCTGGATCAACGGCATTACACCGCCACCTACTACCATCATCATGAAGATACCGGATGCCTGGGCTGTATATTTGCCAAGTCCTTCAACAGCGAGGTTGAAAATACCACCCCACATTACGGATGTGCAGAGACCGCAAAGCACGAGGAAAAGCGCGCTAACCGGAACTACAGCTCCACCGGAATAAACAACCTCAGGAACATTGAATGTGACGCTCTTTGGAATAAAGATAGCGAGAATCACAAGAATCACACCTACTGTGGAAACAGTGATAAGCTGTGTGCGTGTAGAAACCTTTCCGCTGATAAGGGAGGAGCAGAAACGACCGATAAGCATGAGAAGCCAGTAAACGGCTACTATAGCACCAGCTATCTTTGAAGCCTCTCCGGCAACACCTGCACCGCCTGTACCCTGGTCGGAAAGATAGAAGTTAAGAGTTCCGGGGATACCGATCTCGATACCCACATAGAAGAAAATACCAATCACACCGAATACGAGATGACGGAAATTCCAGGGGCTATGGGAATATTTCACTTTCTTACCCCCCTTGGTTAGGTTGGGTTCAGGGATAGTAACAAAACTGATGATTACAAACGCAGCCGCAAAGACACCCATGGCGATCCAAAGGAGGGGAGCCACATTCGACATTGTTGTAGCAGGACTCAACGCACCGATAAGCGCTCCTACAAAGAAGGGGGTCAATGTGCCGGAAAGGGAGTTGAGCGAACCACCAGTCTGGATAAGCTGATTACCCTTGTTGCCACCGCCACCGAGAAGGTTAAGCATAGGATTGACAACGGTGTTGAGCATACATACACAGAAACCGCATATGAAGGCTCCGAGAAGATAGATGATAAAATTCAAAGGCACTGCAAATGTTTTTGACATTGCATCACCCTCCTGCGTCACAACATCGGATGTCATTTCAAAAAGAGTGACATCTGCGCCTACAACGCTTGAAAGCCACTGCACGAAAAGACCGATCACTCCGATGGCCATTGCCCAGAGAGCTGTCTTCTTATAACCGATTTTAACAAGAAGATTTCCTGCCGGAATACCCATGAACAGATATGCAAGGAAGTTCATCATGTTACCCATCATACCGAGCATGGAATTACCCTCAAACTTGTAACCCCATATTGTTCCGATGGGGGCTGCAAGATTCGTCACGAATGAAATCATGGCGAAAAGGAAGAACATGGCTATGATCGCCACTACTCTTCCGCGCGAATTCTGATTCGCTGCTATTGTCTGTGCTGTCATAATTAATATATTGTTTTTTTGAGTTTATTCAGTATTAGAATATGCGTCCCGCCTATGGCCACATCCATTAATATTCTCTCTCCCCGAATATACGGCTCCCTATCCTTACAATGTTCGCTCCTTCCTTGACGGCAATCTGCCAATCATGGCTCATACCCATTGAAATGGAATCGAACCCTCTTAAACCCAGCGACGAGTCGTTGTGAATCTCATTGAAGACGCGGAAAATCTCGGCAAAGTCATTCCTTACCCGCTCCATATCATCTGTATTGGAGGCCATTCCCATCACTCCGCAGATATGCGTGTTGGTCAGGCTCTCAAACTTGCGCTGCCGGAAATACTCCAGCAATTCTTCGGGCAGAAAGCCGAACTTTGTCTCCTCTTTCGCAACATGCAGCTGCATGAGAACTTTTGTCACAACACCTGCCTTACGAGACTCGGAGTCTATGAGTTGAAGTAATTTCTCGGAATCAACACTTTCTATCAGGGATGTTTTCCCGATCAGGGATTTTACCTTGTTAGTTTGAAGATGACCGATAAAATGCCACTCTATATCATCAGGGAGCTGCGGTATCTTAGCTAAAAGCTCCTGCACCCTGCTCTCTCCGAAACGACGCTGACCCGCATCATATGCCTCGCGGATCATCTCCACCGGATGGAACTTTGAGACCGCCACAAGCTTCACTCCTGCGGGAATCTCTTGCTTAAGTTTCTCTATCTCTTCAGCTACCATGTCCGACACAGGTAAAATCAACCGAGATTGGCAGGGAAAACGTCCATAAGCGGAGTTTCCACAATCGAAGCAATTTCAAAATCTCCCATGGTTCCCTTCATACCCTCCATGAAATTTTTGAGGGCATCCTCGAAATCTGAAGCCTGGACAAGGATAAGAGTTGCTGTTTTCTTCTCAGCACCGGATTTTTCATCAAGAGTGATGAAATTAACCTTCACCTGATAGTAGCGGTCGCCGCCTTCATTGAAAAAAATCTCGGAAATTTTTGTCTTTTTCTCTGATGAGATGGAATATTCACCCGAAATGAAAGGTTTCATTTCCTCCATTATGCGGGCTTCGGCTTCCGTAAATGTCAGAGCATCCACAAGATAGGGCTCGTTCACTTTCTTCACCATTCCATTTTCATGCATCTTGTCATATCTCACCTTGCATTCGAACCAGAGTGCCATATATATATTTAGGTTTTGTAGTCGTAGAAACAGTTTTAATTTATTATCATCATCATCGTCATGATGCTTCTCATTGCAAAGTTAATCAAAAATCCTCATGAATTTTCCTTTTAATATAATTTTTTGTTAAATTTGTCGCATAATGATTTAAAGCTTTAAAAGTTGTTTAAAAATTCCTGCCATGACACCTCCATTGATTAATTCTGCTTTCAGAGGCATCCGAAACATATGGATGTTCTATTACACCGGGTTTAAGGAGATGACAATTGGAAAAACTCTATGGCTGATAATCCTTATAAAGCTGTTCATATTCTTTGTAGTGATGAAATTCCTGTTTTTCCCGAATTTCCTCTCAACCAACTTTGACAGCGACGATGAGCGTGCCGATCATGTCCGGAAGGAACTCACCACACGTTGACCGAAAAGCCAACACGTTGACCGAAACTTAACGAAAAACCAAATAAATTATGTCAGATCTAACTACCGTTGTTGATTGGTCGAGGCTTCAATTTGCCATTACGGCCATCTATCATTGGCTCTTTGTGCCACTCACCCTCGGATTGTCTGTGATGGTTGCAATCATGGAGAGCATCTATCTCAAGACAAAATCCGAGAAATGGCTCCAGACCACAAAATTCTGGATGCGTCTGTTCGGAATCAATTTCGCGATCGGTGTAGCAACCGGAATCATCCTTGAATTCGAGTTCGGAACAAACTGGAGCAACTATTCCTGGTTCGTAGGTGATATCTTTGGCGCGCCGCTTGCCATTGAAGGCATTCTCGCGTTCTTCATGGAGTCCACTTTCGTGGCAGTGATGTTCTTTGGCTGGAATAAGGTCAGTCCTCGCTTCCATCTTGCCTCGACTTGGCTAACTTCACTCGGCGCCTCCATTTCCGCTCTTTGGATCCTGGTTGCCAACGCCTGGATGCAGTATCCTGTAGGAATGGAATTCGATCCTGAGCAGATGAGAAATGTAATGGATAATTTCTGGGCTCTGTTCTCCAGCATAGCGATAAACAAATTCTTCCACGCCGTATTAAGCGGATGGGCACTCTCTGGCGTGTTCGTTATCGGTGTCAGCTGCTGGTTCCTCTGGAAAAAACGCAATGTTGAATTTGCCATGCGGTCCATAAAGGTAGGCGCATGGTTCGGTCTGGCGGGAATGTTGCTCACCATGTATACAGGTGATGGATCTGCCGTTGAGGTAACTAAACACCAGCCAATGAAACTTGCTGCCATGGAGGGTCTCTACCACGGTCATGAAGGCCAGAGCCTCGCTGCCGTCGCTATCCTTAATCCAGAAAAGGAATGGGATAACGATGAGGATGAATATCTTTTCGAGATAGCCATTCCCAAAGGATTGTCGATTCTCGGACGCCACGACATGAACGCTTTCATCCCCGGTATTACAGACATTATCAATGGTGTGGATATAAACGCCGAGGGCGATACTATCAACACCGTATCGTATGCCGAAAGAATCGCGATGGGAAAACGTGCGCAAGAGGCGCTCAAAGCATATGGGATAGCTCGCGAGGCGGGAGATTCCGCAACAATGGCATCTTCCCTGACAACTTTACGCGAGAATTATCCCTTCTTCGGATACGGTTATTTCAAATCTGTCGATGAGGCAATTCCTCCGGTAGGTCTGACATTCGTGATGTTCCGTGTGATGGTTGTGCTGGGCTCTTACTTCCTGCTGTTCTTCATCGTTGTTCTTTTCCTTGCCTACAAATCCACTCTTCTGCAGAAAGCCACCTGGCTTCAGTGGATTGCGATTTGTTCGGTGCCATTCATGTGGATTTGCTCCGAGGCCGGATGGGCTGTGGCAGAAGTAGGACGCCAACCCTGGACCGTGCAGGATCTCCTGCCGACAATCGCTTCCGTATCAGCAGTGCCGGCATCTTCCGTGATCATAACATTCTGGTTGTTCGCTTTGATATTCACCGTGCTTCTCGTGGCTGAGGTTAGCATCATGTGCCGCCAGATCAGCAAACATTCCACCGACAAACTGTCATAAGGAGCGATACCATAAATAAACATTCACTTAAGAGTTCGTCTCATAAACATAATTCACAATGTTAGAATATCTTCAAAATTATTGGTGGCTCCTGGTTTCCGTGCTGGGGGGAATACTTGTGTTTCTTCTCTTCGTGCAGGGAGGACAATCTATGCTTCTGTCGGCAGACTCAAAAACGCGCCGCGATCTTATCGTGAACTCGATGGGAAGCAAATGGGAGCTTACTTTCACCACTCTCGTCACCTTCGGTGGAGCCGCTTTCGCCTCTTTCCCTCTCTTCTATTCCACAAGCTTCGGAGGAGCATACTGGCTCTGGATTCTCATTCTCTTCAGCTTTATAGTCCAGGCTGTCAGCTATGAGTATCGCAGGAAGAAGGGCAATGTATACGGCACAAAGACATACGACATATTCTTGTTCATCAATGGATGTGTCGGATGCGTCCTGCTTGGTGTGGCTGTATCCATGTTCTTTTTCGGAGGTGAATTCACGGTCAACAGGGGAAATCTCCTCAACGGCTCCGCTCCTGTAATCTCACAGTGGGCACCGACACACGGTTTCGAGGCCATTTTCAATTGGAAGAACCTTGTGCTCGGAGTCGCAGTGCTTTTCCTCGCACGCACACAGGCATGCCTCTATATGATGAATAATATCACCGGAGACCCGGATTTCTTCAAGACCCTGAAGGCAAAGGCACTGATAAACGGCGGTATATTCCTTGTTTTCTTCCTTTGGTTTCTGGGACTTCTGCTCACGGCTACCGGTTACACAGTCATATCAGAAGGTATCCGCACTGTAGATGTGCAGATGACTGAGTTTAAATATCTGCATAACTATATCGAACTATGGTGGGCAGCCGCCGCATTGCTCGTCGGAGTTGTTCTTGTACTGTTCGGATGGCTCAAATCATGCTTCTCTAAGCATTTCACAAAAGGAGTATGGTTCACAGGCATAGGCACATTCCTTGTTGTGGCTTCTCTCTTCTGGGTGGCAGGATATGGTGACACAGCTTTTTATCCTTCATTGCTGAACCCGGCTGACTCCCTTACAATCAGAAATGCCTCCTCTTCGGAATTCACACTGAAAGCGATGAGCTATGTGTCGATTCTTATTCCTTTCGTGCTCGCTTACATCGTATATGTATGGCGCGCGATGGACAGTAAAAAACTCACACCGGAATCGTTGGAGTCCACCGACCATAAATATTAAATTTGATTATCCCTCGATAAATGATTAATTTTGCAGCGCGGTTTCACTCAGGAAACCGCGCTGTTTATTATGACCAAAGACATTGACAAAGCTACCCCCTCAGATACTACGTCTCTGTGGCGGATTTTCTCATCTTTTTTTAAAATAGGAGCCTTTACATTCGGAGGTGGATGGGCTATGATCTCAATAATCGAAAGGGAGATTGTCGACAAATATCATTGGATCGAACGTGACGATTTTCTCGACCTGCTTGCCATAGCACAAAGTCTGCCGGGAATCCTTGCGGTAAATATAGCCACGGCGGTTGGCGACAAACTGAGAGGCACAAAAGGTAGCGTTATCGCATCGCTCGGCTCAACACTCCCCTCTTTCCTGATAATTCTCGCCATAGCAATCTTCCTCACCCCTGATATGATAAAAAACAACCGCGTGATATCTTCCATCTTCATGGGAATACGCCCCGCGGTCGTGGCCCTCATCATCGCACCGGTGCTTACATCTGCTAAAGCGGCGAAACTCACATGGAAAACTGTCTGGATTCCGCTCGTTGTCGCCTTGCTCATATCGATCGACATGGGAATCATATCAAGCCCGATTTTATACATCATCCTTGGTGCGGCCGGTGGATTCCTCTTCTGGTGGATACCGCAAAAAAGAATGCATAACAGATAATACACAAGTCAGCTTTTATATAACATACTATTATAACTGTCTAAATTTATCTTCATACGATGGGAATATATTGGAAATTAATCTGGGCTTATATAAAGATAGGAATATTCGGTTTCGGTGGAGGCTATGCCATGCTTTCGCTTGTAGAAAAAGCGGTGGTTGAGCCGGGATGGATATCAGAAACTATGTTCACCGACATAGTTGCGATTTCACAGATGACCCCGGGTCCGATAGGCATTAATTCGGCAACATATATCGGCTTTGTTGCTCCAGGCAGCGTTGATCCGGCATTTAACGGTATAATATGGGGGCTACTCGGTTCTGTCCTTGCAACACTGGCTGTGTCTGTGCCAAGCTTCTTCCTCGTGTTGTACAGCTCTCACTTCATCCGTCGCCATAACGAAAGCGGCGCTATAAAAGCGGTGTTCTCCGGATTGCGTCCGGTGGTAGTCGGACTGATAGCATCCGCGGCTATCATGCTTATGAATGCCGCGAACTTCAACCCAAACGGCATATCCACACAAATGTGGACCAATATCGCCATATGCGTCATCGCTTTCTGTCTTGCGTTCTTCCCTATTAAAGTGAAGAAAAAATCTTTCAAGATGCATCCGATACTCATAATCATCCTTGCCGGAATAGCCGGATTCCTGTTATATTATTGATATGAAACAAACAGACCATAATAATCAAACAGACTCACAATATAAGGAGGCTTTGGATTTCCTGTATTCCCAACTGCCTATGTTCTCACGCGTAGGAGCTGCGGCTTACAAACCGGGACTTGACCGCACCATCGCCCTTGATAATCTATTCGGCAATCCACACAGCAAGTTCCGCAGCATCCATGTGGCTGGAACGAACGGGAAAGGGAGCACTTCCCACATGCTTGCGGCAGTGTTGCAGGCACACGGATATAAGACCGCGCTTTACACCTCCCCTCATCTCGTGGATTTCCGCGAACGCATCCGGATAAACGGAGAAATGATACCGAAGGAGAAGGTGATTGAATTCACCCGCAGATGGAAAGACTGCGACAGCGATATCAACCCATCATTCTTTGAACTCACAATGACCATGGCTTTCGACTGGTTCGCTTCCGTGAATGTAGATATAGCTGTGATCGAGGTTGGAATGGGCGGACGCCTTGACTCTACTAATATAATCACTCCTGCTTTATCCGTCATAACAAACATTTCTTTCGACCATACGCAATTCCTCGGCTCCACACTGAAGGAAATCGCTGCGGAGAAAGCGGGGATTATAAAAAGTGGAATACCGGTTGTGATCGGAGAGGCATCCACCGAAACAGAAGAAGTATTCAAAAACAAGGCTGAGGAATCCTCTGCCCCTATCACACTTGCATACAACAATTCTCTCGTCTCTGATATAAAAGAGAATCCATCATGGGGATGGGATTGTGTTTCTATGTCGGCGGGTAATTTTCATCTTCCATTGGCAGGTGACTACCAGCAGAAGAATCTCAATACCGTGCTTAATGCAATATCTTTATTTCCTTCTGTTGGAATTGACATAAACCGTGAAGACATAATAAATGGTCTTGAAAATGTAGACAAGCTCACCGGTTTACGCGGCAGATGGATGAGGCTATCGGAGAAACCTCTTGTGATATGCGACACCGGACACAATCAGGACGGACTCCGTTATAACCTTTCCCAACTCGAACGAATCTACAGCAGACGCAGCGACACATCAAGACTGAGGATGATAATTGGATTTGTTGCCGATAAAGATGTAGACCATATCCTGCCACTTTTCCCCAAAGATGCGGAATACTATCTAACCAACGCAGCAATTCCGCGTGCGCTGAAAGTTGAGGAGTTGCAATCCAAATGCGAGATTGCAGGTATCAAAGGCAACGCCTACCGCTCAGTGGCGGAAGGCTATAATGCTGCTATGTCCGAATCCTCTCCTGAAGACGTTGTATATGTAGGCGGATCAACATTCGTTGTTGCAGATTTACTTGCCGCAATCGACAATTACATATTATAAAAATCATCTGACCCGAATTTGAATCAAAAAATAGTTAAGGCTTGTCTCACGACAAGCCTTAACAGAACCTTAAAAAATCTAATCCTATGAAAAAACTTCATCAAACATATTGCCATTACAATAATTTGATGACGCAAAACTAATACTTATTTTTTATTCCACCAAATTTTATGCAAACGATTTAATTCGATTCTTCATTTTTCCGTGTTTTTTCTTCCTAAAACAATCTACCCTTACGTATCTGTCTATTTCCAGGGTTTCTTATAACGTTCAACTCTTGGATTCCATCCCCAAACAAATAGCCCCAAAAGCCAATTTTTACAGCTGTCCGGTAAAATTTTTTATGAAACAGACTTAAATTTATTTATGTTATGGACTCCAACATATTTACCCTGCAACTTCATGATATTCTTTCAGGATTTTTCATTAAATTTGCGAAATGAACTCAAATATTTTTTGTTACCCATCATGAAAAAAATTTTATTAATCCTGTCGGCTGCGTTTATGGTCCTGAACGTTGTCGCCGCTCCGAAAAAGGAGTACAAGTATGTGGACGCATCCACATTCACTGTAGCTAACAAAGCACATAACAACGGACTCGTATATCAGCGTGTCGACACTCTGAAATATCCCGAACTCACTCCCCAGCAGAAGAAATATCTCAATTTCTCCACCGGTATCGGTCTGCGCTTCAGCACAAACAGTCCCAACATACGGGCAAAATGGACACAGCACGACCAGGCGACACGCGCCAACTCTCCGGCCATAGCTTCAAACGGTCTTGACCTGTACATCAAAGACAAAGAGGGAAAATGGCTGTTCGCCGGTGTCGCATACCCCAAAATTGGCAAAAAAGAAGCCACCTACAATCTTGTCGAGGATATGGACGGACAATGGAAGGAGTGCATGATTTTCCTGCCGCTATTCACCACTATCGACAAACTGGAGATTGGTGTGCTCAAAGATTCTGAAATAAAATCTGACGGTGGTTTCACCCGCGCCCCGATCGTGGCGATGGGTTCAAGCTATACTCATGGTGCGGCAAGCTCCCGTCCCGGAATGCCCTGGCCCGCACAGCTGTCACGACGTCTCGGTCTGGACATCGCCAATTTTGGTACCAGCGGAATCTGCAAACTCGAACCAGGACTGGCACATATCATAGCTGACACCGATGCCGACATGTTCATCTTCGACGGTTTCTCCAACCCGAGTGCCAAGGAAATACGCGAACGCCTTCCTGAATTCGTAAAAATCATTCGCAAGGCTCACCCTGACACTCCACTGGTTTTCCTCCAGACTTTCTACCGCGAAAATAGCAATTTCAACCTGAAGAAACGCAAATTCGAAGAGGAAAAACGCGCGGCAGCTTCCGAAGAGATGAAGAAACTCATGGCTAACGACAAGAACTTATATTTCCTTGATCCCGGTCTTTACGCCGGTGACGATCATGAATCAAGCGCCGATGGTGTGCACCCTACCGACATGGGATATCAGCGTGCTGTAGACAACATCGAGCCGCACATCCGTAAAATCATGGCAAAATATAATATAAAATAGTGTCTACATTCTCAATACATACACTTGGCTGCGGTTCCGCAAAGCCAACGCTGAGACATCAGCCCTCATCAACCGTAATCGACCATAGAGGAAACCTCTTTATGGTCGATTGCGGCGAAGGGGCGCAATATGCCTTTCAGAAACATCGTCTTAAATTCTCCCGACTCGGGCATATTTTCCTTACTCACCTCCACGGTGACCACGTGCTCGGTCTTCCGGGACTTATTTCGTCTCTCGGGCTTGGCGGAGCCGGTGGCAAGATGGTGATACATACATTTGCAGACGGTAAGCGTATATTAACCAAAATTTTCGATTTTTTCGCCCGTGAACTCCCGTTTGAACTTGAATTCAACGTTATCCGTCCTGAAGAGGCCGTAATTCTGGAGACTTCTTCACTAACTGTCCGCACAATCCCCTTAAACCACCGTATCCCTACTGTAGGATATGTTTTTGAGGAGAAACCTAAACTCCGACATATACGCCGCGATATGATCGACTACCACCAGGTGCCTTTCTCCGCTATCAACCGCATCAAGGTCGGCGAAGATTTCATAAAACCTGACGGCACCGTGATACCCAACGTAATGCTGACCACAGACGCGGATCCGTCTCTGTCATATGCACATATCAGCGACACCGCTTATATGCCGGAAATCGCCTCGAAGATCGGGCCCGTGGATCTCCTTTTCCACGAGACCACTTATCTTGACTGTCACCTTCCTGAAGCAGCGCAACGCGGCCATTCCACAGCCCGTCAGGCTGCCATGATAGCCAAGGAAGCCGGAGCCAAAGCCCTGTTGACCGGTCATTATTCCTCGCGCTATAAAAGCGACGAGGGCTTCCGTGAAGAAGCCCTCGACATTTTTCCAAATGTAATTCTCAACAAAGAAGGGTTAGTCACTCACCTGGATTAATCTTCCTGCGGAATGTGCTGTGATTACAGGCGCATACTGCGACTGTGCGGAAGCTATTCCCAATGAGTATTGACCTTCTCTATCCACATAGCATTCATAGCTTATCACATGCGTGCCCTTTGAAAGGAAGGGTATGAACAGATTGGTGGATTCGTCACGTATCTCACGGTACATCCATACGCCATCACTCTGCGTATAACCTGATATCTGCTCTGCCGGTTCAAGACATGCCGATCTTGCATCCATCACGGCTACATACTCGATATCCCTGTCGCATTTGAGCGTCAATGTGACTCTAACTTTGTCGCCTACCTTCAACTTACCTGAAACCGCTGTAGTGCCATCACCATCGGCTTTCACCACATATACATTCTTTTCTATGGCAAGTTCCGGTGTCTTTCCGCTTTTCACATCCTTGATAGGAGCGATGAATTGCGAAATGATTCCACCCCATGCCGGACCTGAACCGGTACGCTCGATACGCAGACTTTCACCACCTTTCACATTAAGCGAAATTGTGATGTTTCCTGTCAATGCCGCGAATCGGTTTGTGTCTATCTCTCTATCTCCGGCGAATATACGAGGAGCTGCTGTAGGAACTGTCCACTTCGTGCCTGAACTTAGTATCGCATGGATAACCTCCGCTGTTTCTCTGTCATCACCCCAGTTCTCAGCCTGTTTGGTGATAAGAAGCCATTGACGGAGTTTGTCTATATTCGCGCTCTCAGGCTCTATTCCGGCATATGCCTCAAGCACCTGGGCTGTTGTTATCAGCTTATTCCATCCCTGTGAAGATGAAGATAGGTTATCAAACCACATCCCCTTTTCTGCTGAAACAGAAGCATACTGTCTGAGAGACTCAAGAACGGCACGTGCCTCCATATTGTAACCTTCACGGTTAAGAAGCGTTGCTGCTGTGGCCTTCTCATATATTCCCATCTTTTTCCAATCTGCCTTCACAGCCTCAACACCCTTCTTTTTCATTGCGGCAAACGCTGCTGCCGGTGTTACATTCTTGAAGTTGGAACGGACATACAGATAATTCAACATCGATATGTAAGGGAATTTATTTCCATTATATTCCTTCAGATCTTTCACCCATGCAGCATCGGCATATCTTACAGCCTTCTCCGCCATCTTCTGCCCTTCATCCGGAAGATAGTTCATATCTTTAAGCATCGCCAGATGCAAGAGTACCCTGGAAGTGATGAACTCTGAAGATTTCATACCTGAGCACCAGCTCCAACCTCCATCCGGATTCTGCAACTTACCTATCTCTTTAAGCGTCGATGCTATGAGATCTCTGCTTCTACCTGCATCGGTGTATTTCACCATGCTCTGCATACGTAGCGTCTCCGATGCAGCCGAACGCACCCAAGGTGTGTTGTTGAGGGCGACTGTCTTGAGATTCTGATTTTTCTCCAGATTCGATACAAGAGTTGAATCAGTGCTGTTTGCGGGATCCGCAAAGATCTTTATTGCTTCGGTTATCTCCGGATAATCTTTTGCAAGTCCGGCTCCGATGGCATTACCGTAAAGGGAATAAACCAATGAAAGGATATTGGACGACTTCGGCTCACTTATGTCGGGTAACGCTGTGACAACATCCCATATAGGATTGTCGCTGTATTGCAGAGTCAGTTTCGCATCTTTGCCGAATGATGGGATTTTCATTGAGAATGAATTTTCACCGGGAGCGATATAGAATGGCTTGGACTCGATAACCGGTGTGCTACTCGGATAAACCGGTATCACAGACTGCTCTCCGTCAGTGAAATCCTTACCATAAGCATACACCCTGAATCCGACATAATTTATATCGGAGGGCACTGTAAACTCTGTGGAAATTCTTACAGATCCGGATGCCTCGACATTGTCTTCAGGAGATGTGAATGAATTGATTGTATTTCCGGTAGCAAGATCAAACACTTCAATCCTGCCGTGAAGCGGCATCGTCTCGACAGAGTTGTTATACAGCATAGCTGCAATAGAGACCACATCCCCGGTACGCACGAAACGTGGAGCATTCATCTGAGCCATCACAGGCTTTGATGCAACAGTGTTCATAACGCTGACAGCACCCTTCATATCCTCGGTATATCCCATTATCTGGAATTGCCATGTGCCGTTGAACTGCGGAACGGTGAAGTCTACCATAGTCTCGCCATTACCATCAGTTATCAATTCCGGCATAAAGAATGCCAACGGACAGTCAACCTCGCGCATCTCTACTTCAGGCTGCTTCTCAAGCGCGCCGCTACCCATTGCTGAGGCATCAGCCACGGCTCCGGTGAAATAAGCCTGATCCTCGACACTCTCGAATACTTCGGCTCCTTTTGCCGCTGCCATCGGTGCCGCGCCATCCATCTTCATCTCGTTTACAACCGAAGATTCGGTAAGCACAACAGTATTAAATACCTCTTCTGTTGCTGACCTGACCTGTCTGCTTTGCGTCCCTCTTATACGCAATTTCCGCAAGTTTGAATCTGCGCCATAAAGGGATAGTCCATAAAAATCCCATCCGGGATAAATTATTTTTGAAACTCCACCATAATTGACTTTAGAGAGCTGCATACCCCAGTCTCCGCCGTTACCGCTATACAGCCATTGGAAATTACCCATGATACTATACGACACTGTACCCGCCGGATCAAACGCCCACCTGAAAGGCATGAGGGCATTCAGTGCCTTGTTGCTCATGACTGCGGCAACCGGAATACCGGCCAATGCCTTGTCATTTAGAGTGAATTTGAATTTCCAGCTCTCCCGTGCACCGGGTGTCACCTTGTCGCGGAATGTCTCCGCTGCAATCTTCACAGCATCTGTCTGCGACTGAGGGATAAGAGTCACGATAGTCATTGCCTGATCGAAATCATGCATACCGTTGAATGTAATCGCCACATGGTTGTTATCAGCGGGAGATGGTGCTGTCACCTCCACCATACCGGCATCCACGCGCAACCATTTTCGCTCCAACTCTCCATTACAATCCGCGATTGTGACAAATATCCAGCTGTCGGGATAAGAGCTTCCTACCTTAACCTTGACATTCTTCTCACCATGAGCCACCACAATCCGTTCTTCCGGCGACCATAGCGGGGTTTGATAAGGGGGAACCTTATCATCCTTACGATATACTGTCACTACAGAATATGCATTCTGCTCATTCTCATTCCTCTTGAATTCAGAATTCAGGGAGAACGTTATTTTATATCTTCCGGATGGGAGTATCGAAGGATCGAATTTAAACAGTGGTGATTCAAACTCTCCGGTCTTCACTGTCTTGTCATCATCATAATCTGAGATCTTGAAATAAACAGTCTTTTTGACCGGATTCCCTACTATATCCATTACTCTGACTGCATAATCCTTTATACCTTCGGATACAGATATCTCAGATGGCAATGACGCGTTTATGTTATAAGCTGAACCGAGTGAGAAGAAATCAGAGGGCGCCTCCTGTGTCTCCCCAGCCTGATTTGTCACGGACACACGCAATTCATAACCACCGAATACGTAGCGTGTATTCCGCAATCCTTCTGTAGGTAACTCTATTGTGAAAGAGCCGTCTTCAGCTGTGACTGTCTCACCACCATAGCTCGCATTTACGTTCGAATTCAGCCAACGCAAGGAGACATAGTTTACCTCATATTTTACAGCTCCGCCTGCTACGGGCATACCTGCATATGTGGTTGCCTTACCTTTTATCTTGACAACATCTCCTATCTTGTAAGACTCTTCCGTGCCATCGGTAGCTACATAGAATGTAGGCGATTTATAATCCGACACCTCCACTGAAACCGATCCATACTCCCTCGAAGTGCCGGAATCATTCATCATTCTGACAATATAATTGCCTAACAGCCCTGATTCCGGAATCACGAACTCTCCGTTGACCCTGCCGAATCTATCGGTTGTCAACTTGAGAGTATCTACAGCCTGGTAATTGGCGTCATTCAATGTCACTATTACATTCCGGGATTGCTCTGGTTTCATCTCACGGTTTTGCTCACCATAAAGGATTCCGGTGAACTGCAGTTTATCACCGGGACGATATATCGACAGATCAGTAAGAATTCTGCCCCTAACTGATTTGTCATTGTCAATTCTGCCGTATCCCCATGACCATACATTGCCTTTTAGTCGGTCAACACCCTTGCTCACAAGTATATCATATGAACCTGAAGGAATTGTCACGGATCCATCATCGGCGGTTGTCTTTGTCACTTGCTTCTGTTTGTTGTTGGAAGCGGTGAATACCACCCTCGCACCTGCCACAGGCTTCTGGTTGTTCCCATCAACTATATACAGTTTCTCGTTATCTTTATTTTTGCCGTCACCAACCCTGAATGCTGCCAGACGTGACACATTAAATGTAGAAAGGCTCATCTTAGGTGCGGTACCGGTTATCATTCCCGAAAGCGTTGAAGTCTTTGAGGGCACAAGCACATATACTCCTGATTTCAAAGCCGGCAATTCAACTTTACGGCTAAGTTTCTCAGGCTTTGAGCCATTGAGTTTCACCGGCAAAGCATCGGCTACCGACCCGACACCCTTGATAGCGTCGAGGCGTATGTCCTTACCTAAGTAGCTGTCCGGAAGCTTCACTACCAAGATATTGAAATCAAACACATTTGATGCAGTCACCTTTACATCTGATTTCTGCTGTGGATATATTCTTGACGGCAGATCTACTGATATTTCCTCTGCTGTCAATACAGTGAGCCTGTTTTTCAGTGCCTTGGCATTGTCACAATCCGGAAATTTTTCAAGATAGGAAACAATCTGATCATATGCCTCCTTAAGAGACTTATTTGCAACAGCCTCATTCTCTGTCTCGTCATCCGATCTGATTACAGCACCATTCTCCGTGTTTCTTGAAGCCGCAAGAATAAAGCCTGCGCAGTAGGGAGTATCAATATAGCGCTTCATACATTCCAGCGCATATTCATTTCTCGACCGGTACGGCATACGCTCCCATTTATAATAGCTCATGGCCGCAGCCAGACGGACGTCACCTCGCGCCTGATGCCATGAGATATTATCGTCAAGAAGATTGTTCAGCAACGTTGCCGCGTTGCGTTCCGTCTGTTTATTACCGGCAGCTCCGGCATATCCGAAAGGTATGACATCCGCACTGTTATAACCGGCAAACGACCCGAGAAGCTCACTCCCCTTTATGGTCATGAAATCATAAACTGTCATGCCCATCTTCTCCGCGTCCTGCGAATCCACAATAATGGAGGATATCGATTTAAGCGGTGTCTCCTTGGCGATTTTCACATCCGCAAAAGCCTCCTCCAGGATACTTGCAACTTTAGACGAGAAAATATCCCGGCTCCATTCCATCACATTCTCCGGTTGGGGAGTCATGGGGATTACGCGGTTATTGAATACCCAGGGAGTGGAATTATATATCCCTGAATATACCTGCGCCTCAAGCAACAAGGCAAGTTGCGAATACGGTGCCTTCAGCTTCTTAGCCAGATCAGCGAAAATCTGAAGCTCTTCTTCGTATTTATCCTTGGAGACAAGATTGCCCGCGATCGCCTTCTGTATTGCGGCGCGTAAAACTTTCACATCATCTCCCGCAGTCAGCGCTGCCTCCAATGCAATGGTGGCATTATTGTCGACAGTCTCCGGAAAAGCGAAATCGGGTGTATTGAAGGAATTAATCACTTTCTCTGTTTCTTTAGTCTTGGAACTGGATATTGCTTTCTTCCGTGCGGCATCTGCACCGAGTGATGCGAAAACCAGTGTAAATAAAAGCAAAAAGACCGATATACGACCGGCCTTCTTATTAAAACGATTATTTATCATACGCAATTATTTTCTTTTCTTATGCCTCATTTCATGCATTTTCTTACGGAACTTCTCCTCGGCAGCCTTTAGCTGAAACAACTGTTTGCTACTTAGAAAAGTTGAGAACTGTGCATCATATTTTTTCTCTATCTCCGCATCCTTCTCCTTGGCCTCGGTAATGGCGCGGCTTACGGCTGCATAATCCTCCTCGGTGGCATTGGCATCCTTATTAACTTTACGCTCAAGACGACGCGTTTGTTCAAAAATTTTCATGCGTTCTTCGCTCATCTGATTGTAAAGCTCAAAAAATTGCTTCTGATCCTCCTCCTTAAGGTCAATCTCCTGCGCCAGGAACTTCTTTTTAAATTCCATGAGTTCCTTGCGCATCTCCTGTCGCGACTTCCGGGGTTTCTTATCCTGCGCGAACACCACACCGGTTCCCAACACTACAGCGATTGTAAAAATCAATATTTTTCTTATCATAATCTTCACAATTTTTACTCATCCGAAAGATCAATGTCCTTATATTCTGGCTCAAATTCATAACCGAAATCTTTCTCGAATTCCTCTATCGAATTGTATTCCCCGCTTACCTCCCTTTCCAGTTCTATATCGGAAATTGACTCAGGCAAAGAATAAAAATCATTCAGATCAGGCTCCGACATCGCAAGTGCGATATGCTCCGGTGGATTTTCAAGACTTAAGGTGACATTTCCCGACGCATGATAAAATACCTTCATCATCAACCATATGCCGGCAAACATCGCAGCCAGGTATATATAGGGTTTGATACGTTGCCATCTTGTCATCTCTACATGACGCTGAACTTCCGGATAATCGGGAAGCTTCTCACCGATCTCTTTATAGACCGACTCGAAATAGCCTTCCGGGACGCTCCAGCCCCCCTTCTGACCATATTTCAGCTTCAATTTATCTTCCTGGTTGCTCATCTTCAACTCATTTAAACATTTTACACGTCAAGTTATATCAAATAAAATCGGAATCGATATAACTTAATGTATTTCTATGACAACCCAACCCCCGCATGGTTTAACCGTCATTGAAAAAATATAGCTCAAACGAACTATATTAAAATCCAAATAAAATGAGGCAAAAATTGCATCTACCT
>CAJTPK010000020.1 GCA_910578075.1 uncultured Muribaculaceae bacterium | reverse complement strand
ATATTTGAAGCAAGTATAATTGATTCCAAATTTGGACAAAAGTTTGTCACAGTCGTAAGATTTGACGACTGTTGTAATTTAAGTTCACGTCCTACATATAAATTTTTTATACTCAAATCCTTTATCCATAAGGTATAAATAGTGATAGGCTCCGGACCATCTTCAATATAGAAATCTTTTAAGCCTGTACAATCTTTAAAGGCTGTAGATCCTATAAGAGACACTGAATTCGGTATTCTTATCTCATAAAGGCTTGAACATGCACCGAACGTCAAATTGGGGATTTCAGTAAGATTTGACGAGAGTTCTGCATTTCTTAAGTCTGTACAATTTCTGAAAATACTTGTACCAATCGTTGTTACAGTCTCCGGCATTTTCAGACTTGTGAGACCACCACAATCTGCAAAAGCTCTTGTTTCAATTTCAATTACAGTAAATTCGTTTTCACCGTCACTGACAATTGAGGGTATCACGACATCGCCAGAAACAACATTCCCTCTTGACACTTTTGCTGTTTTTGCTTCCGCATCTATAACATCATATATTATTCCCTGGTATTCAAATGCTTGTATAGTGGAGACATTCCAAAAAATCAATGAGGCCAGTATAAAGAATATATAATGCCCCTTCATGCTAAAACGCTGTGTCATAAATTTAATTTATCTTGTTATTGTTATTGTCCCGATTTCAGATACATACTAAGATGCAAAAATAATCAAATATATACATTTGACAAATAATAATCACATTTTAGTGAAATTTAGTAAGAAATTGCTTAATTATACGTGGTTAAGTTGCAATAATTATTGTTGCGCTGACGGTACTTTCACGGGGCGAGTGCGTAATATCTTTTATATTCTAACTATATTTTATATTCAAACAATGCAACCATGAAACAACTTGGATTTTTTCTTAACGCGACTTTCTGTCTTGCGGCAGGACTATGTCTCTACGCTTGTTCCGGCAATCCAGAGCAACCGGCTCCAACCCCTGAACCGGGCAACAATCCGGAACCTGGAAGCGAAAGCCTGTTTCCGGCAAAACTCGGTGAGGCTCTTCCTGCCTGGAGCGAGGGAACTCTCGATATACACACAATCAGCACCGGACGCGGCGAATGCTCTTTCTTCATCATGCCTGACGGCACGACGATGATGATTGATGCAGCCGGCTCTCTCATCACCCACGATGTTGTAGCCAAAGATCCGGATGTCTCTGCGGAGCCATTGCCCGCGCGTCCTTCAATCTCCGTTTCTTCGGGAACTGCCATCGCAGATTATGTGAAGCATTTCAATCCTCACGGAAAAACAGTAGATTATTGGGTATGCTCCCATTTCGACACGGACCATATGGGAAATTTCCCTGAAACATATGCAGATCTATGCCCTGTATCAGCATCTATCGGGAAACATCCCGATGGCAAATTCTACCTGAACGGAATCAACGAAGTCGGCACTCTGCTTGATTTCAAAAAGATCATAGACCGAGGTTATACAACGCCTCTCGACCGATCAGGAGAGAAGCGGTTCAAGGATTATATCCGCTTCCTCGACTGGACAAAAACAGCAAAGGGAACTGTTTATGAAACCGCCAAGGCAGGTCATACCGACCAGCTCAGACTCAATCATAGCCCGGCAGCATACAGCGGCTTCAGCATCAGAGTACTCTGCAGCGGCGGATATTACTGGACCGGCAACGGCGATAATGCCCGCTTCAATCTCCCCCAGAATGCGGATGGTTCTCCCGACACTGACGCCATAAAGATGATGAGCCCCAAGGAGAACATCTATTCAATCGCCATGATGCTCAAATGGGGAAATTTTGATTTCTTCACAGGCGGAGATCTTCAGTACAACAACCGTGGCATTTGCTCTTGGCTCGATTCCGAGGCGCCGTTATGCGATGTTGTCGGCAAAGTGGAGGTGATGAAAGCCAACCACCATGGCAACAACAACGCCAACAGTCCGGAACTGATGGAGAAACTTAGCCCACAGACATTGCTGATCAACACCTGGCGCGACGGCCAGCCAAAACCGGGTGCCCTGAAAGATATCGTTGAAACATCCCCTTATGTGGATATATTCGCCACAGGAGTCTCAGCAGAGCAGAAGACAAAGATCGCGGCTTATTCGCAGCGATTCGCTTCCTACGACGGTCATATAGTGGTCCGCGTAGCGGCAAACGGCACATATAAGGTTTTCATCCTTGATGACTCAAACCAAAATTACACAGTGAAGGCCATCCACGGTCCCTACAAAAGCAAATGATCACACGGCCGGCTCCATGGTCGCGGTCTCATTCGCAACGATGGAGTTGGCCACAACAACCGCCTTGGATATGTGGTCGCAGATATGCTCGTCACCGATGAGTTTGTCTATGCCTGCATTGTGAAGGTTGGCACGAACATTATCGCGCACTCCGGAGAGCACAATCCTTATACCCTCGCGGTGTGATGACTCGATAAGCAGCTGGAGGTTGTGGAGACCGGTGGAGTCGATGAAAGGCACCTTACGCATGCGTATGATACGCACCTTCGGATTCTCCTGAAGACTGTGACGCACCATCTCGTCAAATTTTGTGGCGGCTCCGAAGAAGAAGGGGCCGTCAATTTCATATACAGACACTCCGGGTTTCAGATCAAGCACCTCATGCTGCGATATGTCTGTGCCGGCGGCTGCGTCAAGTTGCTCGCCATATACCTTGATCGTGGTGTTCTCCGTGATACGACGCAGGA
Organism: uncultured Muribaculaceae bacterium; assembly: GCA_910578075.1. Lineage (GTDB taxonomy): Bacteria > Bacteroidota > Bacteroidia > Bacteroidales > Muribaculaceae > Lepagella. The sequence continues at coordinate 68,111 of CAJTPK010000020.1, read as the reverse complement.
ACACAACCACAGCCAACAGCAGTCCGATCTCAATTGCGATAGTGAGGTTGAAGACCACAGTAAGGAGGAATGTGACGATAAGCACCCAGATATCACCTTTGGGATCATGAGCCATGCCGACAACCGTGCGCCAGCCGCTCATATTGTAGCTCACCATGATCAGCACTGCCGCAAGACACGACATCGGAACTAAGTTGATCAACGGCATGGCAAACATAAAGACCGCAAGAAGCACCAGCGCGTGGATAATTCCTGCCACCGGTGTGCGTCCGCCGTTGGTGATGTTGGTCATAGTGCGGGCAATCGCTCCTGTAACCGGTATTCCGCCAAACAGCGGCACTGTGATATTGGCTATGCCCTGTCCTATCAGCTCCGTATTGCAATTGGTACGGTCTCCTGTACGACCGTCTGCTACAGTAGCGCTGAGAAGACTCTCTATCGCACCAAGCATGGCTATAGTAAAGGCTGATGGAAGCAAAAGATTTATAGATTCCATGTTTAGACCGATCTTCACCGCGTGGGGAAGCTCAGGAGTAAGGCTGCCGAAGCGGTCGCCAATTGTCTGTATTCCTGTTATACCAAACATCTCACGCATAACCCACACAGCGGCTGTGACGATGATGATGGCTGTCAACGCACCCGGCACACGTTTCGATACCTTGGGAGTGAATATGATGATCAGCAGCGACAGCAGACCGATAAGCATGGTCGACAGATCGATTGTATTGAAATTCGATATATACACGCGCCATTTGCCGATGAAATCTCCCGGAACAGCCTCGTTGATGGTCAGACCGAAGAAATCCGGCATCTGGGTCGAAAAGATTGTCAGCGCGATACCGGCAGTGAATCCTACCACAATCGGATACGGAATAAACTTTATGACTGTTCCGAGTTTAAAGAATCCCATCAGCAGGAGAATACAACCCGCCATGAATGTTGCGATTGCGAGTCCGGAAAGCCCGTAAAGCTGGATTATGTTATAGATTATTACAATAAACGCACCTGTCGGTCCACCGATCTGAACGGAGTTACCACCAAACGCAGATACAAGAAAACCACCTATCACAGCCGTAATAAGACCCACTGTAGGACTCACACCGCTTGCGATGGCAAACGCGATGGCAAGAGGAAGGGCAACAATACCCACCACAATACCTGCAACCAAATCACTGCGAAACTTTGCGGCAGAATAGTTCTTGCATGCCGCTACCAATGCCGGGTGGAAATCCGGCTTACCGAAAATCTTCATAAATCATCTGCAGGGCCTATTCCCCGCACCTTAAGTTGTTACCTGTTGTCTAAATCAAGTGCAAAGTTAGCTATTTTAGACGAATAAAAAAAGACCCCGTTGTCAACGAGGTCTTCAATACTCTATTATTTTATCGATATTCCGGAAAATGCACCCGTCTCGTACAGGAATGCCTGGAATCTATTATTTACCGTTCTGGGCATTCTGTATCATCTGCTGGTCGGCGGTGATGAACATCTCCACACGACGGTTCTGCGCGCGACCGGCAGCCGTGGAATTGCTGGCTATAGGATCATTCTCACCCATACCCACAGCTTTCAGACGCGCGGCGGGTATACCCTGCGATTCAAGATAATGAACCACGCTCTCTGCCCTCTTCTCGGAAAGATTCTGGTTAAGCTGCTCGCTTCCTGTGTTGTCGGTATATCCGACGACTGTCACATCCGTATTCGGGAATTGCTTCAAGTTATACGCCACGCGGCTCAGAGCGGCATCCGCGGCCTGCGACAGATCACTCTTACCGGTCTGGAACAACACTGCATCTCCAAGCACAAGCTTGATTGCATCAAGGTCATTGCGATCCTTCACCATCTGCACCTTGATATCCTCGATATCCTGCGAATTCTTATTCTCCTGAGCCTGCATCTGCGACAGTTGCTCCTCCAAAGCCTTCTTCTGAGTATCCATGTGGTTGCCCACCAAAGCTCCGGTTCCGGCACCCAACGCGCCGCCGACCAACGCGCCGATCCATGTTCCCTTGCCGCCACCGATGAGAGCACCGACACCTGTACCCACGGCAGCTCCGATTGTTCCGCCGGCGGTAGCGCCTTGTCCTGCCTGACTCATGCCGTCCCAAGTATTCTTGATAGAATTGCAGCCAGACAGCATCATGGCTGCACAAAGGGCGATCATCGACCCTTTCGTAATCATCTTTTTCATAATTCAGTGTTTTTTATGTAACAACACATGAACGCCCACAATCGTTGCTTCAGCAAAAAAATTATTTGGAAGCCTCTCGAAAAGCAAAACCCATCTAAAAGCTCCTCTTCCCATATCCGGATCAAGCGATTAAAAGGGATAATGGGGAAGGCTTATAGGGAAGTTAAAACTTCCTCACATTTCCAAATATCGATGCTCAGATCCATATATCGATGCCCAGATCCAAATATCGATGCTCAGATCCAAATATTGATGCTCAGATCCAAATATTGATGCTCAGATCCAAATATCGATGCTCAGATCCAAATATCGATATCCAGATTTATATCCAGATCCAATCCTGACTCCAGGCTTCTCCGATTCAGTATTTGCTTATGCTCCGGAGTTTCAACTCCGATTTAGTTCAATTTTGGCCTATTTAGCCGGAAGATCTGAATTAAATTCCATTATTTTAGCTTATTTTCATATCAGAAACTCAGACTCCGGGATATTTTCATTATCTTAGCTGCAAATATTTAATTTTCAGAAAATAATGGGGAATCAGGATCAAAGCAAGCAAAAGCCGGAGAATCCAGACCATGGCAAGCAAAAGCCGGAAAATCCGGACCATGGCAAGCAAAAGCAACGGAATCCGGATCATGGAAAACTGAAGCCGGGGAAACAAGATCAGCGGGCTCACTGGCATGACTATAAATCCCCCGGGCGATATATGATCACCCTTCTGAAAGGAAATTCCCCGGAACAATTCAGCACCATAGATTGCGAGCGCCAGATAAAAGAATGGGAACGCGGAGTCTTCTCCACAAACTGGACTCGAACCGGCAAAGTGATTGCCGATAATTTATACAATATCCGGAATCTAAATCCATATTTAACGACCGAACAATATGTGATAATGCCGGATCATGTGCATTTCATACTGGCTGTAAATCATTATCTCGATGATGTTCTCGGAAACTACATCGCCAGATTCAAGGCCGCTGTGAATAATATCATGGGAATGACAGGGATTTTCGACAGCGGTTTCAACGACCAGATTGTCACACCGCAACGCAACCTGAACGACCTTTATCAATACATCAGAAGCAACCCTTACCGTTACGCTGTGAGAAGGCTGCATCCTGAGTTTTTCCGCAAGCAACGAAATATCTTAATCTCCGGAAAAGAGATGCAGGCATATGGAAATTTGTTTCTACTGCGCAATCCATTCAAGATCTCGCTTGTGGTGCATCGTGCGGACAATGATGATGTATTCAATCGCAAGCGTGAGGAATGTCTGTACACCGCAGCAAATGGAGGAGTCGTAGTATCAGCCTTCATATCCCCTCGCGAGAAAGAGATCCGGCGCGAGGTCGAGGCTATGAATGGAAAAATAATTTTGATTCATAACCGGATTTTCAAAGACAGAGAGAAGCCGGAAAGACATAATTTCAATTTATGCACAGAGGGAAGGCTTCTGCTCCTTTGCCCTATGGCATATCAATCCTTTCCCTCAAGCGAACACCCTTCACGCCGCCAATGCCTCGAAATGAATTCCGTTGCCGAAGCCCTCGCATCAGAAACAACAGCATAACAAAAAGACTGGACCTTGAACCACGATCTGAAATCTAAATTGAGATTCTGAATCCCCAACGCCAGCCTTGAGCCTTGATGCAGGCCTTAAGCCTTGATGCAGCGTTGTTTAAATCAGCCAGGGCGTTTCAACGCCTTGAATCCAGGATGGGAAATCAGGCTTCATCTGGAAGAGGGTGGAAATGAGAGAAGATTGCTGAGGCTTTCGATTTTCCTACAACGGCAGCGATATCTTCCTGCGCAGCTTCTTTTAGACGCTTCAGGCTCTTAAACTCCTTCATGAGCGTGGCAGCTGTTGCCGATCCGATGCCCTTGATTGAATCCAATTCGCTGACTGTCTGCGACTTGGAGCGACGATTACGATGATGTGTGATTCCAAAGCGGTGCGCCTCATCGCGCAAAGCCTGTATCACCCTGAGACTCTGCGACTTCTTGTCGATATAAAGGGGCAATGAATCTCCAGGAAAATAAATTTCCTCCAATCTTTTAGCAATTCCCACCAACGCAACCTCTCCGCGGATCCCCATCTCGTCGAAAGCTTCAACGGCAGCGCTGAGTTGACCCTTGCCTCCATCCACAACCACAAGCTGAGGCAACTGTTCCCCTTCCGCCATCATGCGCGTGTAGCGACGATGAAGCACCTCCTTCATCGAAGCGAAGTCATTCGCACCCACCACGGTCTTGATATTGAAATGTCGATAGTCTCGCCGCGCCGGTTTTCCATTACGGAACACCACGCAACTCGCCACAGGATTCGTGCCCTGTATATTCGAGTTATCGAAACACTCGATATGCCGCGGTTCCACCTCCAGACGGAAATCACTTTTCATCTGCGCCATGAGTTTTTCAACTCCTCGCTCAGGATTAAGTTTCTCCGCCTGCTTCTCCACGTCGTGCATATATTGTGTGGCATTTTTCATACCTACCTCAAGCACCTTTTTCTTATCACCGCGCGCCGGAACTATGAATTTTATACCCTCAAATTCCACATCAGGTTCAAACGGAATGATGACCTCACGGAAATCGCGATCGAAACGCTCCATGATTTCAGCTATCGCCATCGAGAGAATCTCCTCCTTGGTAACTTCATTCTTCTGACGTCGATATTCGAGATTCAAGCTTTGCGTCACTGCGCCTCTGTTCAGATGCATGAAATTCACAAACGCCCTATCTTCATTCTCCACATAAGCGAACATATCGGCGGATGCCGCCGACTGCTCTCCTATGACGCTTTTTGCATTGTATTTCCTGACAGCCTCATATTTCTCTTTGACCACCTGCGCCTCTTCGAATTTCCATTGCTCGCTCAGAGAAGACATCTCCTCTTTCAAGACATTCTCAAGCTCCACAGTCTCGCCATTCAGAATCTGGCGCACCCGCGCTATATATTCGCCGTACCCCTCGGGGCTGACAAGTCCGCGGCAAGGACCAAGACATTTATGGATATGATAATCGAGACAGAGTGAATATTTATTCCGCGCGATGCTCCGCTCATCAAGAGCGTGACGACAGCTACGAAGCGGGTATACCTCCCGTATAAGTTGCAAAACGACCTTTGCCGCCCCCTGATTGGCATATGGTCCATAATATCGACCGTGGATACCCTTCTCGCGCGTCATAAACACACGCGGATACAATTCCTTCGTGACCACAATCCATGGATATGATTTGTCATCCTTGAGCAAGACATTATAACGCGGCTGATATTCCTTAATCATCGCGTTCTCCAGATGCAGGGCATCCTCTTCGGTAGGCACCACGATAAAACGCATGTCCACAATATTCCGCACAAGCAGATTTGTACGTGTGGAATCATGCCTGCGGTTGAAATAAGACGACACCCTCCGTTTGAGTCTTTTCGCCTTTCCGACATATATCACCTTGCCGGTATGGTCAAGATACATATACACTCCCGGCAAATCCGGCAGATTCAATATCTTTTCACGCAATTGTTCGCCAGGACGATTATTGAAAATATCCTCTCTGGTGCGGTCCGGCTTTATCTCTATATCAAAACCTCCGAATTCATCGATGTTTCTTCCCGTTCCCGCAAGAAGACGCTTCATCTCCTCTCTTTTTCTTGAAGAAGAGACATCGATTTCATCGATGTTTTTCGGATTTGCAGATTGAATATTTTCATCCATAATCACTTCTTATTATTTAAGACTTCCGTTACAATTGCGTTACAAGATATAACAATTGCATTTCAGGAATATTTCATCGACCTCCCAAAGATGCAAATAACCCCCGATGAAAACGGGGGTTATTTTTGTTAAAATCTGTCATGCGTATTTCATACGCGTTACATCGGTGTTACAACAGCGTTATATTAAACAAATTTTCATCATTTTGATTACAGGCCCCTATTTCGCCGATTTTGCGTAAGTGAATCAATTTAATATTTGAGCAGAGATGTGATCTCGCAATCCTCCGGCAATGCCGCGCGACCGTTGAGATCCGTAAGCTCTACGATGAAATTTATATATACTTTCTTCGGATTCATCGATTTTACCAGATCATAGCAGGCACGCATTGTACCGCCTGTGGCAAGGAGGTCATCGTGGAGAACCACCACATCATTCTCGTTGATTGCATCGCTATGCATCTCGATTGTATCGACACCGTATTCCTTCGCGTATGCCTTCTTAATTGTAACGGCAGGCAATTTGCCCGGTTTTCTTGCAGGAACAAAACCGCAGCCGAGTTCATACGCCATTATCGAGCCACCGATAAAACCGCGTGATTCGATACCCACAACCTTAGTCACGCCCTTGTCACGGTAAAGATCGGCAAGAGCCTTACCTGTGATATGGAGAGCCTCACCATCCTTGATCATTGTTGTCAAGTCACGGAAGAGAATACCCTTTGAAGGGAAGTCGGGAACATCCCGGATGATCGATTTAAGATCTTCAATTTCCATCATAACCTTTGTATTATAAATTGTTGATTATTTGTCTTATCGCTTTAAATTGTTCCACGTGGAACATTAACTTTTCATTAGCTACCCTCATCGCCCCAAAAGCAGCAGAAGAACGTTTATATCCGCCGGAGAGACACCGGGGATTCTTGACGCCTGTCCTATAGTCGCAGGGCGCTGTCGCGTCAGTTTCTGACGCGCCTCGGTAGAGAGAGCATTCAATTCCTCGAAATTCATTGAATCCGGAATCTTGACATATTCAAGACGGGTCTGCTTCTCTGCAAGCTCACGCTCCCGCAGAATATATCCCCCATATTTAATCAAGATTTCCGCAGCCTCGACAATCTCATCCCTTCTTGTCTCCTCTATCGCAGAAATCTCTTTTCTCAATTTCGGCAAAGCCTCGGATAATTTCAGAATCGACAGTTGCGGACGCTTCACCAGCTCAACAAGACGCAAAGAGGCATTAAGACGCGTGGTGCCGTTCTCCTCAAGGAAACGGTTCATCTCGTCTGTGCCTTTCACCAAGAACGATTCGCAGAAAGAGATCAATTTGTCTCTTTGTTCCTTCTTCGAAAGCATCGCCTCATATCGTTCAGCCGAGGCAAGGCCATATTCATATCCGATCGGAGTCAACCGCATGTCGGCATCATCCTGACGCAACAGTATGCGATATTCTGCACGGGATGTAAACATACGATACGGCTCATCAACACCTTTGGTGACAAGATCATCGATAAGCACTCCGATATATGCCTGCTCCCTACCCAAAACGAGCGGAGTTTTTCCTACACTCCTGCGAGCAGCATTCAGACCCGCCATCAGACCCTGTGCGGCAGCTTCCTCATATCCTGTGGTTCCATTAACCTGACCGGCGAAGTATAGACCTTCGACAAGTCGTGTCTGAAGATCATGACCAAGCTGTGTCGGATCAAAGAAGTCATATTCGATTGCATAACCCGGACGATAGAACTGCACATCCGCGAGAGCCGGTACAAGCTGGAGAGCATCCATCTGAACCTTCCACGGAAGAGAACTGGAGAAGCCGTTGATGTAATATTCTTCAGTGGTCTCACCTTCCGGTTCGAGGAAAAGCTGATGACTCTCCTTATCGGAAAATGTGACAATCTTTGTCTCGATACTCGGACAATAACGCGGACCGATACTTTTTATCTGACCATTATAAAGAGGCGAATCGGCAAGGTTGTCATTTAGCACAGCATGCACCTCGGGATTGGTATGGACTATCCAGCAGGAACGATTCTTAAGCACGCGCTTCACATCCGGCAGAAACGAGAACTTATGGAAATCTCCGAGATCTCCCGTCTGCTCCTCTGCCAAAGCAAAGTTGATTGAGCGTCCGTCAATACGGGCAGGGGTGCCGGTTTTCATTCTGTCAGTACGGAATCCGATACCTTTCAGCTGCTCTGTAAGACCCTTTGAGGAATCCTCCGATATACGTCCTCCCTCAATCTGAGTAGGTCCAAAATGCATTATGCCATTGAGGAAAGTACCGGCGGTCAACACCACTTGACGGGCGTGAAATTCAACACCAAGCGACGTGCGGACACCCGCAATCTCAAGTTTTCTTTCACCTTCCGAATTATCCTCATTAAAGATAAATTCAGTTACAGTATCCTGAAAAACAGAGAGGTTGGGGGTATTGTCGATCACCTCACGCCATGCGTCAATATATTTTGCACGATCGCTCTGCACACGCGGACTCCACACCGCCGGACCTTTGGAGCGATTCAGCATGCGGAACTGTATCGCCGTCTTGTCTGCCACAATACCCATCTGACCGCCAAGTGCATCTATCTCTCTGACAATCTGCCCCTTGGCTATTCCTCCAATAGCAGGATTGCAGGACATTTGCGCGATACGGTTCATATCCTTGGTTATCAGCAAAGTAGAGGCAGACAGACGTGCAGCCGCCACGGCAGCCTCACATCCAGCGTGGCCACCTCCGACCACTATGACATCGAAATCGAATCTCATCTTAAATCTTTATAAATCGAAAGAGCCTTATTCTCCTCAGCTTCCATTACCTCTCTCTCCCCCGGTCCCTTATCATCTATACCACAAAGATGGAGAACACCGTGGATGATTACACGAAGCAACTCGCTATCATACGTCACACCGATCTGCTCCGCATTTGAAGCCACGGTATCGAGCGAGATAACCATGTCACCCCCGACCCTATCGCGACGGGTATAATCGAAAGTGATGATGTCGGTATAATAATCATGCTGAAGAAACTTTCGGTTGGTCTCCAGAATATACTCGTCATCACAGAAGCAATATGTAAGGTTGCCGACTGTATAGCCATGGTTGGAAACAACCAACGCTATCCATCGTCTCACCTTGTCGAAATCGAGCCGGGGCATCTCCACCCCCTCCGTCATGAATTCAATCATATTTATGCGTGCCTGTTCAGCACCTGAAATTATATGAGAATTAAAAACACAGACACACCTCAATCTTGACCTCCGACTCATAGGGGAAGTCAAAACCGGGGTGTCACTGATAATCTTTACAAAAATAATAAAAAACCCGTATAACTCAACAATCTTGACAAAATTTAAGATGAAAGCCGAAAAATCACCTTTTACAATTCTATTTCACGCCAAAATGCCGAGTTGTAGATAAACTCCATATTTAATTGCTAATTAGATTATTACAGATATATCACGCACCTATAAAACCGCCTGAGAATCAAAAATTCATTAGATACTGGGCTGTTGCCAAGAAATTTTAGAATCTCCAAGCATTTTTTTACTATATGATTTTGCAGGAACGGAGGGTGTTGATTAATTTTGCATTTTCAAACTTGCACTGATGGAACTGATCAAGCATGAGTGTGGCGTGGCGATGATACGCCTGCTCAAACCCCTGTCGTATTACAAGGAAAAGTATGGCTCGGAATTCTACGGGCTGAACAAACTCTACCTCATCATGGAGAAGGAGCACAACCGTGGGCAGGAGGCTGCGGGAATCGGTTGCGTGAAACTAAACACACCTCCGGGGCAGGAATATATCTTCCGTAAACGTGCCTTAGGTTCTGATGCGATCAGCCGGATCTTCGCAGAAGTGCACGATGACCTGGAAATGGCGGCTTCCGATGGCGTCGACACCGAATATCTCCCTTTCCTCGGAGAGGTTTACATGGGTCATCTGCGTTACAGCACTACCGGTCGTTCGGGCATAAATTACGTCCACCCTTTCATGCGTCGCAATAACTGGAGCTCGCGAAACTTGCTGCTTTGCGGAAATTTCAACATGACCAACGTCGATGAAATCTTCAACTCCATAATCAGTACCGGACAGCATCCCCGCCTCTATGCCGATACATTCCTACTGCTTGAACAGCTCGGACACGCCTTGGACCGTGAGAACGAGCGTCTATTCGAAATCCATAAGAATGCAGGGCGCACCGCTCTTGATCTTTCCGAGGGGATAGCGCGTGACCTCAATGTGACAAATATCCTGAAACGCTGCGCTCCGTCGTGGGACGGAGGCTACGTGATATGCGGCATCGTAGGCAATGGCGATATGTTCGCCATGCGCGATCCTCACGGTATCCGTCCGGCTTTCTACTACAAGGATGAGGAGATTGTTGTGGTGGCAAGCGAGCGACCGGTGATACAGACCGCCTTCAATCTCCAGCTGGCAGATGTCAGGGAGCTACAGCCCGGAGAGGCTATAATCGTTGACCGTGACGGCTCCGCACGTCTCGACCGCATACTGCCGCAGGGTGCCAACGCCCGCTGCAGTTTCGAGAGGATATACTTCTCGCGCGGCTCCGATTACGACATTTACCGTGAACGCAAGAACCTTGGACACAGGCTTGTCGGGCAAGTGCTTGAGGCTGTTGACCATGACATAGACAACACCGTATTCTCATTTATCCCCAACACCGCGGAAGTGGCGTTCTTCGGTCTCGTAGAGGGTATCGAAGATCATCTCATCAAGAGCAAGATTTCCGATATCCAACATCTTTCCGCCTCAGGAAATCTCACCGATGACAACATCGCCCACATTCTCCGCAGACGCGTACGCAAGGAGAAAGTAGCATTGAAAGATATCAAGCTGCGCACATTCATAGCTGAAGGAAGCACCCGCGATGACCTTGCGGCGCATGTCTACGACATCACATACGGCTCGATACGTCCCGGCGACAACCTTGTGGTAATAGATGACAGCATCGTGCGCGGCACAACGCTGCGACAGTCAATCATACGCATCCTCGACCGCCTGCATCCGCGCAAGATGGTGATAGTATCCAGTTCTCCGCAGGTACGTTTCCCCGACTGCTACGGCATAGACATGTCGCGCATGGGTGAATTCATCGCTTTTAAGGCCGCTATGGCGCTTTTGGAGGAACGCGGTATGCGATATGTCATCGACAGCGTCTACCACCGCTGCAAGGCTCAGGATGAGCTCCCGAAAGAGGAGATCAAGAATTATGTGAAAGAGATCTACGCGCCTTTCTCCGATAAAGAGGTTGCGGCAAAGATCGCCGAACTGCTGACACCGGAAGGCACACATGCGGAGATAGAGATTGTATATCAGACGGTAGGGGAGATGCACAAGGCAATACCCGACCATCCGGGCGACTGGTATTTCACCGGCGACTACCCCACCCCCGGCGGCAACAGCCTGGTCAACAAAGCCTTTATCAACTACTACGAAGGTCGCACCGCAGCCCGGTAAAAGAAAAATCAAATACACCGTTTTTTGAAAATCCGGTGTATTTGATTAAATTTGTAAAACATAATAACATTTGCATGGAAGATTCAAAGGATATAAGGTGGATTCAGCGGTTCAATAATTTCCGGAATGCTTTGGCACGCCTTGCCGAGGCAGGAGAAATAGTAAGCGAGGCTGATGCTTCACCGATACCAAAGGAATCAATTCAGCTTCTTAAGGAGGGGCTTCTGCAACGCTTTGAATTCACACAGGAGCTGGCATGGAAAGTCATAAAAGACTATCTTGAATATCAAGGCACGGAAGGGATAATGGGATCGAGAGACGCTTTCAGAACAGCCCTTAAACTCGGACTCATATCAGACTCCAGGTGGATGAATTCAATCACAGACCGCAACATAACAAGCCACGCCTACGATGAATCCGAGGCTGGCATAATATATGACAATGTTATTATGGTCTATCTCCCGCTCTTCCGCGAATTTGAACGAACGATGCAATCCTTCATCTAAAATCAATACGCAAATATGAAATCTGAGGAGCTGGAGAAAACAACAGGCTTGTCAGCAGAGAACATCTCTCTGCTGAGACAGATTATATTCTCCATACCCACGGTTGAGGATGCAAGGATATTCGGATCGAGAGCCAAAGGAACATTCAAACCGTTTTCCGACATCGACATAGCATTGATAGGAGAGGGAGTTTCGCATCAGGACATGATCAGTATCATCATGCAGATAGAAGATTCCATGCTGCCCTATTGCGTTGACATCGTACGCTATTCAGCCATAACCAATCCAGCCCTCACCGACCATATCGACCGTCTCGGCATATCCCTCCGCCCCCTGAATCCGACTGCCATACCATAACCAACTCTAATAATTCAGTCCGAATTGCCAAAGCGGCACGATATTCCCATATTCTATATCATCTCACTTTATCAAATAGTTCAAAATAATCACTTTCAAAAGGGATATTTTCTTCAAATTATCCCTTTTGAAAGTGATTAATCTATATCTTGCTACAGGGGCTTGTATGGAAATAGAATAATTCAACACAATCGATTAAATTCGTTTACAGAACATTAATAATGAATTGCAGATTTGGAGATATCCGCTGGAATTCATAAATTTGCAAGGCAGACCGTTTCCGGAAGCCCCGGTCCGGGGTTTGGGGGAAGGGTTAGCTGATTTTTATTAGTGAAAGCGTTACGACGCGCTTGTTCTTGACTTATCGGAATTCTCGCAAAATTTCAATTAGTCGTCAGGAATAAGGCGGCATCTGACGCCCGTGGATATGTATATATCGCACCCGATAGAGCATTAGGTATGCTCTGTCGGGAGCTATCTGCATATAAGCGTGGGCTTCTGGTGTTGCCGTCCGATGACTAAGGGCAATGCGAGAAGCCTCGATAAGTGGGACGGTGACAAGTACAGACTCCCGCGCTTTTCTTTTTTCCACCGTTAAAACCGCTGACCGGGGAGTGGTCAACGACCAAAGACAACATGAAAAGATACTTTATCCTGCCGCTTATCGCAACCCTCGTCTTTAGCCTCGCCTCCTGCGAGAAGGATGACCCTGTGACACCCGACACCCCTCAGAAACCGGATGTCGAGAACTCCGAGAACCCTGACAAACCTGACGAACCTGACACTCCTGCCCCAGGAGAAAACGAAGACAAGAACCTTGATGTAACAATCAATCCCGACGGCACAACCTCCACTGGCGTACCATTCAAATGGGAATCAGATTCAAAAACCACATTCTACCTCAACCATGTGAAATATAGGATAGTCGACACTCACCTTGAGGCAGTAGGTGTAGACGAATACGAATTAAAACTGTCACTTGGCGGCAAAGTGAAACTTTACCGATCTGTCACAATTGACGGCTGTAACTACATCCTAAGAGCCCTCGCAAGAGGTTTCAGCGGACATAATGACCTAATTTCAATTGAAATACCAAATACAGTATCAAAAATTTGTAATCATCCTTTTGCTGGTTGTACAAATTTAACCACAATTATCCTTCCTGATGGATTAGAACAAATTGGATACTCTGATTTTGCAGATCTTAAATCTCTGACATCAATAAACATTCCTAAGAGCGTAACGAAAATAGGAGGAGAAGCCTTTAAAGGATGCTCTTCGCTAACATCAATTAATCTTCCAGATGGACTAACGACTATTGGCAATTCGGCATTTGAGGAATGTTCTTCGTTAACATCAATTAATATTCCAGATGGACTGACAACCATTGGCAATTCGGCATTTTATGGATGCTCCTCGCTAAAATCAGTCAAGCTTCCAGATGGACTAACGACTATTGGCAATTCGGCATTTGAGGAATGTTCTTCGTTAACATCAATTAATATTCCAGATGGACTGACAACCATTGGCAATTCGGCATTTTATGGATGCTCCTCGCTAAAATCAGTCAAGCTTCCAGATGGATTGACAACCATTGGTAGTTATGCATTTTCGAGTTGTTCTTCTCTATCATCAATTAATATTCCGTCTTCTGTGAAAATTATTAATTACGGTTTTTGTTATAATTCTGGACTTTCAAAATTAATTGTGAACAATTCTGAACGAACATTATCTTTAGAAGAGAACTTTCATAATTATGAATCCTTGAGAAACATATTTGGCTCCGAACTTGAAGAAATTTATATTGGAAGAAACTTTGACAACAGTCATAGGTATAAACTAAATTTTCTAGTAGGCGAAAATTTAAAGAATGCTACTATTGGAGGCAATGCAACTATTATATTTTCCTATTTCTTCCAAGATTTAAAAAAGCTTGAAACCGTAATTTTAGAAGAAGGAATATTTCGAATTGATTTTTATGCATTTGAAAATTCCTCGGTTGAGAAACTGTATTTGCCAAAATCTATTACGTATATTTCTGGAAGCGCTTTCGTTAATACATCAATTGAGAATCTATATGTGAAATGGACTGATGAGACATTAATCAATTCATTCGACCCAGATATATTCAAAAAAGCAAAAATTAAATCTTTATATATACCGAAAGGATGTAAGGAGATATATGCGAATTGTGAATTGATCAAGGCAGCAAATATTGAAAACATTTACGAAATGGAGGAATAATGGAAAGGATATGCACACCCAAGAGATTTGATTTATACCGACCTTTGTATCGGTATATGCCTCTGACATATTTTCTTAAACTACTTAAGACAAATATGTTTTATGTGGCATACAGAAAGACTTTCAAGGATGCACTGGAGTCACAACTCGACATTAAACTCCAATTTGGATTCCATGCTGTCGGAAATAATACGCAGCCACCGGATAAGTCCCATATACAAGAGGATACAAATCGTATTACTGAGAAAAGCAAGAAACATAGAGAATTTGCAGAGCTTCCTACTTCCTGCTGGACATGGCAAAAAATCGAAAATATTCTTATGTGGGAATGTTACGCCCAAAGAATCGGTGTAAGGATAGAGTCTGACGCAAATAGCATCGCAGCATCAATCGATTGCAACGGATATGACTGCATGTGCGCAGACATTATCTACGAGAGAGACAGCAGTTGTAATTCCGCTGAAGACAATCTGTTTCTGAAGCATCCTGCCTACTGTGATGAAAGGGAGACCCGTTTCTATTTCGGAAAGATTGATGAAAATAATTTCAATATCTCACCTTTGGCGGAACAAGGGCAGAAGCAAGAATCTGTAGAATTTCCTGTGAATACAAAGGAATTGATAAAGGGCGTTACGCTATCGCCCTTTATCAACAGATACATGGCGAAAGAGCTGATATACATGCTCAAAGAAATGTATGATATTGAGGCGAAAGAATCTTCGATTCTCTTGAAGGATTGAGTTTTTTGGGGCTATCGATTTTCATGGGGCCAATGGGGCTAATGGGACTTATGGGGCTAATGAGAAAACAGGGGGACAAGGCAGGGGAATTTTGATGCGAATGAGGCGGATGAGGCGAATAGCTCTGATTTCTCAGTTGCCCCAGTGGTCTCATTAGACTCAGTGGTCCCAGAAGCCTCATTGGCCCCAGTAGCCACAGCAGCCCCATTAGACTCAGCGAGGGGAATTGCGGTTGTTGCGGGATTGGAGGCGGGCGCGGGTCATCTGCTCGCGGATGCCGCCTTCTTTGAGGAATTGATCCTGCACCTTATCTATCAAGCGTTTGAGCAATACGTCTGTCTGGTGGATGAGTGTGGCGGCAAGGTTGCAGATCATCTCGGTGTCACATTTGGGAAGTATAGCCATGTATGTCTCCGTATCCGCGCAGTTGAGACATTTCTCGCGAAGCTTTATAGTGCGGGGATTGTCTTTATCCCAAAGACTCAACCCTCTCACACGGAGGTAGTCTTCATAATCAAGCAAAAGCTCCTGAAGCGAGGCTTTCGCCACGTTCAGGAGCTTTATCTCTGTCTCTCTGGAAGTCGTTGATGCGGAGCATCCCTCAGCTATGTTCTGTTTTCCGGAACGCGCAGCCTGTATCATCTGGTCAACCGTGCGGTCTCCCCGACTTAGGAAATTCTGCGCGAAATAGAATGTTATGTCGTAGATGCATTCCGCTTTGCGGAATACAATCAGACTGCGGTAATTTCCGCGCTGAGGGAGGAAAGAGGCCATATTCTCTTATTTTTAATTTGGTTGCTTTTTGATTGAGGCTCTTATGGGGCCAATTGATTTTTATGGGACCAATGGCTTTTTATGAGGCCAATGGGGCTACTGGGGGCTTAGGGGGCTAATGAGAAAACAGGGGAACAAAGCTGGAAAACTTTGTCGCGAATGACTCGGATGAGGCGAATAGCTCTGATTTCTCAGTTGCCCCATTGGTCTCAGTTGACTCAGCAGCCCCAGTGGCCGCAGCGACTCAGCGGCCGCAGTAGCCGCAGTAGCCGCAGCAGCCCCAGCAGCCCCAGCAGCCCCAGCAGCCCCAGCAGCCCCATTAGACCCAGTGGTCTCTGCTGCTGAGGGCTGCCGATGTCAAAGTCAATACTCGTCCCAGCTCTTGATCTTGATTTCGGACATCGGGATCTCGCAGAAGGCGCGGATGAAGGCGGAGGCGAGGCGGGCGTTCGTCAACAAGGGGATGTTGAGGTCGATCGCCGCACGACGTACCTTGTAGCCGTTGCTGAGCTCTTTCGGTGTGAGATTCTTGGGGATGTTGACCACAAGATCAATCTCTTTGTTGTGGAGCATTTCAAGCGCCTGTGGCTGCTTATCTGTGCCGGGGAGATGCACCTGTATCGCCGGGATGCCGTTCTCGGCTAAGAAGCGCTGTGTACCTTCTGTAGCGTAGATCACATAGCCTTTCTGGTGAAGCATGCGTGCCGGCTCGAGCAGATCCACCTTGGAGCGGGCTGTGCCACCACTAATGAGCACTGTCTTCTTGGGGATGGTATACCCTACCGAAAGCATCGCTTTCAGGATTGCCTCTGATGTATCGTCACCGATGCAACCAACCTCTCCTGTGGATGACATATCCACACCGAGAACCGGGTCAGCACCCTGCAGACGGGAGAAGGAGAACTGCGAGGCCTTGATGCCTACATAGTCGAGGTCGAAAGCCGATTTACCGGGTTTGTCGACATTCATGCCGAGCATGACGCGGGTGGCGGTGTCGATGAAATTCTGTTTGGAGACTTTAGACACAAAGGGGAACGAACGCGACGCGCGGAGATTACATTCTATAACCTTTATGTCATTATCCTTGGCGAGGAACTGGATGTTGAACGGTCCGGAGATATGGAGCGCGGCGGCTATACGTCCTGATATCTTCTTGATACGGCGCATAGTCTCCACGTAGAGTTTCTGGGGCGGGAACTGGATGGTCGCGTCACCGGAGTGCACACCGGCAAACTCTATATGCTCGGAGATAGCGTAAAGCTTGATCTCGCCATTCTGAGCCACGGCATCCATCTCGATCTCCTTGGCTCCTTGGATAAAGTCGGAAACCACCACGGGATGCTGCTTGGAGACATTGGCGGCAAGCTTGAGGAAGCGCTGCAGCTCATCCTCGTTGGAGCAAACGTTCATCGCTGCCCCTGAAAGCACATAGGAGGGGCGCACGAGCACAGGGAAGCCTACCTCCGCCACAAACTCATCGATATCAGCCATCGATGTCAGCTCGCGCCAGCGTGGCTGGTCGACACCAATAGAGTCGCAGAGCGATGAGAACTTGTTGCGGTCCTCGGCATTGTCGATATCTTTCGCCTGCGTGCCGAGGATGTTCACCTCCGCAGCGTCAAGACGCATCGCAAGGTTATTGGGAATCTGACCACCGGTGGAGAGAATAACACCGTGAGGCACCTCCAGCTCAAGGATATCCATCACGCGCTCATATGTCAATTCATCGAAATAGAGACGCTCACACATGTCATAGTCAGTGGAGACAGTCTCCGGATTATAATTGATCATCACAGGACGATAACCAGCCTCAGCAACCGTCATAAGGGCATTGACACCACACCAGTCGAACTCCACAGAGCTACCGATGCGGTACGCGCCTGAACCGAGAACCACCACCGAACGCTTGTCGCCAAGATAATTCACATCATTCTGGCGGCCATTGTATGTCAGGTAGAGATAGTTGGTCTGTGCCGGGTATTCGGCGGCGAGGGTATCGATCTGTTTTACCACCGGACGGATGCCACGGCGCAGACGGTCGGCACGCACCTCATTTGAGAGTTGCTCAGCCTCAGTGTTCATGCGTGTTCCCCAGACAGCGCGACCGATCTGGAAATCGCTGAAGCCCTGCTCCTTTGCACGGCGCATCAGCTCATCCGGAATATTGTCGAGAGAATCATAGGATTCGAGTTCCTTGCAGGTGCTGCAGATGATATGCAGTTTCTCAAGGAACCAGCGGTCGATCTTTGTCAACTCATGTATTCTATCCACCGTATATCCGCGGCGGAAAGCCTCCTCGATCACAAATATGCGCTTATCAGTCGGTTCGCTGAGCGATTTATCGATATCAGCAATCTTGATAGGCTTATTCTCCACAAAGCCATGCATTCCCTGGCCGATCATGCGGAGACCCTTCTGAATCACCTCCTCGAAAGTGCGGCCGATAGCCATAACCTCACCTACCGACTTCATGGAGCTGCCAATCTCGCGGCGCACACCGTGGAATTTGCCAAGGTCCCAGCGGGGGATCTTGCAGACGATATAGTCGAGAGCCGGCTCGAAGAAAGCGGAAGTGGAGCGTGTCACAGAATTCTTCAGATCGAAAAGGCCGTAACCTAATCCAAGTTTCGCGGCAACGAAAGCCAATGGATATCCGGTTGCCTTGGAAGCCAACGCAGAGGAGCGCGACAGACGCGCGTTAACCTCGATCACACGGTAATCCATCGATTCCGGGTCGAAAGCATACTGCACGTTGCACTCACCCACGATTCCGATATGGCGGATAATCTTGATGGCGAGTTTGCGGAGCATATGGTAATCCTCATTCGAGAGAGTCTGCGAAGGAGCCACCACGATACTCTCACCGGTATGTATGCCGAGAGGGTCGAAATTCTCCATGTTGCAGACCGTGATACAGTTGTCGAAACGGTCGCGCACCACCTCATACTCCACCTCTTTCCAGCCTTTCAGACTCTTCTCCACAAGCACCTGCGGAGAGAAAGACAAAGCCTGCTCCACGAGGGAGATCAGTTCCTGACGGTTGTCGCAGAAACCGCTGCCGAGACCACCCAACGCATACGCGGCGCGTATGATCACCGGATAACCGAGACGGTCAGCAGCAGCAAGAGCATCCTCCACTGAATCCACAGCCTCGCTCTTGATTGTCTTCACATTTATCTCATCGAGCTTCTTGACGAACAGCTCGCGGTCTTCAGTATCCATGATGGCGCGCACCGGAGTTCCAAGAACCTTGACATCATATTTCTCCAGCACACCGGATTCATAAAGTTTCACACCGCAGTTGAGCGCGGTCTGACCGCCGAATGCCAGGAATATTCCATCGGGACGCTCCTTCTCAATCACCTTCTCAACAAAGTAGGGGGTAACGGGCAAGAAATAGATCTTATCGGCAAAACCTTCTGAAGTCTGCACCGTAGCGATGTTGGGGTTGATCAACACCGTCTCGATATTTTCCTCCTTCATAGCTTTCAAAGCCTGTGAGCCACTATAGTCGAATTCACCGGCCTCACCGATCTTGAGGGCGCCGGAACCGAGAAACAATACTTTCTTAATATCCATTTTTATGAGTTGATGAGTGTATGAGTTTATGAATTGATAAGGGGAGAGGGAGGGTTATAAAAAAAGTTGCGGACAGGCATGTCCTCAACTTCTTTTAATCACAACAATGCAATGAATTCATCGAAAATGAACTCGGTGTCTTTCGGCCCGCTGCTTGCCTCCGGATGGAACTGAGCGGAGAAGAAAGGTTTGGATTTATGCCGTATTCCCTCATTGGTGCCGTCATTCATATTGATGAAATGCGGTTCCCAATCAGCGGGAATGGTATCGTTGTCAACGGCGAAGCCGTGATTCTGCGAAGTGATGAAGCAACGCTCCGTGCCGCTCAGGCGCACCGGCTGGTTATGGCTCCGGTGACCGTATTTAAGCTTGTATATCTTTGCACCGGCGGCTTTGCTCAGAAGCTGGTTACCCATGCATATACCGCATATCGGCTTACCTATCTCGAAAGCCTTGCGGATATTCTCAACTGTCTTCTCCGCGAATTCCGGACTACCGGGGCCGTTACTGATAAAGAGACCGTCGTAGGGAATCTGGGTGAAATCATAGTCCCAGGGAACGAGGGTCACCTTTACGCCACGGCGTGTAAGACAACGGATGATGTTGTATTTTGTGCCACAGTCCACGAGCACTACCCTCTTTTCACCCTCACCAAATTCCTTCACCTCGCGGGTGCTGACCTTGGCAATCAGATTCTCCTTATTGGGATCGTGGAATTCTATATCCTCTCCCCCTTCGAATGTGATTTTACCGAGCATCGAACCCTTGTCGCGCAGCAGCTTGGTGAGCGCACGGGTGTCAATACCATAGATACCGGGAATCTTCTCATCGCGCAACCATTCAGCCAGCGAACGGGTGGCCTGCCAGTGGCTGGGCACCCAGCTGTAATCCTGGCAAATGATTGCCTCGCAGTGAATGCGCGATGACTCGAAATAGTCGCTGACATTCGCCTCAGTGCTTTTTTCAGCCGAGGGGACACCGTAATTGCCGAGAATAGGATAGGTGGTAACGAGAATCTGTCCTTCATAGGAGGGGTCGGTGAGGCTTTCGGGATAACCCGTCATGGCAGTGTTGAAAACAACCTCGCCGGCGCATGGACTTTCATAACCGAAGGAGAACCCTTCAAACTTTGAGCCGTCTTCAAGTGTGAGCACGGCCTTTCTGGAATCTTGCATCGTGTTCATTTTGCATGCAAAGTTACATAGAATCGCCCTAACCGCCAAAAATAACACCGAATTAATTGTTTAAAAAATTTTTCGGGTAGGGTGTTGCAAATGGATGATGCGTCCGTTTATTGGATAGATGAGCAGAAATTTATTCATAAAAGCATTCCGGCATCTGAGCCGACGAGCCGCCGACAGGGGAGAATCCTCCCCTGACGCAGAGGATTCCCTTCAGGAGGCCTTTCTCCGGATCTGGCAGAAGAGGATCGTACCCGTTGACCTCCGGCATGCAGAGGGACTGCTCGCTGTGACAGCAAGGAATGTCGCAATCGACAGCATGAGACACTCCCGCCCGACATCCTCCATCGATGATGTGGCAACAGCTCCGCAATTATCCGAGGATCCGCCGGACGACTCAACCGAAGAGACACTACGGCAGGTGGAATCATTGATGAACCGGCTTCTGTCAGAGCGCGACCGAGAAATGCTCTACCATCGCGACCATGATGAATGGGAATATTCGGAGCTCTCGGAATATTACGGTCTTTCCGAGCCAAACATAAGGATGATACTGAGCCGATGCCGTAAGAAAATCAGGGAGGCATACAGGGAAAATTCCCAGTAGAATCCCAAGTGAATAACAAGAAAAATATTCTAAAAATGACAAGAGAAGATCTACATATCCTTATAGAAAAGTATTTCGCGGCAGAGACCTCGATTGAAGAGGAACGCCTGCTTAAAGAGCTACTGCCGATGTTTCCGGATGATCCCGAGGCTCAGGAGGCGATCGTGGCAATGGGGATGGCAAACATCAAGCCGGCTTCGCTGAAAAACAATACTCATTCCCGCCGGCACCCATTCAGGCGCATAGCAGTATTTTCAGCAGCCGCATGCGCGTTGCTACTCCTTTCAGTCGCTATCACACGGCATTTCATGGGTAATGATTCATACAAGAACACGACCGAATGCGTGGCTTACATCAGCGGAGAGAGAATCAACGACAGACAGCAAGTCGAGAACCTCGCCCTGACACAGCTGAAAGAGATAGGCATAGCCTCCGAATCCACCCAGAACGAGGCACGGCAACAACTCATCGACATATTAACCACAACCGATTGAATCATGAACAGACTGATAGCTTCCATAACATTTGTCCTGATGTTTTGCATCCGGACATACGCCCAGACAGGTCTCAACATAGACCCCTATTTCTCGGAAAACAATTCGGGGCGCGAAGGGGTGAGCCTTATCATCCTTGATGGAAAACTGCTCGGAGTCTCAAACCTCTCTGTTTTCAAAAGCGTGACAGCCAATTCAAACAATGCATGGGCCGACAAGTTGAAAACCGCAGTACTGGCTGATGGCAGAAAGGCGGCATCCCGACAGGTGAAACTCAAGAACGGCAAGACATATTATGCCTTCTACTCACTCGATCCTCCGGGTAACGGACAGAAGAAACGACGATATATAATGATGGTCGACAAACGCCTGACCGGGGGCACAGATGTCCTTGCAATATATCTTGAAGGCAAAATATCTGAAAAAGATATCCAGCAACTCATAAATATCAATAAATAACTTTCCACAACATTTAATTCCACAAAACTATGAAACTTACCAACTGCCTTATACTATCCGCAATCACAATTCTTTGCGCATCATCACCGCTATATGGCGAAGAGATGACCGACACCATAAAGGTCATCGAGAAATCCAGCACTACCCGTCTGGAGAGAAAAGGGAAGCTCCTCAGGCTTGTGACGCAATTGCCGGAGAAAGGGTATTACCTATATGAGACCACCATCGATTCCTCATCAAGCGGAACAGCTCCCTTCATACTGGAAGGGAATATGCAACTCAGGATGGAAGGTGATTCGCTTCTCAGATCACATGAACCGCTTAAGGTGGTTCTTTCCGAAAGCGAGAGCGAGGTTTCCATCCATATGGCCAGCCTGCAGGACAGCACCCAATATGCTCTAGTGCGTATACCCTTTCCCGACGACGCGACAATCTCGACAAGCCAGCGTCAGGCGGATGTCATAGAAACGATAGGGGAGATCTTCGGCTACAGAAGCAAGAACAAGAAGCGCAAATCCGCATGGTCGTTCAGCATCGAAGGCTTGTGTTTCGGTCTTAATAATGCCGGAGGGCAACCCGTGCCGGAAAACCTCCAATGGGGAAAATCATGGGAGATAAGCTGGTTACAGTGCGCAGGAGTGACTTATGCCCCCAAACCGAAGGGTGTATCCCTGCAATTCGGTGTCGGACTGTCATGGCGCAACTTCACATCCAATTCGGCAGAATCACATCTGGCACCCTCACCCGACCGCGGAGTCTGCTACATGCCGTATGCGGAAGGTGTGACAGGTAAGAAATCCAACCTGAAGATATTCTCCGTAACATTCCCGATATTGGCATCATACAAGATACCGAAGACAGCCGTAGGCTTCAAGGCAGGAGCTATTCTCAACCTCAATCCCCATGCATCGGTAAAGAGCACGGCATTCTGTGAAGAATATGACAAGATCGAATGGTCGACCTCTGAAATAGCGCCACGCCGATTCACGGTGGACATCTTCGGATCAGTAAGCATAGCCGGTGCGGTAGGAGTATACGTGAAATGGTCACCGATGCGCATGATGCACTCCTCCTCTCCCATCAACTTCCAGCCCCTGACACTCGGCATGACATTCGGAATATGATCAGAGGAATCTTGAAATGAACCTTAGCTTTTTATATTTTTAATTTGGTATGTCGCGAAATATAAGTTAATTTTGCAGTGGATTCTACGAATTCACAACTCTCATGAAAGATATACTTATACAAAATGCTCTGCTGTCACCTTCCGGCAAGGAGGGGACAGCAGATATTCTCATATCCGGAGGCAGAATTAAAGAAATCGCGCCTCACATCGAGCCGCCTCATGATTGCCATGAGATTCCAGCCGATGGTCTTACAGTTATTCCCGGACTTGTGGACGTGCATGTGCACCTCCGTGAGCCCGGTTTTTCGTATAAAGAAACCATAGCCACAGGCACAGCGGCGGCAGCGGCAGGCGGATTCACCACCGTATGCCCGATGCCTAACCTCTCCCCTGCTCCTGATTCTCCGGAAAACCTGGAGAAACAGCTTGAGCTGATAAGAAGGGATGCGAAGATAGAGACCATCCCGTTCGCCACGATCACCAGGCTTCGTTTAGGCAACGAACTTGTAGACTACAAGGCTCTGGCACCGATGGTGGCAGGATTCTCCGACGACGGCTCCGGCGTGCAGGATGAGGATGTGATGCGGGAAGCCATGAAAGGGATTGCCGAAACCGGGAAAATCCTCGCGGCACATTGCGAGGTAAACGCCTTACTCAAGAAGGGGTATATCCATGACGGCGAATATGCCCGTGAACATGGTCACCGTGGCATATGCTCCGAAAGCGAATGGCGCGAAATCGAACGCGATATCCGTCTGGCGGAAGAAACCGGATGCCGCCTGCATATCTGCCACATATCCACAGCCGAGAGCGTGGAACTGATCCGTAAAGGGAAGGAGAGGGGCGTGCAGGTCACATGCGAGACCGGTCCGCATTATCTTGCCTTCTGCGATGAAGACCTTCAGGAAGACGGAAGATTCAAGATGAATCCGCCCTTGCGCTCACGCCGGGATATGGAAGCTTTGCGTCAGGGAGCCGTCGACGGCACCATCGACGTGATAGCCACCGACCATGCCCCTCATTCGGCGGAAGAGAAATCAAAAGGACTCGAAAAGAGCGCGATGGGCGTCGTAGGACTTGAGACATCCATAGCCGCAGTCTACACATATATGGTGAAGACCGGACTGATCTCCTTCGAAAGGATGATAGAGATGATGGCTCTGAAACCCCGTGAGATCTTCGGATTCAAAGGTGGACTCAATGCCGGAGACCGCGCCGACATAGCCTTGGTTGATTTCAACCGGGAATGGATTGTGGAACCCTCCGAGTTCCTGAGTGCCGGTAAAAGCACTCCGTTTGCAGGATGCAGCCTCACCGGCAAAGTCCTGACAACAATCGCCAACGGAAAAATTGTGTTTGACAAAAGGGATTGATACAAATGAACACAGACAGATACAAAAACAAAATCTTCAGTATAGTTTCCAACACCCGGGTTGCCCGCAAGACCTGGAAGATGGTGCTTGAAGGGGACACCTCGGATTTCACCACACCCGGACAGTTCGCCAATCTCGCCATCGCGGGGAAATATCTGCGCCGCCCGATTTCGGTCTGCGACTATGACTCCTCTACCCTTACCTTGCTATATGATGTTGTGGGGGAAGGCACAGCGGAGATGTCACAGATGGAGGCAGGGGAGAACCTTGACATACTGACAGGTCTCGGAAACGGCTTCAACACCAATGAATGCGGCTCACGCCCCGTTTTAGTGGGCGGCGGCATCGGAGTTGCGCCACTGCTCAATCTTGCCATTGCACTCAGACGCAATGGGGTTGAACCGGAAATAGTGTTGGGATTCAACACGGCAGATGACGTGGTGCTTGAAGACACCCTGAATGAATTAGGATTCAAGACAATCGTCACCACAGCCGACGGCACATACGGCATCAAGGGCTTTGTCACCGACGCGCTGCGCGGTGAGAATATGACATACGACTATTTCTACGCCTGCGGACCGCTGCCGATGATGCGGGCTCTCTGCAACGAGCTTCAGATTCCCGGTCAGCTATCGCTCGATGAACGCATGGCATGCGGATTCGGCATATGCATGTGCTGCTCACTTGAGACCCGCAATGGCGCTAAAAGAATATGCAAGGATGGTCCCGTTTTCACAAAAGACGAACTCATATGGAAATGACAAGACAGGAAGCAAACAACCGGCTTGAGGTTGAGCTCTGCGGAGTTAAGCTCAAGAACCCTATAATACCCGCCAGCGGATGCTTCGGCTATGGCTACGGAATGGCTGATTTTTACGATCTCGATATCCTCGGAGCCATCTCATTCAAGGGCACTACCCTACATCCCCGCTACGGCAATCCCCTGCCCCGCACCGCCGAATGCTACGCCGGCATGATCAACGCCGTAGGACTCCAGAATCCCGGCATACACAAGGTGATCTCAGAGGAATTGCCCAAGATGCGGGAGGTGTTCCACAATCCGATCATCGCCAATATCAGCGGTTTCTCGATTGATGAATACCGCGAATGCTGCCGTCTGATCGATTCTGAGGAGCAAGTGGAAATCATCGAGCTTAACGTCAGCTGTCCCAACGTTCATGGCGGAGGAATGGCTTTCGGCACATGCGCGACTTCCGTGGCTGAAGTGGTTGGAGAAGTAAAGAAAGTTATCACCAAGCCATTGGTGGTAAAGCTCTCCCCTAACGTCACCGACATTGTATCCATCGCCAAAGCAGCAGAAGATGCCGGAGCTGATGGCCTATGCCTCATCAACACAATGCTCGGCATGCGCATCAACCTGCGCACCCGCAAGCCGGTAATAGCAAACACAATGGGAGGGTTCTCCGGTCCGGCAGTATTCCCCGTGGCGTTGCGTATGGTTTACCAGGTGGCGAATGCAGTCAATATTCCCGTGATCGGATGCGGAGGAGTCTCCTCCCCTTCTGATGTTCTCGAAATGATGATGGCTGGCGCCACAGCAGTAGAGGTCGGCACAGCCAATCTTCCCAATCCGTATGCCTGCAAGGAAATCATCGAAGGTCTCCCCCGGATGATGGATTCACTTGGCATTGAGACCTTACGTGAGTTAGGAGTTAGGAGTTAGGAGTTAGGAATTTTAATAATATACGATATGGTAGAAAGAGATGTAATTATAGCATGCGATTTTCCCAACGCTGAGGAAACACTCGCATTCCTTGATAAATTCAATGGCGAAAGCCGCAAGCCGTTTCTCAAGATCGGCATGGAACTGTATTATGGCGCAGGCAATGAGATTGTGAAGGAGATCAAACGCCGCGGTCATAAGATCTTCCTTGACCTCAAGCTTCATGACATACCCAACACAGTGCGCAAGGCGATGAAAGTGCTTTCCGCTCTTGATGTGGATATGGTCAACGTGCATGCCGCCGGAACAATCGAGATGATGCGCGCCGCCAAAGAGGGACTGACACGCGAAGACGGCACCCGTCCGCTGCTCATTGCCGTGACCCAGCTCACCAGCACCTCTCAGGAAGCGATGCAGGAACAGCTGCTCATCAACGAAACCATCGGCAACACCATCATCAAATATGCCCGCAATGCAGCCGAGGCAGGTCTCGATGGAGTGGTTTGCTCGCCATTGGAGGCAGGCATCGTGAAAGAGGCATGTGGCAAAGACTTCCTCACCATCACACCCGGCATCCGCTTTGCTGACTCGGCAGCCGACGACCAGGTGAGAATCACCACACCGGCACGTGCCCGCGAGATCGGCAGCGACTTCATAGTAGTAGGACGCCCGATCACAGCATCCGCCGATCCTGTGGCAGCATACCGCCGTTGCGTAGAGGAATTCTGCAAATAATAGGCGGCATGAAGGAAATAATTTGAACATTCACATAGAAAGCATACTTATGACAACTGATAAGAACGAGATAGAGAAAGCGGTGGCAAAATCACTGCTCCGTATAAAAGCTGTGTTCCTAAGCCCCGAGAAACCATTCACATGGGCAAGCGGAATTAAAAGTCCGATATATTGCGACAACCGTCTGATCCTCTCAGATCCCGAGGCGCGTAAAATCGTGGAGGAAGCCATCGCTGCCACTATAGCAAGAGAATATCCCGAGGCTGAGTCACTGATGGGAACCAGCACCGCCGGCATCGCGCATGCAGCGATAGCGGCATGGATTCTTGATAAGCCGATGGGCTACGTACGTGGAAGCGCAAAAGATCATGGCCGTAACAACCGCATCGAGGGACGTCTCGAACCCGGCACAAAGGTTGTAGTTGTCGAGGACCTCATCTCCACGGCAGGAAGCTGTATCGATGTGGTTGAGGCTCTGCGCGAGGCAGGAGCGGAAGTGTTGGGCGTAGTTTCCATCTTCACCTACGGCATGAAGAAAGGTCTCGACCGTCTTGCCGCTGCAGAAGTGAAGAATGTGTCGCTCTCCAACCTCGACACTTTGCTTGAGGTAGCTGTTGAAGAGGGTTACGTCTCCCCTACTTCCAAAGATGCTATCCGGACATTCCGCGACAACCCATCTGACGAATCCTGGATAAAACTTATTTAATTTTACCATATGCGACACCTGATTGACCCCACCGACCTCTCCCGTCAGGAAACGGAGGAGATCATTGACCTTGCCCTCGATATCATCGGCAACCGTCAGAAATATGCCGAAGTATGCAAAGGCAAAAAACTTGCAACCCTCTTCTATGAGCCGTCAACCCGCACCCGCCTCAGCTTCACTGCGGCGATGATGGAACTCGGTGGCAATGTGCTTGGCTTCTCCGATGCGCAGAACACATCGGTCAGCAAGGGCGAGACCGTGGCAGACACATCCAAGGTGATCAGCTGCTTCGCCGACATCATCGCAATGCGTCATTTCGAGGAAGGCGCGGCATATGTTGCAGCCATGAACGCCCGCGTTCCCGTAATCAACGCAGGCGACGGCTCACACGCCCATCCTACCCAGACTCTTACCGACCTGCTGACTATCAAACGCGAGATCGGCAGACTCGACAACATCACCATCGGCTTCTGCGGTGACCTCAAATTCGGGCGCACCGTCCATTCGCTCATCAAGGCTCTTTCCCGTCACACCGGTGTGAAAGTTGTGCTCATCGCTCCTGAACAGTTACGTCTCCCGGATTATATGAAGCACGAGGTATGCGACAAACATGGTGTGGACTACAAAGAGGTTTCCACGATGGAAGAGGTAATGCCTGAACTTGATGTGCTCTACATGACTCGTGTCCAGAAAGAACGCTTCCTTGACGAAGATGAATACGACCGTCTGAAAGACAGCTTCATCCTCACACCCGAGAAACTGAATCTCGGTCGCCCCGAGCTCAGGGTGCTCCATCCGCTGCCACGCGTCAACGAGATTACGGTAGAAGTAGACGCTGATCCGCGTGCCGCATACTTCCGTCAGGTAGAGAATGGTAAATTCGTGCGTATGGCACTGATCCTGACATTGCTCAGATGGGCAGGTGAGGAACGTGTGGCATGCCCGCCGGAATTGCCCGAAGGCACAGTCCGCAACGAGCACACATGCTCCAACCGCCGCTGCATCTCCAACATGGAGAAAGTGGATTCCCTTTTCCGCCCCTGCGATGACGGAGTGACACCCTACCGCTGCGTCTACTGCGAATCTAAGCCTAAAGCCTGATTCCGTATTATCTGACCGCAACAAACAGCTGCCGATGATTACCTATATAATAATCATCGGCAGCCATTTTTAAATAACTTCTTATACCATTATCATAAACTCACATAAATCTATTGTGATAAAATTTTGTATTAATAAAATAAAAAATTAACTTTGCAGACAGTTAATGCAACATGTAGAACTCATTTAAACTTTTTACCGAATGTTGAAATGGGTTCAGTAATCATTCTTTCATTAACCCTTGCGCTTCTTTTTCGTCGCTTTTGCCTCTTTCATCAGCACCAACCCCAAGGTTGCTGCTTCTTCAAGAGACAAAATCGCCTGAAAAATAAGCTGCAAATGTTAATGAATAAAAAGTTTAAATGAGTTCCTATTTTGGGCATAACCAACATATAACTATATTCCAATAACTTAACTTCATAACGACATGAGAAAAATCACAATCATCGGTGCCGGAATGATGGGTTCCGCCCTCGCCTTTCCCGCAGCTGAGAATGGAAACGAAGTGCATATCGTGGGCACATGCCTCGACGATGAAATCATAGACGGATATATCAAAACCGGCAAACATGAGAAATTCTGCCGTCCTTTCCCCGAAAACGTACATTTCCACTATTTTAAAGA
The DNA here is from genome assembly GCA_910578075.1 of uncultured Muribaculaceae bacterium. Classification (GTDB taxonomy): domain Bacteria; phylum Bacteroidota; class Bacteroidia; order Bacteroidales; family Muribaculaceae; genus Lepagella. The sequence continues at coordinate 38,428 of CAJTPK010000020.1, read as the reverse complement.
TTGGGAAGAAGTAGTGAAAGGTTCCGATTTTGTAATCGGTGGTGTCAGCTCTTTCGGTGTTGACTGGTTCCTCGATGAAATATTGACAAAACTTGACCCGGCGATGCCTGTTCTTTCAGTCACCAAGGGTCTGCGTGCCACAGAAGACGGTTCACTCCTCTCCTATCCCGGCTACTGGATCAGCGAGCTTGCAAAACGCGGCATCCACCGCGACGTATGCGCCGTAGGCGGTCCCTGCACAAGCTATGAGCTGGTATTCATGGATCCGACTGAGGTTGGCTTCTGCGGTAAAGACAACAAGGCTCTCCGCATGATGAAGGAGGCAATGCAGCGTCCCTACTATCACATCTCGCTCACAAACGATGTTATCGGTCTGGAAAGCGCCGTAGCGCTCAAGAACGCTTACGCAATGGCTGTGACACTTGCCGTAGGTCTCAACACCCGCTGGCACGGTGAGGAGGAGCCCCAGCACTATAACTCACAGGCAGGCACATTCTCACAGGCTGTTAAAGAGACTCATGCCCTCATGCAGCTTCAGGGTGGCACATTCGACAGCGAATGCATCGGTCTGGGCGACCTCTACGTAACTATCTTCAGCGGACGCACACGCCGCTGCGGTGTTCTCATGGGTCAAGGTCTCGACTACGACCAGGTGACTGAAGCTCTCGCAGGCATAACCCTCGAAAGCCTTGTTATCACCCGCATCATGGGTCAGGCTATCCGCCGCAAGGCAGAGCTTGGTCTTGTGGATCTCAAAGACTTCCCATTGCTCATGCACATCGTTGATATCCTTGACAAAGGGAAAGCCGACGCAGACATGCCTTGGGAAGCTTTCACATATGAGGACCTCAAGCCCTACAACGAGTAAGAGTCCGTCTCATAAAATAAATAAGATATAACATGAAATCAATCTGGAAGACAGCATTGGTTTCCACGATGATGCTGTCACTGGCCTTACCCGCAGTGGCAGCATCTGTCGTTGAACCGGCTGAATGCGATAATGTGATAGTGGCTCACCGTGGAGGAGCCAAAGAGAGCAATACACCCGACAACTCACTTGCAGCGCTGAAATATACACAGAGTCTGGGATGCTACGCATCGGAATGCGACATATATATCACCGCTGACAACAAGCTGATTGTCGGTCATGTGGATAACGACGGGAAATTCAACGGTTATTACCCGTTCGAGGCAACTCTTGAACAGATCCGCTCCAATGGCAAACTCGCAAACGGTGAGACAATACCCACATTAGATGAATTTCTTGACCAGACCATAAAGGATGGCTCCTGCACCAAATTATGGATCGACATCAAGAATGTGACCAAACCCCGGCAACTATCGCAATACCCGATAGCCGCATGCAAGGAAGCGTGCCGCATTATCAAAGAGCGGAACGCGGAGAAATGGGTGGAATTCATCTGCACAAGCAACCCGGAGGTGATGGCTGGATGCTCATCTGTATGCAAAGCGGCAGGGATACCGATTGCATGGATGTCGAAGAAGCCAGCCTCAGATTATAAGTCAGCTGGGTATGACTGGAGCAATATGAACTCAATTTACATGCGCGATCCGCTACACAATGGGAAGCGGACAATCGATGAATTCAACAAAGCCGGTGTGAAACTGAGTGTATATGTGATAGATGAAAAGGAGACTAAGGATTATTACCTTGAAAACATTGACAAACTCAAGGCGATAACCACGAATCATCCGGCGGAACTGCTGAAAAGACTACGCGCCAAGGGGCAATAAAATCCTTTGTTGTGGCTTTATCACAACAAAATTTTGAAGTTAAAAAAATATTTCATATTTTTGCGATGCAAAAGCTGTCAATACAAAATTGCCCATGACAGCAGCGGAGGATTACATCACCACGGCAATTCATCCGAGAGCGGATGAAAGTGATGGGACGGCTCTTCCTCCGCAATAATTCCGGACTGCTTGTCAGCCGGTAAAATTCATAACATTCGTCAGCGTCCCGTCTTGCTGAATTTCTGCGGAAGCCCCCTCTGCATGGTGTAAGGAGCGCATAGGCGCGACATGCCCGCATGATAGGGGAGACTTCCATAGTCATTCGGAGCAAGACAGATCTAAGATATCCAACACTGCATTCATCCGGATGCAGTGTTTTTTTGTATCCGAACCTTGATCCGAACATAAGATATAACAGGAGATAAAACAATATCAAATAACACAATAACAACATTCGATTTATGTATCAACGATTTATTTACCTAAAAATGAAGCGATGGTTTGCAACGCTGTCGCTTATTGCAGGCATGACCCTGGCGGGACATGCCGAGAGTGTGGAAATTGACGGTCTGTACTATGAGCTTGACAGGACAGCCGGCACAGCAGCCGTAACATTTCAAACCGGATTGGAATACTCAAGCGATAACTATGCCTCACTCCCCGCAAATGTTGTGATTCCGGAGACAGTAAAATACAACAATGCCAATTTCACTGTTACGGAAATCGGGAGAAATGCCTTTAGAAATTGTACCGTAATGGAATCTATAAGTATACCCGGGTCAGTTACTTTGATTGGCACAGAGGGAACTTACTGGAATGAGAGCCATTTTCCATTCATTGGTTGCTCTGCATTAAAATCTGTAAGATTTGAGGACGGAGCGCAAGATATATCGTTAGGGTGTTCCAGTTCTGCAAAGATATTCAAAAACTCTCCTCTGGAAGAGGTATATATCGGCAGAAATATCAATTACTTGACCACTGCCAACAATCTAAAAGCATATTATTGTCCTTTTTATGACCAGTCCAAACTTGCAAAAGTGACTGTGGGACCACTTTGCACCGAGTTGCCTGATTATCTATTTTATGAGAATCAGGCCATAACCTTGATGACATTGCCTAATGTCAAGAAAATAGGAAACTCTACTTTTGAAGGTTGTTCAAAGCTAACGACTTTAAATTTAGGAAACAGTCTTGAAAGTGTAGGTAACCGCGCATTTTACGGAGACTCCAACATCACAAAACTGACATTCCCGAATACAACTACCACCATTGGTGATTATGCCTTTTATAATTGCAGCAGTGTGACAGAGGTAACTGTAGGCTCCGGACTTAAGTCAATTGGAAATTCCGCGTTCTATGGATGCAAGTCTTTTACCGCCGTTATTCTTCCTGACACATTCACAACAATGGGAGAGTCTGCCTTTGAAGGATGCACCAAACTTACGGTAGCAAAACTCGGTTTGTCACTTGAAGCTGTACCGGCAAAAGCATTTAAAGAATTTATATCCCTCTCAGAAATGGTGATTCCAGCCACATCCATTTCAATCGGCAACCAGGCATTTTACAACTGCTCCGGTCTTGCCACCATCACAATGAACGAAGGGCTTAAGACTATCGGTTCCGAAGTATTCTGGAACAACTCAGGTGTAATGCAATTCTCTATTCCGGGAACCGTAACAGAAATGGGTACCAACTGCTTCTACGGCTGCACCAGAACCACATACCTTACTTTCCGCGACGGTACAGAAGTATTGAACATAAATAATAATAATTGTAAAAGTTCAAAGATTGATGACTTATATCCATATTATTATACAAGTTATGATTATTTCTTTGATTGCCCGATACGCTTTCTGACACTGGGACGTGATCTTACATATTCATATTCTGACAATATGAGCCTTTACGAAATTAATGGAACCAGTGTACAAAATGTAAAAAGAGCATCCGCACCGTTTATCAACAGCAAGGACCTGCGCAGTGTCACCATCGGAAAGTATGTGACATTCCTGTATCATCACCTTTTCGACGGATGTTCCAACCTTTCAAAGATAGAACTTAAGCCATCGGTTGAGACTTTGTACACATATGCGTTAGCGAACTGCACAGGATTAAAAACCGCTGAATTGTCAACAGGACTTAGGGAGGCACACAATTATGCATTCTATAATTGCCCGCAATTGACTTCTCTGATTTTTCCAAATCCCCTGACTCTTCTTGGGAATTATGCCTGCGCCGAGAATATCGGTCTTAACAATGTTATCTTTAATGAGGAGACAGGAAACGACCTCAGTTTCACTATTGGAGATTACACCTTCCGCAATTGCCCCGGATTGACAACTTTGACATTCCCTTCCAAAACAATATCAATCGGCAACTATTGCTTTTTTGACACTGAAAATCTCACGGATATAACGTTCATTGACAGTAAAAGGGAGATATATCTTGGATATGGAGCAGATTCTTATACCGGTGGCAGCGGATGGGATCTAATACCATTATTCGGGAATTCCAATCTTTTATCACTATATATCGGACGAGATATCAACTATAAAGCTGATTATACCAATGGGTACTCTCCCTTCCACAATCAGCGCAATCTGTCAGATGTCCGGTTCTCGCAGGCGGGATGTGTGACATACTGCCACGATTATCTGCTATATAATGTGAATAACTGCGAATCGCTGATTTTGCCGGAAAGCCTGAAGAAAATAGGGAACAGCACATTCCGCGGCATGACCATACTGAAAGATATTGTCATCCCCAATGCAGTGACCGAGATGGGCACATATGCCTTCGCAGAAGACACCGGTCTTAAATCCGCTAAACTCTCCACCGGATGCGCATGGCTCAAAGAGGGTGTGTTCAGCGAATGCAGCTCTTTGCTGTCAATCACGATACCTCCGGTCGTGACAAAGATGGACACAAAACTCTTTGCAAATTGCAAATCGCTTGATACCGTCACATTCGAGGGCAACTCAGATATGATTGATATGGGTTACGGCGCTTCCCAAGCGGAGTATGGTTTGTTCAGGGATTGTCCCGTTGTGACATTAAATCTTGACAGATGGCTGTCGTATAACACAGAAGAGCCATCCCGTTCTCCATTCTATTCCATCGAGACACTAAAAAATCTCAATATCGGATCCAACGTCGGTGTGATAGATAAATACATGTTCTCCTATTGCACAGGGCTTGAGACCGTATACCTGCCAGACAACATCGAATCAGTGGGTCTATGGGGATTCAGAGGCTGTTCCTCACTCAAAGATGTGCGTCTAAGTGAGAAACTGAGCCAGATCAGTGACTACGGATTTTCTGAATGTACTTCTTTAGATAATGTGATTTTCCCGGCAAGCATGACATCCATCGCCGACAACAGTTTCTCAAACTGCACATCACTAAGAAAGCTTGATCTTGGAAAGTCACTGATGATAATCGGACCGGCGGCATTCAAGAATGACACCGCACTCGAAGGTATCGAAATTCCCGAGACACTATACGGACTCGGAGTCGAGGCATTCGCCAACTGCACATCGCTTCCCAGTGTAGCAATCCGTGCAATCAGCTCCGTCGGCAGACAAGCATTCCAAGGCTGCACAGGTCTGCAATGGGTATCACTCAGCGACAAAACCACATCACTCGGTGAAAACTCATTCGACGGCTGCACCGATATAAAGTATGTAAAATCATACGCGGAATTCCCCCCGGAAGGTCTTGTGAATTTCCCAGCTGATGTCGTTGCAAACGGCACGCTGTTCGTGCCTGAGTCATCGATTGACTATTATACATATTCCCCCACATGGGAAGAATGGTACAGCATCCGTCCTATCACAGACAATGTTCTCGTGTCAAGCATCTCATTGAACGAGACAGAACACAACTTCAAGGCTACAGAAACACTCCAGCTGATTGCCACCGTAGGAGCAGAAGAGGCTACGGACAAAGGTGTGCTGTGGCGCTCATCTGACGAGAACATCGCCACAGTAGACACTGAAGGTCTTGTGACAGCAGTCAGCGTCGGAGATGTAATTGTGACCGCCATTGCCGCCGATGGCTCCGGGATAAAAGCGGAATGCTCCATTTCCGTTCTTCCGACCATGGTAGAGTCTATCCAGATAGCATCTGCAAACAACACCCTTAAGAAAGGCCGCACCATTTCACTCAATGCAAAGGTTATGCCCCTGACAGCGACAAACTCCGGCATCACATGGTCATCATCAGACAGCGCGTGTGCCACTGTTAATGAGGAGGGACTTGTAAAAGCCATTTCTGCAGGTGAGGTGGAAATCATCGCTACCGCAGCTGACGGCTCTGGCATTACCGCCACATTCGCACTGACTGTTATACCACCAACAAAAGGTGACTCCAACGATAATGACGAGCTCACAATCACGGACGCTGTCAATACAGCCAACTATGCGGTTGGAAACGAGGTTGAGAATTTCAATTTCGAGGCAGCTGATGTCAACGGAGACAACCGCATAACACTGGCGGATGCATCAGGCACAGTGACAGAACTCCTCAATCAGCCCATTGAGACAACCACATCAGCAATGGTGCGCAGAATGAGCCGTGCCGCTGCTGAGATCCACACAGATAATCTTTCCATAGCAGATTACACTTGCAAACGCGGTGAAACCGCTACCGTAGATGTCACTCTCGACAACTCAATGGACTATGTGGCGCTCCAGGCTGATATTATCGCACCGGAGGGGATGACAATCGTCAGTGTCGAGATAGGGGAGCGGGCAGAAGCAACCCACACGCTGATGCAACGTCGCATCAATGACAACACAATCCGTATCGCCCTCTTTGACCTGAACAATTCCGGATTTGCCGACAATGAATCTGCGATAATACGTATAACTGTCAAGAATGACCATGCTGAAAACGGAGATATTGCAATGAGCAATATACTGGCCTCCGACGCATCCGCCAACGAGTATGTATTGACTTCGACATCCGGACACAATTCCGAACTATCCGGCATCAGTGCTATAAATGGAAATGAGGATATAAGGATTGAATCTGCCGAAGACGGCATCGCTGTGTATAATGCAGAAGGCAAAACAGTGAACATCTACACGGTTGACGGAATGCTTGCAGCATCATTCGTATGCGAAGGCAGCGAGACACGATACAATCTCGCCAAGGGTATGTATATCGTGGCTGTCAATAACACTACATCAAAAGTAATTGTAAAATAAGAACCCGTCTCATAAAAACGCATGACGATGAAAACCAATATATCATCGCGCTTGCTGATGGTGCTGACACTTCTCCTTGGAGTGGTGTCAGCCGCCACAGCGGCCGACCGTTTCTATCTTGACGCGGTCAATATCGAACCCGGAGAGACCAGAACATTGGCCTTTAATCTTGATAATTCCCAGGAATTTTTCGGATTCCAGGCTGACATTACTTTACCGGACGGATTGGAAGTAATCAATAAAAACAACAAACCGGATTGCACACTTTCAACCCGCGCAAACTCAAGTTTTGCGATTGTAAGCAACCAGCTGTCACCCGAAAAGATACGCATCGGCGCATTCTCATCGAATCATACCGCCATCGAAGGCACTTCCGGCGCTCTGCTTTATCTAAATGTCCATGCCACGGATGAATATGCCGGGGGGTCACTGAACATTACCGAGATTCTGTTTACAAACAGTGCCAACAACGATGTGAAACTACCTGACTACGGTGTCGATCTGGGAACACAGCATGATGACCGATTCTATATTCCGGACTTCAAGATTGCAGTGGGGGAGACCAAGGAGATATCCGTCATCCTTGACAACGAGTCTTCTTTTTCCGCCTTTCAGACTGACATATTCCTGCCCGAAGGGTTAATTCCTGTAGACGGTTCAATAAAAATGACAGCGAGAGGGAATGGTCATTCCGTTTCATCCAAGGCATTCAGCGATGGAAGACTGCGCATAGCCTGCCTGTCTCTGGACAACGCTGTGTTCAGCGGCAATTCCGGTGCTCTTGTCACACTGAGCGTCACAGCCACAAAGGATGTGGCGGAGAGATGCACAATAGAGATGAAAAACCAGAGATTCTCTATGGCCAATGCAAAAGAGTACATATTGCCAAACTCTACGACTACGGTGACGACAGAGCGTGCGCTTGTCACAGATATAAACCTCAGTGAAACTTCTTTATCAATCACCACAGGCGAAAGCAGACAACTTTCAGCAGAGGTGCTTCCGGTCTATGCCTCCACAAAAGATGTAGAGTGGGGCAGCAGCAATCCCGAAGTCGCAACTGTCAATTCCTCCGGTCTTATCACAGCCTTGACTCCTGGAATCACAGTCATTACCGTATCCGCAATAGACGGCTCAGGTGTAACAGCATCATGTGAAGTCTCTGTAACAGGGATACCTGTGAGCGGTATCACACTTAACCGCACATCCGGTGAACTCAAAGTGACGGAGTCTCTGCAATTATCAGCCACTGTAATGCCGGCAAACGCATATGACAAAAACATCCTGTGGAGCAGCAGCGACCCGACTGTCGCGACAGTCGATGACACAGGTCTTGTCACAGCGTCAGCTGAAGGCAATGCCGTTATCACAGCTACATCGGTATCAAATCCGGAGGTGACAGCCACAAGTTCCATCACCGTCATTCCGACACCGGTCAGTTCAATTGAGTTGAGCGACTCCGAAATCGCCATTGAGGTAGGGCAGACCTCAACTCTTGAAGCCAACGTTCTCCCTTCCACCGCCACCAACAAGACAGTCACATGGAGAAGCGCCGATAACAGCATCGCCACTATCAGTGAAGATGGAGTCATCACCGGAGTTTCCCTCGGAACCGTAAACATCTACGCAACGGCAGCCGACGGCAGCAATGTTACGGCTAAGTGCATCGTGAACGTTGTGCCGACAATGGCGACCGGTATCGATATCGATACACCCGAATCCACTTCGTTCAAAGTCGGTGAGACAATACAACTCACAGCCACAGTCACTCCCGGCAACGCCACTGATAAATCAGTAAGATGGACTTCCTCCGACAATTCCATTGCAAAGGTTGATACAGATGGTCTGGTCACGGCGGTCAAAGAAGGCACCGTAAGAATCAAAGCTACCAACAGTGCTGACATCGAGGCGGAAATAGAACTTACGGTAATCCCCACTTTGGCGGAATCTATTTCGGTCATCCCTTCAGAAGTTACTCTCAAAGTGGGAGAGGCTTTTGACCTCCAATATATTATAAGCCCGGAGACAACCACTGATAAAACTATCAATTGGACCTCGTCTGATAATAATATCGTAGCTGTCAGCGACAAAGGGAATATTGTGGCTATTTCATTAGGAGAAGCCACAATCTATGCCGGCACTGCAGATGGTTCGGGACTTTCGGCAGAATGTAAAGTTTCTGTGATACCTACACCTGCCACTGGCATCAAGATAGAATATTCCGGCAAAACAAATCTGTTTGTCGGAGAATCTGTAAAGCTTAACGCAGAGGTTACACCTGACGATGCAACCGATAAAACTGTGATATGGCAGACACAGAACGCAGAAATACTGACGGTTGACAATAATGGCAATGTTGTGGCTACAGGACTTGGCGAGGCATGGATCAGTGCCACCAACTCCGCCGGACAAAGTTCTTATATGACATTTAAAGTGATTCCGACTCCGGTCAGCAATATTGAATTGTCAGCTTCCGTAACAGATATTCAAGTCGGACAGACAACACAAATCAACGCCATAGTTTCTCCGGATAATGCTACTGATAAAAGCCTTTCGTGGGACTCTAATAACGGATCTATTGCTTCTGTGGATCAGAATGGATTGGTGACTGGTAGATCTGTGGGGGAGGTTGATATTAACGCACGTGCGACAGATGGCAGCGGTGTTATCCAGGCTATCAGAATCAATGTCGTTCCGACACCTGTAGAGACTGTCTCGATTTCTGCCGAAGGATCCACAACTTTGAAAGCGACAGAGACTGTGCAGCTTTCAGCATCAATATCTCCAGCTAATGCCACTGATAAAAATGTGGTATGGTCATCAGACAACGAATCAATAGCCACTGTTGACCAATATGGCACAGTGACTGCTGTTTCTGTGGGAAAGGCTACCATTACCGCAACAGTCGGTGGTAAATCATCAACAATTGAAATAACCGTTGAGAAAACTTTGGCCGAAGCAATAGCTTTAAACCGCACTTCAGCCATAATGAAAGTTGATGGTGAAATGCAGTTGACGGTACAATTTACACCTGAGACTACCACCGACAAGACCATTAAATGGACATCTTCAGACACATCAATAGCCTCAGTTTCTGAAAATGGAACTATCAGAGCTTTGCAACTTGGAGAGTGCGACATCACTGCGACTGCTCAGGATGGCTCTGATATGTCAGCTACCTGCCATATTAAAGTGGAAGAAACGGCAGCTGAAAGTATAGCTATTTCGCCCAAGGGCCCGTTTACTTTGCATATTGGAGAGACCGTTCAGCTCGGAGCGACAGTTCTTCCTGCAACCGCAACTGACAAATCTGTCACATGGCAATCTCAGACTGCCGGAGTATCTGTTGATGAAGATGGACTTGTAACAGCACTTGCTCCTGTTGAGAATAATTGGATAATGGCAACCAACTCCGCCGGTCAGACCGACATCGTGTATGTGACAGTGCTTCCCACGATGGTCAGCGCCATCGAGACAAGCAAATCAGAAGTGACACTCAGGGTAGGAAAGAGCGAGAAGATAATCGCGACAATTCTTCCCTCCGATGCGACTGACAAACGCGTCATGTGGTCTTCACAGAATGAGAATGTCGCCATAGTTTCAAATGACGGTACAATAACAGCTCTCTCAATAGGTGAGACCACGGTTACCGTCAAAGCGATCGACGGCAGCGACATTAATACCGTAATCAAAGTGTCTGTGGTACCCACACCTGCGGAATCCATCAGAATCAATGCGCCTCAATCCACATCCTTCCGTGTTGGAGAGACTATAAATCTGACAGCAGATGTTACCCCGGATGACGCGACAGACAAATCAATAACATGGAGTTCTTCTGACGAATCCATCGCATCAGTAGATGCAATAGGAAAGGTAACAGCAAATGGAGTTGGCAGAGTTCTAATCAGAGCCACCAATTCCGCAGGGCGATATGACGAGATTGAACTGACGGTTATTCCCACGCTCGCGCAATCAATCTTATTAAGCCATAGCGAGACCGAGCTTAAGGTTGGCTATAAATTGCAGCTAACCGCTACAGTCCTTCCTTTTACAACTACTGATAAGACCGTGCGTTGGAGCAGCGCCGACTCAAATATCGCAAGTGTTGATGAGAATGGAAACATTACAGCCAAGAGCTTAGGCGAAACCATCATCACAGCAAACAGTACTGATGGATCAAATCTTAACGCAGAATGCTTGGTAAAGGTAATTCCGACTCCCGTAGAATCTGTAAAGATTGTTTATGATGGACCTACCACTGTCAAAGTCGGCTTCACAACACAGATGAAAGCAGAGATATATCCATCGGATGCCACAGATAAGACACTTACATGGATGGGAGAAAATGAGAATATAATTCATGTAGAGAGCAATGGATTGATTGAAGCCACAGGTCTTGGAGAAACAAGAGTAGGAGTTAAATCAGCAAATGGACTCACAGATTATATCAATTTCACAGTACTCCCGAATCCGGTTGAGAAAATTGAAATCTCAACAGAAAAGGACAAGATAAAAGTCGGTGAATCAACCCGGCTCATAGCTACAGTCCTTCCGGAGAATGCAACTGACAAAGCTTTATCCTGGGACTCCAACGATGAGACGATAGCTACCGTTGACCATAATGGAGTCGTTACAGGAGTTTCTGTTGGAGAAGTTGATATCAATGCAAGGGCTACCGATGGTAGCGGTGTGATCCAAGCCATAAGAATATCAGTTGTGGCAACACCCGTTGAATCAGTTTCCATTACCGCTAATGGAACCACAGTCCTAAAAGATGGAGAAACTGTCCAACTGACCGCATCCGTACTGCCTGCCACTGCAACAAACCAATCAGTTGAATGGCATAGCGACGATGTAGATATTGCAACCGTTGAGAATGGACTTGTGACAGCCCACAGCAAACTGGGTGTCGCGCACATTTCCGCCATGGCCGACAATGGAATAAAAGACGAGATCGAGATAACCGTTGTCGAGACCCCCGTTGAATCCGTTACAATCGGATATGAAGGATCCTCATCGGCAATCATGGTTGGCTCAACATTGGCTGTCACAGCAAACGTGATGCCTGCAACCGCCACAAATTCCAATCTCATCTGGTCAGTCTCCGATAAGACAATAATATCTTATGAAGATGGAATCGTAACCGCGCTCAAACCAGGTGAGGCATATGTCATCGCCACCGCAAATAACGGAGTAAGCGCTTCATTGTTAGTGACGGTCAAACCGATACTGGTTGAAAGCGTCATACTTGAAAGTGGCCACACAATTCCATTATATTCCGGAGATGGTTCAAAATCACAATTAAAACTTGAACCACAGATTTATCCGGCAAACGCGAGCAACAAGACATTACATTGGACATCTTCCAACGAGACGGTGGGAATGGTGCAGGATACTGACAACATATTCTACGCCGCAGGACCTGGCACAACTACGTTGACATGCCATACAACTGACGGATCGGATGTGACGGCAACATGTGAAGTTACGGTCATAATCCCTCTTACCGGCATCAGTCTGAATGAGCATGACATCACCCTTAACGAAAGCCAGACGTTCAATCTTGTCGCATCCATCGAACCAATCAATGCCACAGGCTACCAAATACTTTGGGACACCTCGGATGAAAATGTGGCCAAGGTGGAAAACGGTTTGGTCGAAGCTATATCCGAAGGAGCAGCTAAAATCACTGTAACGGGTATCTGCGACAATAACGTGTCTTATGATGATGAATGTATGGTCACAGTTAAGAAGAATACTTCCGGCATAGAAAGTATCTTCTTCGATGATGTGGAAATTTTTGTAAAAGGTAACGAAATCCATATCAAGAATCTCGCAGCCGGTCAATCCGCATATGTTCACGCAATGAATGGCATGCTGCTGAAACGTGTGGTAAGCAACAGTGAAGAAATCATAATACAGATGGACAGCAATAATTTTTATATTGTATCCATTGGGAATTTCTCACTGAAAATTGCAATTCCATAATCACGACCCCTACAAGAGGGCACCCCATCTCGGGTGCCCTCTTTTTTAAGTAAGAACTTTCAAGGTTTTGATTTGATGAATTGAAAAAATAGTTGTAACTTTGCAGTCTAATCACAGACTGAGATGAGACAACAATCCCATGCCATACATCCGAAGCTGCGCAAGAAGCGCAGACAGGTTCGTGCGGTGAAGAATGGGAACGCGTGCGTAAACGCGTGCAAAATTGTGAACAGATAATGCGGCGGCGTCAGACAAGTGTGTCTGACGCCGCCCTGCTTTTTCATTTTTTGCAGACTCACGGATGTGCAGTTGTAGACGAAAATTAAACTAATCTAACATACAGGTAGAATGAAAGTAGGAGTGGTTATGGGTTCCACAAGCGACTGGAACGTTATGTCGGGAGCCACAACATTGTTTGATTCCTTCGGGATTGAGTATGAGAAAAGAGTGCTGAGCGCTCACCGCACTCCCGCCCAACTTGAGGAATGGGCATCGGGAGCACGCGAGCGCGGTCTTTGCGCCATCATCGCCGGTGCGGGCGGAGCCGCGCACCTCGCAGGCGTTGTGGCAGCATTCACAACGCTGCCGGTGATAGGAGTGCCGGTGAAATCACGCAGTCTGGAGGGTCTCGACTCCCTGCTGTCGATGGTGCAGATGCCTCCGGGTATTCCGGTTGCCACTGTAGGTATCGATGGCGCCAAGAATGCTGCGCTTCTCGCTGTGGAGATAATGGCAGTGACCGATCCTGAAATGAAGAAGAAATTAGATGAATTCCGTGCCGAGCAGGCCCGCAAGGTGCTCGAATCAGAAATATAAGATCCCCGTTTCACAATTATGACTACAGCCAAAACAAGAATATTTGTAGAGAAACGGCCTGAATTCCGCACCGAAGCGGAGAGTCTGCGCCGTGAATTGAACTCTAATCTTGGTCTTGATATCAAGAACCTTCGCCTTCTTTGCGTATATGATCTTTTCGGATTCACACCGGAACTCGTGGAGCGCAGTGCATACCGTGTGTTCGGAGAACCTGCCACCGACAATGTCTCAGACTCGGTTGACATGGCAGGAATGCCACACCTGGCGGTGGAATGTCTTCCGGGACAATTCGACCAGCGGGCTCATTCTGCGGAAGAGTGCGTGAGACTCATCGAGCCTTCCGCCGACATCGAGATCAGCAGTTCGCGTCTGATGGTGTTTGACGAATCAGTAGGGGAGAAAGAGATGGAGATGATTGCCAAATATTGCATCAATGCAGTGGAGACACGCGCCAAAGACCTCAATAAGCTTGAGCGCCCGGACAGAGCGGCTGCCAAGCCGGTTGCAACACTCACCGGTTTCCGCAATATCTCCAAAGATGAAGCTACGGCATATTGCAAGGAGAAAGGTCTCGCCATGAACGGTGACGACCTTATGGAGGTTGTCGCATATTTCACCCAGGAGGGACGTGACCCCAATGAGACGGAGCTACGCATCCTCGACACATATTGGAGCGACCATTGCCGTCACACCACGTTCACTACCGAACTCACCGATATCGACATCGAGGAATCATCGGTATCCGCCACACTCCGCGATGCTCTTGAGGAATGGAAAAAAATACGCCGTGAACTTGGCAGAGAGGAGAAGAGCCTTTGCCTCATGGACCTCGCCACTATCGGAGCCCGCTACCTCCGCAAGGAGGGTCTGCTCGAAGACCTTGAGCAGAGCGAGGAAAACAACGCCTGCTCCATATATGTGGATATTGACGTTGACGGCAAACCGGAGCGTTGGCTGCTGCAATTCAAGAATGAGACTCATAACCACCCCACGGAAATTGAACCTTTCGGAGGGGCATCCACCTGTCTTGGCGGTGCCATCCGCGACCCGCTGAGCGGACGCAGCTATGTTTACCAGGCAATGCGCGTGACCGGCGCCGGAGATATCTACAAACCGGTATCGGAAACAATGGAAGGTAAACTACCCCAGCGCGTGATCTCACTGAAGGCAGCCGCAGGTTATTCATCCTACGGTAACCAGATAGGACTTGCCACAACACATGTCCGCGAAATATATCACCCCGGATATGTTGCCAAGCGTCTGGAGGTAGGTGCTGTAGCAGGTGCCGTGAAAGCATCCGACGTGCGCAGGGAACGCCCTGTGCCCGGAGACGTGATCCTGATGTTCGGTGGGCGTACAGGCCGCGACGGCATCGGAGGAGCCACAGGCTCATCCAAGGAGCATAACGAGTCATCGCTTGAAGAATGCGGAAGCGAGGTGCAGAAAGGAAACGCACCTGAGGAGCGCAAGATCTCCCGTCTGTTCCGCCGTCCTGAAGTGACTCGCCTTATAAAGAAATCAAACGACTTCGGTGCAGGAGGTGTCAGCGTGGCTATCGGTGAGCTTACCGATGGTCTGGACATATATCTGGACCGCGTGACTACCAAATACTCCGGTCTCAATCCCACGGAGCTTGCCATCAGCGAATCGCAGGAGCGTATGTCGGTTGTTGTCGAGCCTAAAGACCGCGAGGAATTTGAAAGATATTGCCACGAAGAGAATATCGAGGTGCGCCACGTGGCTGATGTCACGGATTCCGGTCGCATGAGAATGTTCTATAACGGAGAACTTGTGGCAGACCTGCGTCGTGAATTTATCGATTCAGCAGGTGCCCGCCACTATGCCAAGGTGCGCGTGGGCGGCATTGAGGAGAAAGATCCTTTCAACCGCGATATCACAGGAACAACCCTTAAGGAGAAATTCCTCAAAAATCTGGAAGATGATAACGTGACATCACAGAAAGGTCTTATCGAGATGTTCGATTCATCTATCGGTGCATCCACTGTCCTTATGCCTTTCGGCGGGGCTACACAACGCACAGAGAGCCAGGTGAGTGTACAGAAACTTCCTGTAGGAAGCCACCACACCGATACAGCCTCCATAATGACCTTCGGTTTCAATCCATATATCAGCAGCTGGAGCCCGTTCCACGGAGCCGCATACGCTGTGGTCGAGGCGCTGACAAAGGCTACCGCCGCCGGTGCTGATTTCCGTCGTCTGCGCTTCTCTTTCCAGGAATATTTCGAGCGCATGAACTCCGAAGAGGCATGGGGCAAACCTCTTGCGGCTCTTCTCGGAGCACTTGAGATGCAGCTCGCTTTCGGACTCCCCGCAATCGGTGGTAAAGACTCCATGAGCGGCACATTCAACGATATAAATGTGCCCCCGACACTGATAGCCTTCGCCGCCGGCACCGTAGATGCCCGCAAGGTTATCAGCCCTGAATTCAAAGAGAAGGGGAATAATGTATATATCATCTGTCACACCCCGGAGAAAGACCTCACTCCCGACACCGCGCAACTGATCCTCAACTTTGAGAACGTCCGCAAGGGAATCGAGAGCGGGGACATCATCTCAGCATGGTCTGTAAGCTTCGGTGGAGTTGCCGAAGGTCTCGCCAAGATGAGCTTTGGCAACGGCATAGGAGCCGATGTAAAGGTTGATGAGAAAGACCTGTTTGATTTCGGTCACGGATCCATCATTGTGGAAAGCAAGAGAGAATTGGATTTCCCGAATGCGGAATTCATAGGCAAAACCACCGGTAACAATCTTGTCATCAATGGCGAAGAGATTGGGATAGGGGAGAGCTTTGAGGCCAACCGTGGAAAATTCACAAAAGTGTATCCAGACTGCAGTGGCGTCGAGGGAAGCGTTGAAAATGCCACCTCCTCGTTCAACACAAGCATATGGGAAGGAGAGAAGACAGAACACCCGGTAGTGTTCCTCCCCTTGTTCCCCGGCACCAACTGCGACTACGACATGACAAAGGCATTCGAGCGTGAGGGTGCGGAAGTCAGAAGCAGCGTATTCATCAACCTTACTCCGGAGGATATCGAGAAATCAGTTGAGGAGATGGCACGCAATATAGATGAATGCCACATACTCGCCCTCAGCGGCGGTTTCTCGGCAGGAGACGAGCCCGACGGCAGCGGTAAGTTCATAGCCAATGTTCTTCTTAACGATACTGTAAAGAGCGCAATCAAGCGTCTGCAAGAGAGAGGCGGTCTGATTCTCGGAATCTGCAATGGCTTCCAGGCTCTTGTAAAATCCGGACTGCTGCCATATGGCAAAATCGGGGAGCTGACAGCAGAAAGCCCCACGCTCTTCCATAACGATATCAACCGTCACATCTCGCAGATAGTGAGCACACGCGTCGGATCTGTGGCATCACCTTGGTTGGAAGGGTTTGAGGTAGGAGAGTTGCACAGCATAGCGGCATCTCACGGTGAGGGTAAATTCATGGCTTCACCCGAATTGGCTGCAAAACTACGTGCCAACGGTCAGATAGCATTCCAATATGCGGATGCAGCAGGTAACGCTACAATGACATCCCCCGCTAACCCGAATGGCTCTACGGAGGCAATCGAAGGCATAATCTCCCCTGACGGCCGCATACTCGGCAAGATGGGTCACTCAGAACGCTACGCAGACGGTCTGATGAAGAACATACATGGCAACAAACGCCAGAACCTCTTCGCCAATGCCGTCAGGTATTTCAAAAAATAATTTAGTAACGGTTTCATAAAAATTAAGATAATGGCAAAAAGTTATGAAGCATCCGGTGTGAATCTTGAAGCAGGCTACGAAGTAGTTTCCCGCATCAAGAAACATGTTAAGAGCACCGAGCGTCCCGGCTCCATGGGTAATATAGGATCATTCGGAGGCATGTTTGATCTCGGATCATTAGGTTACGAACATCCCATATTGGTCAGCGGCACAGACGGTGTCGGCACCAAGCTTAAGATCGCGTTCTCTCTTGAGAAGCATGACACTATCGGAATCGATGCTGTGGCTATGTGTGTTAACGATGTTCTGGCTCAGGGTGCAAAGCCTCTGATCTTCCTTGATTACGTGGCCGTCGGCAAAAACCATCCTGAGGTTGTTGAGGCTATTGTAAGCGGTGTAGCAGAAGGTTGCCGTCAGGCAGGCTGCGCATTGGTCGGCGGCGAGACCGCGGAGATGCCAGGTATGTACACCCCTGGAGAATACGACATAGCAGGATTCACTGTAGGCGCAGTGGAGAAAAGCAAGCTGATAGATTGCTCCAAGGTGAAGCCCGGTGACCTTCTCATCGGTATAGCTTCTTCCGGTGTGCACTCCAACGGATTTAGCCTCGTGCGCAAGATTGTTTCTGACCGAGACCTTGAATTCAACCAGAAATATGAGGAAACCGGCGACCAGACACTCGGCGAGATGCTGCTCACCCCAACCAAAATCTATATCAAGCAGGTTCACAAGGTGCTTGATGAGATCGATGTGCACGGTATAGCACACATCACAGGCGGCGGTTTCGATGAAAATATCCCCCGTATCCTCAAGCCCGGACAGGGAGTGGAGGTCAAAGAGGGAAGCTGGGAGATTCTTCCGGTGTTCCGTCTTCTCGAGAAATATGGCAAGGTTCCTCACCGCGAGATGTTCAATATCTTCAATATGGGCATAGGCATGGTGCTTGCCGTGAATGAGGAGGACGCTCCACGAGCCATTGAGATTCTTACCGAAGCAGGGGAGAAAGCTTCTGTCATCGGCAAAGTTATCGAGGGCGAGGGAGTCACGATTCTGTGAAATTAATTTCACAGGCTGATTCAAATACAGATTACAGCTCTGAATCAGATATAGATAATACTTATAGACAACACTATATATCATATAGATTATTTCATAATCCATTAGATTATTTCATAATCCATGCGCGCATTAATCAGTGTAAGCGACAAGAGGGGAGTGGTGGAATTCGCCAAATCCCTTCAGGAACTCGGATGGCAGATAATTGCCACCGGAGGCACAATGACAAAACTCCGTGAAAGCGGCGTTGAAGTGATCAACATCAGCGACATCACAGGTTTCCCTGAAATCTGCGACGGCCGCGTCAAGACTCTGCACCCCAAAGTGCACGGCGGTCTCTTAGGTCGCCGCGACATTCCCGACCATATGGCACAGCTTGAGGCCAATGGCGTAGAGACCATAGAGATGGTATGCGTCAACCTTTACCCCTTCGAGGCTACAATAGCTAAAGAGGGTGTGACAATGGAGGATGCCGTTGAGAATATCGATATAGGCGGTCCATCAATGCTCCGTAGCGCGGCGAAAAATTTCCGCGATGTGACTGTGGTCTGCGATCCTTCGGATTATGATACCATCTTGTCCGAGATCCGTGCCAACGGCAATACAAACCTCGAGACCCGTCTGAAACTCTCAGCCAAGGCATATACCCACACAGCACTTTACGATTCACATATCGCCACATACATGCGCCGTCAGGCAGGTCTTGACGAGAAGTTATTCCTTGCTTTCGATCAGGTGCAGAGCCTCCGCTACGGAGAGAACCCTCACCAGCAGGCCATGTTCTACCGTTCAGAGGTAGAAGTGCCCTATTCTGTAGCTTATGCGAAGCAACTCGGTGGCAAGGAGCTTTCCTACAACAACATCCAGGACGCAAACGCCGCACTTCAGATTGTGCGTGAGTTTGACGAGCCATTCGCTGTCGGTCTGAAACATATGAATCCGTGTGGCGCAGCTACAGGCAAGGATATCACCGAAGCATGGACAAAAGCATACGAAGCTGATAAAGTAAGCATATATGGCGGCATCGTGGCAGTAAACCGTCCGCTTGACGGAGAAACAGCCAAACTGATGAAACCGATATTCCTTGAGATCGTCATGGCTCCTGATTTCACACCCGAAGCGCTTGAGGTGTTCGCATCCAAAAAAAATCTACGTCTTCTTAAAGTCAAGATGGAGAAGAGCGACATTAAGCAGAAACAGTATGTCGGCGTAACAGGCGGTCTGCTTGTGCAGGACGCAGATCTCGAATGCAAGGAGATTACAGAGGAAATGACTGTAACCGAGCGTAAACCCACAGCAGAGGAGCTCGCAGACATGAATTTCGGCTGGAGAGTGGTGAAGCATGTCAAGTCAAATGCCATAGTTGTAGTCAAGAACGGCGCAACTGTTGGAGTCGGCGCCGGACAGATGAATCGTGTCGGTTCAGCGGAGATAGCACTTGAAGAGGCTAAGGCTGCCGGACACACAGAGGGTCTTGTACTCGCATCCGACGGATTCCTTCCATTTGACGACACAGTAGAGTTCGCATCAAAATATGGTGTGACAGCCATCGTTCAGCCGGGTGGTTCAATCCGCGATGAAGATTCTGTCAAGAAAGCAAATGAGAAGGGCATGACAATGCTCTTCACCGGAATGCGTCATTTCAAACATTGATATGAAGAAAGTACTCGTAATAGGCAGCGGCGGCAGAGAGCATGCGATAGTGGATGCTCTCTCCCGTTCGCCACAGGTTGAGAAAATATATTGTGCACCCGGAAATGCCGGAATCGCAGAAAAGGCGGAATGTGTGGCTATCGGAGTCACAGACATAGATGCCCTGGCGGATTTTGCAGCAAGCAAAGGGGTTGACATGACCGTTGTCGGTCCCGAGGCAGCCCTCGCTGCAGGCATAGCCGACCGTTTTGCAGCAGCCGGTCTCAGAATATTCGGACCGACCAAAAACGCGGCACGCATAGAGAGCTCCAAGGAATTCGCGAAAGAGATGATGGATAAATATAATGTTCCAACAGCTGCATACCGCGTATTCGATGAGTTTGAACCGGCTTGGGAATATGTAAAAAACCGTCCGTTACCCGCTGTAATCAAGTATGACGGACTTGCCGCCGGAAAGGGTGTTGTAGTGGCTCTTACCTACGAAGAAGCGGAAGAGGCTCTGCGCGACATGCTGCTCGACGAATCTTTCGGCAAAGGAAGAGTAGTGGTTGAGGACTTCCTCGACGGACCGGAATTCTCATTCATGTGCATAGTATCCGGAGAGAAGGTGTATCCTCTTGCCATTGCCCAGGACCACAAACGCGCTTTCGATGGAGACAAAGGGCCCAATACGGGTGGTATGGGCGCATATTCTCCTGTACCATTCATCGGTGAGGATGTACGGCAGGAAGCCCTTGATAAAATCATCTGTCCCGTAGCCAAAGGGATGGTGAAAGAGGGTGTACCCTTCCTTGGAGTTCTCTATGGCGGTCTTATCCTGACAAAGGATGGCCCGAAGGTGATAGAATTCAATGCGCGCTTCGGAGATCCTGAGACAGAGGTGGTCCTGCCACGTCTCAAAAGCGATATATACTCACTGTTCGATGCTGCCATAGATGGCAAGGATTTCGAAACCGAATGGAGCGACAAGTCAATGCTCGGCATAGTGCTTGCTTCGAAAGGTTATCCCGGCTCATATGAGAAGGGAGCGGAGATTACGGGACTTGATAAAATCAACGGCATTGCCTACCATATGGGCACAACCGAAAAAGAGGGCAAACTGATCACCGCCGGTGGCAGAGTGCTGATGGTGGTTGCTGAGGGAGAGACACTTGCCGAGGCACGGGATGCCGCAATCCGCGATATTGCCAAGATCAGCTGCCCGGCATTGTTCCATCGCTCGGATATCGGTTATCAGGCAATAAACAAATAATTCAGGGCAATATACGGACTCTAAATCAAAAGAAGACAATTCAATCATGATAGAAAGATATGGACGCGACATAATGCGTCAGGTTTGGACAGAGGAGAATAAGTTTAACGCTTATCTCAAAGTTGAGCTTCTCGCCGCCGAGGCCTGGAGCAAACTCGGGGTAGTTCCCGAAGAAGATGTGGTAAAACTCAATGAGAAAGCCACATTCAATATTGACCGTATCAAGGAGATCGAACTCCAGACACGCCACGACATCGTGGCTTTCACCCGCACAGTTTCCGAGTCACTCGGCGAGGAGCGCAAATGGGTGCATTACGGTCTGACCTCAACTGACGTTGTGGATACCGCCAACGGTTATCTTTTCAAGCAGGCAAACGAAATCCTGCTCGCCGACCTGGAGAAATATATCGATATGCTCGGACGCCAGGCTGAGAAATATAAATACACCCCCTGTATCGGACGCACACACGGCATACATGCCGACATCACTTCTTTCGGATTGAAGTGGGTGCTTTGGCGCGCGGAGATGCAGCGCAACCTCAAACGATTCCGTGAGGCAGCCCGTGGTGTGGAAGTTGGTAAGATCAGCGGTGCTGTAGGTAATTTCGCCAATATCCCTCCGTTTGTACAGGACTATGTATGCGAAAAACTCGGCATTGACTCTTCCGACATCTCAACCCAGGTGATCCAACGCGACCGTCACGCCTGCTACATGGGCACACTCGCACTTATAGGCGCAAGCCTTGAGCAGATGGCTCTCGAGATCCGCAATCTACAGCGCACCGAGGTGCATGAGGTGGAGGAATCTTTTGGCAAAGGACAGAAAGGTTCCAGCGCGATGCCCCATAAACGTAACCCAATCTCCAGCGAGAACATATGCGGCTGCGCACGTGTGCTCCGCGGATACATGGTGACAGCATACGATAACGTGGCTCTCTGGCACGAACGCGACATCTCACATTCAGCTACAGAGCGTATCCTCATGCCGGATGCAACCATACTTCTCGACTATATGCTCAACCGCATGATGGGTATTCTTGAAAACCTCGTGGTGTTTGACGAGAAAATGAAGTCAAACATTTATCTCACCAACGGTGTGATTTTCGCACAGCGCGTAATGAACGCACTTATCGAAAAGGGATTCGTCCGCGAACAGGCATACGATACCGTTCAGCCGGTGGCAATGCAGGCTATGGCAACAGGTGCAAACTATCAGAAGCTTCTCAAACAGAATCCTGTTGTAATGGGTGCCCTCACCGAAGAGGAGCTTGACGGATGTTTCACACTCGACTACTACATGAAGAACGTTGACTATATTTATCAGCGCAACGGACTTAAATAAGTTAGGAGTTAGGGGTTAGGAGTTAGGGGTTAGGAGTTAGGAATTGGGAGTTGTTAGAATTAAAAATATATTCAAGATATGTCTCAAAGATTAGTTGTAATCGGATCGCAGTGGGGCGACGAAGGGAAGGGCAAGATGACCGACTACTTCGCATGCCGCGCTGACATGGTGGTCCGTTATCAGGGTGGTAACAACGCTGGCCACTCGGTAGTGTTCGATGGCAAGAAATACTCACTACAGAGCATTCCTTCCGGAATTTTCAATCCCAAGACCATCAATGTGATGGCTAATGGCATGGTAGTCAATCCGGTATCCGTTATCGCCGAACTTGACAGGCTCCATCAGCAGGGAATCACCGATTACCAGCTCTTTATCTCAAACCGCGCGGCAATGGTTATGCCCTGGCATTCCGCTCTTGACGGTGCCTATGAGAATATGAAAGGTAAATCACTCATCGGCACAACAAAGAAAGGTATCGGTCCGGCATATTCCGACAAATACAGCCGTGTAGGTCTCCGTATGGGAGATCTTCTTGAACCCGAATATTTCGCAGAGCGCCTGCAGGCTGCCCTCGATGTAAAAAACCGCGAGCTTAAGATGCTGGGACTTCCGGAATTCGATTTCAAGGAGGTATATGACCAATATATGGACATCGCCGGCAAGATCGGCCATATGATCACAGACACGTCAAAACTTATAAACGACACTCTGCTTACAGACGCCAAGGTGCTCTTCGAGGGCGCACAGGGCATGATGCTCTGCATAGATCACGGCACATATCCTTTCGTTACCTCATCCACACCATCTGCCGCAAGTGTTCCGGTAGGTGCAGGCATCTCCCCCAAATGGATTGACAACGTTCTCGGCGTAGCAAAGGCATATTGCACCCGTGTAGGCGAGGGACCATTCCCCACTGAGCTCTTCGGCGATATCGCCCATGAGATCCGCGAGCGTGGCCATGAGTATGGCACCGTGACCGGACGTCCACGCCGCATCGGTTGGTTTGACGCTGTTGTGGCACGCTATGTAGCGCGTCTCTCCGGAATCGACAACTGGGCGCTTATGCTTTTCGATGTCCTTTCCGGACTTGACAAAGTAAGCATCTGCACCGGTTATGAATGCGAAGGAGAAATCCTTGACACACCCCCTTCTACAATTTCAAAACTCGCCAAATGCAAACCTGTCCTTATTGAGCTCGAGGGCTGGAAAGAGGATATCACCGGTGCGAAGAGTTTTGAAGATCTACCCGAGGCGGCAAAAGCCTATGTGCGCAAGATTGAGGAAGTTACCGGAGTGCCTGTAGGAATGATTTCCGTTGGTCCGGACCGCACCCAGACAATCACAATCTCCCCCGAACTTAAAAATTTCTGATTACATGAGCTTCATAGATGAAAAAATAGTGCAGGAAGGCATGACCTTCGACGATGTGCTCCTGATTCCGGCATATTCGGAAGTTACTCCGAATATGGTGAATCTGGCAGGCAGATTCTCCCGTAACATACCACTGAACATTCCGTTTGTATCAGCAGCAATGGACACCGTGACAGAGGCGAATATGGCAATCGCCATAGCCCGCGAAGGTGGAATCGGAGTGATCCATAAGAATATGTCGATTGACGCGCAGGCTGCCCAGGTACGCAAAGTGAAGCGTGCCGAAAGCGGCATGATCTACGATCCTGTGACCATCTCCAAAGACCAGACAGTAGGAGAGGCTCTGCAGCTTATGCACGACAATCATATCGGCGGTATACCGGTTGTCGATACTGACAACCACCTCATCGGAATCGTGACAAACCGCGACCTCCGTTTCCAGCAGGATATGCAACTCCCGATATCAGAAGTGATGACAAAAGAGAATCTTGTCACCACTTCCAATCCCGACCTTGCAGAGGCATCACAGATTCTTCTAAAGAACAAGATTGAGAAACTCCCTGTTGTTGACAAGGATGGCAAACTGATGGGACTCATCACATATCGTGACATTACCAAGATTCAGGATTATCCCTCCGCCTGCAAGGATAGCAAAGGTCGTCTGCGTGTAGCAGCCGGTGTTGGCGTTACATCCGATACTCTTGACCGCGTAAAAGCCCTTGTTGAGGCAGGTGTGGACGCTGTTGTAATCGACACGGCACACGGCCATTCAGCCAACGTTACAAAGACACTCAAAGCCGTTAAAGCCGCTTATCCGGAACTTGACGTGGTGGTGGGCAACATCGCCACAGGAGAAGCAGCGCGTTTCCTTATCGAAGCCGGTGCTGACGGTATCAAGGTAGGAATCGGCCCCGGATCAATATGCACCACACGCATCGTGGCAGGCGTGGGTATGCCACAGCTTTCCGCTATATTCGATGCTGCCAAAGTAGCAAAAGAATATGGCGTTCCGGTGATTGCAGACGGTGGTCTCCGTTATTCCGGAGACATTGTGAAGGCACTTGCCGCCGGAGGCGACTGCGTTATGTGCGGCTCAATGTTCGCAGGCGTTGAGGAATCTCCCGGCGACACAATCATCTATAATGGCCGTAAATTCAAGTCATACCGCGGAATGGGTTCTGTTGATGCAATGGAAGCAGGCTCCAAAGACCGCTATTTCCAATCAGACAAAGTTGACTCAAGCAAGTTTGTTCCCGAGGGAATCGTAGCCCGAGTGCCTTACAAAGGCACTCTCAGCGAGACTGTATATCAGCTCGCCGGCGGATTACGCTCAGGCATGGGATATTGCGGTGCAAAAGATATTGACGCTCTACACAACGCCAAATTCACCCGCATAACCACCGCCGGAGTGACAGAGAACCATCCCCACGATGTGACCATCACAAAAGAAGCTCCCAACTACTCAAGAGGATAACCATATGCAAAAGATACTTATCATAGATTTTGGTTCGCAATATACCCAACTCATAGCCCGCAGGGTGCGTGAGCTTAATGTATATTGCGAGATACACCCCTTCAATAAGATTCCAGCTCTTGATGCGGACGTGAAGGGCGTGATTCTTTCCGGCTCCCCATCTTCGGTAAGGGATGCGGATGCACCTAAGCCTGACCTGAGTGCCATAAAGGGTAAACTACCCTTGCTTGGTGTCTGCTACGGCGCGCAGCTTCTTGCCAATGAATATGGTGGTGAAGTTGAAGGCGCTCCCAGCCGTGAATACGGCAGGGCAATGCTCACCGTGGTTGATCCGCAGGATGCATTGATGCAGGAAGTGCCTTCTCACACACAGGTGTGGATGAGCCATGGCGACACAATCACCCGCCTTCCCGAGACCTACAAAGTTATAGGCTCAACGGAAAACGTTCGTGCCGCAGCTTATCATATCGAAGGGGAACAGACATGGGGCATACAATTCCATCCCGAGGTTTACCATTCAACCGATGGCACAAAGATACTATCCAATTTTGTGCTCGGAATATGCGGATGCGACGGATCCTGGAGTCCAGCTTCATTCATAGAGACAACTGTTGCCGAATTAAAGGAGAAAATTGGCGACGAGCGCGTGATTCTTGGATTATCAGGCGGTGTTGACTCATCTGTTGCCGCAATGCTCCTCCACAAAGCTATCGGTGACAGCCTGACATGTATATTCGTCAATAACGGTCTGCTCCGCAAAAACGAGTTTGAGGACGTTCTTGACTCCTACAAGAACATGGGGCTTAATGTTATCGGTGTAGACGCGTCAGAACGCTTCTATAGCGATCTGAAGGGGATAACAGACCCTGAGCAGAAGCGCAAGATTATCGGCAGGGATTTTGTCGAGGTATTCAATGCCGAGGCAAAGAAGATAGAGAACGCCCGTTGGCTTGCCCAGGGCACCATTTATCCGGATGTGATCGAGAGCTGCTCTGTGAAAGGACCATCTGCTACCATCAAGAGCCACCATAATGTAGGCGGACTGCCCAAAGAGATGAATCTTAAGATTGTTGAGCCTCTCCGTCTTCTTTTCAAGGATGAGGTTCGTCGCGTAGGCAAAGCAATGGATATGGACCAACGTCTCTTGGGACGTCATCCTTTCCCCGGACCCGGTCTCGGCATCCGCATCATCGGTGAAGTGACACCGGAGAAGGTACGCATCCTCCAGGAGGCTGACAAGATCTTCATAGATGGCCTTCGCGAAGCAGGACTATACGACCAGGTATGGCAGGCCGGCGTGATGCTGCTGCCTGTGCAGAGCGTGGGAGTGATGGGTGATGAGCGCACCTATGAGAGCTGCGTGGCACTCCGTGCGGTAATCTCTACAGACGGAATGACAGCCGACTGGGTACACTTGCCATATGAATTCCTTGCAAAGACCTCCAACGAGATAATCAACAAAGTGCGCGGCATCAACCGCGTAGTCTACGATATATCCTCCAAGCCACCGGCAACTATCGAGTGGGAATAAACAGGCTTTTTATCGGTTAAAGCAAGCCTTTTACTGAATTTTATTCAAATCTCTGATGCTTTTTTGTAAATTTGCGAAAAGCATCAGAGATTTTTTATGGGCAAGACTTTTGGAAACTGTTTAAATTTACGACTTAAAAGCAGAAGAACTGAAAATGTGGTGTATCTGTTTCTTTGGCTGATAGCCATAGGAATATATACGCTGAATATCATAAAGGGGAGAGCGGAGGTAAACGGGCCTCTGTTTGATGTTAACATGCTGCCGAGGATGGTGAAAACCCTGATTCCTTTCATGATACTTTTCGGTATAAACAATTGGCTGCTCATCCCGAGACTTCTTCTCAGAAACAGGGTGAAATCCTATTTCCTTGCAGCGGGGGCATTGGTTACTGCTATGTGGATCTACCAGTTTTTTGAATTTTCCCATTTCTTCAATTCGATACCAGAGGATATGAAACCGAAACCAGCTTCGCGCAACCATCCTCATCCGCTGCTACCCATGCCTCTGCTTCTCGATTTTACATACGCTCTTCTCTTGATGGGTGGGAATATGGCAATAGCTCTTCTGTTCCAAAGATTTGAGGACAAACTGGAGCGCGAAAGCCTTATGAAAGCCAATGCCGAAAACGAACTGGCTTACCTCAAGGCGCAGATAAATCCTCATTTCTATATGAACATGCTCAACAATATTCATGGCATGATTGAGATTGATCCGGAGAAGGCTCAATCGATGGTGATAGATATGTCGAAACTTATGCGCTATATGCTTTATGACAGTTCGCAGACCCGAATTCCCCTTGAGAATGAGATTGATTTTCTGCGGAATTATCTGCGGATCATGAGGAGACGCTTCCCGGAAGATAAAGTAAAGATAATCCGGAATTTTCCGAATCCTGAAAAGACAGCACAAATCAACATACCTCCTTTGTTGTTTCTTGTGTTTGTGGAAAACGCATTCAAGCATGGCATAAGCTACAGGGAATTATCCATAGTCAATGTCGACATTACGATTAAAGAGGGCCAATTATTTTTCTCCTGCGTCAACAGCAGGCATAAGAATGAGGAAAACAAAGGAAGTGACGGAATCGGGTTACGCAACGTAAGCCAGCGTCTGAATCTCCTCTATGGTCCTGAAGCTACCCTTAAAATAAGCGAGAATGATAATGAATATGCCGTAACCCTTACAATACCTCTGAATGAAACTAAAGACTCTTATAATTGACGATGAGCCTATAGCTCTTGAGAAACTTAGAAGCTATGTTGACAAGACTCCGTTTATGGAACTTGCCTCCGCGTGTTCGAGCGGTTTTGAGGCTATAGAATATCTCGCCACCGCTGATATTGATCTTGTTATCACAGATATCAACATGCCGGATCTCAACGGCATGGATTTTATAAAGTCACTTTCCGATCCTCCGATGGTGATATTCACAACGGCATACGACCATTATGCCGTTGACAGCTATCGTGTATCTGCAGTGGATTATCTATTGAAACCATACAGCTATGTGGATTTCAGTCGTGCAGCACAGAAGGCTCTTGACATTCGCATATCTAAAAACAGTAGCGCACAGTCTGATTCGCCATCCGATTCAATATTCATCAAGGTTGATTACCGCTACATACGTGTTAATCTCGCTGACATACGTTTCATCCGGGGATATGGAGAGTATCTGCGCATATTTGTAGACAAACAAAAGAATCCGCTGGTCACACTCAGTTCTTTTGCTGCCATAAAGAATCGTCTGTCAGAGAATTTCCTACAGGTGCACCGCTCATTCATTGTGAATATGGATCATGTGCAGGTGATAGAACGCAACCGTATAATAATGGATGAGGAGAATTATATTCCTGTCGGAGACAGTTATAAAGGCGCCTTCCAGCAATATCTGACAAATCATTCCATCGGAAAGACGCAAAAATAGGAAAATAAGAGTCCGTTTCATTGGAATATCAGGGCGATTGGTTGAATAAAATTCATCAATTGCCCTGATTGCTTTAATATTGCACTAAAATTATTTTTATATGATTAAGACAACTCTGACATCTATCGCGTTATTGCTTATCGCGGCTGGCGGCACGGCTCAGATATGGAGCTATTCCGATTGTCTTGATTATGCCCGACAGCATAACATATCATTACAGAAATCAAGATTATCGGAGCAGACGGCGGGATACGATCTGGAAGAATCCAAGGCGCAGTGGCAACCCTCCCTTGATTTCGCGACATCTCACGGATATACAAATAATCCATGGGGTAAGGGAGACAAGAATTCATATAACAGTTCTTACGGTCTAAATGCCGGATGGACAGTATGGAATGGAGGAATCCGGGAAAACACCATCAAACGAGACAAACTCCAGACCGAGATCGCACGTCTGAACACAGGCGACATATTACGCTCTCTTGAGACAGATCTGCTCCAGGTATATATCAATATCCTTTATGCAAAGGAATCCATAGGCATATATTCAGAAGCTGAGAAAGTGAGCAAAGCACAGGCGGAACGAGCCAGACAGCTTATGGAAGCCGGAAAAATGTCGAAGGTGGATTACACTCGCCTCAACAGCCAGTATGAACAGGATCATTACTCTCTTGTGAATGCCCAGACCACCTATGACACCCGACGGATGGAACTCAAAAAGCTGCTTGAACTCGGAATCGATGCAGATATAAATCCTGCGGATGTGGAATGGACAGCGGAACAGGTGCTTGCCTCTCTTCCGCCGATGGAGGAAAGTTACAGGCTCGCCACAGCCACCGATCTTAAAATCCAGGGACTTGAACTGGAAAAAAACTCCTCGGAAATTGATGTGAAGATCGCGAAGGCAGGACGCGCTCCAAAAATAGATCTTAACGCAGGTATCGGCACCGGCTACTATGCTCCTGGAGGAAACTTCGGGACAGGTATCAAACAGGCTTTGAATGAACAGATAGGACTTTCCCTATCCATACCGATTCTTGACAATAAGAAGACAAAAACCGCCGTGGCACGTGCAAAGGCTCAGGAGCTTAACGCACAACTCGATATTGATCAGAGACAGACGGAGCTTGCTCAGATTGTGGAAAACTGGTATATCGACACGCGGTCGGCCCAAGCACGCTTCACAGCGGCACAATCTTCGCTTGAATCGGCAAGACTTACCGATGAACTTACCAACGAGCAATTTGCCCTCGGATATGTGAATACAGTGGAGCTGATGACAGCCCATAACGCCCTTATAGAAGCACAACATTCGCTGCTACAGGCAAAATATATGGCTATGCTGGGACATAAAATGATTGAATTCTATCGCTATGCAGAAGTTAAACTTTAATTTATTGGCAGGCTTGATGCTGATTATATTCACGGCCTGCGGAGAGAAAGAAAAAGTGAGTTTGCAGACCACCGTGGTGGAACGCGGTGAGCTGACGGAAACTGTGACAGCCACTGGAACGGTGGAATCGGTGACGCAAGTAGATGTCGGAACACAAGTGACCGGAATCATCGACAAACTCCTTGTGGATTACAATTCCATTGTAAGCAAGGGTGAACTGATCGCCGAGATAGAAAAGACCATGCTTGAGAGCGATTTGAAAAGCGCTGAGGCAAATGTGGAATCGGCGAGACTTACATATGAATATAATCTCACCAATTACAAGCGCGACAAGGCTCTTCATGACAAACAACTGATAAGCGACTATGAATTCCAGACATCCACGAAAGATCTGGAAGTCTCCAAAACCGCATATGACAAAGCCAAAGCCGACCGTGTACGCGCCGCAAAGAACCTTAATTACGCCGAGATATATTCACCTATAGATGGAATCGTTATTTCCCGGGATGTCGAAGTCGGACAAACTGTCGTATCCAACATGAGTGTGGCCAATCTATACACGATAGCAGATCTTGACCATATGCAGGTGATCGGAGACGTCGATGAGGCTGATATAGGCCAGGTAAAGGTCGGACAACCTGTTACGTTTTCTGTAGACGCATATTCGGACCAATTGTTTGAAGGAACAGTCACACAGGTGCGTCTGAATCCAACCACAACAAACAATGTTGTGACCTACGAAGTGGTTGTGTCCGCTGAAAATCCTGAACACAAGCTTATACCCGGTCTTACGGCAAATCTGACCATATATGTAATGCGTCAGCAAAATATTCTTCTGCTTTCAAACAAAGCGTTCACATTCGAGCCAAAACCCTCCGGTGATGAAAAGAATCTACCGCAACCGGAAGGAGATGGAAAAGTCGTAAAACTCGGGGAAAACCAGAAACTCGTATGGGTTGCGAAAGGAGACAAACTTGTGCCTACCGCTGTAACGACAGGATTGAGCAACGGCATAAAAACAGAGATAATATCTGGACTTAAAGAAGGCGATATAGTAGCAGAAGATTACTCCTCCATGCCATCCGCGACAGCCGCCGGAGATGATAACCGGAGTCCGTTCGCTCCGCAGCCTCCGGGCCGCAAGAAGAAATAAGAGTCTGTTTCATAAAACCGAACCAACAGATAAAATGAAAGAGATAATAAAAGTTGAAAAGCTTAGACGCGAGTTCATTGTTGGCGGAGAGAAGGTCAAGGCATTGCGCGGAGTTTCATTCACCATAAATGAAGGGGAGTTTGTGACAATCATGGGAACATCCGGCTCCGGAAAGTCCACGTTGCTCAATATTCTCGGTTGTCTTGACACCCCCACATCGGGAGAATATTTTCTCGACGGCATTTCTGTGGCAGACATGAGTAAGAACCAGCGTGCCGTAACCAGAAACCGCAAGATAGGATTTGTGTTTCAGAACTATAATCTTCTGCCCAAGACAACCGCCATAGAGAATGTGGAGCTGCCCCTACTGTATAATCCTTCGGTTTCAGCAAAGGAACGCAGGGAGAAAGCCATCAAAGCTCTTGAAGCGGTGGAACTCGGAAGCCGCCTGAACCATAAGAGCAACCAGATGTCGGGAGGTCAGCAACAGCGTGTGGCCATTGCCCGGGCGTTGGTAAATGATCCTGTAATCATTCTTGCCGATGAAGCCACCGGAAACCTTGACACGCGCACGTCATTCAGCATATTGACCCTATTTCAGGAATTACATGCACGGGGACGGACAATAATCTTTGTCACCCATAATCCGGAACTGGCGGAATATTCCTCACGAAATATCGTGCTGCGTGATGGTAAGATTGTATCCGACACAGTCAACCCCGCTCCGGCATCAGCCCGCGAGGCTTATGAAAATCTTCCTAAAGAGAACGACTGACAATGAATATAGGAAATCTGCTCAAGATAGCCTTAAAGGCTCTCAACAATAATAAGCTGAGGTGTTTTCTCACGATGCTCGGCATAATAATCGGCGTTGCCTCGGTCATAACCATGCTCGCCATCGGCCAAGGATCCAAAAACAGCATAAAGGCGCAGATATCGGAGATGGGGTCTAATATGATCATGATTCATCCCGGAAACATGCAGCGTGGAGGCGTGCGTCAAAGTGCTGACGACATGCAGACGCTTGAGGTTGCTGATTTTGAAGCTCTCAGGACGGTAAAAGGTGTTGCCGCCATCTCTCCTTCCGTGAACTCCGCAGGACAGCTGGTAAACGGTAACAACAACTGGCCATCTTCAATATATGGGGTTACTCCTGAATATCTTGACATCCGCAAGTTGAAGGTGAAAGATGGAGCGATGTTTACCGAAC
This sequence comes from uncultured Muribaculaceae bacterium, assembly GCA_910578075.1. Classification (GTDB taxonomy): domain Bacteria; phylum Bacteroidota; class Bacteroidia; order Bacteroidales; family Muribaculaceae; genus Lepagella. Next base: position 5,574 of record CAJTPK010000020.1, on the reverse strand, counting down.
ATGATATAAAATCTGCCGCAAAAGTATGTATAATCGGAAAAACCGTTGCTGACAATCTGTTTCCAAATGGTGATAATCCGGTAGGGCGTGTCATCAGATTCGGCAAAATACCGTTGACCGTTATCGGTGTGTTGGAATCCAAGGGCACCAACTCCATGGGCATGGATCAGGATGATGTGGTGATAGCCCCGTACACAACGGTTATGAAGCGCATACTCGCCATTGACTACATCCAAGGTATCTTTGCAAGCGCCGTGGATGAGAACCGCACGGAAGAAACAATAGACCAGATTACCGAAGTGTTGCGTACCCGCCATAGAATTCAGGAGGGAGCTGATGATGATTTCGAGATACGTTCCCAGCAGGAGCTTAGCCAGATGATGAATTCCACAAGCGACATGATGACAGTGCTGCTGGCATGTATAGCAGGTATTTCGTTGCTTGTAGGCGGTATCGGAATCATGAATATCATGTATGTCTCTGTAACGGAACGCACCCGTGAGATAGGTCTGCGTATGTCGATAGGGGCGAGAGGAGTCGACATTCTATCCCAGTTCCTGATAGAAGCTGTGATCATCAGTGTGAGCGGAGGTATAATCGGAATTCTTGTCGGATGCATAGCCACATGGCTTGTGAATATCATAGCCCATTGGCCTGTCTATATCCAGCTATATTCGGTATTGCTCTCATTTGCAGTCTGCACCATCACAGGTATATTCTTCGGTTGGTATCCAGCCAAGAAAGCCGCGGGACTTGACCCGATAGAGGCGATAAGGTATGAATAGTCCGTCTAAGACTCGACTTCATTAAAGATGGTTGCCTGACAGAAAAGAATGTTAGTTTTGTGTTTGATTAGAGTGAGAACCGGGGTGCCTTACGTGGGTATCCCGGTTCGTTTTTTTGCTCTTTTATACAAATCTCAGAAATGAGTTAAAATGTAAGTAGCTATTCAAATTAAACAGCTACCTAAAATTTGGAAATTGACAATTTTATATATATATTTGTGAATCAAATGTAAAGTCGATTATGTCAAGATTCGTAGATCCTTTCACTGATATCGGGTTCAAGATTGTTTTCGGCAAAGAAAACAAATCCAATGATATTCTCATGGCATTTCTCAATGATCTGTTTTCAGGAGAAGAAGATTTTGATAAAACTTGATTGATAAAGCCACTGGAATATCATGTTCAGAACAGTTGTCTCTATAATCATCGTATTGATTGCCGCCGGTTGCTCGAATGAGGAGCCGGCACGAAAACTGTATACCGAAGTCAAATCTGTTGATAAGCTTCTGCTTGCACAAATGACAGTCACTAAAATGGCCTCTGTAGATGATGTGTCTATAGATGATGCCAAGGGAATGAAACAGACTATAGCCGCTCTTGCCGATGCTGTGAAGATTGGTGATAGAAAAGCCGCGTATTCATACAGCACATACATCAGGGCTTATATGGATCTTTCTGAATTGCAGCCCTCGAATCTGTTGGTGGATGATCGTCGCAAAACAATCGTATTGAATCTTCCTGATGTTAAAACCGAGTTTGCCGGACGTGATATGGAAATCAAAGAGGAACACTATCGTGTCAGCGGACTCCGGTCAAATATCCGACCGGAAGAGCGTGCCGCTTTGAAAGAAAAAATGAACACACAGCTTAAGAAAGAGGTCCGCGAAAATCCGGAATTTCAGGAAAAACTTGAAGCTCAGGCAAGAGGAAAAGCCAAAAGTTATTTTACCTCTCTTCTTGGCAGAGACGGATATGAGGTTATCGTAAACTTTAAGAGTCCTTCCTTATGAAATCAGTCAGAATTATCATCGTAAGTGTTATAGTGATTCTGGCTGTATTATCCGGATGTGCGTTGTATTATATGTGGAAAACATCTCCGGATGTATCCCGATCCACTATATATGATGCAAAAATTACTGATATAAGCCCGATGTTGCAGCTATGTTCAGTAGAAATTCTTGAAGATGTTCCTATAAAGGCTTCCGTTGGCAGTCGTCATCTTTTCGCAAGCATGGCTGTCAGGGGCAGCATATCATTCGATATCGATGATCTGGAGATGGAAGAGAAGGGAGATACTCTTATCGTGAAACTACCGAGAGAGATTGTTGAAATAAGGGAGTCCACAGAACCCGGATCCTATAAAGTTATTGACACATGGAACGACAAATTACTTGGATCATCCCGTTTTACAACCGCAGAAGAGAATCTTGCCAAAGCGAAAGTCCGGGATAATTACCGCCGTTCTCTTTACAAACGGGGATATGTATCCCGGGCACGAAAAGAAGCCTCAGTCAATCTTACAAATATGCTTTCCGCCGTAACCGGACGCACAGTAATTGTGACCGATTGATACCGTAAATCATTTAGAGTTTCTATGAAACGGGGTCTAAATGTAGTGTTTCCAAAAATCTGGTGACTGTCGCCTTGTCACCCGAATATTTACCTTTGTCCTCACTAAGTTTACATGTCTGCGAATAAAACGGCCACAATTCGGTAATCTTGACGTCAGTGAGTTTTATCACTATGTTCCGGGGTTTCACACCAGCGAAATCATTCGTGAAATGTGTTCCTATGCCATACGAGGGGAGGCATTTATCGGCTGCATATTTCTGAATCTCAATTGCGCGGTCTACATTCAGACCGTTGCTGAACACAATCTGTTTTGTCCGAGGGTCAATATTCAAGGAGCGGTATTTATCAATGATGAGGTCAAGTTGCTCGAGGTTGTCACCACTGTCGACTCTCAGCCCCTTGAACATATTGGCGTAGTCGGTCGAGAAGTTAAGACTGAATATCCGCCAGCCATAAGTATCGTAAAGGAAGGTTCCCAATGCACCGCGATATGTTTGTGACCACTTTGTCATGGCTATATGATTTGCCATCAGAGGACCATACATACCGGCAATAGCACAGACAAATTCATGTGCCATGGTGCCAATAGGGGTCAGATCATATTTCATCGCCAGATATACGTTACTTGTACCAGTGAACCGCCCTGTTCCAGACATCTTTTTCTGACATTCCGACATGGCGCGGACAGCGATGTCCTGAGCCTCGAACGAGGCTCGACGGCGTGTACCGAAGTCACTGAACACACAACCTGCATCAATCATCCGGCGTGCCTTATCATAGGAGCGATTGTAATAATCCGTGTAGTCAAAATGTTTGTTCTCGCCAGTCACGATATAATACAGCTCCGATACAATCGCAAGCACCTTTACTTCAAGCAGGATCGTATTACTCCAGCATCCTTCAAACTCTATGTGCAGATGACCTTCATCGTTTTGCCATACTCTCACCCAGTTACGGTCGTAACGGAAACCACGTAGAAAACTCATGAACCAAGCCGGAATATAGTTGCACTTTCTACGCATGAAAGCTATTTCCTCATCGGTAATCCTGAGATTTTCCAACATGGTGATCTGTTCCATTACAAGATCAGCAAATCCTGGAGGGTAAACCGTTTTATCACGGTCGTTGAACCTATATTTGACCTGTGTGCGCGGGAAACATTCTATAACCGCACAGCACATGGTAAACTTATACAGATCATCATCGGTAAAATGTTGTATTATCTGACGCATTATACATTCCGTTATTATGCTTAATAACAATCAACTATGGTACAATGTTCCCAACAAAACTTTTGCAGTATATGAACAAATATATTTCATTGAAAAAAGTTTAGATAACCTCATTAAGTAAACTGCAGCACCTGAACGTATTTCATATACAGAATAAATCTTCTTGCGGAAAAGGTTCCAGTAAAGAGATTTAGACTCAGGGAATAAATCTTTCCCTGCGACCTTTTACAAAAATCAAAATACCGATGAATAATAACAATGGTAGCAAGTTATATCTGTTTTCAATAGTCGCAGTTGCTGTGCTCGGCGGACTACTGTTCGGATATGACACCGCTGTGATTTCCGGTGCAGAAAAAGGCTTGCAGGCCTTTTTCCTCGGTGCAAGTGATTTCATTTACAGCGACACAATTCATGGAATAACATCCTCAAGCGCATTACTTGGTTGCATATTGGGTAGCGCTATTTCAGGATACCTCGCATCTAAACTTGGAAGAAAACCGAGTCTGGTCTTTGCAGGAATTCTGTTTCTCGTTTCTGCAATAGGTTCTTACTATCCGGAATTCTTTTTCTTCTCATACGGAGAACCGTCCGTTGAACTTCTGATTGCATTCAACATCTATAGAATCATTGGCGGTGTAGGCGTCGGGTTGGCATCTGCCATCTGCCCGATGTACATTGCCGAAGTAGCTCCGTCAAATATGAGAGGTACATTGGTATCATGGAACCAGTTTGCCATCATATTCGGTCAACTTGTGGTTTATTTCGTCAACTTTATGATTCTTGGCGAACATACCAATCCCATTATTGAAAAAGTTGGAGAAACATTATATGCCGTACACCCATCGTCCGACATGTGGACAATTCAGACAGGCTGGAGATATATGTTCGGCTCAGAGGCTATCGTTGCCTTGATATTTACAATCCTTGTTTGTTTTGTTCCTGAATCTCCACGTTATCTGGCACTGATTGGCAAAGATAGCAAGGCTCTTGAAATTCTCAGTCGAATAAACGGTAAAAAAGCTGCGGCTGAAATCCTCCATAACATAAAATCCACCGCTGAAGTAAAGAGAGAAAAACTCTTTTCCTTTGGATTTATGGTGATTTTTGTCGGTGTCATGCTGTCTGTATTTCAGCAGGCAGTAGGTATCAATGCAGTTTTATACTATGCTCCACGCATCTTTGATTCGATGGGTATGGGGAATCCCATGGTTCAGACCGTAATTATGGGTATTGTAAACATCATATTCACACTCGTCGCGGTCTTCACCGTAGAACGTCTTGGACGCAAACCATTGTTGATATATGGGTCGATAGGCATGGCTATAGGTGCACTCGGAGTGGCACTTTCTAATATTGTCAGTGTGTCTCCTCTTGTTCCCGTAATGTCAATAATGGTATATTCTGCATCATTCATGTTCTCATGGGGTCCGATATGCTGGGTGCTTATATCGGAGATATTTCCGAACACCATCCGCTCTGCCGCGGTAGCCGTTGCAGTAGCTTTCCAATGGATATTCAATTTTATCGTGTCATCTACCTTTGTCCCGTTATACAACATGCGCATGGGTGACATGGGTGATAAATTCGGTCACTGTTTCGTATACGCCATGTATGGCGTGATATGCATAATTGCCGCTATATTTGTCTATCGACTTGTGCCGGAAACAAAGGGTAAATCACTTGAAGACATGACAAAGCTTTGGCAAAAAAGAAGGTAACAGATTGTACCGATAAAAAACCGTTGACATTTTTTGACCGGAATTTCTTTTCCGTTACCATCTCGCGAGCAATCCCCAAATATCCTCAAGAATTGAGATATTGCCCCCCAATATTGCAGGTTGGAGATTCTCAATGTCTCACTATTTTGTAGGTACTTTAAGTTTCTCAGATTTACAAAAAAAGAGCTGAAATCCAAGGATTTCAGCTCTTGTGTGACCCCGGTGGGGCTCGAACCCACGACCCAATGATTAAGAGTCATTTGCTCT
>CAJTPK010000019.1 GCA_910578075.1 uncultured Muribaculaceae bacterium | reverse complement strand
CTGCAAATCCAAAATCAGCTCAGGCATGCGTCCCCTAAAGCTAAATTTTTTATGATACGGACTCTTAGTTAATATCCATAATTCATCTATTAAACACGAAATCTTCTCGGTTGGTTCGCTATAGCTTAAGGATGCTTGAAAAAACTTTAACCACTGATTTGTATATTTGCCGCCCGCTGATTATATTTGCATTAAATTCATATAAGATGAAGAAAAATACAGTCGATCCGTCGCTCCGCGACCATCTTAAAGAATCGTTTGCCGCTTATATAAAATCAAAAAAGATGCGGCAGACTCCCGAACGCTTTGCAATACTTGACAAAGTGCTCGAGCAGAAGGTGCATTTCGACATCGACGAGCTCTATAAAGACATCGAGGGTGAATATCACGTATCAAGATCCACAGTATACAACACGGTAGAGCTTCTGTGCGAATGCAATATATTAAGGAAGCACTATCTTAACGAAACCCAGGCTGTCTACGAACTTGCCGAAGACAGGCATCTACACCTCATTTGCCTGAAATGCGGTGCGGTGAAAGAGGTGCACGATGAAAAGGTCGGTGAATACCTCTCCACACTCCGTTTCAGAGGATTTTCTCCCTCCTTCTCATCCACAAATATCTATGGCATTTGTTCGGCATGCTCACGCAAAATGAAGAAAGATAAAAGCAAAATCTGATATTTTTAACATTAACATTAATATTTAACCTTAACACTACCATGGCAAGAATCAAACCATTCAAGGGGGTACGTCCTCCGAAACATTTTGTTGAAGAAGTGGCATCCCGCCCTTATGATGTCCTCAACAGCGAGGAAGCCCGTAAAGAAGCGGAGGGTAATGAAAAAAGTCTTTACCATATCATCAAACCTGAGATTGATTTCGAAGTAGGTTTTGACGAGCATGATCCCGCTGTCTACGACAAAGCGGTTGAAAACTTCAGGAAATTCCAGGAAAACGGCTGGCTTGTGCAGGATGACAAGGAGAACTACTATATCTACGCACAGACCATGAATGGCTGCACACAATATGGCTTCGTGGTTGGAGCATGGGTGCCCGACTACATGGAAGGAAGAATCAAAAAGCATGAGCTCACACGCCGTGATAAAGAGGAAGACCGCATGAAGCACGTAAGATGCAACAATGCAAATATCGAACCGGTGTTCTTCGCTTTCCCTGACAACGAAGTGCTTGAGAATATTATACGCAAAACTACCGCAGGCGCTCCCGAATATGATTTCGTAGCGCCCGATGGCTTCGGACATACCCTCTGGGTGATAGATAACCCCGAAACTATAGCCACCGTCACGGAAGAATTCGCTAAAATTCCAAATCTTTACATCGCGGATGGTCATCACCGCTCGGCTGCCGCAGCACTTGTCGGCGCAGAAAAAGCTGCAGCAAACCCCAACCATACCGGTGAAGAGGAATACAACTATTTCATGGCTGTAGCATTCCCCGCATCCCACCTCAATATTATTGATTACAACCGCGTTGTCAAAGACCTTAACGGACTCACTCCCGAACAGTTCCTTGAGAAAATTTCTGAGAATTTCACGATAGAAGAGAAAGGAACTGAAATCTACACACCTTCTGCCCTGCATAACTTCTCGCTGTATCTCGACGGAAAATGGTATTCTCTCACCGCAAAACCGGGCACATTCAACGACAGTGATCCGATCGGTGTGCTTGATGTTACTGTATCAAGCGACCTTATCTTGAGAGATATCCTTAATATAACCGACCTCAGAAGCGACAAACGCATTGACTTTGTAGGAGGCATCCGGGGTCTTGGTGAATTGAAACGTCGTGTCGACAGCGGGGAGATGGCTATGGCACTCGCTCTTTATCCTGTCACAATGGATCAGCTGATCAACATTGCCGACACCGGTAACATCATGCCTCCGAAAACAACATGGTTTGAACCGAAACTGCGTTCGGGTCTTGTGATTCACAAACTCGACGATTGATTTGGAGAATTGTGGCGTTTGAACTAATTTTGTAGAATGAAATTTAAAATAGACGCCACAACTCAAGGTTCTGCTGCACGCGCAGGAGAAATAACTACAGATCATGGCACCATTCCCACTCCGATATTCATGCCGGTCGGCACAGTCGGAAGTGTCAAGGGGGTGCACATGCGTGAGCTGCGTGAGGATATCGATGCCAAGATCATACTCGGCAACACATACCATCTCTATCTCAGACCGGGTCTTGATGTGATCCGGGGAGCCGGAGGTTTACATAAATTTAATTCCTGGGATCGCCCTATCCTTACGGATTCAGGGGGATTCCAGGTGTTTTCTTTGTCTTCCAACAGGAAGCTCAAGGAGGAAGGAGCATACTTCAGAAGCCACATAGACGGCAGCAAACATCTCTTTACTCCGGAAGGTGTAGTGGATATACAGCGCACAATCGGTTCAGACATTATGATGGCCCTTGACGAATGCCCTCCGGGAACATCTGATTACAATTACGCACGCAAATCGCTTGACCTGACACACCGTTGGCTCAAACGAGGATGGAAGCGTTATCAGGAAACTGAAGGGCTTTACGGATATTCACAAGCATATTTCCCGATTGTTCAGGGTTGTGTGTATCCCGACCTAAGAAGGGAGTCAGCCAAATTCATCTCAGACCTTGGAGCTGACGGAAACGCGATAGGCGGTCTCGCCGTCGGTGAGCCCACCGAAAAAATGTACGAGATGATTGAGGTTGTCAATGAGATTCTACCTGAAGATCGTCCCAGATACCTCATGGGGGTTGGAACTCCGGCAAACATACTCGAAGCCATCGACCGCGGTGTTGATATGATGGATTGCGTGATGCCGACAAGAAACGGACGTAACGGTATGCTTTTCACATCAAACGGCATAATGAACATGCGCAACCGTAAATGGGCTGACGATTATTCGGAGCTTGATCCTGACGGAACTGCATGGGTTGACCATGAATATTCCAAGGCGTATGTGCGCCATCTATTTGTCAGTCAGGAATTGCTTGCCATGCAGATAGCGTCCATACATAATCTCGCTTTCTATCTCAAACTCGTGAAGGATGCGCGGGCACACATATTGTCCGGTGATTTTGCTGAGTGGAAAAAAGAGATGGTGGAGAGAGTAACCCGACGTTTGTAAAATATTCCGCGTCCCGTGAGTTAATACATCCCGTGAGTTAATAATCGATATGAAAAGAATCAGATTCAGAAAAATATTGTCAAAGGTATCTTCAGCCTTCAAGCTGAAGGTCCTTGACATCTTTATCCTGAAGAAATTTCTGGGCACATATTTCATGGCCACAATTCTGATTCTCGCAGTCATATCAATGTTCGACATTACGGAAAAACTCGATGCGTTTCTGACGGCGCCATTGAATGAAACGCTCTTCGACTACTTCTCATCCTTTCTCCCCTACTTCGCAAACATGCTCTCACCGCTGTTTGTGTTCATTTCCGTGATTTTTTTCACAACCAAGCTTGCCGCCAACTCCGAGATCATCGCGATTCTGTCAAGCGGTGTGAGTTTCCGGCGTCTGCTTCGCCCTTACATGATCGGTGCCGCGATAATAGCAGCCCTTACTTTCGTACTGAGCAACTACATTATTCCACCGGGAAATGTGAAACGCATCGCCTACACCAATAAATATGTGAGGAATAAAAGCGTGCAGACCGGTGTCGACATTCAATTGATGGCACGCCCCGGAGAAGTTGTCTATATCGGCAGATTTGAAAATAGCACAAAGACAGGATACCGGTTCTCTTTCGACAAATTTAACGGAAAAGAACTCGCATCGAGAATGACAGCCCAGACCGTCACATACGACACAACACGCAATTACCATTGGACTGTGCGTGACTATATGATTCGCGATTTCGACGGTATGAAAGAAAAAATACGCACCGGTTCGGTCTTGGATACTATCATCCCTATCGAACCGCGCGACTTCCTGATTTCGGCTAACGACTGGGAAACATTGACAACGCCTCAGTTGAGCGAATACGTCGACAAACAGAAGATGAGAGGTGTTGCCAACATTAAATCGTTTGAAATCGAACGGGAGAAAAGATACGCATCCACAGCCGCTGCTTTCATACTTACGCTTATCGGCATGTCGCTTTCATCTAAGAAATCAAAAGGGGGAATGGGACTTAATATCGGTATCGGACTTGCTTTAAGTTTCAGTTACATCCTATTTTCCACCGTCACAAGTTCATTTGCGGTGTCTGGACTTACGACTCCGTTTATTGCCATGGAGATTCCAAATGTGATATACCTCGCCATCGGCATATTCCTATACCGCAGAGCAGCAAAATTCTAACAAAATTATTTGTTGATTTCCCGAAAACCTATCTGAAAAAATTCTCTTGCAAAATCCGCAGGTCTGACGGTCTTCGCATTCCATAAAACGATATCAATATCGATCGGAACTTCTCCACGTCTGCGTCTCTCCTCATCCCTGCCATTCTCCGCTTCGAATATTTTGGAAAGCTCATGCAGCTTACCTATGTCAAGACGAACAGCTCCCGATGCCACAGCATTCATATATGGCTTCCCTTTGCCATGAATTTCAGGAGTCTCATATATTGATGAATGCCTGCAATCTTCGGCAATTGAGCTGAACCAACGCTGCGCATTCTCCACATTATTTCTGCGGTCACCATAATTTGACCCGAAACTCACAGTAACATCTGATAACAATACTTCTCCGGTATCCATTTATCTACTTACTGAATGTAATGTCAATTCTGTTATTTCCGGATAAGCCACTCCGAATCTTGCCGGGATACCGACTTCTCCACAACCGATATTTACGTAAAGACGTGTTGTATCGCCTTTCTGATTCTCCAGCTCATATAGCCCTTTCCATTGGGGATAACGCCATTTAGACGGACTCCATTCATATCCGAAAATTCTGAAAACCATCTGCATGGCATGCGTGTGTCCGGCAAGCGTAAGATCCACATTCGATATTTTTGATACCTCCCTGTTCCAATGCTCCGGATTATGTGAAAGCAGCACTTTGAATCTGGAGTCGTTCAGATTATAAACCGAATCTTTGCTTAACGGGTATGCGTCACTGAGTTTTCCATATTGACGGAACGGCGGTTCACCCCAGTTCTCCACACCTATCAAAACTATGGAGTCCCCATCATGAGTAATGAAATCTCTGCTGTTGTTCATTAGCTTCCAACCCACCTGTTTCTGCCATATCCCCATCAAAGCATTGTTTGCATCACGCTCCGAAGGGAAATCCCACTCCATATAGTCGCCATAATCATGATTTCCAAGCACGGAGTACACACCGTCTGGAGCTTTGAGTCCACTGAGCACACCAAGGAACGGTTCCATCTCGGAAGTCTCCCTATTTACAATATCTCCGGTGAACACAATGAGATCAGGCTTCAATGAGTTTATCTCATCCACAAGCTTGCTTACAAACGATGTGTCGCGTCCCCATGTTCCTACATGCGCGTCACTGAACTGGACAATCCGATAGCCGTCAAATGTCTGGGGAAGACGCGGTGATACGACATCAACCTTTTCGACAACAATCTCATTGCGGGTGAAGAACACACCCCACCACATAAAAAGACATACTATCACTGCAAGCGGTGCGCCTATGATGGCACCGTAGTTTATTCTTATCCCTCGCCGCTTACTCTTGAAAAGACGGCCGACAGCTGAGAACACCACATATATCAATTTCGGGATGTAGATGGAGAAATAGACATACAACATCCACATCATCGGCAGCAGCGACCTGTCGTCGGAATCCTTCGGCCAGCATACAATCGCGGTTATAAGCCCCATCGAGGCAACCGTCAGAACCGCATGGACGCTGAACAACAGTTTCTTATGGCGCGCTGCATATGTTCTTATATCCTTGAGGATATACCAATCCACAAGCAACGAAAGAACATATATCAGTATAATTGATATGACAGGTATCTCGCGCATATTCAATTCATTATAGAGCGTCTCAACACTTATTCAATACCACCGAGGATAGTCTTGAGTTTGTTTTTCAACGGATTCGCATACATCGACAGCATCATCTCCATCATGAAGTCACGTTCCTCCGCTGTCAGATCCGGCACATCAACTTTAGAAAGCTGCTTATTGAAATAATCGATTGTATCGGCCTTCTGCTCCTCTGTATAGAACCGGGAGAATCGCGTTGTATTGTGCAGCATGTCGTACGCTACATAATTAATAACAAATATCTCGTAACTTCGATGGATAGCCTGATCGATAAGGCACCCTACATATTTTGCAGCGGTATTGTTATCCTTGAAATCACCAAGCTGGTCAAGCTTCGTATTGATCCTCGGGGTCAATTGGAAGTGCACTTTGCCCTTGAACTGAAGCAGACCGGTCTCCATGCTGAACAAATCATCCCTCTGGCTCTTCTTGAAATTAGGATCGCGCCTGCGCATAAGAAACTCTTTGGCCTTTAGATAGTCATTCGGGTCAAACTCATAGGAGATCGACACAGGCATGAGGTTTATCTCTTTCAGACTCTCCATAAACGAGCCTGTTCCGCCAAGCGCAAGCATCTTTATCAACGACTCCTGTGTATGGTCAGAACTGTCTTTGGCCCTTCCCTCCCTTTGCGCGATCCATATTGATTCGCGCTTGTCAAGGATTGTATGATGGATATAGGCCGACAATTTCTTTGCAGCCTCCAGACCCTCGCGCAGACCCGTATTTCTCTTTACTATAAAGCTTTTGTTAAGCCTTACAAGATCCGAGATCCAGTCAAATATCAGGAGATTGTTGCCTATCGCCACTTCCGATGTCGGAATCCCCTTACGCAGAAACGCAAGATTCAGGAAAGATGCGTCAAGAACTATATCACGGTGGTTCGTAATGAACGTATAGCTGACTCCCGGATTATGATATTTAATACCGCCTAATGATATTCCCGAAGTTGTGGTCTTGGCAAGCATCTCCAGAAATGGGAACATGACCTGAGTCTGGAAATCATACTTATTATCGATTTTCAGCAGTTCATTGATCAAAACAGGCACATCATCCTCCGGCATCGTATAATTGACCGCATGCAAAAAACCCGGTTCCTTGACCAATTGCTCCATCTTTTCATGAAACACAGAATCATCATGAGGAGCTATATCACTGAAATCATATTCTTGGGCGCTCATATGTATCCTTATTTTAGAGTCCGTCTCATAAAAAATTTAGCTTTAGGGGCGGCTTGTTTTCGAGATAATTTATTCAATCGCGAAAGGGAGCAACCTTTCGGTTGTGACCTGAGGGATTGGATAAATTAGCCGGAAAGAAGCCGGTCTGAAGTAATTTTAACCAAACGGACATGTTAGAAGTTAAAAATTATACATATTTATAGTAAAGTCTCTCTCATGAAAAGTTACCTTGGTCCCGCATGCCTGGCTGCTTTTGTATTTTTGAATCAGTCACATAGCCCGCTATGCTCCTGATTCTGCAAATCCAAAATCAGCTCTGGCATGCGTCCCCTAAAGCTAAATTTTTTATGAGACGGACTCTTATAAATATATGCCCTTTAGCGAAAAGCCGCAAAAAGGAATTTACAAAGTTAACAAATAATTTGGCTACAATCCTATTTGAAAACATGTTTTTCAGCAGTTCCTATAGTTCCGCCATTTCTCAAACAGTTTCTCCATGTCCGGAGGAACAGGGCACTCGAAATTCATCTCCTCTCCCGTGAATGGGTGGCGGAAACCTAATGTGCGGGCATGCAGTGCCTGACGCGGGCATATGGCGAAACAATTCTCCACAAACTGCTTGTATTTTGCGAAGGTCATGCCTTTGAGTATCCTGTCGCCACCATACCTTGCGTCGTTGAACAACGGATGACCTTGACTCAGCATATGAACTCGTATCTGATGTGTACGTCCTGTCTCAAGAACGCATTTCACCATCGTCACATATCCGAATCGCTCAACAACCTCGTAATGCGTCACAGCATGTTTGCCTTGCGTAGGATCCGACAAGACTGCCATCTGAAGTTTGTTTCTTGGATTTCTACCGATATTCCCCGTGATTGTCCCTTTGTCAGCATCGAAATCCCCCCACACCAAAGCGACATACTCACGCCTTGTCGTCTTGTTGAAAAACTGCGATCCGAGATCAGTCTTGGCATCCGGAGTCTTGGCCACCACCAACAGACCGGATGTATCCTTGTCAATCCTGTGCACAAGACCCAGCCTGGGGTCATTGACATCATAATCCGGTGTATCCTTGAAATGCCACGCCAGAGCGTTGACCAATGTTCCGTTGTAGTTCCCATGACCGGGATGCACAACCATTCCCGCCGGCTTGTTTACAACAAGCACATGTCGGTCCTCATATACAATGTCAAGTGGAATATCCTCGGCTATGATTTCAAAATCATAACGTGGACGATCCATCACCACACTGATCACATCCAACGGCTTGACCTTGTAACTCGACTTTACCGGTTTGCCATTGGCGAGCACACAATTGGCATCGGCAGCCTGCTGAACCCGGTTGCGGGAGGTTTTCTCAATCCTGTCTGTAAGAAACTTGTCGACACGGATCATCTGCTGCCCCTTGTCGGCAACAAAACGGAAATGCTCATAATATTCCGTTCCCTCCTCATCTATATAAAACGAGCTATCCTCTTCAGCCATCATTCAAGATATGAATTATTGGTCTCATCATCCGCCGCAGGCTCTTCGCCGCCGGTGTCTTCAGTAAAATCTTCGGTCTCTGTCTGATACACTTCCGGATTCTCCTGATAATAACGCATCAGCTCCTCGTTCTGCAGTGAATCCTTCACTGCTCCAAGCCTGCCGTCCGAGACTTCAAGAACGATTGTGGCTGTAACAGGAATCTTCTGCATCTTCTTCACGGTCTTTCCATTTGCCGTAACTTTCACAACACGGTCCGTTGTGCCGAGCACCTTGACAACCCTCACGTTCTTGAAACCGAGTTCGTCAAGTTTTGCCATAGCCGACCTGAAGGATTCCCCCTTCATTGCAGGCTCGTTAGGACGGTTATTGTCGTCAAGCACAACCTCCCTTGGGTGCACCGCATTTATATACAGAAATATCTTTCTACCAGGTTTTACAATTGAATTGGCCTTTGGAAACTGCTCGATCACTCTTCCCGGCTTGACGTCCTCCCTGTAAAGGGAATCACGGATATCGACCTTGAAGCCATGATCATGAAGGATATTTACAGCCTCCGTATATGTCTTGCCCTCCACTCCGGGCAACTCATCAGTTCTGCCATGCTTGGTAAAAAGCGCGATAGCCACATACACAGCATATATTCCCAGAACAGCAATTATACAGATGATACCGATGTTTGCAAGCACCGGATGCCGGGAAATAAAACTGCTTCCCCAGTCATATGATATATTATTGTCTTTCTTTTTCACGCTTAGACGCATTTTGGAGTCAAAGTTAATAGAAATATATGAGAAAATAAAATTTGCGGTAGAATTAGAGTCGAATTAGAGTCCATCTAATAAAAAATGTTGTAAAATCAACCTATTATTCCGATTTTTTTGATTAACTTTGCAATTCAAAGTGAAATATTGAAAAATGCGTAAATTTATATACATTTTACCTCTTCTGATGCTCTTGGCCTCTTGTGGTGAATACACAAAAGTTCTCAAGAGCAATGATGTCAACTACAAATTCGAATATGCAAAGAAAGCATATGACCAGAAAAAGTTCCTGCAGGCATCTACCATATTGAATGATATAGTTACACCGCTTCGAGGAGGTCCCAACGGAGAGGAGGCTCTTTTCCTTCTCGCAATGTCTTATTACGAGAACAAGGATTATCTTAATTCCGCCGTATATTTCAAGACATATTACAACCGCTACCCCAAGGGGAAATACGCCGAGTTAGCCAGATTCTACAGCGGCTACGGATATTACCTCGACTCCCCCGACCCTCAGCTTGACCAGACCAATACAATCAAAGCCATAGAGGAGCTACAGGGATTTCTTGACTATTTCCCTAAAAGCGACAGGGTGACGGTTGCCCAGAACGCAATCTTCGAGATGCAGGACAAGCTCACACTAAAGGAGCTTCAGAACGCACAGCTATATTACAATCTCGGCAATTATCTCGGCAACAATTATGAATCCGCGATAATTGTTTCCCAGAATGCCCTTAAAACATATCCTTACTCTAAATATAAGGAGGATTTCGAGCTTCTCATACTCAAATCCAAATTCCAGGAGGCCAAGCAGAGTGTCAACGAGAGGCAATCAGACCGTTATCGGGATGTTATTGATGAATATTACTCCTTTATCAACAACTACCCCGACTCCAGACATAAAAAAGAGGCAGAGACTATCTATAAGATAGCGAGCAAACATGCCAACCTCTGATTTGTTTTAGAAATAATTAGTGAACCGACATAAATCATAATAGAACTTATGGATTATAAGAAAACCAACGCCCCGCTTAATACGGTGACCCGCGACATGATAGCCATGGCGGAGCAGACAGGAAACGTTTACGAAACAGTTTGCGTTATCGGCAAGCGTGCCAACCAGATTTCAGTTGAGCTGAAAAAGGAACTCGAACGCAAGCTTCAGGAATTCGCCTCAACCGACAATCTTGAGGAAGTTTCTGAAAACCGCGAGCAGATTGAGATATCACGCTTTTATGAAAAGCTGCCGAAGCCCACACTTATCGCCACTCAGGAATATGTGGAGCATAAGCTGTATTTCTCAAATCCGCTTAAGGAAAAAGATCATCTCGACGACTGATATCCAATAGGCAACCGCCAACTGAATAATGTATAGAATATGTCAGGAATAAAACCTGACATATTTTTTCGTTTGATGTGCAATGATTCATATTTTTAATCCTGATACCGACTACGCGCTGGCTTCAAACATGGAGAATTATACACCTCCCGTGTCTGTGCTTGCTATTAAACGGAGTCTCGCGCTTCTCCCTGCTCTTTTCGCAGACAAGGGAGACGCTATCCTTATGCCCCCGGACACTCCGGAGACATTGATAGCAGAAACTCCCTTTGTAAACCTCGTGTCAGATAAAGATATGCAGATCATTCTGCCCAAAGATCTCCCAATATATATTATTCAGCATCCCGGAGAAAGGATAAGGCCGTGGGGATGGAATAAGACACTTCGCAAATGGCTTCGCGGTCTTGACACACCGAATCTACTTCTCCCGACAGAGGAGGAGCTCAACACGCTCCGCAGCCTTTCACATCGCCGACTCACCATCCCCTTTCTGCTGAACATGGGAGACATGAGGAATGAAGAAATCTCCATTCCAAAGGAATTCACATCCCTGGAAGAGGCGATGGAATTCTGGATGGAGCATGCCGATGTATATTTCAAAGCTCCATGGAGCAGCTCCGGCAGAGGAATCCTTTTCACCAAGGATCTGGAGAAAAGACATATAGAGCCATGGCTGAGAGGTATAATCCGCGCACAAGGAAGCGTTATGGGTGAGATAGCCTATGCACGAAAACTTGATTTCGCTACGGAATGGGAATGCCGCGATGGACGCGCGATGTTTGTGGGTGTGTCAACTTTCGTAACATCCGAAAGAGGCAAATATAAATCCAATGTTGTGCTTCCTCAGGAGAATATTGTAGCCTACGTGCTTCAGAATATAAAAGTATATGATAATGGCAACAATCTCTCCGATATTATAGAAAGGCAGAGATTGCTGCTTGAGAATTATGTAGCGCCTTTCTACGAGGGTCCTCTTGGAATCGACATGCTCGTTACAAAAGACGGAAATGTTAACCCCTGCGTCGAAATCAATCTCCGTAACACTATGGGACGGGTGGCGGTAGATATCCAGCATCGGATAATGTCGGAAGAGGCATCCGAAACTGAAGTCAAATTCCTTACAAGATTGACACGTGGCGGGATTTTCTCACCCATGCATCTTCTGTCAACCTTGCGGGACATTGAAAGCAACTGATTTATGGTCAAGATCAATATTATTGGAACCGGCAATGTTGCCACTCATCTACTGAAAGCTTTTGCCGGAAAAGCGGAGACAGTATCTGTCAATCCGCATACCATGGAGGGATTTGACAGTTCTGCGGATTTTTCAATCATTGCCGTATCCGATAATGCGATCCGCGAGGTTGCTGATGCTATCCCTCCCACTGATGGAATCATTGCACATACATCCGGCACCACACCGGCGGATATACTCGTATTCAAAGGAATTCGTACCGGGGTCTTTTATCCTCTTCAGACGTTCAGCAAGAACTTGGAACTTGACTATTCCCATATCCCCTTCTTTGTGGAAAGCAATGACCCTTCAACGCAGGATTCTCTTGCGGGACTCGCATCCAAGATTAGTGATTCTGTGACAATTGCGGACTCCGATAAAAGGAAAGCATTGCATGTGGCTTCTGTTTTTGCATGCAATTTCGCGAACCATATGTGGACCATAGCCGATAAGATACTGCATGACAACGGAATGGATTTTGAAGTTCTTCGGCCATTGCTCTCCGAGACACTTCGCAAGACCCAATCTATACCTCCTGCCGCCGCACAAACCGGTCCCGCTGCCAGAAATGATTCAAAAACAATTGACTCACATATGGAATTCCTTGGTAATGATGAAAATATCGCAAAACTGTATTCAATGATAACATCTTCCATCATTAACACATCTAAACACCCGTAAACCCGTAAATAAGATACTGAATGAGCGGAATATACTATGATTTAAAAAAGATCAAGGCATTCGCCTTTGACGTAGACGGTGTTTTGTCACCGTCCGTTATTCCGATGTCACCTGAAGGCGAACCATTAAGAATGGCGAATATCAAAGACGGATATGCCCTTCAGCTCGCGGTGAAACTGGGATATAAGATTGCAATTATAACCGGGGGCAACACCGTCGCCGTTAAAAACAGATACGAGTCTCTCGGAATAAAAGACATATATCAGAAAGCGTCACATAAGATAGGTATATTCCAAGATTGGATGAAAGCCAACTCTTTGCAGCCCGAAGAGGTTCTATATATGGGGGATGATATTCCGGATCTTAAATGTATGCGCGAGGCAGGATTGCCATGCGCTCCACGAGATGCAGCCTGGGAAGCCAGAGAATCCGCTGTATACGTTTCCAAATACGATGGAGGATATGGATGTGTGCGCGATGTTGTGGAACAAGTGTTAAAAGCTAACGGTCAATGGCTCTCCGATGCCCATGCATTCGGCTGGTGACATACATTCTGATGAAAATAAGAATTATTGTTGTCCGGTAAAATTTAATCACGCAGAGGCGCGGAGGCGCAAAGGTTTTATGACGCACCTTACTCGTGTCCATGCTATGGGACTATGGAGCTCTGGTCAAGAAAACCGCGACAAATTTTAGCGACGTCTCCGCGCCTCGGCAAGAATCGCCACGCGATTCTCCGTGATCTTAATCACTCACTGGTCTTGCCGACTCAAAACTTTGCGCCTCAGCGTCTCTGCGTGATGTACGACCATACAATAGGGTTTGTAATTTAAGTTCTGAGACTAAAATCGAATTCGTTGTGATTGGAGATAGATTTGTTTCATGCGACAGAGGCTTGTGTGAAAATAAAATAATTCAATAGAATTAGTTAAATTCGTTTACCTACAGTAATAAATAAGAATATATCATGCTTGAGAATCTGAATAAATATCATATACTGCTTGCGAGCAAATCTCCCCGCAGAAGAGAATTACTTTCCAATCTGCGTGTTCCCTTCAACTGTATAAGCCTCGGTGGCATAGACGAGACTTATCCCGAAGATATGCCTGCAAATGAAGTGCCGCAATTCCTTGCCAATAAGAAAGCCGATGCATACATCAGTAACATAAACACCAATGAGATGGTTATCACAGCCGACACACTTGTGATCAAGGGTGACAAGATTTACGGCAAACCCAAGAATCAGGAGGAAGCGCTATCCATGCTTGGAGAGCTTTCGGGAGAGGTTCATAAAGTAATTTCCGGTGTATGCATCCTGACTAAAGACCGCCGCACATCTTTCACCTCCGAGACAGAGGTTAAGTTTGCCAATCTGAACGATGAAGACATCAGGTATTATATAGAAAACTATCTTCCACTCGATAAAGCCGGTGCCTATGGCATTCAGGAATGGATTGGCTGTGTAGCTGTGGAATGGATCAAAGGAAGTTTCTACAACGTAATGGGACTCCCTGTTCACCGCCTCTACCAGGAACTTAAATTATTCTGATTATCCCGATGTTATTTTGTAGGCCATCACCAAATGGCAGTCAAGAGAAAGCCGGTAAATACCGACCTTCTCTTTTTAGACCGTGACAAGTCCCATCATATGATCAACCATCACGCAGAGTCGCTGAGGCGCAAAGCCTTGAGTAGACAAGTCCTGTGATTAAGATCACGGAGAATCGCGTGACGATTTTGGCAAAGACACGGAGCAGGTGCGTGGTTTTTTAAATAATTTACAAAACAGCATCAGTTACAGCTCTGAAACATAAGATCAAAAACTTATGTCCACTGTCATTTTACCCAATATGATTAGTCCTGTGATAACTACTGGCTTATCAGATTGAGAATACTCAATTTTAAACGACATCCCTTTGTCGGTTTCTATAAGAGGAACGTTCTTGAATTCTTTTGTTGATTCTCCTGGGATAACATCAATAAACTTGAAATTCCCCTCTTTCATAAGTTTCGAATCAAATCTTACATAGCCATGATTTTCTATTTGTTCCCCGTTAACTGTTACGACAAGATCCCATAAACCACCATAATCTCCAGAGAAAATTGATGTCACTGTGTCAGTCGGATCAAACTTCTCTTTTGTACATCCACTTATACCGACTGTCAATAGTAATGTCAGTATAAAAAACGATACGATTTTCATTTTCTATTATATTATAATTTAGTTTTTGCAAAATTATCATTTGTAAAATTTTCAATCAAATAAAAAGTTTGATATTAGAGTATACATACAACTGATTATAAACCATTTAAAATTCCAAAACTCTTAAATGTTTTCATCAGACAAGAAAGTTTGACATTACCTAAAATTAGAGTGCGAGAGGCAGAACCTTACAGCTGAGAACATGCAGATGAAGATTTCTCAACTCGAATCTGAGAAGGAAAATCTTCGGACTTTAATGAAGGAGAATGAATTATCCGATCCTGTAAGGAGTTCAATACAAGAGCGAATCGAGATGCTGAACGGCTTGTTAGCCGCACACATTTCAGACAACACAAACTACTCGAAACCTTATGACAAATGGATTGAAATGATCACTCAAGATCGAAAACGTTTCATGGATTCAACACGATTGGCATTCAAGGCTTCTCACCCCGCATTCATGAAATATCTCGAAGATCATGGACTTGATGAATCCGAATTGAATTATGTATGCCTCTATGCAATAGGCTTGCGAGGTAAGGAAATTGGAGAATATATCCGGCTTAAACGGCATTATCATATGAGCAGTGACATCCGTAAAAAACTCAATCTTCACGAAGATGACACCAACTTAGGCATATACATCCGCAACCTCATGAAGACCACCTGATTTTTGCTCCATCACGAATCTCAAGAGAACAATTACAGCTTGCAAACTATTTCTTATATAATAGAGAGGTTGTCTTACACTCATAAGACAACCTCTCTATTATATAGGGAATTTTTTATAGGGAATTTTTTATAGGGAAACTATTCTTCAACAACAGTAGGAACCTCAGCGTGGGTAGATGGATTCTCGTAATGATATTTAGCTTCCCAGCCGAGTGCGGAAGCACCGAGCACAGCTGCATCGCTCTCTTTCAGTTCGGAAAGGAGGATCTTTGCCTTGCCTTTGAAGATCGGAAGAACATTCTTATCATAAGCCTCTTTCAACGGTTTCATCAACAGATCCCCGCTCTTGGTCAGACCGCCAAACAAGATAAACGCCTGGGGGCTTGAGAATGCAGTCATGTCCGCCATAGCCTCACCAAGGATTGTTCCTGTATATTCGAATATATCCTTAGCGATCTTATCTCCTGCTATCGCTGCGTCGTACACATCTTTCGATGTGATCTGTTCGATGTCGATATTGCGGAGCAATGAAGGCTCGGTTCTTACCTCCAGGAATTCTCTTGCAGTTCTTGACACGCCGGTCGCAGAACAGTAAGCCTCAAGGCAACCTGTACGTCCGCAACCGCATACTCTGCCATTGTTACGCTTAACGATCACGTGACCGAGCTCACCGGCAAAACCATCGTGTCCGTATACAAGCTGACCGTTCACAACAATTCCGGAGCCGACACCAGTGCCAAGAGTGATCATGATGAAATCTTTCATACCGCGCGCCGCGCCATAAGTCATCTCTCCGAGAGCGGCTGCATTCGCGTCATTTGTCACAGCCACAGGTATTCCGTTGAACACGCGGCTTACAGTCTCAGCCAAAGGAACTACAGGACCCCAGGGCAAGTTGGGAGCTTTCACGATCTCTCCGGTGTAATAGTTGCCGTTAGGCGCACCGATACCGATACCTTTGATTTTATCTACTGCATCGTTGGCCTCAAGAAGACGTGTTATAGCCTGATGAAGGTCTTCGATGTAATCCTCAAACTTTGCATGCTTCTTTGTCTTAACCGAGTCACTTGCGATCACTTGGCCACGGGCATCTACAATACCAAACACAGTGTTGGTGCCACCCATGTCCATACCTATTACATAAGGTTTGCTCATTTTATGTGATATTAAATATTAGATTTTAATTTTTACTTTCGCAAATATAAGGATTATTTTTCTAACAATAAAGCATACAATAAAAATATTAGGATATTATAACCTCTCCGGTAAAATTATTAATCACGTAGAGCGGCATGGGTCCTTTGCGCCTTCGCGCCTCTGCCTGATTAAATATTTACCGGATAGCAATATTTATGAGACCATTTTTATCAACTTTAGACGCCATACGTTTGTTATTTAGTTAAACATTGCAAATTTAACTTAATCGCGACTTTGCGGTTATGTTGAATTATAGACCTGAATTTTAATCAAAATATTTAATATTATGAATTTTAACAATTTCACTATCAAGTCTCAGGAGGTTGTCCAGAAGGCTATAGACTACACTAAACAGTCTGGTCAACAGCAGATTGAGCCGGTGCACTTGTTGAAAGCCATCATCTCGGAGAGCGAGACCATTGTCAACTTCATATTCCAGAAGCTCGGTGCGAACCTCAACGGCGTGAAGATGGGCATAGACCAGGCAATCGCCTCCCTGCCTAAAGTGAATGGCGGAGATGTGATGCTCAGTCGTGAATCGAACGATGCATTGCAGAAAGCTGTTGACTTCTCAAAATCAATGGGTGATGAATATGTTTCCGTGGAGTCAATGCTCATGGGTATACTCAAGACCCGCTGCAAGGCATCGCAGATCCTTAAGGACAACGGTGTTACAGAAGACGGCATGAAAGCTGCGATCCTGGAGCTGCGTAAAGGCAACACCGTCAAGGATCAGAGCGCCGAGGAATCATACCAGGCTCTCAGCAAATATGCTATTAATCTTAACGATCGAGCAAGAAACGGCAAACTCGATCCTGTCATCGGAAGAGATGAGGAGATAAGACGTGTCCTCCAGATCCTTTCTCGCAGAACAAAAAACAACCCGATGCTTGTCGGCGAACCGGGAACCGGTAAGACAGCCATTGCAGAGGGATTGGCAATGCGAATTGTAAGGGGTGACGTGCCGGAGAACCTTAAATCAAAACAGATATACTCACTCGACATGGGTGCCCTTGTGGCAGGAGCCAAGTATAAGGGTGAATTTGAGGAGAGGTTGAAAGCCATCGTGAACGAGGTTACGCAAAGCGATGGAGAGATCATCCTCTTTATAGATGAGATTCACACACTCGTCGGAGCCGGTAAGGGGGAAGGAGCGATGGATGCCGCCAATATCCTTAAACCTGCACTTGCCCGCGGCGAATTGCGTTCTATCGGAGCAACCACTCTCGACGAATACCAGAAATATTTCGAAAAAGACAAGGCTCTTGAACGTCGTTTCCAGAAAGTGATGGTAGACGAACCGGATGAAATGTCGGCTATATCTATCCTTCGTGGTCTTAAGGAGCGCTATGAGAACCATCATAAGGTCCGTATCATGGATGAGGCCATCATCGCCGCCGTTCAACTCAGTGTGCGCTATATCACCGACCGATTCCTCCCTGACAAAGCCATCGACCTTATAGATGAGGCAGCCTCCAAACTCCGTTTGGAGATGGACTCTCAGCCGCAGGCTCTTGATGAGGCATCAAGAAAAATCAAACAACTTGAGATTGAGCGCGAGGCTATCAAACGCGAGAAGGATGAATATAAACTCAAAGAGATTGACGAGGATCTTGCCAACCTTCGCGACACAGAGAAATCCCTCCGTGCCAAATGGCAGGCAGAGAAAACAGAGATCAATAAGATTCAGCAGAATAAAATTGATATCGAGCAACTCAATTACGAAGCTGACCGTGCAGAACGCGAAGGCGATTATGCCAAGGTTGCGGAAATACGCTATTCCAAGATAAAACAGAAGGAAGACGAAAATATCGCAATCCAGCAGCGACTCAAGGAGCTGCAAGGTGAAGGCGCCATGATCAAGGAAGAGGTAGATGCTGAGGACATTGCAGAAGTTGTAAGCCGCTGGACCGGAATTCCTGTCAAGAAGATGGCACAAAGCGAGAAAGAGAAACTACTTCATCTCGAAGAGGAGCTGCATAACCGTGTTGTCGGTCAGGAAGATGCCATCCGTGCCGTCTCTGACGCCGTAAGGCGCTCAAGAGCCGGACTGAATGACCCCCGTCGCCCTATCGGTTCATTCATCTTCTTGGGAACAACCGGTGTCGGTAAAACCGAGCTTGCAAAAGCTCTCGCCGAATATCTGTTTGACGATGAGGATATGATGACTCGTATCGATATGTCGGAATATATGGAGAAACATTCCGTTTCGCGACTTGTCGGAGCGCCTCCGGGATACGTCGGTTATGAAGAGGGTGGCCAGCTCACCGAGGCTGTGCGACGCAAACCATATAGTGTTGTGCTCTTTGACGAGATCGAGAAAGCCAACCCGGATGTGTTCAACATCCTTCTTCAGGTGCTTGACGATGGTCGCCTTACAGATAACAAGGGACGATTCATCAATTTCAAGAATACCATTATTATCATGACATCCAACATGGGTTCCGACATCATCCGTCAGAATTTCCAAGGATTTGCTGATAAGAAAGAGGAGGAGCGTCAGGAGATCATAGCCAATACCAAGCAGGATGTGATGGATCGCCTGAAACAGATAATCCGTCCCGAATTCCTTAACCGAATCGACGAGACAGTTATGTTTACCCCGCTCGACAAAAAAGAGATACTCCGGATTGTCGAACTTCAGGTCAAGAGCGTCAAGAAGATGCTTGCAGCAAACGGCATCAAACTTGATGTCACAAAAGATGCGCTCGATCTGCTCGCGGAAGATGGCTACGATCCTGAATTCGGAGCCCGTCCCGTCAAGAGGACAATTCAGAGGATGGTGCTTAACCAACTCTCTAAAGATATCCTCGCGCAGAAGGTTGACAGGGAACACCCCATCATCATCGACCGCGAGGGAGAAGAATTGGTGTTTAAGAACTAATAACCCCGTTTCCATGTTAATACACAGGAAACAAAATGATTCAATATTATGGAAAAATTTGAAGATATCATAAAATCAGAGAAACCCGTTCTCATAGATTTCTTCGCTACATGGTGCGGTCCCTGCAAAATGATGCATCCCGTGCTTGAAGAGTTGCATGAGAAAGTTGGAGAAAAAGCACGTATCATAAAGATAGACATTGATAAGAATCAGGAGCTTTCAGCTATCTACAATGTCCGCTCTGTTCCTACACTGATGATTTTCCAGAAAGGAGAACTCAAATGGAGAGCCGCCGGCGTGCAGCCCATCCAGCTTCTCGAGCAGGAACTTGAGAAATACTATTGATAAAGAAAAATAGACCGAAATCTTAATTTAAACGTATAGAGGTATCACATTGCGGGTACCTCTTCGTTTTATAAGAAACAACAGTTCATAAAACGACCCGGTATGTGTAAAAAAATATTCATGATTTTATGTGCTGCGTTAGTGGTGTTCACAATTAATGCCGCAAGCGTATCGAAAGGATTCAGCAATGAAAACCTGCATTACGTCATTTCCTATAAATGGGGACTGATCCATAAGGATGCCGGAGAGGCCACACTCTCCCTGCGCAACCAGGGATCCAACTATCAACTGATTCTCGCGGCAAAAACCAAACCGTGGGCAGATAAATTCTATCAGGTAAGAGACACCCTGCTCGGAACTGTCCGTATAAAAGATATGAAACCCCTCTCTTACTCCAAGATAGCTCACGAAAAAGGGAAATACAGCAAAGATGTCATCACGTATTCATATTCAGGGAATAAAGCGACCGGTTACTGCAAACGCCTCCGCCAAGACAAGAACGGCGTGATCAACGAATCCGAGAAGACACTGAATGCTTCGGGACCTGTCTACGACATGCTGTCGGTATTCTATTACCTTCGTCTGATCAATTACGATGATCTGCAGAAAGGTAATGTGATAAAGGCAACAGTCTTCTCAGGCTCAAAAGCGGAGACCATAACCATCAAATGCCTGGGAAAGGAATCCATAAAACTTCGTGACAAAAGCGTCAGGGAAGCATATCATATACAATTCAATTTCACCACGGGAGGCAAAAAGAAATCAAGTGACGACATCGACTCCTGGATATCAACGGATTCCCAACATATACCCCTCTATCTTGTCGGCAAACTCCCCGTAGGGCAAGTACGCGTATATTTTACCGGCAAGTAAACATATGAGTTTCAGGCACTGTATCGTAGAATTAAACTTAAATTTTATGAATCAGACTCACTGTATGGAATCTTTTATTATATTTGCAATTAATTAAGTAGCTGGTCAAATTAAATGAATACTATATGCGCGTTTATTTTGAACAGCCACTTAGAAGTTGTTTAAAGTTAAAATTAAGCAAGAAGGACTCTGACTAATACCTTAAATCAATATATAAATCATGAACGCAAACGTAACATTATGCCCCAACAGGGTTGTACAGTATCTTGAGAAATCACCGGAAGAATTCAGAAAAACGGATATAATCCGGTTCATCAAGGAGAATGACATAAAGATGGTGAATTTCATGTATCCGGCTGACGACAACCGCTTGAAGACTCTGAATTTCGTCATCAACTCTGAGGAATACCTCGACTCCATACTCACATTTGGAGAGAGAGTTGACGGCTCAAGCCTCTTTCCTTTCATAGAGGCAGGCAACAGCGACCTCTATGTCATCCCACGCTATGCCACAGCTTTTGTGGATCCCTTTGCTGAGGTTCCGACACTCACGATGCTCGCGTCTTTCTTCGATAAGGAGGGAAATCCCCTAAAATCATCACCTGAATACACTTTGCAGAAAGCCTGCCGCTCTTTCCATGACGTTACAGGCATGGATTTCTACGCGATGGGTGAGTTGGAATATTACGTGATTTCAGATGATCCGGGACTTTTCGAGGCTACAGACCAGAAGGGTTATCACGAATCCGCCCCCTATGCTAAATTCAATGATTTCCGCATGGAATGCATGTCTCTGATAGCACAGGTTGGCGGACAGATCAAATATGGTCATAACGAAGTGGGTAATTTCTCCCTTGATGGAAAGATCTTCGAACAGAACGAGATCGAATTCCTTCCTGTGCCGGCACGTCTGGCAGCCGATAACCTTATGCTCGCCAAATGGATCATCCGCACACTTGCGATGAAAAAGGGTTATGATGTGACTTTCGCTCCCAAAATAACAGAAGGGAAAGCCGGTAGCGGATTGCATATCCATTTCAAAGTGATGAAGGATGGTAAAAACATGATGATTGAGAATGGCGTTCTCAGTGACATAGCCAAGAAAGCAATCGTCGGGATACTTGAGAATGCCGATGCCATCACTGCTATGGGTAACAAAGTGCCGACGAGCTATTTCCGTCTCGTGCCTCATCAGGAAGCGCCCACCTCTATCTGCTGGGGCGACAGAAACCGCTCTGTGCTCGTGCGTGTGCCATTGGGCTGGACCGGTGAGAACGATATGTGCTCCCAGGCAAATCCTTTGGAGGCTCCATCGCTTACGAACCCGGAAAAGCAGACGGCCGAGCTCCGCAGCGCCGACTGCTCCGCTGACGTTTACCAGCTGATCGCCGCCATGGTGGTAGCTGCCCGCGAGGGATTCGAGATGGAAAATGCACTCGAAAGAGCTGAGGAACTGTATGTCAGCGTCAACATCCACTCCGATGAGAACAAGGCTAAACTCGCAGCGCTCAAGGGTCTTCCGGATAGCTGCATGGCTTCCGCAAAACGACTCACCGAGAAACGCGATGTGTTCGAGAAATACAATGTCTTCTCACCGGAGATGATTTCCGGAATAATCAAGAAACTAGAATCTTTCAACGACACCACACTCCGCAAGGACGTGAGCGGCAACCGTCGCGCCATGCTCGAGATGGTGAAAAAATACTGGCACTGCGGCTAATCTGATAATCATGGATCAAGAGGAGAAGATTAGATATGCCAGAATGATCGCGATTCCCGAGATCGGAGCCGAGGGGGTGGACAGACTGCGTGACAGTCATGTTTTCATCACCGGCTGCGGCGCACTCGGTTCCATCTGCGCCATGTATCTTGCCGGTGCAGGTGTGGGCAGACTAAGCATCGCGGACTTTGACACAATCGACATATCCAATCTTCAGCGTCAACTCTTTTACACATCTTCGGAGGTGGGGAAAGCAAAGGGCGCCACTTTAGCCTCAAGAATTAAATCCCTCAATCCGGATTGCCATGTGATATGCCATGAGTCGATGATGACCCGTCAGACCGCAGCCGAACTATACGCCGACTGTGATTTCATCATCGATGCCACAGATAATCCACATTCCAAGCATATGACAGACGCGGTCTGTCATATGCTTGGAAAACCATACGTCATCGGAGGTGTCTCGGAATTCCGCGGACAAGTGATGAGCTGGGCCCCGGGACACGTCGGATACTCTGACATATTCAATCCTGAAGAAGCTGAATCCGGTATGCTTCCATGCTCCATTGCCGGTGTCCTTGGTCCGGCTGCCGGCGTGGTGGCATGTTGCCAGGCATCAGAAACAATAAAGCATCTCTCCGGTGCCGGAGAAATGCTCTATGATAAAATCTTCACTATAGATCTGCTTACAATGCAGAGTTCGCTGATTGAGGTTGGCTGACACCCGGATCAAAATGCACATCGAGCTGTGGGAACGGGAATGAGAATCCCTGTTTAGGTAATTCAATGAAGAATCTCTCGTTCATCTCGAAATAGACATTCCAATAATTGGATGAATGAGTCCAGGCTCTGACCACAAGGTTGATACTGCTGTCTGCCATCTCGTTAAGACCAACGAAAGGCTTTCTCTCCACTTTGACAGGAATCGCGGCATTCATCTCCACATCCTCTGTAAGGCTCTGATGTATCACCTCTTTGCGCTTCTTGAGCCTCGGAGTGATTTTCTGCCACCATTTTCTCGGTTTCTCCTCTTCCTCCTCAGGCTGCGCGGTTCCGTTGACTTCATCGGCGGCATGAGCCAACTCCTCGCGATACTTTATGTCATCCTCTATATAACGCTTCACTATCCGTTTATCGCCCTCAATCATAGTCATGATTGCATTCTTGGCAGCTACCAAATCTGTGTCATAAGAAAGAGAGATAGTCCAGTCTACGCGGCGGTAGCTCTCAAGTGAATAATTGTTGATCGACCCAGTTGAAAGACCACCGTTGGGAATGATGATAGCCTTGTTGTCTACGGTATTGATGATCGTATGGAACAACTGTATTGATTTAACAGTGCCCGCATACCCCTGCGCCTCTATATAATCTCCGACCTTGTAAGGCTTCATCAACAATATCAACACTCCGCCGGCAAAATTCTGGAGCGTGCCGCTCAGCGCCATACCGATGGCGACACCGGCGGAAGCAAAGATCGCAAGGAAGCTGCTTGTCTCTATTCCAAGAATACCGATAATGGTTATTATCAATATAAAATAGAGAACCATCTTGATAAGTGACAACACGAATGTTGTAAGAGACGCATCCATCTTGCGACCGGTCATAACCTTCAGCGTCATCTTATACAGCTTCTTGATTATGAACCGTCCCACATAAAACACAAGAATGGCGATCAGCAATTTAAAGCCGAAGCTTACAAGTCCGTTGGCAATCTTCTCGATTGCATCATCAAGACTCAGGCCCTTAAGCTCGCTCAATGCCTTGGCTCCGTCAGGTAATTCAGCGGGAACAGGCACATTGGTTATATCTGTCTGTAACATCAGTAATTATTATATATTGTTAAATATCTTTTTTATTGCAGTTTACCCCATGTGGCGGTATACCAGTCAAGTTTCCGGTAGAAATCCTCCCTTGCTGAATTCACGCCCATGTAAGAGTGTATGCTAATACCTGAGAAATTCTCCTTTAGAATCGGTTTGGCATAAGGATAATTGAAGTCTTCATCCGAAGCTGCTGAATAAACTACGAATTCTGACAACGCATCATTTAGTGCCATCACCAATGCTTCAACCTTTTCTTTACCTGCCACGGATACATTTGCCTCTGCATATTCCCTGAGATATTGACCGAAATCATAATATGGCGTGCTGTAAAATCTCGAATAATTCTGCATATCGGCAACTGACGGACGCGCAGATCCAAGACCGAAGATCTCCCCGGCAGCGGCAGCAACGTCCTCAATTTTACCCATATCCATTACGGCAACAGTCACAGGATCCGGTGATGCCTTACCGGTATAATAATCATATAAGGCTTTTGCCGCGGCTCTACGATCAGGAGCGATACCGACTATTTTAGGAATTACGAGGTTGTAAGGTAATCCTTCTGCCATGATTTCAGTTGGATAGGCAACAAAGGTGTTGCATTTGTTTCTGAACTGATAGGCAACCTCTATCGAAGACATATAGCAGCAGTCGAACCATATCATATCAAACATGCCTTCCGGAATAGCACCAGCAAGCAGATCGAGGTCTACATAATCAGTCTTACGCTTTGTTTCATCCACATATTCTCCACCAAAACCGTAAAGTTCCGGCATCTCAACACTTAGTTTAACCCCATTGCCATCAGCTTTAACAAGGTTTGACACCACCGTATTGGAATATTTGTTTGGATTGACCCAACCATTACCATGACCCCAGAAAAACAAATTGGACTCAACTCCGGGATACTCTTCCAAAGCATAGGAAAGAACATCGGAAACCCGCTTGGGATCTATCGACAATTCAGATTTATCATACCGGCGTATTAGAGAGAATGTTCTCCTCCCCTTGTCGTTCGATACCTCATAGAGACCTGGTCCATCGTCGGTATATTTATATACGAGGAGTTTATATACATCGGGATCGACATTGCCCATGGCTTCAAGCATCTGCGACTCGTTCGCCACAAGATCTGCTGAGAGGTTGTTGTTATTGATCGCATAAATCAGCGTCATCTGCTTCACCTCCTTCGGTCCGCGTGGCTCTTCAGGCTCGCACCCGGTCAGTAACACCGAGACAACCATCAAAGCTGCAATATAAATATTTCTAATCATTTCAGATGTTTTAAACTGCAAATTTAACACCTAAATCCCAAAAATTCAACTTTCTCCCCTACCCATCTCCCCCACATCCCCAACTTTTAACATTTCTACACACCTTATTCAAACAACACAACCACCATTTCCTCTAACCACTCATAACCATTGGCAACTACAGCGTCATAATTATTAATCAAACCATTTAAACAATTAAAACCATTCAAAGGCTTCGCTTTTTGCTTGACGCTAAAGGTTTTAGACCAGAGTTCCATAGAACCATAGCTATGATACAAAAACCTGAGTATCTAATTATTAAACGCAGAGTTGCAGAGAAAAAGAGAACTGATGCAACAGATACAAGACGCAGGAATCGCATGGCAATTCCTGCCGAGGCGCGGAGACGCCGCTAAAATTTGTCACGATTTTCTTGACCAGATTTCCAAAGGAACCTTCGTCTACACCCTTGTCGCACCACGCACCTGCGGTGCGCGCACCCAACAAGCTTCGCCTAAAACTTTGCATCAACTTTTCGCAGCAAGTAAAAAGCGGAGCTTTTTATTGGTTTTAATGGTCTCCAAAATTTGGTTTAAAATGCTGAATTAAAATGGTTTTTATTGGTTTTAATAGTTTGAGGAAAATGAGATTTTTTCATTATATGGAGATTATTTTAACATTTTATGTTAATTTTGCATTTAAATGTTAAACCAAGGCATATTATTTATGTCTAATATATCAGACAACCAAATTTGTCTAAAACAATTCGCGCTATAAACCCACAGCGTTATTTTTTGTTAATAAAGTATGAAGAAATCGCTTATCTGGCTTTTGACCATAGTTATGGCCCTTACATTCGGGGTACTTCTATATTTTCAGATCATGTATCTTGAAAATATGGTAAAAATGCGCGACGAACAATTTTCCGCCGGTGTGATGCGCTCTCTCTACGCCACTTCCGAATTTTTGGAGCGCGAGGAGACTCTGCATTTCCTTGAAGCTGATGTGAACATTATCGAATCAAGCTTCTACCACGATTACACCAACACCAAATCTACCGACAATTCAAGGATTGAGCCATCCAACAAGATACCTTCCGCCACACAGAATGTTGCTGAAAGATACCGCAACATGCAGGAAGTGATACGCAGCCAATACCTTTATCAGAAGGGATTGCTAAACGAGGTCATCCTATCAATCCTTCGTGACGCGGGATCCCGTCCTGTCATGGAGCGGGCAGACTCCACTCTGATTAAAAATTGCCTGAGCACGGAATTGGCCAACAACGGAGTGAACGTGCCATTTGTTTTCGCTGTGTATGGAGTCAGAGGTAACCTGATATACTCAACAGAAGGTTATCAGGAGAATGCCAAACATAATGTCTACAGCATTCCCCTCTTTTCCAATTCCGAAACATATTATAATCTGAAGGTGGAATTCCCAACGAAGCATTCCTATATCTTCTCTTCTGTCAGGTTTATAATACCCGTGCTCATATTGACGCTCATATTGCTGCTTATCTTCCTTTACACAATCATCGTGGCATTCCGACAGAAGAAGCTGACCGAGATGAAGACAGACTTCATCAACAATATGACGCATGAATTGAAAACACCGATATCCACAATCTCGCTGGCCGGACAGATGCTCTCTGACCCCACTATACGGAAATCGCAATCTTCTCTCGAACATCTTTCCGAAGTCATCACCGATGAATCGAAACGACTCCGGTTCCAGGTTGAGAAAGTGCTACAGATGTCGGTATTCGACAATACGGGATCCGCGCTGAAATTCACCGAGATAAACGCAAATCAGATAATCTCCAATGTTGTCAACACATTCAAGATAAAGGTAGAGAAATATGGTGGAACACTCACTACACTTCTCGAGGCTCCCGATGCTGAGATCAGAGTGGATGAGATGCAGTTTACCAATGTGATATTCAACCTCCTTGACAATGCGGTCAAATATATGGATGAAGACCGCGAACCCAACCTTGAGATCACGACAAAGAATATCGCGGGCAACCAGATAGAAATCCGCATCAAGGATAACGGAATAGGCATAAAGAAGGACGATCTGAAACGCATTTTCGACAAGTTCTTCCGTGTATCCACCGGTAACAGACATGATGTCAAAGGATTCGGGCTCGGATTGGCATACGTCAAAAAAATGATAACCCTCTTCGGCGGAACAATTTCAGCCGAGAGCGAATATGGTAAAGGTTCGACATTTGTTATCACTCTCCCGCTCATATCCCATAAAAATACAGGCGAAGAGCAATAAATGTTAATAACATATGCGGAATTTTCCCATATTGTTTGTTATTAATTTAAAGAATGTGAAATTTAACAATTACAAATAATACTAAAATAAAATAATAAAACTATATACGATGGACGAGAAATTAAAAATACTGCTTTGTGAGGACGATGAGAACCTGGGTATGCTGCTCAGGGAATTCCTCCAGGCAAAAGGCTTCAATGCCGATCTCTGCCCTGATGGAGAGAAAGGATACAAGACATTCCTGAAGGGGAAATACGACCTGTGTGTCCTTGATGTCATGATGCCTAAAAAAGACGGATTCACCTTAGCTCAGGAAATCCGAAATGTAAATGGTGATGTGCCTATCATCTTCCTGACTGCGAAAGCGCTTAAGGAGGATGTGCTCGAAGGATTCAAGCTTGGTGCCGACGACTATATCACCAAACCGTTCTCAATGGAGGAACTTGTGTTCCGCATCGGTGCCATCCTGCGCCGTGTGAAAGGGAAACGCGATAAAGACATCACTCTTTACAAAATCGGTAAATATACTTTCGACACGCAGAAACAGGTTCTTATCGCTGATGACAAGACACAGAAGCTTACCACCAAAGAATCGGAGCTGCTTGCTCTGCTGTGTTCCCATGTGAATGAGATTCTTGAACGCAACTATGCACTCAAATCCATTTGGATTGATGATAACTATTTCAATGCAAGAAGCATGGATGTTTACATCACCAAACTTCGTAAGCTTCTCAAGGATGATCCCTCTATCGAAATCATAAACATCCACGGCAAAGGCTACAAACTAATTGCCCCTGAAAATCAGGTTGAAGAGAGTGAGGAGTAATCCGACATACAGATTAACATAGAGATAAACATAAAGCCCGGCGCTTCGACAGTGCCGGGCTTGACTTTTCAAGGACCTTTATCAACGTTTGTTAGATGCCATAAAATTCTTATTCTCCCCATTGCTTTCACTTGCTTTCATACCCTTAAGACGAGTCAGTGCCTCAAGATAATAGTAATCAGCATACACAATGGAATAATCGATTTCCGAACCTGCCGGATAGTTGCCCACAGAATGCAGGAGGAACGAGTCATTCTTGTTGCCGGAACGATATTTGTCCGACTCAAGACTCGCGAGCATCTTCAACGCCGCGTCATAATATTCCTTTGATTTATCACCATCAATATAACTGCTTAGTTCAAGTAAAGAAGACGCCACCACGCATGCTGCCGACGCGTCTTTAGGCGATTCGGGACGGGCAGGATCATCGAAATCCCAGTAAGGTATCATATCATCAGGCAGATCCGAAAGATAACGGTCGGCTACTTTCTGCGCGAAATCAAGGAAACGCCTGTCTGATGTCTCGCGATAAGTCATTGTGTAGCCATATATGGCCCATGCCTGTCCGCGTGCCCACATCGAGTTGTCATCATATCCCTGATGGTTGCAACCACGGATAAAATCGCCTGTCTCAGGATTGTACACACTCACATGATATGCAGAATAGTCATCACGGAAATGATGCTGCATGGTTTTTTCCGCATGGGAGAAAGCGATGTCATAAAGATACGAGTTTCCACCATTCTTGGAAGCCCAGAAAAGCATCTCAAGATTCATCATGTTATCCATGATTGTATTGTGTCCGCCAAACATCTCAACATTTCTCGGCCATGACAGTATGGTCCCCACCGTAGGATTGAATAGCGTGGCAAGTGAATCAGCCGCTGCCAGGACAGCCTTGCGGTATTCCTCTTTGCCTGTAAGCCTGTAAGCATTTCCGTAGCTCAGAAAGACAGTGAATCCAAGGTCATGGTCATATACCGGGGCATCCACAAGCGGTCGCAAGGCATCTGTATATTTCTCAGCCTCTGCAAGGATCTCCTTGTCTCCTGTATTCTCATAATCATACCATAGCACGCCGGGCCAGAATCCAGAACACCACTCTTCGGGACATACAGGACGGCAATGCCAGGTTGTGCTGCTGTCCGAGATATTACGTGGTATCATACTGTAATCAATCGTGCCGCTGTCTCCTCTTAGCGCTGACAATGACTTGTGAACCTGATTGTGGCAATATGCAAGACTGTTATCCAGATCAACAGCCGGTGACTTCACTGCCGAACAAGAACATAGTCCTGAAAACGACAACGCTGCAATTGCGTATACTGCTTGTGATAATTTCATGATGATATATTACTTATATCGTTACTTTTTAGTTATTTCAAATGAATCAACATCAATCCAGCCGCAATCCGTTCCGCTTGGACGCACACTGAATAATCCGACTTTTGCCCCAATCCATTTCCCGGCTCTTGCAGTGAACACATGATCACTGCCTATGAATTTCTTGCCGTCGAGTGAATATGAGAATCTGCATTTGCCCCCGTCAGCAACAGAAACACGCAGCCATATCTCCAGCTCGTAATTGGGATTTAATCCGGCTTCATATACTTTTGTCGGGTCAACTTCGGCGAGCCGGTAAGATGTCTCCTTGCCTCCCTGTTCGGCATCGTTGCATTCTACCTGAGAGATAACAAACCGCTTGTTTTCAAAATTCACCGACAATCTGCAATAGTCATGCCCCATCACAATAAGACCTGACTGCTGTCCGTCTGTTCTTGCTCCGATCTTCACCTTTGCAGTCGCCGTGAATGCAGGAGCGGGGAATTTCTGTAGCAACAGATTCGGTACTTCCCAGAAATTTACATAATTATCGGATAACTTATGTCCATAAATTCTCATGAAACCGAGATCTGACGTAAAGCCGAACGAAGGCTTATAGTTCGCGTGCCATTCCCATTGCTTTCCGAGTTCCCTTGAATTGAAGTTATCAGATTCCTGTGGAGTGATGATTTCCGATTTAAGACCTTTCGGTTTCTTATGCTTCTTCACAGGTGTGCCGTTATCACCCATGACAGGCCATCCGTCAACCCATTTCACAGGATTCAGATGTATCACCCTGCCATATAATCCTTTGTCCTGAAAATGCAGGAACCAGGATTCGCCGGCAGGAGTGTCAACAAGACCTCCCTGATGCGGACCGTTGATATCAGATGAATTGCGGCTCATCACAATCTTTGATTCGTATGGACCGAACGGTGAACGAGAACGCAAGGCAAGCTGCCATCCGTCAACCACTCCACCAGCAGGGCACAAGATATAATAATACTCCCCTTTCTTGTAAAACTTAGGTCCCTCCACAGTATGGTTTAATCCATCATTACCATCATAAACCAGTACAGGATTTCCAATAAGGGATTTACCGTCAGGCGACATTTCCCACACTGTCAACACACTGTTGAAGTCCGCACGGCTTGCAGCCCATCCGTTAACAAGATAGCATTTGCCGTCCTCATCCCATAGCGGTGTGGGATCAATCATTCCTTTACCTCCTTTAACAAGCACCGGCTCTGACCATTTGCCTCGGGGATTATCGGTTGAAACCATAAATATTCCGAAGTCAGGATCTCCCCAGAAAATATAGTACAGTCCATCGTGAAAACGGATTGACGGAGCCCAGACACCCTTACCATGTCGCGGGGTGTCATAGAATTCCTCCGGCACAAGACGGTCAAGAGCATAATTCACAATCTCCCAGTTAACAAGATCCGTAGAGAAAAGAATCGGCAGACCCGGTGTGCACTGAAATGAGGATGCTGTCATGTAGAATCCGCTCCCGTCATGGGCCGCCACAACATCCGGATCACTGTAATCCGCATGTATGATCGGATTTACATATGTACCGTTTCCTTTGTCGGCAACCCATACGTTTGAGACATCAGCTGATGCCACGGCACAGAATGCCGATGAGAACAGAAGCAACCAATTTCCAAGTTTCATAATGACTGTCCTTTATATCTTTTATATTTCTTAATGTCTTTGCCAGACACAGGTATGAACCTCACAGCAGCTCCACCGCTCGCAGGCAGATTGAATGTCATGGCATCGGTAGATTTCACCGTCATATATCTGCATCTTACCTTTGTTGCAGTGTCTACAGACGGATCGTCGGTATATATCTGGGCAAGATACATCTCATCCGGATTGAGGAATGAGAGATTCACCTTCTCTGTCCGCGCGTCATTGTTTGTCATCGCCCCGAGATACCATGCATCTCCTGCCTTCCGTGCTATCGTAACATTACGGCCGGGATAGCCTGACAACACTTTCGAATCGTCAAATACTGTGGCAAGATTGTCAAACCATTCCAGTTCCGGCTCATCTTTGCTTCGGGATGGAGTGTCATACCAGAATATCGTCTGCAACGGTGAGTAGAAAACGAGCGATGCTGCAAGCTGATGGGCATGCGTTGTCTTCTTCAGTCGCGGGTCATAATAGCATATGGTATAATCAGCTGCTCCGTTTATCATTCTGGTGAAAGGCAATGTGACGTTATGTGTTGCGTCCGGCCACTCCTCATTACCATGGATACCCTCCTGGGTCAGAAGATTAGGATAGGTCCTTGAGAATCCGGATGGTCTGAATTCATCATGGATATTCATCATCAGCTTATTCTCAGCCGCATAACGCACCATATCGTGAAGCCACGTAGCCCATCTGTGTGACGCATACTGCACAAAACCGGATTTCACACCTACAATTCCCCATTCATGCAGCAAGGGAAACAACTCCCTCTGCTGCTTCATAAGAGCATGCTGGTTTACATACAGCCATATTCCGACGCCATGCTCCCTGCCATACTCCACAACCTTTTTCATGTCAAGACGGTCGATGACTTTTGTCGCGTCACCATCATGAGATGTGCAGGGTTCATACCATTTCCAATCAAACAGCATGTACGGTATGTTATGCTTGGCGCAGAAATCAATCGTCGCCTTAGCTCCCTCCATTGTCAACGTGGTCTCGCGCATTATTTTTCCGGGCTTCACCCATGAAGCATCGGTAATCTCGCATGGAGGGTTGAGATTCAGAATGATATCATTATGCTCAAGGAGTTCACCGGGTGTCTCGGCACCCATGATGACCTTCCATGGAGTGGCATAATATGTGACTATATCGACAGGGCTATACATCACCGAACGCAATACGTTCGGTTTTTTGGAATCCGCTATATATTTTGTCAGACACCAGTCATCCACATCCGCATCTGTCAGCGCGCACCATGTCTTACCATCGGGATACTCAAGCGTAAGTGCCCTTTCCACCGGCCGGTCTATCTCCCCTATTGCTTTCCTCTCGAATGGAGCCTGCGCCCAATCTTCCGACCACGCCATCACCCCGGCGGGGAAAGTGTATTCGGTAAGATCCTCCACTACCTTATGAAACACAGCCGCAGGATGCTCGGGGAAATAGTATCTGAAAGCGATACCTTCGTCATAGGCGCGCACCTCAATATTAAGACGATAATTGGAACCGTCTTTCTTTGAAAGATACATTGTGCCGCTGTTATATCGGTCTTTAATCTCGCTGCGTTCACCGTAAAGTGGTTTCCACTCCTTATCCACAGGAGCATGAACCGCCACTGAATCGACTGTGAAATTATCCATCCAGCAGTCGGGAGACTTCAGCTGCCTTTTCCCAAGGGCAAGAGCCATTTCCCAGTCATGATTGTCAAGATCAAGACCCATACGGGAATCACCGATCAACTCTCTGCCGAGAAAATCAACACTATAGCGTAAATCCCCCCTCGCTCCCTTGACATATCCTATTCTTACCGAATGGACATCACCCGGCGAAGTAAGAGACAGCTCTTGGGCAGACATAGTGGAAAGACCTGCTGCCAACAGTCCGAATATAAAAATGCGTTTCATATCTGAAGATGGTCGAAATTTACCTTTAATACGTCTCATCCCCCGTCTTTACTCAATCGACTGTCTTATTTAACATATATAGATTGCTCTACCGGTGTAGCTGTCTTGAAAAGACCATCCTTGCCATATTGCCATGCTACAACCGTGATTTTTACCGGTCGTTTTGAGCGCGGGGGGATATCAGTGAAGTAAAGCCTGCCGTCACGCATCTCGGCAGGACCCTCTTTAACGTAAAACCCGACAGGGAGCCCTGATGAAGACAATGCAGTCAGTTCGACACCTTTCTTAAGATTCTTCGGCATCCTGATTTCCGGGAAATATATGGTCTGAGGCTCACCGTTCTCTATAGGATAAGGGATGTTGATATTGATCTGCTGCACAGCTCCCTTATACGTGTCATCCGGTTCGGTTTCAGCGACAAGCCATATAGCTCCAACCCGGCGCAGGTTATCAGTGCCCATATAATAAAAATCAATCTTGACAGTGCTGTCGTTCAATACCTTCACCGGACCATTGATTCTTGTCAGCTTCACTGCCTTTCCCCCGTCAATAGCCTTCTGTCGAAGAGAATCCGTTACCACACCTTTTATCTTTATCGTCAGGCCATCCTCCTCCGGCTTAAACCTGCCGAATGTGCCGGCATGAACTTCCGGATTATAATTAAGCACTTCTCCATTCTGCATAAAACCTAAATACCTTGGCTTCTTATCAAGGGATGATGCATAGATTTTTTCTGTCATGTCCGCTATCTCTTTATCAAAATACCAGAAAGCATCATGAGGATCACCGGTATAGTCTGATACATTGGCGGGAGCGACCCTCGCGACACCATCACCAGTCCAACGCTGTGCAAGCCAGCCATCCGCCGGGTCTATTTTTCGCAAATTGGTTCCTCTGTATTTAAGAGATTTCTTGACAAACATGGCTATATAATCCGCCACCTGCTCAGAGACATCGAAATGTCCCCTGCCGGCATCGCACAAAAAAGAAATGCAACTCTGCGGATACCATAACTTGAAACCACGGGCAGGATTCACTCGATCCTCCCACCATTCATACTCTCCTTCAATCATGAGCCCCGGGATACCGTTGATATTCCTGTTACGTCCCCATTCCACGTTAGAACCTCCGTAACCACACAGGTTTGTTCGCGGAGCATCTCCGTGATATGAAATTATACACAATGTCTTATCAGGATTCCATGCGGCGTAATTCCACGGAAATGTCGCCATTGCGGAATGACCGATGGGGATGACCGGCACATCTGACAATTCGGAGTATCCGCTTGCCGCGGCAAGACGATCAAATGTTGGCTGAAACGGTTTATCCAAATCCCCCTGAAAATTTATGATAGGAGATATCCACACAAGAGCCACACCAAGCTCTGCCATCTTTTCCCGGAAGGAAGGCATCTCGAAAAGTGTCTCCTCATTCATGTTATGCTGACCAACCATCACAGCCTTGACGGTATCGCATTTCTCCGGAATCCACAAAAACGCAGTGGGATGATCTCCATTAACTTCGGAAGACGTAAACTCCTCTACCGGCGCGGTCCATTGCCACACTCCCGCATTAAGCGAAAACGCTGCCAAAATAGCAGATATGACAAAAATCTTCCTTTTCATGGAGATTTGAAATCGGTTCATGTTCGGATATTCGTGAAAATTATTTGATTTTCCAATAAACCACATAGCGCTCTCTATGCACTTCGAAGAAGGGCTCGACCTTGATTCCGGAAGGTGTCTCCCACTTCAGATCACCGGTTCTCTTCAATTCTGAGGGATTCAACGCGACCTCTTTCAAAGACGATGGAATATGGAAATCGTATGTATAATAGTCGTTGTATTTCGATGGATCACTGAATGGCGCAGGCGACTGCATCCCTTCAGTTCCAAGACGCCCTGCCAGTACAATGGGACCATACTTAACTATACCGATTGATTTATTATCCGGGGCGGTTTCTACTGACAGCTCTGTATCGAAAGTTACTTCAATTCTATCTCCGTCTCTCCATTTTCTGTCAAGAATAAAGTAACCGTTTTTAGACTCAGCTTTTACACTCTTTCCGTTGATTATTACCCTGCCATTCTTCATCCAACCGGGATTACGCAATTTCAATGAAGCCTTTACAGGTTTGTCAGCCGAAACTCTCATGGATAATACATTATCCTGAGGGAAAGTAGAAGTTTGTATAAGTGACATAGACTTCTCTTTCCAATCTGCCTTTGAAGCTATGAACAGATTTACGTAAAGTGAGTTCTCATCCTTGAAATAGATGTTCTCGGCATATTTGGCATGATTCTCGAATCCGCTGCCTACACAACACCAGAATGAATTCTCAGGAGTTGAATACACCCGATGTGTCCCCGATGCCAAAGGCAGAAAATAGCAAAC
This sequence comes from uncultured Muribaculaceae bacterium, assembly GCA_910578075.1. Classification (GTDB taxonomy): domain Bacteria; phylum Bacteroidota; class Bacteroidia; order Bacteroidales; family Muribaculaceae; genus Lepagella. The sequence continues at coordinate 35,815 of CAJTPK010000019.1, read as the reverse complement.
CATACCTGATTCAGGATCCTGCTGACCAAGAATATGATTGTATGTAGCTGTTTCCATATAATCCGCAATAGCAGCGTCTGGAGACAAACAGTACAGATGTCGGGCAAGCTTAAGCATGTTGTATGTGCAGCATGTTTCGCCCGTATAACCCGTTATATGCTTAGAGAAATCTTCGGGAGCGAAATAATGCTCTTTGTCTGACAAAGAGCCTGTCGGGAACGTATGGTTTGCCATCATCTCATCCCAGAAGAAGCGGGTAAGATTCAAAGACTCCTCATCTCCAAGTAGTTCATAACGGCGTATCTCAGCTATGGTTTTTGGGATAAAGGTATTTGTATGTTTCGTACCCATATTCCCGTCTTTCTGCTTAAGTGGATCTATGACATCATTATGATAGAAGAATTCAGCCATCTTTCGATAACGGTCATTGCCCGTGACTGCATAAAGCGAATAGAGGGCATCATTTATACCTCCGAATTCGTTACGGATCATAAGTTTCCTTGTCTCTTCATCGAGCTGTGACAATTTATTATAAATCCAATCTCCGAATTTCACTGCTATATCCAATGCCGTGCCATTATCTGCATAGAGATACTGATCAATCAGCCCGGCAAGTATCTTGTGAAGTGTATACCAAGGCGCCCAGACGCTCTGACCTTTGATATTTCTGTTGATCAATTCTTCCGGGAATGCGCTGACATATCCGTTTCCGAATGTATCCTGTACTCTCTTCAATCCATTCACAATAGAATCACCCTTCAGCTTGAACTTGTCATCTCCGGTAGCAGCAAACATCAGAGCTGTCGCACTCAGAAGATGTCCTGTGGTATGTCCCCGCAGCTCACAGTCGAGAGATTCCCAGCCTCCGTATTTTTTCACGGTCATATAACCGCCCTCCTTGCCGGCATGAACTCCGGCATTGGTGTAAAATGAATGAAGCAGTCTGTTAACATCTATTCTCGACATCCACCTGGCATCTCTCTCCATATTATCCTTAAATCGCCCTTCCAGGAGTCTTACATCTCTCAGCGGGAGTGGAGTTACGGATGACTTAGTTTTTGCCTCGACTTTGATTTTATCCGCGAACATACCGGGATAAAGGGATTGTGCGGAAACTGCCGAAACTGAAAGAGCCATAACACAACTTACTGTCAGAGATTTCTTCATAACGTTTTACAAAATAAGACAGTATCAGATATTTCCTTTGAATCTAAACATATTTCCATCTTTGGATGGAACTGATTTTTTCCCATTCAACTCTACGCTGCTTCCACTACCTTTCAGCGGACGGATCGCAAAGTTGAATCTGGGCTGCCCGTTGACATCAACGTCGAGTGTCTTTCCTGACAAAGCCTCAATCACATTAAGCTTCGACAAAGATGAGAACCAAGTGTCACCATTGTTTCTCAATGAGCTTCCATGATTGATGAATATTCTTTCAGCTTGAGCAGCTGTCTTGCCCTCCGGATAAGTGACAGCGAGCATGTAGGCGTCTGTCATCCAGCCATCAGCCTCTATCCATGAATTGAGATGCATGAGTCTTCCGTCTGCGAGCTGATTGATATAGAGATCTGTCACCTTACCTTGCCAGTTGATTCGCAAGCCGATCCAATCTTTACCCTCGCGGCGTGTGATAACAGGCAACTCTTTCTGATTCACAGAGTCTTTTAATATCACGGCGCTCACACCTTTGATGCGGTCACTTTTTCCCGGAAGTATGAATGAATAATAATTTTCGGTTGTTTTCATACTCTCTTCAGGTGCCTCACGTACTTCCCAATACAGCATCTCCGGATAGTCATGCACAAAGTTACTGGGAGCAAGAGTCTGCGGATATAGCGGACGCACCACTACCGATGCCTCACCTTTAGTGATTTCGAGATCTCCTCCGCGTTTCTTTGCCTCGCCTCCTGGATGCCATAGCCATTCATACTGACCTTGCTCATGCGATTTAAGATCATCTATGATGAACACTACATTATCGAGCCATAGGAAATGGCGGAAATTGCGTGCGAAATTATCACTTACAGGACCTGTGCCGTCGGCAAGCACATATCTCACTCCCGCTCCGTCAAGAAGATTATAAAGCGAACCTGGAAGCATAGTGCCGTGATACTGCTGATATTTGGATTGCCCCTGACCATTGAATTTCACAACATTGTGGGCATCGCTCTGGAAGAAATAGTTGCGGTAATTCTCATTGCCATATGAGCAGTTGCCTGCATCCTTTATTATATCTTCCCCCTTATGGAATAAGATAAACGAATTGGCATCAGCATGCGAATGATTCCAAGTCATGCCGCTCTTCACAGCGAGCATCGTGGAATTCTTATCCCAGGAATCGCGCATTGTGGCCCAACCGAAATCTTTCCATAATTTGGATTTTGGAAGTTCCGGAGTGGCAGGTGCGTTTTTAAGATCCGGCGTATAAAGGAAACCCATCGGGAAGTTTCTCGGGAACCCTTCTCTATGCTGACCTTGCTCAACCTGATTGGCATACCACAATGTGGCTGGATCTTTCTCTCCCATGGCATAGGCAAGGAACATAGAGCTTTCACCGGTTACATTTTTATGGCTGTCACCGAAATTGATGCTGTAGAGTATGCCATCACGCGGATAGGCTACGTGCGAGAAGAAATCCGCGAGAAGTTTCATCTGTGGAATCTCCTCGAGTTTTGACGATGGATGCGAGTTCAACCACGCCTGACGAAGAAGCAATGCTTCCGTTATGCCGAAACTTGCATAGTTTATAGATTCATACATGCCTCCGTCCCGATCAAATGTACGCGGCTTACGCTGTATGGCATCGCCTGCAAAATCGAACCATTCCGGGAGCGACTCAACTGCAGCCTTTGCTGCTTTCTCTGCTTCGGGAGATTCATTGGAGATTGCAAGCGCCAACAATCCACCCATTCCAACACATGATGTCCACCAGTTATGACCCATGGAATTAAGCGAATGGATGCGTGTAGGCTCCATGAGCCAGTCGCCGAGAAGGGGCTCTACGGCCAGACGGTAAAGTCCGGAGGCAATTTTCTTACGGTCGGATGATGAAAGATCATTATATACCGCGTCGTATGCGACAGCCAACTGGAAAGCACGATGCGCCATCTGCAACTCACTGCGCCATTGGGGATTGCGCTGCATCATCTCGGCGTCCGCCCACGATGGAGTCTTGGCAACATCAAGCAGCATGGTGCGTAACTTGTCGGAAAACCTCTTATCCCCTGTCACTTGATACGCGAGCGCGAGATATTCCATCTCCCTGACATTATTTTTTGACAAAAGAGATTCCGCTTTCGTCAAAATCTGATTCCAGGCGTTTGACTGGATGGAATCATTAGACACACGCTTCATAGCCTTTTCCACCCTGTCGGGAGTAAAAAGCAGAGAAGGATGATTTATTTTTGCCACTGCCGGCAATCCTATCAGACAAGCGGCAGCTAAAGAAAATATACAATGTTTCATAATATCATGTAGTGCAAAAGTAATTATAAAAGTGTAATTATATAAGTAAGTGGTCAGCACAAGTTGACCACTTACTTAATAACGAACCATAATCACAACTAATATTTTACCTTAAAACTCAATCCTAATAAATTCTCATTCACCCATACATACGTTTCACGCGTCCGATTTACCTAACACACCCCACAAAAAAACTTTAAATCAAACTATGGAAACCATAAAAACCATTAAAATCTTCGTTTTTATTTAAGGCTAAAAGAACTCCTAATTCCTAACTTCTCATTCCTAACTAAATAGACCAGAGTCCCAAAGGAACCATAGCAAAGACGCAGAAACCTGAGTATCTAATTATTATTAAACGCAGAGTTTCAGAGAAAAGAGAACTGATGCAACAGATATAAGACGCAGGAATCGCATGGCGATTCCTGCCGAGGCGCGGAGACGTCGCTAAAATTTGTCGAGGTTTTCTTGACCAGAGTCCCAGAGATCCAAAGCATTGCCGCGAGTAAGGTGCGTCAGACTCTGCGCCTTCGCAGGAGTGTAAACGACCTCTGCGCCGGATTTTGCGTCGTAAAACCTCTGCGCCTCTGCGTGATAAATTTTTTTTGTCTAATTGATCGACTTCTTCGAAGCCGTTTGACGCACCCCGGGCAACACCACACCTTCGCGGGGCTGCGTTCCTTGCCCCGCTCGATGTGGTGTTACAATTGTTCCAGCTCTTCGAGCTTTCGCCACGAAACTCCTTTGCGTCCATGCTATGGTTTCTATGGGACTTTGGTCAATAATAATTAGCGTCTTTGCTATGGTTCCTTTGGAACTCTGGTCTATTTAGTTAGGAATGAGAAGTTAGGAATTAGGAGTTCTTTTAGCCTTAAACAAAAGCGAAGCTTTTAAATGGTTTTCATGGCAATAATGGTTTGAGAAAAAATTTGTGCGATTGAGTATTTTGCGCTATTGAGTCGTAAATGTTTTGAAAGCAAACATTAAATCTACTGTTCAATATGGTTAATTTTTCTTTGGAGGGCAAGGTTGCCCTTGTCACCGGAGCCGCCTATGGCATTGGTCTCGCAATCGCCAAGGCTCTTGCAGGCGCCGGCGCTAAAATAGCATTCAACTGTAAGAATCCCTCTACTCTTGAAAGAGGTATCCAAGCATATAAAGAAGCCGGCATTGATGCCAAGGCATATCTTTGCGATGTCACCAATGAAGATGATGTAAAGAAAATGGTTGCCGATATCGAGGCTACAATCGGCTCTGTAGATATCCTTGTGAACAACGCGGGAATCATCAAACGTATCCCTATGCATGAGATGGCGGTTGATGAATTCCGTCAGGTCATCGATATCGACCTTATCGGACCATTCATTTGCTCAAAGGCTGTTATCCCTGCCATGATAAATAAAGGTGGAGGAAAAATCATCAACATATGCTCTATGATGAGCGAGCTTGGCCGCGAGACTGTCAGCGCCTATGCCGCTGCAAAGGGTGGTCTGAAAATGCTCACAAGGAACATTGCATCCGAATACGGTGAATATAACATCCAGTGCAACGGTATCGGTCCCGGCTACATCGCCACCGAGCAGACCGCTCCCCTGCGTGAGCGTCAGCCAGACGGAAGCCGTCACCCCTTCGATTCCTTTATCATCGCCAAGACTCCTGCTGCCCGCTGGGGAACACCTGAAGATCTCGAAGGTCCCGCTCTTTTCCTTGCATCATCTGCTTCCGACTTCGTGAACGGTCATATCCTTTATGTCGATGGCGGAATTCTCGGTTACATCGGAAAGCAACCAAAATGAAATTACAGGTAATCTTAACCCTTGCAGTGTTCGTGTCGGGCTGTGCCCGGCACGAATATTCCATTTCTGTGGCGAACGATCTTGATTTCGACCGTAACGGTGAAATCGTGGAAATGGATGCTTCAGAGATAATGGCTGGATATGGCAAAGAATTCATCATCAGCGATAACTCGGGCAAAGAGATCCCGTGGCAGGTGACACATGACGGAAAACTGATTTTCCCGGTAGATATTAAAGCCAATTCAACATCGGAATATTCTATCTCGAAGGGACAACCGGCGGATATTGCAGCCGTGACAGAATGTATTTTCCGTCCGGATTGCCAGGATGATATTGCCTGGGAAAACGAGAACAGCGGATACCGTCTCTATGGCCCGTCATTCCGCGCGTCAGGTGGTAAGGTATATGGTTATGACATATGGTCGAAATGCGTGACCCACCCTATTGTCAACAAATTGTATGACGACGACCACAAGCGTGGCATTTCATATCACGTGGACCATGGAGAAGGATTCGACGGCTATACTGTCGGCCCGACATTAGGAGGAGGCATGTGCGCTCCTGTCGACTCAGCCAGGAATCTTTGCTACCCCTGCGCATACCGCACCTATGAGATTCTTGACAATGGCCCGTTGCGTGTCAAAGTCAGATTCGAGATCGATCCGGTAACCGTTGACAACGACTCTGTTACCGAGACACGCGTGATCACCCTTGACTCCGGATCCTGGTTGAACAAAACAGATATTGCTTATAGCGGTGCCGACAAGAGTTTTCCGGTTGCTATGGGTATAGTGGTGCATTCTGACAATCATAAGTTCACGATTTCTGAAAATAATGATTATGTGAGTTATTCCGACTTGTCTGACAACGTTAAGGCGGGTAACGGTGAGATATATGTGGGTGTCCTCGCCTCAGAGACTGACAGCGCCGGTTTCAGACCATTTCCTAAAACGATAGCCAATGCTATCGGGGAGACTGTCATCTATGGCAAATATCGTCCCGGCTCTAATATCTCATATTATTGGGGATCGGCATGGAGCAAAGCCAATGTGGAATCTGAAAAGGAATGGAATAACATTCTCGATCGCGAAGCACAAAAAATCAAATCACCACTGAAGGTGAAAATAATGAAATAGAAGTATGGAAGAAGTATTCAAATACATAATCGGTCTGGGAGCTGCGGTGATGATGCCTGTGATCTTCACCATCCTCGGTCTATGCATCGGTATCAAATTCGGTGATGCGCTTAAAAGCGGCCTTAAAGTCGGTGTCGGATTCGTGGGCTTATCCGTGATAACGGCTCTGCTTACCTCGAGTCTCGGTCCGGCGCTCAATTCTGTCGTGGGTATATATGACCTGAGTCTTCAGGTTTTCGACATGGGTTGGCCCGCCGCCGCTGCCGTTGCATACAACACAGCAGTGGGTGCGTTCATCATTCCCGTTTGCCTTGGTGTCAACCTTCTCATGCTTGCCACCAAAACCACACGCACTGTAAATATCGACCTCTGGAACTACTGGCATTTCGCATTCATTGGAGCCGTGGTATATTTCGCCTCCGATTCAATTCTGTGGGGTTTCTTCGCAGCCATCGTCTGCTATGTCCTGACTCTGGTGATCGCAGACCTGTCCGCTGCAAAATTCCAGAAATTTTATGAAGGAATGGACGGAATCTCTATCCCGCAACCATTCTGCGCAGGATTTGTGCCTTTTGCAATTGTAGTCAACAAAGCACTTGATAAGATACCCGGATTCAGCAAGCTTGACATCGATGCCGAAGGTTTGAAGAAAAAATTCGGTGTCATGGGCGAACCACTTTTGCTCGGCGTGCTTGTCGGAATTGGCATTGGATGCCTCACTTGCACATCATGGGCTGAAATTATGGATAAGATACCGTATATCCTCGGTCTTGGAATAAAAGTAGGAGCTGTCATGGAACTTATCCCCCGTGTCACAGTTCTATTCATCGAAGGTCTGCGACCGATCAGCGATGCAGCCCGTAGCCTTATCGCAAGGAAATTCAACGGTGCCGAGTCTTTGAGCATCGGAATGAGTCCGGCGTTGGTGATCGGTCACCCAACCACACTTGTTGTATCCTTGCTGCTCATTCCTGTCACGCTCGTAATAGCCGTGATACTTCCGGGCAATCAGTTCCTGCCGCTTGCTTCCCTCGCTGGAATGTTCTATCTGTTCCCTCTTGTGTTACCATACACTAAGGGGAATGTTGTCAAGACTTTTGTTGTCGGATTAGTGTCGATAATCTTCGGTCTGCTGTTTGTAACCCAGCTCGCGCCATATTTCACACTTGCCGCGCAGGACGTATATGCTGCAACCGGTGATGCAGCCGTAGCGATTCCCGAAGGATTCTCGGGAGGAAGTCTTGACTTCGCAGCGAGTCCGTTCTCTTGGTTGATTTTCCAGCTTATGAATTCATGGAAATTGATAGGTGCCGGAATTCTTGTGATCCTCACACTTGGTGCCGCCATATATAACCGTACCCGAATTCTCCGCAAATCACCTGCCATAATTGAAGAGGAGATTATCGCAGAATAATTCAATAATAAAAATTTAATTAAAACAATATGAATAAACTGTCTATAATGCTGTTGTTTGCCGCCAGCCTTGGCATGTCGGCACAGACCAACTACTCCATCATCCGCGGCTCACACCCCGATGATGTGAAACATTACACCACCGACCAGCTCCGAGAGCATTTCATGATGCCAAAGGTGATGGCAAAAGACACTGTCAACATGACTTATTCCCTTTATGACCGTCTGATCTTCGGAGGCGTATCGCCCGTGACACGTGTCGTGGAACTTGAAACCATAGATCCGCTGAAGGCTGAATATTTCCTCCAGCGACGCGAATTAGGTGTCATAAACGTAGGAGGTGACGGTATCGTATCCGTAGATGGCAAGGATTATGAACTCCATTTCAAAGATGCTCTCTATGTGGGCAAAGGTAAAAAGAATATCACTTTCCGCAGCAAGGATGCCTCCAATCCGGCAAAGTTTTATTTCAACTCAACACCGGCACACAAGGAATACAAAACACAGCTTATCACTATCGACGGCCGCAAAGGCTCCATCAAAGCCAACCGCATAGCCGCCGGCAAGCTTGAGGAGAGCAACGACCGCGTGATCAATCAGCTTATTGTTTCAAACGTGCTTGAGGAGGGACCCTGCCAGCTCCAGATGGGTCTTACAGAACTTAAGCCCGGTAGCGTATGGAACACAATGCCCGCGCACACCCACGACCGCCGCGTGGAGGCATACTATTACTTCAATGTTCCGGAAGGCAACGCTATCTGCCATCTGATGGGCGAACCTCAGGAAAACCGCCTTGTTTGGCTTCACAACGAGCAGGCGATCATGTCGCCTGAATGGTCGATACATGCCGCAGCAGGAACATCCAACTATATGTTCATATGGGGTATGGGTGGAGAGAACCTCGACTATGGTGACATGGATAAAGTGCAATATCTCGATATGAAATAAATACCGTAATATAAATTTTTATCAGCAGCTCTGCGATATACGTTTGGAATTTTCAGTAATTCTTATTTAATTTGCATTTGAAAGATAAGAATGTAGAGACAAAAGTCTATAACGTATAGACAAACATTTCCAATTATCCGAGTTAATTAAATCTGGAAAATTTAATCGCTTGATGCCTTCGGATACTAAATTGGGATTAACTGTTTGTCCCCTTAAGGGCGCAGACTGCTTTTTCCTTTTTGAGCATCGGGCATTCCAGAGCCTAATTAACAAATGGGGAAAAATGTAAGACTGTCGCTCTTTTTTATGTACAAAAATTATGTGTCAATCCTGATGATTAGCTTCAAGTCATACGTCTCGACTGAGTCGCGTATTCACATTTTTATGAAAATTCTGATATTGGCATTAATGTCAGGATTGACCTCCATTTTATCCATAAAAGCCGAGAATCTGCATTTTCAGGAAGTGCATTTCCCTTCTGTAAACGGAATGAATCCGGTGAATCCTACTGTAAAGGCAATTTACAAAGATTCAAAGAAATACATCTGGTTTGGCACTGAAAAAGAGTTGATACGTTTTGATGGCTTCCATACACTTGTATTCCCTCTTCCTGGCGAGGCAAGTCGCGCCGGTGGCATTACCTCGATATCGGAAATACCAGGATCAAATTTGATTATAGGCTCCGGTAACGGACTTTATAAATTTCCCGGCAATGAAAAAGACAAGAACCTCGAACAGATTTTTTCTGACGAAATAAAACATGTCTCTTCAATCCTGCGTCTCGATAACGGCAATATGCTTGTAGGAACTGACAAAGGGATAAAGATGCTGGATAAAGATCTGTCTTCCGTAAAGAGTATAGCTCTTGCCTCCGGAGTGCAAGATGAATCCGGACATATTCTTGCAATGTCTCGCCTTTATGATAAAATTTACCTCATTACAAAGGGGGGACTCTACATGCTGCATATTAATTCACTTGAGACCCGATGCCTTGCGGAGCACGATAACGCCGATGTTGACAGGACTTCCATCGTAGCTACTCCGGAGAAAATATATATCGGAACTATGGGCAGGGGAATCATACCATATAATATGGAGAAAGGTCATTGCGAGCCGCCCCTGCGTCTCCCGGCTGCCGTTGTGACCAATCTCGCTGTAGACAAGACGTATTCGACCCTTTATGTCGGAACAGACGGAAACGGCGTGTTGAAAGTCTCCCTGCCAGACGAAAAACTTAAAGAGAGGTATTCGTACAAATTGAATGATCCCTTCTCCCCTCATAACAACCAGGTGTACACCCTCATGCTTGATGAGGGCAACATGATTTGGATTGGTTATTATCAGAATGGAGCAGACTATGCCTTTGGAAATTTCAGAGCATTCTCCATATTTGATGACGATAAATATATCAACAGCCGAGGCATGGCAGTCCGGGCTATGGACGTATTAGGGAAGCAGGTTGCACTCGGAACACGCGAGGGACTTATATTCATGGATATGAATAAGGGAACTTCCTCAAGATTTTTTGCCACAGACCTGCGTTCGGATATGGTGCTCTCCCTTCTGCGCACCCCGGAGAAACTATATATCGGAACATACGGCGGCGGAATGTCGATGCTTGACGTGGCCACAATGAAAATCTCCCCCTTCTTGGGAAACGGAGATGTGACATTCACTAATGGACATATATTCTCGATAGCCCGACAGGACAATCATAATATTTGGGTCGGCACAAATACCGGTGCATACCATTTCAATGATGGTAAACTGGTAAACCATTATACATCGGGCAATTCCCGCCTTCCCAAGGGGAATGTATATGAAATATTCTTCGATTCCCATGGCAAAGGATGGATATGCACTGAAACAGGAGTGATAATATATGATCCCGTGAAAAATGCTTTGCGCGATGATATTTTCCCTGCCCAGTTCCCAAAGGATATCCGCATCCACACTATTTATGAAGACTCGAAAGGTAGACTATATTTCCTTCCGGAAACCGGAGGATCATTCCGCACAACTCCCGACATGACTGAGATCGAGAGGTTTGATCCGTCAAACCGGCCGGAAATAGAAAAGAAATCCATTATCGAAGACAATAGAGGTAAAATATGGCTGGCAACAAACCGTGGTGTGTATTGCTTCTCTGAAAACGATGGATGGAAACATTATGGCTACTCTGCCGGAATACATTCTCCGATGTTCCTGAAATGTCATCCTGCTATCGACAGCGATGGAAATATCCTGTTCGGAAATTCCGAGGGTATGCTAAAATGTGATGTCGCCAAACTAAATAACTGCCCGAGCGAAGACAAATCCATTTTCCCTGTGGCTGTCAGAGCGGATGGAACTACAATACTTTTAAATGATGCTGATAAAATTGATCTCAAGAAACATTACACCAGTATAACGATAGATTTTTCCACATTCTCCTACTCTCTGGATTACCCGGAAGAATATGAATACAAAATCGACCGTGGAGACTGGCATACTCTTGCATCCGATTTCAGCGCAAACCTTTATAACATAAGCGGAGGAAACCACACCCTCTACATCAGACATAAGGATAAACCTGACAGTACGACTGCCATAAAGGTTTCAATGCCATATTCATGGTTTGTCAAGATGATGTTTATTCTGGTAACGTGTGTGCTCGTTATGGGTGTCTATATCATATGGCTCCTACGCCATCTCAAACGTAAACGTAGAATTGCCCTGGAAAAAGCCCAGGCTGAGGAAAACCATCCTGATCATGACGAGACTGCATCTGAATCTAAGAAAAAATATTATTCCACACCTGTTTCCGAAAAGAAGTGTATCGAGATAGCCGCTATTATCGACAATGTGATGAGAGAGCATAAGCCGTTTGTGGATCCGGATATGAAAATAGCAGACCTTGCAAAACTCGCGAATGTGTCGAGTCATAAACTTAGCTATGTATTCAGCCAACATCTCAACATCACATTCTACGATTACATAAACCGTTTCCGTGTCGAAGAATTCAAGAATATCGTAAAGGAGAAAGGTGTGGATTCTCTGACGCTCTCAGCACTCGCCGAACAAGCGGGATTCTCCTCTCGTGCCTCATTCTTCCGCTACTTCAAGAAAATTGAGAACATCTCCCCCGGCGAATACATCAAGATAATCAAAAACTAATCTCCCCATACACAACACACACCATCCCCACTCTAACTTACCTCTAACCATTCGAACCATTGGTAACCATTCTTACAGCTAATTATTTTTATTTGTCAAACCATTAAAACCATAGAAAACCATTCAAAAGCTTCGCAATCAAGTTTCTCAAACATGAAACCATTAAAACCAGTCAAAAGCTTCGCTTTTTTGTTTGACGCGAAAGGGTGTAGACCAGAGTCGTTGCTTTGGGGCTATGGTCCAAAACCATTCGTGTCATGCAAAAAGGCGAAGCTTTTTAATGGTTATAATGGTCTTCATGGTTTGCAAAAATTGAGATAACATCGTTATAAATGGCCATGATGGTTAGAAGATGTCGGCAGTACCGATTGATGGAGTGACCAGGATTTAAGATATCATCAAGGGCAGTCTAATAGGTCTAAGGTCTCAAATAATTATGAGATACGGAAGTCTCAGAAAATTATATTACTGATTTATAATATTTTATCATTTTGACATATCGCTAAATTATATGATACGAATAAATGGCATATTTTGAATTTTAAATATTGATTTTGTCATAATTTTGTTGCCGTTAACCTTTGTTTAGAACGCTTAAAGAATGTAAAATTATGAAAGCGACTAATTCCGATCAACTCATTCTTCAGACCTACCGGAACTATCACGACCAGTTGGTGCGATTCATCTGCCGCAAGGTGAACGACCACAATGATGCGCATGACATTGCGCAGGATGTATTCGTGAGATTAATAGAATATCCGGCAAAAATTCAGGAAGAAAACGCACGTAACCTCGTATTCACTGTCGCATCAAATCTGATTAATGACTATCTCAGACATCTGTACGTGAAAAATGATGTCCATTCTCAAATTATGGCAACAGCAAATTCAATATCGGACGATACCGAAAACAATATCATCGGCCGTGACCTCGCCCGTCTTGAAGACAATAAGCTTGCCACGATGCCGCGCCAGCGCCGAACAATTTACCGCATGAGAATTCATGAAGGGAAATCTTCGCAAGAGATAGCCTGTGCACTCAATATATCACGAAGAACAGCCGAGAACCATTTTTACATCGGTCTCAACCAGATGCGAGAGTATTTCAGAGCATGTGTATAATCCACGTAATAAGCTCAGGTGAATAAGTAAATTCCCGGGATAGATCGAATTTTTAAACACCAGACATGTTGCACAACATATAAATACAAACAATTCCTTATTAGGTAATTGGGGAGATTCATACGTATTAGCACATGAAAAGCATTTGGTTTATCTCATTGGATATGACAAACAACAGTAACAACAATAATAAACCTTTACATTTATGAAACCAACATCAAAGCGAAGTTCTTTAGCAGGGCTTGCGGCTTTGGCCATTCTGAGCGGAGGAGCCACAGGGTTTGCCTCTGCTCCGTTGTATGCTGCTCCGGCAGCGGCCGTAGCCCCGGCTATCACTGTCACAGGAACCGTGACAGATGCGCAAGGTGAACCTCTGATCGGAGCGACTGTGCTCGTCAAAGGCACCACCCTCGGCACATCTACCGATCTTGACGGTAAGTTCACACTGAAAAACGTCACCGGCAAAACCCTCGTGATCTCTTACGTAGGTTACCGCACCAAGGAGGTGCCCGTAAGCAAAGCAGGTGATATTGTTCTCGAAGAGGACTCATCTGTTCTTGATGAATTGGTAGTTGTCGGCTACGGTGTTCAGAAAAAAGGTTCTCTTACCGGTGCCGTATCTGCAGTAGGCGAAGCCACATTCCAGGATAAGGCTGCCACAACCGACCCTCTTGCAAGCTTGCAGGGACAGGTTCCTGGTATGCTCGTGACCCGCGGTTCTTCAGCACCCGGACGTGAGGGATGGGATATGAAAATTCGTGGTGAGGCATCAGTCAACAATACCTCAGCCCTTGTCATAGTCGATGGAGTGCCGGGCAGTATCGATGATCTAAACCCTGACGACATCGAGAATGTATCCGTTCTTAAGGATGCTTCCGCAGCTATCTACGGTGCACGTGCTGCCGGTGGTGTAGTTTTGGTTACCACAAAACGAGGCAGCCACACCGGTAAAAAACCGACTGTGACCTATTCCGGTAACGTAACATGGAAGGTATCTGACCCACAGGTGCAGTGGATGACACTCCAGCAATGGGCAACCTGTATTGAGGAGATGGCTTACAATGAGGGTATCTCTTCAGGAAACCTCAGCATATTCGGAAATCAGGGAGCAATGCCTTATGCAGCTGTTTATGCGATGAAGACACGCGACCCGCAGTTCATGAATACTGTGCAGAAATACGCCGCTCTCGGTGGTAATGCAGATGCAATCGCCGACATAGGTTTCATTGATTCCGACCAGTATAGCGACACATTCGGCAATGCCTTCTCACAGCAGCATACTCTCGGTGTGAGCGGAGGTACGGATAATGTGAAATATAACGTCAGCGTGGGTTACATGTATGACGGAACACCTCTTAAGTTCGACATCAAAGAGAAATCACACCGTTTCAACGCGCGTGCAAACAACGACTTCAAGATTGCAAAATGGTTTGATCTTGCAACAACACTCTCGTTCGTACGCCGTGACAACACATATCCGGGCATGAACCCCTCCGGTGTGAACGGTAACCCTCCCGGTTCACCGATATTCTCTTCTGACGGTGTGCATGCATTCGGATGGCTCAACAACTACTCCGACGTAGCAGTCGCAAAATTAGGTGGTAGCAAACGACAAATTTATAATGAGACCGTTGTTAACCTCCAGCCGAAATTCCACATTATCAAGGGTCTTGACATCGTAGGTACAGTTGGTTATACAGTCAAGGATTGGGTTCAGAAACAGACTGAATACAAGAACTATATGTATAACTGGGACAACGAGAAGATTGAAACCATGATTCGTCCCACAGACAACCGCTTCACCCGCTACAACCGCTCTGCAATATACCAGATCTATCAGGGTTATCTCAACTACATGACTGATTTCGGAACAGACGGCGCACATAACTTCAATCTTATGGCTGGTGCCAGCTACGAGCGCGAGGATAGCGAATCTACCCAGTCGAAGCTTCTCAATCTTGCCGACGGATTCCTTGAATCATTATCCTCATCTTACGATCCGGCAACATCAAAGGCTGAATTCTCTGACGATAAATGGACAACAGCACTCGCATCTTATTACGGACGTATCAACTATGACTATCAGGGACGTTATCTAATCGAGCTTCTTGGTCGTTACGATGGTTCTTCCAAATTTGTTCGCGGCAAGAAATGGAAAGGATTCTTCGGTGTGTCTGGAGGTTGGCGTATAAGCGATGAAAAATTCATGCGCAACATCGATTGGCTCAACGACCTCAAGATCCGTGCTTCATATGGTGAGACAGGTAACCAGTCAGGTATCGGAACCTACGACTTTGTCGGCAACGTAAGCACCAGCGTCAACGGATCAAACACTACAGGCGCCGGTCTCTTCGGTCCCACAGGATCCGCTGCGCCACTTCAGACTCTCTGGCAGGCCAATGTAATCAGCCTTGACCGCACCTGGGAGGTTGTCAAGAACACCAACATCGGTCTTGATTTCTCAGTGCTTAACGGACGTCTGAGCGGTACATTTGAATATTTCTGGAAAACAAACGACAACATGCTTGTGGGCGTGACATATCCCGCAGTATTCGGTGCGTCAGCCCCGAGCACAAACAGTGGCAAACTTAGTGTAAAAGGTTGGGAACTACAACTTAACTGGAGAGACCGCGTAGGTGAAGTTTCATATAACGTCGGCTTCAACATCTCTGATGCCAAGAATAAACTGGTTTCTATGCCCAATACCTTGGGATACACACAGAATGGCATCACTAAATTCCGCGAGGGCTATGAGCTTAATACTATGTTCGGTTTTGAATTCGTAAAACTGATCGAGAACCAGACTGAACTCGAATCATATCGTGCTATGCTTGACGCTGCAGACGGACAGGAACTCGGTGTCGATACATCCCTCCTTGGATTAGGAGATGCAATGTATGCCGACCTTGACGGTGACGGCAACATCGACTACGATGACATCAAGCTTCTCGGCTCATGCAACCCCCGCTATTCATTCTCTCTCAATGCAGGCGCTTCATGGAAAGGACTCGATCTCAATGTCATCTTCCAGGGCGTAGGTCAGAACAAACTTATCCGTGAAGTCGGCTCACTCACAGCTCCTGGACGTAATAACTGGCAGATACAGGGTGGACAATGGTATGACAAGACATGGGGCTACAATCCAGGTGAGGATGAGCGTATGATTGGCCAGGAGATTCCATACTATAATGTCGCAGCTGACGGATCACTTGTTGCCACCACAGTTGTAACTAAACCGAGTGATTACCGCACTGGTTATAATGACCCCTACAACGCCGCTCCCCGTTGGAACCGTAACACACATGGTTACAACTACCTCTCAAGCGACGCCTGGTATAAGCTCCAGAACATGGCATATTGCCGTCTGAAGAACCTGACAGTGGGTTATACACTTCCTGACAAGTGGACAAGCAAGATCGGTCTGGAGAAGGTGCGTTTCTACTTCACCGGTACAGACCTCTTTACAATCCGCTTCAACAAAGACAAGACGGATCCCGAGAATACCGGAACAAACCCGCTGGGCGGAACTTCGGGTGCAAACGCATACCCATTCTACCGCTCATACACAATCGGTCTTAACTTAACATTCTAATCTCTCCGTAAACATATGAAAGCATTTAAGATTATGGGCGTATCCGCCTTGGCGGCGCTCGCACTCACAGGATGTAACGACTCACTTGATTTCTATCCGCAGATCACAACCAATGAGTCGAACACCATGGATAAACTGGAGTATTACAATGCGGAGGTTAACAACTGGTATACATGGCTTCCGAAACTCATGGACGCAGGAGATGTGCAAGGTCTCGCTTCGCGCGATGGCGACTGCGACTTCGGCACCGGAATGTCAGGTGCCATCTCCGCTTCTAAAATGAGCCAGCCGGAAAAAAACAACTATTATAATAAATATTACGAGCGCGTACGTTCAATCAACTATCTCGAATATTACGCATCGAAATATTACAAGGGTGCTCAGAGCGATCTTGACTGGCACCGCGCTCAGGCGCGTTTCTTCCGCGCATTCCATGGATGGCTTTTCTTCCGTGACTTTGGTCCCGGCACTATCGTACGCTCTATTCTTGATCCATCTTCAGCAGAGGTTATGGCTCCACGAAATACACGTGACGAATTCGTTGACTTCTTGATAGAAGATCTTCAATGGGCAATCGATTCAAAAATGCTGCCTAAAGAATCAGATATCCGCAAAGGTGCTGACGAGGGTAGAATCACAATCGGGGCAGCTTACGCACTTCTCGGCCGTATATGCCTTTTTGAGGGAACATGGCAGAAATATCACACTGAAATGGATACTTATCCTGCCGCTAACAATCCTACCAATGCAGGAGCACGCGAACAGAGAAGCAAATATCTTCTTGAATTAGGCAAGAAGGCTCTTGAGAACGTGATCGCTGACAACAGCTATGAACTCTTCTACGACTCAAGGCTCGGACAGGCTTCCTATAAGTATATGTTCATTCTTGAAAGCCATGTGGCACGCAATCCGGCAGGAATACTCAAACAGGCAAACAAGGAATACATATTTGCCAACCGTTTTGATTACAACACAAAACGTGCTGGACAGAACTGGGTTCACACCTATAAAGCAGCAGGTATATCCCGTCATTTGCTCGACTGCTTCGGCACAAAAGATGGCTCACCGGTTTCAAAAGACTACACAGATCCTCACTACTGGTGTAATGACAATGTGGATCCTCGTCTTTCCGAACTTGCAGTGGCTTTCATGGATTACCAGTGGACTTATTCATGCAAACGCGACAGCTATGATGAAGTTGGAACGCCTACAACGAATACTAACGTCTCGTTCCTCCCGGCAGTAAGCAAATGGAGCGTAGAGACAACATGCGCTGCCAACGATGCATCTTATGATATCCCTGTGATCCGCCTCGGTGGCGTATACCTTGATTACGCGGAGATTCTTTGCGAGCTTAACGGTGGAAACGCAATATCCGTATCCGATAACGAGCATATCAACCTCCTCCGCAAACGCGCACACATGCCTGTAAAATCCACATGGACTCTTGATGAGATCCGCAACGAGCGTGCCTGCGAGCTTTATCAGGAGGGATATCGCGTGGATGATGTCCGCAGATGGGCTAAAGGTGAAGAACTTTTCGGCGATGATCTCGAAGGTCTATACATTGGCAAGACTGATGCTGAGAGAAGAAATCTCTTTATCACTTCACAATGCTACACTGTTCAGCCGAAGAGCCTTACATTTGACATCCTTGACACATACAAATGGATGAGACTTGAGAAAGGCAACGACTGGCTGTATGTGTTCTGCGATCCGCAAAATCCACCCACATACGATCAGGCATCAAAAAAGAAGGGACCAGACAACAAGACTTTCTTTGTGAGCGGTGCCGACCCGTATAAGACAATAAACAATGGAGTGAAGGTAAGCGATGATGGCCACTATCTCATCGAAGAGAAAGCAAACCGCGAATTCAAGATCCGCACATACATGCTTCCCCTCCCTGTAGACCAGATGATTCTCAATCCGAACCTTGTGCAGAATCCTTTCTGGAATTGATAGGAAGCGGATCTGAAAAATTTTTCAAAAAAATTTTTCAAATCCATTAGGTAAATATTTGTTCACACACGTATTAAAGTGCAGAACAGGGGCTGAGTGATGTCAGCCGGCATCTCCAGCCCCTGTTTTTAACCAATACAGTAACAACAATTCAACAACGAACTATTAAACAAATTACCGATGAAAAAATCTACTATTTTTCTCTTGGCAGCCATGGCGATTGCCGGCAGTGCTAACGCTCAGTTACGTTGGAATCCTGAAAATTCATGGGCTATAAACAATGGTTCAGAAGTTCTTCCCGTAGGATCCGACAACAAAACAGTAATCAACAAACTTGGGAAAGGCGATGGTCAGTGGAGAAACGACATACGATTCACTCAGACTGCAAACTTCACTGAAGAAGAACCCTTCCTTGTTGTCCAGATCACAACACAGGGTTGCTCATGGAATCTGAATGACTTCAAATTCGAATTCATGATCCAGCGTAAGGTATCAGAAGGTTTGAATGAAGACAGCTCTGTTAAATGGGGCGGGAACACAGATTCTTTCCATAAAGAATACCCTTCATTCCGTGGAGACAAATACAAAGTAGTTGACGAGTATGAGGCTGAAATGTTCCAGCTTCTTGGATCAAGCATCCACAACGGAACAGAGGAGGTTTACAAAGAAGACGTTATCGTGATTGACCTCAACAACGTCCGTGCTACAGATGAGGACAAGACAAGAGGTCTTCTCTTCAGCGCAGGAGATGTATATTTCCCCAACTATAATTCTTTCCAGACGATCGTTGAGCCTGATGCAAATGGTGTGGGTGGTGTTCAGCAGCGCTCCTGGATGGGCTTCGTTTGTATAGCCAAAAATGCTACCGTAACATCAGAACAGCCTACATTCACAATCCACTACACCGGTACTGTTGCTGATTCCAGCGATGCTCTTACTGTATGTGAGGATTATGCAAATGGTGATGGTGGCAAAGAGGTACGCGATGGCGACGAAGAGGGCGACAGCGCAGTTTCCGAGATTGCAAACGACAACTTCAACGTTTACCTGAAGAATGGCAAGACTGTTGTTGCTAACGATGCTGACATCACAGTTTATACCGCAGATGGTAAGAAAGTCGCAGAGGGCCGTGACAACGTAGAGCTTCCTGCCGGTCTTTACATCATCAACGCTGTCAAGAATGGCGTTTCAAAGACTGTAAAAGCTATCGCTAAATAATAGCTCTTTGACATAACTTTGGGAATGGATTGTTCCCGCAAGGATTTTCGGGGAGGACGTTCAATCATTGCGTCCTCCCCTTTGTCTTAAACAGAATATTTTTTTAAGACCAATATATTATGAGATCAAGATTCAATTTACTGATTCTTCTCGCCATGATGCTTATCGTGCCTGCATCGCTGCGTGCCGAACGTAAGTTCGTTCATCCCGGATGCTCTTACACCCAGGGACAGCTCGACCGCATGAAAGCAATGGTGGAAGCGAAAGTGGAACCTTATTACACCACTTTCCTTAACCTTAAAAACTCCGAGCATGCCTCACTCGACCGCAAGGTTGTTGACCGAGGCGACCGTATCCGCGAAGGGCAATTCAACGGAACGGTCGGTATAGATGGCCGTTGCGCCCACGACCTCGCCCTGCTTTGGAAACTCACCGGCGACAAGCGATATGCAGATAAAGCTGTTGAGTATCTTAACGCAAACAATCATTATGTAAGCACTTCTGCAAGAGGCACAGGTCCCCTTGACAACGGTAAGATCAACCTTCTTATCGAAGCTGCCGAGCTTATGCGCGATTATGAGGGTTGGGATCCCGTAGAGCAGCAAAAATTCAAAGATATGCTCACATATCCATACTATTCCTCTACAGAAGATGTACGCTCAAAATATGTGACATGGGATGATGATACAAACGGCATCACATTCTATTGGAATATTTACAACGGCGATACAGACAGATACGGCAACCAAGGTATGTTCGGTATGTTAGGTATGCTTGTCATGGGTATCTATCTCGATAATGAGGTAATGTACGAACGTGCTCTAAGATATGTTTCAGGTCTGAAACACCGTCCCGATGACCTTCCCTATCCTGCCGGTCCTCCGGTGACAGGCACCAAACCGACATCCCAGTCATCAGAACATCAGAATGTATACAATCTCGAGGGTCACAAAAGTGATATCGAGGATTACGGATACGATGAACTTCTACAATACTATTTCTATCCCAACGGACAATGTCAGGAATCATCTCGCGACCAGGGACACGTGCTCGCCGGACTCCACAAATACATTGAATTCGCCGAAATAGCATGGAATCAAGGCGACCGCTTCTACTCCTTATTCGACAACCGCCTTCTCAAGGGAATAGAGTTCAACTACCGCTACAACCTTTCATTCTTCAAATCTTATCCTGACCAACCCGAACCATGGGAACCGGCCGGTTATACCACAGATTGGAACGAGGCTACCCTTCAGAATAATCTATATCTACAGACACGTTGCCGCAGCGGACGCTGGGAATCAATTCTTCCTTCTCCTGCCGGACGAGGCTCCATCAGCAATGTAGGCTCACGCGAATCTGCTTATGCGCATTATCTTTATCGCGCCGGAGAAAGCGATGATAACACCCTTTGGCTACGCCGCACCCGCGATTATACCATGGAGCAGTATGGCTATGAGACTTCAGGTACAGGTCCGAGCTGGTATTATGAGTGGAACGGATGGGGAACCTTGACCAAGACCCTTCAAACATGGATGGCGGGGGATCCTGTCACATTTGCAGATGGAGAGCGCAAATCCGGTATCCACGTGATGCCTGGCGTAATAAGCGCGGCCGACTATGATTATTACAATATCAGTGAAGATGGTGAAGGACACACCTATCATAAGGTGACAGCAGCTACCGCTTCAGCGTATCGTCCCGACGGAGGCGTATCTCTTACGCAAGATAATGGCCGCTGGGTTGTGGCAAACACACAGAATGGCGAATGGCTTAACTACACGCTCTCGTGCCCAGTTTCCGACACATATGATGTTTATGTGACATACAAATGCGCCGGAGCCTCTACTCTCGGTGCAGCTGTATCTGGCTCGGAAAAAGAGACCGCACCGCTTGAGGCCACGGCAGATTTCAAAGAGGCAAAGATCGCGACTCTTCTCTTCCCCGCCGGAGCATCAGTATTGCGTCTATACGTGGAGAATGCAGGCGATGGTCTTGAAATCGCATCTATTCGCGTGGAATATAATTCACAGGAAGAAGCAGGCGTTGAATTCACCGGATACCTTGATTCACGCGCTAAACAATTTGTTGGCGACTGGAAATTCTCAGGCATGCTTGTAAGCGACATAAACCTTCTCCGCAGCGCGAACGGCACATTGGATGATGCAGAGATTGTATCTGAAAACAACACGTTCGGCCATTATGTGGATGCATCAATCGAGGGTACAATCCCTACATATACATACTGGGTGGAATATACCAACAACAGCTCCAAGAAATACAGTGAACCCGTGAAAATAGAATGGGGAGAACTTAATGACATCCATTCTGCCGACACATCGTTCGACTGGAATGTTCTTGCAAATAACGGCACCGGCGTTGACGGTGACAGCAGCCTTGATATCACGCTCAATTCAAACGGAGCTGCGCGTGTGAGCCGCGGATGGTCATTCCCCTTCCACGCCGGAAACTTCCCCTACCTTGCAATCTGCATCGATCGCCCGGAGGCTGTGACTATGGCTCTTTACTCTTCCACCAACTCATGGAAGAACGGATACGACACCTTCGATGGCAAGATTGGTGATAATGTGTATTACTACGATCTCGTCAATGGTGCGTTCCAGACAAGCAAAGGCGTTGACAAGGTAAAAATTGCAACCGACCAGATCTCTTCAATACCTTTGCAGCTTCGTCTTGCCGGCCCAGCTGAGGCTACACCGGTATCATTCAAGTGGATGAGGACTTTCAAGAGCGTTGAGGATATCCGTAAGGCAGCTGATGCAGAGCAGTCTGGTGTCGAGGACATCCTGACAGATGAGACATTAAAATCATCACGCATATATAATCTCATGGGCATAGATTGCGGAAACGACATCAATTCTCTTCCCAAAGGAATATATATCGTAAACGGCAAAAAAGTAGCGATAACAAAATAATCCTCTTGTGCTCACATATCGAATCCCCGGCAGTATCAGATATTGCCGGGGATTCTTTTTTACCATACACAACATTATTTTATTAATGGTGTCCGGCAAACATATATAACCATAATAAAATCCATAGCATTGCCGCGAGTAAGGCGCGTCGGTCTCTGCGCCTTCACAGGAGTGGAAACGACCTCCGCGCCGAATTGGGCGGCATAAAACCTCTGCGCCTCCGCGACTCTGCGTGATTAATATTTTCATACTGTGTTGTCCGGTAAATTTTGAAACCTTAATAATTAGAACGCAGAACTTCGTTTCACTTTATAAACGCGGAACTCACGCGGAACTATGATGAGTTTATTCCTGCTTTCAATTGACTGACATCGGCCGGCTCGTTCCGCCTGCGTTCAGCGCCGTTAAGAAAGCCGGAGGCATTCTTAACCCGCAGATTTCATATGCCAGGACCTTGACAGGATGGTTCCGCGTGAGTTCCGCGTTCAAAAGTGAAACGGAGTTCAGCGTTATGTATAATTTAAGTTCTGAGTCTAAAACCGCATTCGCTGCGACTGGAAATATATCAGTTTCTCGCGACAAAGGCTTGTGTGGAAATAAAATAGTTCAGCACAATCGGTTAAATTCGTTTACTGGACAGTAATAATATTTTTACAGGAAAACAATAATTTTTATACACTGAGTAAGAAGAAAGTCTAATACGTATTTATATTAGAAACCAAATAATATTGATTATGAAGTTTAAGAATGCTTTGGGATTAGCTTTGATGGTGACATCGGCAACCTGTGTTAATGCTGAACTGACAACATATCCTGCACCCGAAGGTGCAGACTTGAATAACTCTTTTTCAGTTGAAGTGCGTCAAGGAGACGAATGGAAGAAAATTGACGTATATAAAGTTTTCGTTGATGAAGTTGTAGACGCAAAACACACCGTCAGACCCAGCTCCATGGCATACTTTGATTTTTCCGGAACAGTGGACATTCGTGTCATACCAAACAACCGTCATATCGAGAACGTAAAGATACGACCGCTATCTTACGATATAGCACACAAACTTAATGGAGATACAATTAATTTCTCGCTTACTCAACCACGGAAACTATCAATAGAGGTAAACGGTGAGATATTCGACAATCTTCAGTTGTTCACTAACGCCCCGGATCCGGATGCTCCCACTGCAAAGGAGCTCAAGAAGCTTCGTAAGGATAAGAACTACATATACTTCGGTCCCGGAATGCATAAACTCGATGAGGAACTGATTGTCAAATCGGGTCAGAGGGTGTATGTAGCCGGCGGCGCGGTCATAGACGGCTGCATACGAATAAAAGATGCTACCGACGTAAAACTCTCGGGTAGAGGCATGATATATCCCAAAAGAAAAATAGGCATTTTCACTGACCGCTCGAAAAATGTCAGTATCTCCGGAGTGTTCACAACCCAGTGCGCCACAGGAGAATCAGACAATGTGAATATTGACAATGTAAAACTCATGAGTTATTACGGTTGGGGAGACGGATTCAATATCTTCGCCTCCAACAACGTAAGTTTTAACGATGTATACGCCCGCACATCAGATGACTGCATGACCATTTATTGCACCCGTAAAGGTTATAACGGTGGCTGCAAGCATATCCGCTTCGAGAATGCGATTCTTTGGGCAGATGTGGCTCATCCTGTCATGATCGGTCTGCATTCAGAAACAGAAAGGAATGAAGTGATTGAAGACGCAGTGTTTAGAAACATCGACATTCTCGACATGAAAGAGAAACAGATCGATTATCAAGGGGCACTCGCGATATCATGCGGAGATAACACCACCGTGCGTGACATCCATTTCGAGGACATACGCGTAGAAGATTTCCGCCAGGGCAAACTGATAGACATCCGAATATTCTTCAATAAAAAATATTGCACAGCTCCCGGTCTTGCGGTAGAAGACATATACTTCAAGAATATCTTCTACAACGGCAATAACTCCGAACTGTCAATGATCATCGGATATGACGAAAGTCGCAAGGTAAAAGGTATTCACTTCGACAACCTTGTGATAAACGGCGTGAAAATATCCGATGACATGCCCGGCAAACCCCAATGGTACAAGACCGGCGACATGGCACGCATCTTCATCGGCGAGCACGTAGAAGACGTAACCTTCGAATAACCCAAATACCAAATTTACTAACTCAAAACAATTAAACTAATGAAGAAACTACTTACCTTATTTGCATCAGCATTAATGCTGACTTCACAGATGTCATTCGCCCAGACTGCAGAAAGTGAAAAAGCCGTCTACAACGAGACAACCGGAGTCGGCTACGATGACCTCAAGACAGCATGGAATGCTGTATCAGGAACAGCTACATTGATAATGAATACCGACCAGACTATTGATGTTAGACTTAACTCTGGTACTAACAAAATAACATTGAAAGGGGCAAACCGCAACGTTAGATTGACGAGAACAAATAAGAACAATCTTCTTTTCTTGGCTCAAGGGAATAACGATAATTCAGGAGAAATCCACATTGAAAATATAACACTTGATGGTAAGGGTGATTCCACTGACAAATGTTTTACTGAAGCATCCGGTAGTGGAAAAAACTATGGCATCATGACTATGACCAATGTTATAATTGACAACGCTATTTCCACACATAACCAAGGACTCGTTACTGTTAAAGTCAATGGTTTTCTTACACTCAACAATGTCATATTTACAAATACTTGTAAGGTCAATGATAATTTTGGATATGTATTCGTCGGCAATGAACACCTTACAATATCGGGTAACAACGAGATGACAATAGCCATTCAGGCAAATGGTAAAAATTGCGTCAATGTTAACGGAACATTAGAGAATACAAATCCTATCGTTATATATCCTTACGATGCCGAAAGCTTTCCTGAGAACTATGCTGTAGTTAAAGGATGTTCAGATCCTTCAAAGTTCAATATACAAGGTAATTCAAACATGACGCTCAAAGCAGAAAACGGCAATCTTGTCGCAGCTGTAGATAGCGAGACAGGTGTCACAGACATCATTTCGGATAATGCTGATGCACCGGTTGAGTATTACAATCTGCAGGGTGTAAAAGTTGCAAATCCTGAGAACGGTATCTTTATCCGCGTTCAGGGTAAAGACGTTAAGAAAGTGGTTATCAAATAATCCTATCACCTAAAATATACGATGCGGGGAATCCCCCGAATCCCCTTTCCGCAAAGAGGCGGCGCCGCAGTGACTCCACTGCCAGGTGCCGCCTCTTCTCTTGCACAAACCATTCGAACCATCGTCTCTCAAACCATTTTCTCTCAAATTTCTCAAACCATTTAAACCATTGGAAACCATGAAAAAGCTTCGCTTTTCTGTTTGACGCGAGAAGGTGTAGACCAGAGGCCCAAAGAAACCATAGCATGGAGGCAGTCTTATAATTTTTGCGTCAGGTAAAATTTTAATAACGCAGAGGCGCGGAGGCGCAAAGGTTTTATGCCGCTCAATTCGGCGCAGATCTTCTCGTTACCACTCCTGCGGAGACACAGAGCCTGATGCAACAATTCGCGACGTAACCTCGAAGAGGTGGAACAATTGTAACACCATATCGAGCGGGGCAAGGAACACAGCCCCGCGAAGGTGTGGTGTAAGCAACAAGCGTCAAACGGCTTCGAAGAAGTCAACCAATAATAAGAAATCTGAATTTTTATTACTGCTCTGTGTCTCCGCAGGAGTGGTAATTATAAGATTGCCTCCATGCTATGGTTTCTCTGGGCCTCTGGTCTACACCTTTTCGCGTCAAACAAAAAAGCGAAGCTTTTTCATGGTTCCCAATGGTTTAAATGGTTTGAGAAAATTTTATTGAGTTGATGATGGTTATGATTGAGTTGACGATGGTTAGTGAAAAAAGGGATTTTTGTAAACTTTTAAAGGTTGTTAAACATTGTATTTATATAGAACTCATTTAAACTTTTTACCGAATGTTAAAAATGGGTTCAGAAATCATTCTTTCATTAACCTTTGCGCTTCTTTATCGTCGCTTTTGCCTCTTTCATCAGCACCAACCGTAAGGTTGCTGCTTCTTCAAGAGACAAAATCGCCTGAAAAATAAGCTGCAAATGTCAATGAATAAAATGTTTAAATGAGTTCATAATGACCGAAACCTTTATTTTTACAACTATGAAAAAGATAATATATGCATTGACGTATCTCGCCGCCTTGGTGATCGGTGTTTGTCTGCTTGTGTTCAATCAGCAGGTTGTGGAAGATGCCCAACCGGTACTGAGACCTGTGATGATAGCCGCCGGTGTGATTTTCGTTATCCCCGGTATCTATTTTCTGTTATCATCATTGCGCACGCAACGTGACGCAAACGGCTTACCCGTTTCCCGCCCTTGGTTCTCGACCGTGGTGGGCGCCATCTCTCTTATATGGGGTATATTGCTTCTCTGCATGCCTGACGGTCTGCTTGGAAACATTAACATATCCTTCGGTGTCTCATTGATTGTGGCATCTATAGCAGAGATCATTTGGATTGTAAGAGGGAGACGCGTCAACGGCGCTCCGATATGGCTATATATCCTACCTTTGATCACGATAGCAGCCGGTGTATATGTGCTTCTGATGAAAACTGATTACCAGAACCCCGGCAACGAACGAATCTGGGGGTGCATTGTAACCGGAGCGGCTTTGATTTTGTGGTCCATAAATGGCTTCATGAGTCTTCCGAGACGTAAAAAGACACCTGCCGATATAGAAAAGGAGGCGCGTAAACTCGCCAAACAGCAGGAAAAGGCTGTCAAGGATCAGGCAAAGGAGGCCAAAGCAAGACTCGAGGAAGCTAAAGCTGGCAGCGAAGAAGCCCGCCGACATGAGGAAGAGGCGAAGAGAGCCGCCGAAGAGGCTGAAAAGAAACTCAGAACCGTTTCCGGAGAGCAGCCGGAGGTAAAAGCTGAAGAGACAGCAGAAAAAACTGTAAATTCAACCGTAGATTCTACGAATACTTCGGCAACGAAAGAGGAAGAAGATTCTAAAGAAAAATAATAACGACGGATAGACTCCGTTATATATGATAAGACAGAAATGAGGTCTGTCGCTTGCACGCGCGTTAATCCACGCTGCAAGAGGAAAGTCCGGGCAACACAGAGCATCGTGTTTCCTAACGGGAAGCCGGCGGTGACGTCGGGGTGATATGTGACAGAAAACTACCGCCGTCATCCTCGCGATGACGGTAAGGGTGAAAAGGCGAGGTAAGAGCTCACCGGCTCCTGTGGCGACACAGGAGGCCGCACATCCCACGAGTTGCAAGGCCAAATATACCGGCAATCAAGGATTGCTCGTCCATTGCCGGGGGGTAGGCTGCTGAAACCTGCGGGCAACCGCGCGGTTTAGATAAATGACAGACACCCGTTCCTTCGCGATCGGGCACATAACCCGGCTTACATCATCTCTGTCGCTTCATAAAGAGGAGTCTTCGGCAACATTCGCCTTAGACTCCTCTTTCTTTATTTAAATGGAAAGGACTGATAAATGAGCATGATTGATAAAATAAAGGGTACTGTGACATCCATTGTCGAAAAGGCCAAGCGTGCGGTGGAATACTGCATCAACGGTGTATGGAACGACCCGAGACAAACGGTACGTGTCCGCATAATCCGCACGATTAATCTCGCTGTCAATTCATTCCTCGACCGTGATCTGCAAAACAGGTCAATGTCGCTGACCTATTCCACCGTGCTTGCGATAGTGCCGGCAATCGCGTTGCTTGTGGCTATCGGACGCGGATTCGGATTGCAGGATTATCTGCAAGAGGAATTATACAACTTCTTCCCGTCTCAACATAAGGCGATTTCCACTGCCCTCTCTTTTGTCGATTCATATCTTACGGAAGCATCGCAGGGAATCTTTGTCGGTATCGGCATCTTGTTCCTGCTTTGGACGGTCATCTCTCTGCTTTCGTATATAGAAGATGCTTTCAACACTATATGGGATATCCGCCGCCAAAGATCATTCTATCAGAAAATCACAGACTATATCGCCATATGCCTGATAATTCCGATCCTGATGATATGTTCGTCGGGTGTGTCAATATTCATGTCGACCACGATACAGGATAATCTGAATCTTCCTTTCCTCACTCCTCTCGTAAATGTTGCTCTTGAAGCGGCACCTGTTGTATTGTGCTGGATTGCATTCTCAATGTCGTTCATGCTTATCCCGAATACAAAGGTGGATATAAAATATGCCGCCATTTCCGGCGGCATATGTGCCTTGGCTTTCTCCATATTACAGCTTCTCTTTGTCAACGGCCAGATTTACGTATCGAAATACAACGCGATATACGGCTCTTTCTCATTTCTGCCTCTCATGCTGATATGGCTGCAGTTGTCATGGCTGCTGCTGCTCAGCGGATGTGTGCTGACCTATTCACTACAGAATGTATTCACTTTCAATTTCAATAATAATTCCGATAAACTATCGCTTGACGGCTGGCATTCGATCGCACTGATAGTGATGTCGGTGGTGGTGCAACGTTTCATTGCGCACGAACCTCCCATCTCTCATGTTGACATAGCGAAATCATACAATCTGCCGCTGCGTATCGTATCAAGGATTGTCGAAAAACTTCACGCAGCCGGTTTGCTGTATTCCGTGAGAATAAAAGAGGGTGAATTCGGTGAGGCACCAGCTGTGGAGCTTCAGGATTTCACCATAGCCGATTTCCTGAAAGCCTACAATTCCGAAGGTGAGATGGATTTTATCCCTGACATACGTAAGATATACGCTGATCTTTTCAACATTATCCTCCCGATAAGAGAGAAATGCTATTCGGAATACTCCACGATCCTACTACGCGACATACCGATCCCCTCCCCCGAAGCCATCCACGAATCAATCGTCAACCTCTCAAAAAACTAAAAATCACAATAGACTGTGATTTTTAGCAACATATTCGTCAGCTACTATTAGAATTAAGTAAAAATCACACTATACTGTGATTTTATATTGCGGTTCACTGTTGTCGTCCGGTAAATTTTGAACCTTAATAATTAGAACGCAGAACCTCGTTTCACTTTATGAACGCGGAACTCACGCGGAACTATGATATTTAGGCAAAATGTCCGGAAGAAACAGAGCGGACAAATCAGAACCGAAGTCCTGATTTGTGACGCCGAACGCAGGCGGAACGACAGGCACCTGAGTTTATCTTCTATTGACTGACATCTGCCGGATCGTTCCGCCTGCGTTCAGTGCCGTTAAGAAAGCCGGAGGCGTTATTAACCCGCAGAGTTCATATGCCAAAACCTTGACAGGATGATTCCGCGTGAGTTCCGCGTTAAAAAGTGAAACGGAGTTCAGCGTTCTGAATAATTTAAGTTCTAAGTCTAAAATTGCATTCGCTGCAACTGGAAAGATTACCGCTTTTAGCTACGGCTCAATGTTACACAGTCGGAATAATTACATAAAATTTCATGAATTGGTTCGTATGTTTGCGAGTGCAAACATACGAACTGAACACCAGTAATTTTTTATGTGACGAGACACTAAATATCGACGATGCGGAGATCAACGCCGGTCGATTCGAGAGCTGCTGCCGCTTTGTCGGGAAGATTTGAGTCTGTGATAAGCATATCCACATCGTCGAAGTCTGCGATCTTCACAAATCCTCTACGCCCGAATTTGGAGGAATCCGCCAGGACTATCGTCTTCTGAGCTGCACGCATCATGGCTTTGTTAAGATCCGCCTCGCGGATATCGGTTGTAGTGATACCGAAGCTCGGATCGAAACCGTCAACACCAAGGAAGAGCTTGCTGCACGCCATGTCCCTTAGAAAAACCTCCGCCGTACTACCAACTACCGACAGTGAACTGCGGCGCACGGTGCCTCCCAACTGTATTACGTCGATCGCCTCCGACGGACCGAGAGCTTCCGAAACTTTCAGTGACGCGGAAACTACTGTCAGGTGATGCTTCGGTTCGATATTATGGGCGAAAGAGAGCATCGTGGTGCCCGAGGCGATGATGATAGAATCATCTTTCGTCACGAGCTGCGCCGCGTAATACCCTATCACGCTCTTTTCATGACTCGCGAGTTTAGCTTTCTCGCTGATAGTGCGGTTATTGATATACGGATCGATAAGGATGGCGTTTCCATGGCTCCTGTATAACTTCTTGGCAGCCTCCAATTCACTGAGGTCCTTGCGTATAGTCACGGCTGACACCTGCAGCTGGGCGGACAGCTCCGCTACCGAGGCAGACTCCTGCCTTAGCAAAGTCTGGACTATAAGGTTATGCCTTTCTTCTTTAGTCATTTCGATTAATGTATTATACATGTATATTATTCGTCTCAAAATTAATAAATCCCTTTCGATATAGAATATAAAAAATGTTAAATATTTAAACATTACGTCCATTTAAGCCGTAATTCTTATAAAAAAGTAGATGTCCAACTTATTTTTCGGTAAATTTTCATAATCACATGATAATTTTTCGAAATTCTTTTGCTTTTTAAAAGAAAGTTGTCTACTTTTGCAGTGAAATCAATTTTAGATAACATCGAAACCTGACTTACGTTCGCTAAATAAATGAAAGACGACCTGAAGAACAAGGAATACGACGTGATCGTGATCGGTGGTGGCGCCACAGGCGCAGGCACCGCGCGCGACTGCGCGAAGCGTGGTCTCAAGGTGATGCTCATCGAGCGCCTTGACTTCACCGCCGGTGCAACCGGCCGTAACCACGGCCTGCTGCACAGCGGCGCACGCTATGCTGTGACCGACCATGAGTCTGCCACCGAGTGTATAAGCGAGAACATGATTCTCAGGAAGATCGCATCCCACTGCGTCGAGGAGACCGGTGGACTGTTTGTTACCCTCCCTGAGGATGACCTCGCATATCAGAAAACGTTCATAGAGGCATGCCGTGCCGCCGGAATCGAGGCTAACGAAATCGATCCCAAGGAGGCTATCCGTATCGAGCCGGCTGTCAACCCGGACATCATCGGTGCGGTGAAAGTGCCTGATGGCGCTGTCGACCCGTTCCGCCTCACCACCGCAAATGTGCTTGACGCCAGAATACACGGTGCCGATGTGCTGACATATCACGAGGTGGTGGAGCTGATTCAGGAAAACGGCAGGGTTATCGGTGTGAAAGTACGCAATTCCATCTCCGGCGAGGAGAGGGAGATACGCGGAAGCATCACTGTCAACGCCGGTGGAATCTGGAGTCACGGAATAGCACAGCAGGCAGGAATTACCATCAACATGTTCCCAGCCAAAGGTGCTTTGCTTATCTTCGGTCACCGCGTGAACAACATGGTGATCAACCGTTGCCGCAAACCTGCGGACGCGGATATTCTTGTGCCCGGAGATACCATCTCACTTATCGGAACAACATCAAGCCGCGTGCCTTACGATCAGGTAGACAACATGGATGTTACCCAGGAGGAAGTGGACATCCTGCTCCAGCAAGGTTGTCAGCTGGTGCCGTCGCTGTCATGGACCCGAATTCTACGCGCCTATGCAGGTGTTCGTCCGCTTATCGCCGATGATTCCGATCCTTCCGGCCGTAAGATATCTCGCGGCATCGTTTGTCTCGACCATGCAAAACGCGATGGTGTGGAGGGATTCATCACAATCTCAGGCGGCAAACTCATGACCTACCGTCTGATGGCGGAGACAGCTGCCGACATGGTGTGCAAAAAGCTTGGTATTGACGCGAAATGCACCACAGCCATCGACCCGCTGCCAGGATCTGAGCTGACAAACGAGAATCCTTCCGACAAGAAGAAGCATATCATCGATATGGGAACCGGACAGATCGCTGCCCGCGAACGCCACGGCTCCCTATCATCCGAAATCAAATACGATTCTGACTCTGACGATGCTCTCGTATGCGAATGCGAGCAGGTATCTGTAGGCGAGATCAAATATGCAATGGATAAGCTGCATGTCAACAATCTCGTGAACCTGCGCCGACGCACACGTCTCGGTATGGGAACATGTCAGGGAGGCATCTGCGCTTCACGCGCAGCAGCTATCCTGGGCTCCAAATTCGGTAACGAACGCGCGATATCCGATCTTAAATCGTTCCTTCAGGAGCGTTGGAAAGGTGTGCGTCCCGTAGCATGGGGAAGACCTCTTGCCGAGGCTTATTTCACCGCATGGATCTATGAAGGTGTATGCGGCATGGAGAAAGGAAACACCAAAGACTCTAACATTACTTCCGCACAATAATGAAATTCGACTATATTATCATAGGTGGAGGCCTCTGCGGCCTTGCAGCCGGTATCCGGCTCGCCGAGAAGGGGAAGAAGACGGCTATCGTTTCTTCCGGACAAAGCGCGCTGCATTTCTGTGCAGGCTCTTTCGGTCTTTTAGGTAGACACGGAGATGACATCATCAAGAATCCTATCGAAGAGATCGACAATCTGGCTCAGAATCATCCTTACCGTCTGATGGGCAAGGATACTGTTGCCAAACTTGCAGGAGAAGTTCCCGCCACACTCAAAAGAGCGGGCGTCTCATGCTATGGCGACGCTTCCGCCAATCATTTCACACTCACACCGTTCGGACACACACGTCCATCGTGGCTCACACTCGATGGATATCCTGTGTTGAAAAGCGCAACAGAGAAACCCTTCGACAAGGTGCTCGTGGTGGCTGTCAAAGGATTCCTTGAGAGCTATCCGGCTTTCATCGTTGAGAATCTTGAGAAACTCGGTGTTGAATGCCGCATAGAGACAATCGACCTCGACAGACTGATGCATCTGCGCCTGTCGAATTTCGACATGCGTGCCGTATCTGTTGCAAAACAGATGGATCTCACGACAATCGAGGAGTTTGCCGGCAAGATCAACGCATGTGCCCGTCAGGGTGAGACAGTGCTTATCCCCGCAATTGTAGGAGTCAACGGCGAAACGCAGATGAAACGTATGCGCGAACGCGTCAACAACCCTCTTTTCTGCGTTCCGACAATCCCTGTGTCTGTTTCAGGCGTGCGCACTCAGCATGCTCTTCAGCAATATTTCGAGCAGATAGGCGGCACATACCTTCTTGGTGACCGTGTGGAGAAAGGGATAATGGAAAATGGCAAAGTGAAAGAAGTTGTCACCACCAACTTCGGAGAGGATCATCTCAAAGCCGATGCTTTCATCTTAGCTTCAGGCACATTCTTCAGCGAGGGCGTGAAATCAAATCCCAACGGCTTCTATGAGCCGGTGTTCGGACTTGATATAAACTTCCCCAAGAACCGTGATGAATGGTATGATGCCAATTTCTTTGCGAGCCAGCCTTATATGGACTTTGGTGTGGAGGTAGACCGCGAATTTCATCCTTCGGTAGAGGGAAAGACGATAAGCAACCTCTATGTGGCAGGAGCCACACTCGCCCATTGCAATTCCCTCAAGGAGGATTCCGGCGCCGGTTCGGCAATCCTGACAGGTTACCATGTGGCTGATTTGGCTATGAACAAATAACACATTACAGAGATGAATTACCAGGAACAAAATATAAGCGCTAATAATTTTGAGGAGTGCATCAAATGCACCATTTGCACGGCATATTGTCCGGTGATGACTGTCAATCCCGATTATCCGGGTCCGAAAATGGCAGGTCCCGACGGTGAGCGTTACAGATTGAAGAGTCCGGAGTTCTATGACAAGGCTCTGAAATATTGCCTCAACTGCAAACGTTGCGAGGTTTCATGCCCCTCCAATGTGAAGATAGGCGACATCATACAGAGCGCGAGAATCAAATACGACAAGAAGGCTCCGAAACTCCGTGACCACATGTTGGCTGAGACCGATGTGATGGGAACTCTGGCATCGGCATTCGCCCCCATCGTGAACCCTGTGCTCAGTTCCGGAATAGCGAAAGCCGGACTCAACATCATAGGTGTTGACAAGCATCGCACTTTCCCCAAATATTCCGCACACAAATTCTCCACATATCTGAAGAAGATAGAAAAGGAGCAGCGCGAATATCCAAAACATATAGCGTATTACCATGGTTGCTATGTGAATTATAACAACCCGTCGTTAGGTAAAGACCTCGTGAAGGTGCTCAACGCAGTAGGCTACGGAGTGCTGCCCTTGTCAAAGCAGAAATGCTGCGGTGTGGCAAAGATAGCAAACAAACTCATCTCCCGCGCCACACACGATGCCAAGATAAATCTTGAGGCTATCCGCGAGGCTGCCGCGCAGGATATGACTGTGCTTGCCACAAGCTCCACATGCGTATTCACTATCCGCGATGAATACCCCCACCTGCTCGGTCTCGATAACTCTGATGTAAGATCTGACATAATGCTTGCCACCGTATTCCTCTCACGTAAGATCAATGACGGTGAGATCAAGCTCGTATTCCGTGAGGATTACAAGAAGCGTGTGTCATACCACACTCCCTGCCACATGCAGAAGTTGGGATGGGCGGCATATTCCACCGGACTTCTCAAAATGATTCCGGGACTCGAGTTTGTGCCACTCCCCTCTCAGTGCTGCGGCATTGCAGGAACATATGGTTTCAAGAAAGAGAACTACGAATACTCGCAGAAAATCGGTGCGGAATTGTTTGACGCCATCGAGGTTGCGCACCCCGATGTTGTCGCCACCGACTGTGAGACATGTAAATGGCAGATAGAGATGAGCGCGGGTGTGAAGGTGGAAAATCCCATCACACTCATCGCCGAGGCTCTTGACGTTGAAGCTACAAGGAAAGCGAACGGGTTGGCATAAACCCGTTCCGCTTTCGTAATAATATCAGTTTGGAAACGTTTACATAATTGATTCGTTTCTCAAAAACGCATCTAAGAGTCCGTCTCATAAAAAATTCAGCTTTAGGGGACGCATGCCTGAGCTGATTTTGGATTTGCAGAATCAGGAGCATAGCGGGCTATGTGACTGATTCAAAAATACAAAAGCAGCCGGGCATGCGGGACTAAGGTAATTTTTCATGAAAGAGACTTAACTATAAATATGTATAATTTTAACTTTAAATATGTCCGTCTGGTTAAAATTACTTCAGACCGGCTTGTTTCCGGCTAATTTATCCAATCCCTCAGGTCACAACCGAAAGGTT
>CAJTPK010000018.1 GCA_910578075.1 uncultured Muribaculaceae bacterium | reverse complement strand
AAGAGTAGGTAATCGCCACCTTCAGAAGACCCACAGTGATGTGGGTCTTTTTTTTATTAGAATGTTACGCCTATTGTCAGGAGGGATAGGCGGATGTCTGGGTTAGATGATAGGAGGGTTTCTGCGGCAGATGTCAGTGTAGCTCCTGTTGTGCATACATCGTCAAGCAGAAGGATGTGGAGACCCGAAAGTTCCTGTGGTTCCTTCACTCCGAATATTCCTTGAGTGTTTGTCTGGCGTTGTTGATGTGTCAGCGATGTCTGGGTCTTGTGTGGTCTTGACGCTATTAAGTTTCTCTTTATAGGTATTGATGTCGCTTCTTTTATACCGGATGCTATCTCTTCTGTCTGATTATATCCTCTCTTGGCTTTTTTAATGAAGTGAATAGGTATAGGGATTATGCAGTCTATGTCGGCAAGGAATGAGGTCAGGTATAATTCTTTGCCTGCGAGGAGTCCGAGTCGCTTAGCTAATCCTCTATAGTGTCTGTATTTCAGGTCCTGCATCAGAATGGACAGGTCTGAATCTTTTGCGTAAAAGAAATGTCCGGTAGCCGATTCAAATGGAAACTTACCAGCGAATCTCTGTTCCATCGGATTCATCGGATTGCGGTGATAGTGTGTGCGTGGCAATCTTGAGAGGCAGGTGCTGCATATGTAATTTTCATCATCAGTCAGTTTTGATTCGCATAAGTGGCAGCATCGTGGAAATATGAATTCAGCGACTGATGTAAGATTTTGTTTTATTATTTGTTCTAATAGTCTCATTGCTGTGTTCTCAATGCCGCTATTGCAGACGATATAAGGGATGACTCGTATCCCCGTGACAGAAGATGACGGTATAGTTTGGCTCTGTCATTGTAGTCAAGAAGATCTAAACTCTTAGCTTTGCTTTTCGCTGCCTTCCACAAAGCATCATTATAATCATCCTCATCGATATCCTCAAATGCTTCTGTGATTATACAGGATGGAATTCTTTTCATTCTAAGTGCCATCCGGATTTTATTCTTTCCCCAGCAAGAGAAACGAATTTTGTCGTTGGTAAAGCTTTTGGCGAATCGAGTATCATCTATAAATCTCCGTTCTACGAGAAAATCTATGATGTTGTCTATTTCAGAGACAGGGATACACATCTTCTGTAGTTTTTGGCGGATGTCGTATTCGCACTGCTCCGACCTTGCGCAAAGGTCAGCCATCTTCAACCGAGCTGCATCCGGTGTTATCTGTTTCTTCTTTATCATGAGTTCAGTTCTTGTTGTCAGATCGTAAGCATTTAATAAATCTTTGTTTTCCGTAGATATCACTGATTATCTCAACATCTTGATAACCGTCATCGAGCAGGAGTTGTCTGAGCTCTTCCGCATGTCTCGGGTTGATCTCAAAATATAGCTTGCCTCCGTTCGAGAGCGATTTGCATCCAAGCTCCACAATTTTAGAATAAAATATCAGAGGATTGTTGTCCGGAACGAATAGGGCTGAATGCGGTTCATAGTCAAGAACATTACTTTCCATGCCTTTTTTCTCTGAATCATCGATATAGGGTGGGTTACTCACAATGATGTCGAAAGAATCCGGTTTAGGAGAATATTCGAATACATCGCAATTTATGAAAGATATATCAGCGTGAAGGTGCGTGGCATTTTCTTCGGCAACTTTTAAAGCTCCTTCGGAGATATCAATAGCTGAAACCTTTGCAAATCTGAGGTTTCGGGACAACGCTATGGCAATAGCACCTGAACCGGTACCAATGTCGAGAATTCTTAGGTCAGACTCAGTGTTTTCCTTGACGATCATATCCACTAACTGTTCAGTTTCAGGACGTGGAATAAGCGTGTCGGGACTGACCTTTAGATTTATGCCATAAAAATATGCCTCACCGAGGATATACTGTATCGGTTCATTCTTCAGCAACCGGCTTTTTATATCATTTATCTTATCTATGATATAATCCGACAACGGAGTGTCTGCATTTATCACCATATCAGTCTGTGACCACCCTTTGAGAGAATGGAAAATCAATCTGATCATAGCGCGAGCCTCACCATCACCATATATAGGAGACAGATCTCGCCTGAGCTCAGCTGTCATTCTTGCGGTTGTAATACTTTTATCAGTTTCCATATCGGTTGTAAATGTAATTTATTCCTCCATAATATGCAAAGAAGTCAAGAAAAAAGAACTGTGGTCTGTTGGAAAAACGGATTTTGATAGAAAAAAGTTATATATTTGCAAATGAGTTCAGTTTAAGAAGTTGTTAAACGACTTCTGTGGAAATTTTTAGAGGATGAAAAAGTTTATATTGTGTATATTGGCGTTATGGGGGTACGTGGGAATGTTGTCGGCAGATGTATCGCCGGCTTATGTTCCCTCGGATGATGTGAAACGCAGTCAGGAGGAGTTTCGCTCCGATCGGTTCGGAATATTCATACACTGGGGCATATACAGTATGTTTGCCCGTGGAGAATGGTATCTTAACTATGGACCCCTTCATTCGGAGTATTCCAAGCATGCGCGTGGATTCTATCCTGCCGATTTCAATGCGGCAGAGTGGGTTGATGCCATAAAAGATTCGGGTGCGAGATATGTATGCTTCACAACTCGTCATCATGACGGTTTTTCGATGTTCAAGACAGCGGAGAGCGATTACAACATAGTTGATGGAACGCCATTTGGCAGAGATGTTCTGAAAGAGCTTTCAGATGAATGCCATAAACAGGATATTAAACTGCATCTGTATTATTCTCATCTCGATTGGGGGCGCCAGGATTATCCACAGGGTCGCACAGGGCAT
Source organism: uncultured Muribaculaceae bacterium (assembly GCA_910578075.1). Taxonomy (GTDB): domain Bacteria; phylum Bacteroidota; class Bacteroidia; order Bacteroidales; family Muribaculaceae; genus Lepagella. The sequence goes on along the minus strand of CAJTPK010000018.1, from coordinate 70,069 downwards.
ACTACGGGACGAGATTCTTTACAAAACGATTGGAAATCTTATTATGGATTCATGAACCGCCAGCTGACAGAGTTGCTGACTAATTATGGTCCTGTAAGGGCGGTATGGTTTGACGGATGGTGGGATCATGATGAGGATAAGACTCCGTTTGATTGGGAATTGCCAGAACAATATGCGATGATTCATAAACTGCAGCCGGGTTGCCTGATTGGTAACAATCATCATCAGCCACCATTTCCCGGAGAGGATATCCAGATTTTCGAGCGTGATGTGCCGGGAGAGAATACAGCCGGTTACAGCGGCGAGAATGGTATCAGTTCTCTTCCTCTGGAGACGTGTCAGACAATGAACGGAATGTGGGGATATAAAGTGGAAGACACAAATTACAAAGATTCCCGCACTCTAATCAGGTATCTTGTCAAGACTGCCGGCATGGGTGCAAATCTGCTGCTCAATATCGGTCCGCAACCAAATGGGGAATTACCTGCCGCTTCGTTGCAAAGATTGCGCGACATGGGAGCCTGGTTGCGCGATAACGGAGAAACTATATATGGCACGGAAGGCTCTCCATTTGGACCTCAAAGCTGGGGAACCGCCACTCAACTTGGGAAACGTCTTTTTCTTCATGTGATGACACCGGATGCACGAGAGATTGAAGTGCCGATGGAATTCGGTGTAAAGCGGGTTAGGAATTTCGCAGGCAAGGATAAGGTGGATTACAGTATAAAGGGTAAGCAACTAATCATAACGTTACCCGATAAAGTTGATGACGTGGACCACATCGTTGAGGTGGAGTTAAAATAGGAATAAAACGATCGGATATCATGAGTATATTGCTTGAGATATGTTGCGGCGACATAGAGAGTGTCGGAGCAGCCATTTCCGGGGGTGCCGGAAGGATAGAGTTATGCGGTGCCCTTGAGGCTGGAGGTATTACACCTTCTGCAGGACTTATAAAACAGGCTATTTGGAAAACAAGGTTGCAGGAGAATGTTTTGCCTGTCAATGTGCTCGTAAGACCACGGAGCGGGGACTTCCTGTATACGGATAGAGAACTCAGGCAATGTGCCCAGGACACGGCATCTGCAGTGGGAGCCGGAGCTGACGGTATTGTGTTCGGGGCATTGACATCGGATGGCGATATCGATGAGTATGCATGTGCGATGATATTGGAGACTATTCATAAAGTATCCGAATCCGGTCGTAAAGTGACTACAACTTTCCATCGGGCATTTGACCTTTGTCGCGAACCATTTGATGCCTTGGAAAAAATAATATCGCTTGGGTTCGACCGCATACTGACTTCCGGACAAGCGGCTTCTGCCGAGGAAGGAAAGGAGCTCCTTAAAAATCTACATGCGCGGGCGGATGGCAGAATAATAATAATGCCCGGGGCTGGCGTGACTCCCCAAAACATCCTTGGGATAATAAAGGATACAGGAGTCTCCGAAATACATGCCTCTGCCAAACAGCGTGTGAGCAGCAGGATGCGTTTCCGCCGTGAAGGGATAGGGATGGGCACCGGTGACGAAGATGAATATTCCAGATACACCACGTCTCCTTCCATAGTAAAAGAATTGTCAGACATTATAGAAACCATATGAATATTTTAAAGAAATTGGCTGTCATTGCCCTCTTTTCAATTTCTACCGGTGTCTTCGCCGGAGTTATCACGCCATCGGCATCCGTAGATAAGGCATTCGCTGTTCGCAGAAATCTGCCTGCCGCGATGTTTCCGGGAATGGACATACTGCCGGATTCATTATCAGATGAAGCAAAGGAATGTCTTAAATGGCTATATGCCTACATGCAGACTCCTGATGCCACAGCATATTCACCCCAATTCTTTCAGGCAAATGTTTTGTCATCATTAAAAGCAAGAACAGAAATGCCGTGGGGAAAGAGTGTGCCGGAGAGGGAATTCAAGCATTTTGTGTTGCCGGTACGTGTTAACAATGAGAATCTCGACATGAGCCGGATTGTCTTTTACGATGAATTACGCGACCGGGTGAAAAATCTGTCAATGAAAGATGCGATACTTGAAATCAACCATTGGTGTCATGAGAAAGTTACCTATCAGCCATCTGACGGAAGAACAAGCAGTCCGTTGAGTTCGGTAAGTCAGGCTATCGGAAGATGTGGCGAGGAATCAACATTCACCGTAGCCGCACTCCGGGCTATGGGTATACCGGCAAGGCAGGTATACACACCGCGCTGGGCACATACTGATGACAATCATGCCTGGGTTGAGGCGTGGGCAGACGGAGATTGGTATTTCTTAGGAGCCTGCGAACCGGCGGCTGATTTGAATATGGCGTGGTTTAATGCTCCCGCATCACGTGGAATGCTGATGACCACGAATGTTTTTGGTCCTTACGAAGGCCCGGAGGAGCAGCTCCGAGTCTTGCCGATGCTCACTACAATCAACGTGACATCTAATTATGCTCCTGTCGGTGATGTGCATGTCAAGGTTGTTGACATTAACGGCTCTCCGGTGGCAGGGGCGACAGTGAATTTCTGCATATATAATTATGCGGATCTCTATCCTGCCGCGACAAAGGTGAGCGACAGCAATGGCAAGGCTTCATTTACATGCGGCATGGGTGATATTGTGGCTTGGGCTACTGATGGTAACCATATGGGATTCACCAAGGTGAATCCCGCAAATGCAGCTGTCGGTTCAATTGTGCTTGATAAAGACGGTGATTTCACAGGATCATTCGATTTTGATATTGTACCTCCTCGCCAGTCGGGTTCTCTTCCGGTTGCATCAGAATCCGCAGAGAAGGAGAATCTACGGCGACTTTCTCAGGAAGATAGTATCCGGAGCGCATATGTATCCACTTTTATCACCGGAGCAGAGGCACGTATAGAATTATCGAGACTTGGAATTGATACAATCCGTGGTGTAAAGGTTCTGACAGAAGCAAGAGGTCACGGCCGAGAATTGCTTGAATACCTTGGGAATCTGCCGGCAGAAAAGCGTAATTTGGCATTGGATCTATTATGTGCGGTCAGTGAGAAAGACCGTCGGGACATTCCGCTTGTGGTGTTGCATGATAATCTTGAAAATACACCAGAGTCCGGGTCATCGCTGTGGGTTGACTATGTGCTTAACCCAAGGGTAGAGAATGAATGGCTTGTTCCATATAAATCATTTTTCAGTGGAGAGATCAATCCCGCTGATGCGGAGAGATACAGGAACAATCCCGGTCTGCTCGCTTCCTGGACTACCGAGAATATCCGGCTCGATACAGTCGGGAACCCATCAGCATTGCGAATGGATCCGCGTGCTGTATGGCGCACAGCACTTGCCGATGCCCGTTCACGTGCGATATTTTTTGTGTCAGTGGCACGAAGTTTAGGCATCCCTTCGAGAATTGATCCCGTTACAGGCAAGACTCAATATTGCGGAGAAAGCGGGGAATGGATAGATGTGAAATTCGATTCTTCAGAATCCGAGATGAAGGCGGCAGCCACTGGTAATATGGTGTTGAATTCAATTTCGGAAAACCGCAACAGGAATCCTAAATATTACAGCCACTTTGCGTTGTCGCGTATAGATGCCGGAATTCCACGTCAACTTGAATATCCGGAGGGCTTTTCTATCAATGATATTGAAGATGGTAAATTGCCGCTTGAAAAGGGTCAGTATCTTCTTCTGAGCGGCCAACGCATGGCAGACGGATCTGTGCTTGCACATGGCGAGATTTTCAATATCAGGGAAAACTATGTCACAGATGTCCCCCTTAAGATCCGTAAAGATGACAGCGCATTGTCAGTGATTGGATCCTTGAATGCTGAAAATATATATGTTGATCCGCAGACAGGTGAAGAACGAAGCCTGTTGTCTTCCACGGGGCGAGGTTATTATGTAATCGCGTTTGTGAAACCCGGTGACGAACCATCCGCTCATATACTTAACGATATGATTGCCGCAAAGGAGGAGCTTGAGAAATGTGGAAACAAACTGATGATTCTCTTTAGTAATGAAGAGGAATGGCAACGATTCAATCGCGAAGCTTATGAATCGCTGCCATCCACATCGATGTTAGGTATTGATAAAAACGGAGTGTCTCTTGAAGAACTCTCAGCTTCAATGAATCTTGCGTCTGTATCCAGACCGGTTGTGGCAATAGCTGACACGTTCAACCGTGTCGTCTATTTCACGCAGGGTTATACGATAGGTCTTGGCGACCGTCTGGCAGAGTTGCTTCGTTCTCTATAAGGAAATCGATCCCTTTGAGTTTTTCCAAAGATTTGAGTCTTTCCAAAGATTTGAGAGATTTGAGAGATTTTAGAGAATCAAGAGAATCAAAAGAACGAAGAGAGCTAAGGGAATTCAATTGACCGGAGGAAATTCCAGAAGTGAAATTGAAGTTAATGCTTCCGGTAAGAACCACCATGGAGAATCCTTTGCCTTTGCTGACTATAATCACGTTAGTGTAATGACCGGGTTTATCGGATGGAAGACCATATATTATTGATTCCTCCTTTTCCGACTTGGTCCGCATTAGGATTTCAAGATTCTTGTTCTTGTCGCTGAATTCCTTGAGAGTTTTCTCAGCAAGAGCGATGCCTTCGGGATTTTTGGCGGAGTATACATAAAGGTCGTCAAGATCCTTGCTGTCATAGATGCTGAGTCTGCCAAAGAGGATGCTTCTTGATTCAGCAGAGCTCATCATCATGGCTTTGGATACGAATACAGTCTCTATGTCGGGTGAGTCATAAAGAGAAGGGAACAGATCCTTTGCGCTTGACGGCATAGAGAATAGCAATGCTGTGATTGCCAAGATAAATTTGATTGATAATGTTTTCATAAGTCGGTTCGGGAAATAGTTTGGTTCATTGATTCTATAATAATCTCGGGGCGGTCGCATGCGCGCTCTGCGGCATACATATTTTCAGATATGATTCCTAACACATGGTTCAGGATCATGTCTGCCTCATTCTGGTCTGTGACGATCCGGACGTTACCGGAATGACTTTTTGCAGGAGTGTGGCTACCGCGGGTGACCTTATTCGGCATGGGTTCCGAAGATTTTACCAGTGATGCAGCAGCAAGCGCCTGCTCCGTCTCATGTTTGGTATCAGATGTAACCTCTTTAACGTCATAAGGCTCATCCGATGAAAATTGGGCGGTGAGAGTGCCGGTCTGCTCCTGGAAATCGGCTGGAGTCACCGCAATATCCACCGCATTCCACACCATTGTCATTATAAGCGCCACAGAGGCTGCTACGGATGTATAAAAGAGAGCTTTCCATTTTCCGGATAGATTCTTTTTGCCACTGCCTGCAATAGCCACATCGATTCGACGTGACAGATCATTGGGTACTGGTATGTCCGGGATTGTCTCTATGGAGAGAATAATCTCCTTCTCCATCGCAAGATCATCCGGCAATGCGCTGTTGTCTTGCAGCAGTTCCAGAAGCTCATCCCGCTCACTGGGAGTGATTGCGCCGCTGTAATAGCTTTCAAGCAAAGCCCTTATATGAGTTATGTTATCTTTATCTGTCATATGTCTGTTCTATCTATAGCTAATTATTATTTCCCTTAGTCTTTTTCGCCCGCGGCTGAGAAGAGCCCTTACGTTTACTTCAGTCAATCCTGTAATCTGAGCGATTTCGGAGTTTGTGCATCCTGCATAAGAACTTAGTCTTATCACCTCTTTCTGGTTTGCAGGAAGCGCCTCCATCGCCCTCTCGGTTATCGACAACGTTTCCCTCGATTCGAAAGCATGGTGGATATCTTCGGGCGATTCGATAGATTCCGGCATTTCCGAATCAGATTCATGCGACTGCAGATGTGTTAAGGCTCTATTTCTTACAGCGGTAAGGCAATATGCCTTATGATTCAGGGTTCTGGAAATCTCATCATGCTTTTGCCAAAGCCGCAGGATGGTTTCCTGCGTGATGTCGGCGGCATCGTCTTCCCTCTTTACAAGGACGAAGGCGAGGCGATACATCGCGTTTTGCAAAGGCAATATGAGATCTCTGAACTCCTGACTTGTCATTATGGAATCTATTGAAGCGAAATATAGTCGGCTTCTGTATAATATACCTGACTTGAAAGATGCTGTGACAACTCAAGAGGAAATTTTAACAATTCTTTATATATCGAATTGCTGTCTTACAGATTCCTCATGAATCTCAGCGAGTATGCGTCTCATGAAATCAGGGTTCAGATTCATGTTTTCGGCAGTCTCCACTCTTTTTTTGATCAGGGAATTATATCTCTCGGGTTGCACCACAGGCATATCATTCTCCCGTTTCAGACGTCCTATCTCCCTGGCTACTGCCATGCGTTGGGAGAGAATATCGATTAGTCGGTCGTCGATTTCGTCAATCTGTCGGCGAAGGTCGGATAATATCTCACCAGAGAGGGCATCTCCACGGCGGTTAATTGTTTTTAGGATTTCTCCTAACTCCTGCGGTGTGATCTGCTGGGCGCTATCGCTCAACGCACAGTCCGGATTGCAATGGCTCTCTATTATCAGACCATCGAAATTCATCCTCAAAGCCTGGATTGAGAGTGGCGCGATGAAATCGCGGCGTCCTCCTATGTGGGATGGGTCGCAGATAAGGGGAATTTCGGGAAGACGACGTTTGAATTCGATCGGGATACGCCATTCCGGCTGGTTCCTGTAAATATGATTGCCGTAGGAGGAGAAGCCGCGGTGGATAGCTCCGAGTCTCCTTACTCCAGCGGCGTAAAGACGTTCCATTGCTCCGATCCATAGTTCAAGGTCCGCATTTACAGGGTTCTTGACCATCACGGCTATGCTGTCGCGTTCCTCTTCGGTCATTGATGCGAATGCATCCGCAATTTCCTGCACCGCAAATGGATTTGCCGATGTGCGGGCGCCTATCCATATGGCATCGATATTTGCCTCCATTGCCTCATTGAGATGCTGAGGGGATGCGATTTCTGTGGCGACAAGCATTCCAGTGGAACGCTTCACCTCCGAGAGCCATTGCAAAGCAATGCTTCCCATCCCTTCGAATCCTCCTGGTTTTGTGCGCGGTTTCCATACCCCGGCGCGGAATATTTTCACACCGAGTTGTTTGAGCTCATCTGCCGTCTGAATTACCTGTTCTTTACTTTCCGCACTGCAGGGCCCGGCAATTATGACAGGGGCATTATCCTGGGATATGTCAGGGAAGAGAGGTTTCAGATTCGATATTTCCATAAATAAGATAGGGGAATTTTTTCAACAAGGCAGCGAAAAATTTATGATTCGCTGCCTAAAATTATAAAAAAAATATGAGATTATAGGGCTGGAGCCGTGGAAAAATAGTAAATTTGGGAATGGAATATAAAGAACTGAGAGAATTGATGGAGCATAACCGCTCATACCGTCGGTTTGACGAATCCCGTGACATCTCTACGGCAGAACTGGAAAAGATTGTGGAGTTATGCCGCTTTTGCGCTTCGGGCCGCAATCTGCAACCGCTTAAGTATAGGATTGTCAATACACCGGAAGAGTGCGGAAAGATTTTTCCGCATCTTGCCTGGGCCGGCTATCTTACTGAATGGCCTGGACCCGAACCGGGAGAGAGACCAACAGCCTATATCGTGCAATGTCTTGACGAGGAACTTACAGGGAATCCAATGTGTGACGACGGTCTTCAACTTGAGGCCATCACTCTTGGAGCAGTCAGTCTTGGTATGGGTGCGTGCATAATAAAATCCTTTAATAAGAATGCTATTGCGGAATGCCTTGGACTCAACGACACGCTTGCGCCATTGCATGTGGTTGCCCTCGGAGTTCCTGTTGAGGATGTGGTTATCGAGGCAATGAAAGATGGCGATATAAAATATTGGCGTGATGATGAAAAGATTCATCATGTTCCCAAAAGGAGTCTTGAAGAAATTTTGGTTAAATAAAGAAAAATTTCTATATTTGCAAAGAATTTGACTCTGTAGGGAACAACCTGATTCAATCCGGCTCCCCATTAGGCAGTTTGAAAAATTGAGAGGTCGAGGACATTGATGTCCTATTCCACTTAAATTAAAGAAACTCAGGTAAAAACAGAAATACTTACTTAATAATAATTAACCCATGGTAGATTACAAAAGCTTAGGTCTTGTAAACACCAAAGAGATGTTTGCAAAGGCAGTTCACGGCGGATATGCCATCCCCGCGTTCAACTTCAACAACATGGAGCAGCTTCAGGCCATCATCAAGGCATCAGCTGACACAAAATCACCGGTAATTCTTCAGGTATCGAAAGGCGCCCGCAACTACGCCAATCCTATCCTTCTCCGCTATATGGCACAGGGAGCTGTTGAATACGCCAAGTCTCTCGGCTGGGAGCATCCCCAGATCGTTCTTCACCTTGACCATGGTGACAGCTTCGAGCTTTGCAAAGACTGTGTAGACAACGGTTTCTCATCAGTTATGATCGATGGCAGCCACCTTCCCTACGAGGAGAATGTAGCTCTCACAAAGAAAGTTTGCGAATATGCACATCAGCATGACGTGACTGTAGAGGGTGAGCTCGGCGTTCTTGCAGGTGTTGAGGATGAGGTTAGCTCAGACCATCACACCTATACTGATCCCGAGGAGGTTGTAGACTTTGTGACACGCACAGGTGTTGACAGCCTTGCCATCTCAATCGGTACATCACACGGTGCATACAAGTTCACACCCGAGCAGTGCACACGCGACCCGAAGACAGGTCGTCTCGTTCCCCCTCCATTGGCATTCGATGTGCTTGAGGGTGTAGAGGCTAAGATACCCGGATTCCCCATCGTGCTCCACGGTTCATCTTCTGTTCCCCAGGAGTATGTTGACATGATCAACGCTCACGGTGGTAAACTCCCCAACGCAATCGGTATCCCCGAAGAAGAGCTTCGCAAAGCAGCCAAGATGGATGTTTGCAAGATCAATATCGACTCTGACAGCCGTCTTGCCATGACAGCGGCTGTCCGCAAGGTGTTCGATGAGAAGCCCGCTGAGTTCGATCCCCGTAAATATCTCGGCCCGGCTCGCGATGAGATGGAGAAGCTTTACAAGCACAAGATCATCGCCGTTCTTGGCAGCGAAGGCAAAGCAGAGTAATCCATACACGATGCATATGTCTAAAGAGTCCGCAATTCAATTGCGGACTCTTTTTTATTCTGTACATTTGGAATTTTGGAGCGGGGGAGTTAAATTTGTAGTTTGAAACAGACATTATAGATTTAAATGAAGATATTTACATCGCAGGCAATTCATGAACTTGACAGTGCTACATGTGAGGCGCAGCAGATAAGCTCCATAGATCTTATGGAGAGGGCGGCCGAGCTTGTGGCTGATGAACTGAACTCGCGTTTTCTGCCCGGTCAGCGTTTTGTGGTCATGGCAGGTCCCGGAAATAACGGAGGGGATGCACTTGCAGTGGCAAGGATGCTGATAGAGCGTGGATACAAACGCGTTGAAGTGTTTTTGTTTAACGTCACAGGCAAGCTCAGCCATGACTGCGATGAGGAGCGCAAGAAGCTCATCACTATTGATGGAGTGGATTTCACGGAGGTGTCGAGGGAATTTAATCCTCCATATCTTGGAGAGAAGGATGTGGTTATCGACGGATTGTTCGGCTCCGGGCTAAACAAGCCTCTGATGGGCGGTTTTGTTGCGGTGACAAGATATATCAATGAATCCGGAGCATATATAGTTTCGATAGATCTTCCCTCCGGTCTTTTCGGAGAATGGAACTCGCATGTGAACCGCCGTGATATCGTGCATGCCAATCTCACTCTCGCTTTCCAGATGCCACGCCTGTCATTCTTCTTTGAAGAGAACTATAATGTGCTTGGAGAATGGAAATTGCTCGATATAGACCTTGATGAGGCTAAAATCAAAGAACTTCCGGCTGAATATATGCTTGTGGAGAGTCGCAATATACGACCGCTCCTTCATAAGCGTCTTCCATTCACAGGAAAACGAGACTATGGTTCTGCAATGCTTTTTGCCGGAAGCACAGGAATGATGGGAGCTGCGGTGATGTGCGCGCGTGCCACTTTGAAAAGCGGGGCTGGGCTGGCGACAGTCCATGGCCCGAAGAGCGGAATACCCATTCTTCAGACTGCGGTTCCGGAGGCTATGTTTGAGCCGGATCGTCATGAGCATTTCATCTCCGATATGCGTATACACCATGATCATCAGGCTATCGCTGTCGGACCAGGTATAGGAACGGCAGACCAGACAATAGATGCTCTGGAGGCTTTGCTTAAAACAGGTGTCAGTTCGCTTGTGCTTGATGCCGATGCGCTTAACTGTATCTCCAAGCGGCCGTCGTTGCTGTCTCTCTTGCCGGCAAAAACCATAATAACGCCCCATATCGGTGAATTCGACCGACTTTTCGGGGAGCAACGTTCATCGGAAGACAGATTGAAGACAGCCGTTGAAATGGCAAGGCAATACAATATAATAATTGTGCTCAAGGGGCATTACACCGCGACTGTCCGACCGACCGGAAGAGTCTATATAAACCCAACCGGAAACCCGGGAATGGCAACTGCAGGAGCCGGCGATGTGCTCACCGGAGTCATATCGGCATTCCTTGCACAAGGCTACCGTCCGGAGCATGCCGCGACAATCGGAGTTTTTGTTCACGGACTCGCCGGCGATATGGCGACGGAGGAAATGGGAGAATTCGGTCTTACCGCGGTCGACATCGCCAACTATGTGGGCAGAGCTATAAGAATGATAATAGATAAAAAAGTTTAGGATATGAGATTTGTCAGGATAATGGCAATGGCATGTATAGGCATGCTTGCCTTCAATGCAGGCGCGCAGCAGACCAAACTGCTTACCGCCGACAAGCATAATGAGTATGGACTTGTCTATACGCTTCCGGTTACTTCCCTTGAGATTGAGGTTACCGCCAGACGTACTGTCAAGAAGGCCGGTCCATATTTTCAGTATGCCAAGAAATTCATGGGTACGGACAAAGTTATAAAAGAGGATACTGAATCATGGACTATCACGGGTGTCAGAGTGTCGCCTTATGGCGTTCCAGATTCCGAGAACCGCTATCTCATGCAGCTTAAGAGTGGAGCGGTTACGTACATATGTGTTGATGAAAACGGCATGCTTCTCTCCATAAATAAAGAAACACAAGCTCCTTCATCGCCTCTCTACGGTGGTCAGGATGAATCCGCGGCTGAAAGCGTTGAGAAAATAAAGATCAACGAGTATCTGCAATATGTGAATGAAGACTTCATCGCATCTCAAAGTTCTGCGAAACAAGCTCAGATGCTTGCGGAGAATCTTATGGAGATCCGCGAAGCGAAGATTGCCCTTACAAGAGGAACAGCCGAGACAATGCCCCAGGATGGCAAGCAGCTTGAACTGATGCTCAATTCCCTTACGCATCAGGAGGCGGCATTGACAGCAGCTTTCGCGGGAATTACAGAGACAGAGACAATCACACATAGATACACATACACACCCTCGGCTGACGGCCGAGAGGTGTTGTTCCGCATGAGCGACTTTGCAGGATTTGTAGGAGCTGATGATTATTCAGGAGATCCTGTCTATATCACAGTGAAGGTAACAAACAGAGGAGAACTCCCTGTCGATGCCAAGGGGGAGGAGAAGAAACTCCCGAAGGATGCCGTGATATATAATGTGCCCGGAGCTGCGATCGTTACATTGTCTACTCTCGGAAAAACATTGTATGAGCAGGAGATGGAGTTTTCGCAGTTCGGAGTGAGATTCGGTCTTGCCCCGGCTCTTTTCAGCGCTAAGAAAAACCGCTCGTATGCTACGTTTAATCCCGTCACCGGAGCATTGTCAGAGATAGGAGAGGATGGAGCTGAATAAGTCTGTCACCCTCCAGCAGTATCAGCAGATGCTGGGTAATACCATCCGCATGAATCCGCAGTTACACGGAGTGTGGGTGACAGCAGAGCTGAGTGATGTCCGCATAGCTGGCGGACATTGCTACATGGAGCTGATAGAGAAGGATGTGCTTGGCGCCACATGTGCAAAAATGCGCGCCATGATATGGAGTGGCACTCTTTCAGCCTTGCGCCGTAAATTTGTTGATGCCACAGGTAAGGATATTTCCACCGGTATGAAAGTTATGGTGAAGGGATCCGCCAACCATCATAATCTGTATGGCCTCAGTTTCACCATAAGTGACATAGATCCTTCATATACAGTAGGAGATCTGGAACGCCTGCGCCGGGAGATTCTCGAACGCCTTGCACGTGAAGGTGTCCTCGGGAGTAACAAGCAGTTGCGTTTTCCTCCGGTTCCACAGAGAATCGCCATTGTGTCGGCTCCGGGAGCAGCCGGTTATGGTGATTTCATGAACCAGATAGAGAATAATCCCGATGGCTTTAAATTCTATACTCATCTTTTCCCCGCTGTAATGCAGGGAGAGAGGACATCGGCAAGTGTAAGGGATGCTCTTGAACTCGTGGAGAGCACCATAGATCTATGGGATTGTGTGGTGATTATCCGTGGCGGGGGATCAACCACCGATCTTAACGGATTTGACGAATATGAGTTGGCAAAGGCTGTAGCGACTTTCCCTTTGCCTGTGGCTGTCGGAATCGGGCATGAGCGCGACCGCACTGTTCTTGATGAGATCGCTTGTATGCGTTGTAAGACACCTACTGCAGTGGCTGCGATGCTTGTAGATTCATTACGCGTGGCATGGACAGCCGCAGTTGAACGGGTAAAGAAGATCGCCCGTTACAGCGGAGACGCATTGAAAGGGGAGAAGTATCGTATCGCGACTATGGAGACTGCTCTTCCAGCTCGTGTGCAGACCCGCATAATGCGTTCGGAAAAGCATCTTACAGAAATGGGACATGCTGTTGAACGTGCCTTGACAAGGCGTGCGGCATCCGAACAGGAGAAGGTCAGGATGCTTCGGTATCGTTTTGAGAAAGCTTGTACCGGATTGACAGACAAACCGATGTTGCGTCTGAAAAATCTTGAGAATATGCTCAGGGTTCTTAGCCCGGATAACACCATCAAGCGAGGTTACAGCATAACAAGGGTAAATGGAAAGGCAGTAAGAAGTGTCAGCGAGCTTCACCCCGGGGACACCATGGAGACTGTGCTTCTTGACGGAATCATCTCCTCAACTGTGAAAGAATCACGATTACAATCCGAAAACGAAAAAATATAAAGGAAATGTCAGAGTTGTCATATCGCGCCGCTGTGGCGGAGCTTGAGGATATAGTGCGTAAAATGGAATCCGACGCATGTGATATAGATCAGTTGTCAAACTATACCACACGCGCCCTCCAGTTGCTTAAATATTGTAAGGAGCGTCTTTTCAAGACCAATGAGGAGGTGGAGCGTTGTCTTGCCGAACTACGCGAGGCTCTTCCTGAATGATGCTCATTTAAATATTGTCTTTATTCGCGGAAATATACACGTTTCACACGTGGTGAGACGGACGTGAGAACTTCGTAAGAGATTGTGTCAAGCACGTCTGCAAGGCGTTGCACAGGCATATTCTGACCGAAAATCTCTACGGAATCGCCCACTTCGCAGTCTATTCCTGTGACATCGATCATGCAGGCATCCATACAGATGTTTCCTATGGTAGGTGCCTCCTTGCCATTTACGAGCACTGATATATTGCCTCTGCCAAAATGCCTGTTCATGCCATCAGCGTAGCCGATAGGAATTGTAGCGATCTTTGACGGTCGTTCGATTACTCCGCGGCGAGCGTAGCCGACAGTCTCTCCAGGTTGATACTCTCTTATGGCAATTATGACCGTGCGCAGGGTAGATACCACAGCTAATGGTCGCTCCATCTCGGGGGGGAGCGTATTGGCTCCGTATAGACCAATTCCCAGTCGTGCCAGATCATAGTGATGTTCTGGATAACGGAGTATTCCTGCCGAATTCAGCACATGGCGCAAGAACGGATGCTTATATTCACTGAGCATGTAAGTTGTGAAACGTTCGAATCTGTCGAGTTGCAGTTCGGTATAATCATCCATGTCCGGACAATCTGATGTCGCGAGGTGAGAGAATGTGGATTTTATTCTTACAGCCGTTGTATTCTTCAGTATATCCATCAATGCCGGCAACTCCTCCTCCACAAATCCCATGCGGTGCATACCGGTGTCGAGCTTTATATGGATAGGATAATCGGAGATTCCGTTTTTTTCAGCCTCTGCAATCACATCCCGGAGCATGCGGAAAGAGTATATCTCCGGTTCGAGCCGGTTTGCAAACATTGATTTATAATTCACCACTTTGGGGTTCATCACCATTACAGGCATGGTAATGCCTCGTCGTCTGAGCTCAATCCCTTCATCAAGCACAGCCACGGCAAGGTATGCCGCCCCGCAATCCTGAAGAGTTTTGGCTATCTCATAGCTTCCTGCCCCATATCCTGAAGCCTTCACCATACATACTATTCCGCATGATGACGGCAACTTGGAGCGGAAATAATTGTAATTTGCCACTATGGAATCAAGGTTGACCTCCAGAACTGTCTCATGCTTGCGGGTCTCAAGCATTTCCGCCACATCCTTGAAGTTATATTCGGGCGATCCCTTGAGCAATATGATCTCGTCGGAGAAATCTGATGTGGATACGCTCTTCAGCAATGACGCTGTATCCGTGTAGAATGAGGAATTTACAGGGAATAGAGAGCTATATCGCTCCAATGTTTTTCCTACTCCTATGAATCTGTCGATTCCGGCGGATCTTATCATATCCGCGATATCTGAATAAAGCTCCGTTGAGGAAGCCGATTCGTGATGCAGATCGCTTAATATCAAAGTTGATGATTGCTGCGGAATACGTCTGCGTCTCATAAAATCGAGAGCCGGGCGCAGTGAGGAGAAGTCAGATGTATATGAATCCAGTATTACAGAACAGCCGTTTACACCCTCGGTAACATTAAGTCTTGTCCCGATTTTGTGGAGATGTCTGAATCTTTCCGCTATCACATTGTGGTCTATACCACGAGTCAGCATGAACGCCAATGCGTTGGCTGCGTTTTCTATATCTATTGAGTCTTCGAGTGGTGCAGTAAAGGAATGTGATTCTCCCTCATATGTATAGGTTAAGGAGACTTCCCCTTTTGCTGCAGGAGATATCTGTATATATAAGGGAGCCTCGGTATTCTGCAACGACCATCCGAAAAGGGTCTTGCTGTCCTTGAAATTGCTTACGGCTTCCGCTATTTCCTTATAATCGGAGCAATAGATGATACATTTTGTGCGGGGAGTAGAGGTGAGCAATGCCTTTTCCGCAGCTTTCTCTTCCATAGATGAGAAACCCTCTGAATGTGCCTCTCCGATATTGGTGATAATCACTGTATCCGGCAATATGCAGTTTGCCAGCTGTCTCATCTCGCCCTTTTGTGATATTCCAGCTTCGATTATTCCCAAGGAAGTGTTGTCATCAATTTCCCACATAGACAGTGGGACTCCTATCTGGGAGTTGTAGCTACGCGGACTCCGTGAAATGTCTGACAGAGGTTCCATCAACTGGTAGATCCATTCCTTCAACGTGGTCTTGCCGCGGGATCCTGTGATGGCAGCGATGTGTCCCTGGAAATTATCAGGACGTGTGGCTATTTTCTGTAGGGCCACCACAGTATTGTCCACTACAAGCCAATTTATATCGGTTTTATCCGACAACTCGGCAGGTATTGAATTCACCACAAAATTCCTGACACCTTTTTTATAGAGGTCAGCTATATATTTATGTCCGTCATTCCCACGGGTGGGGATTGCGAAAAAAAGAGTTCCTTCAGGATCTGCAAGAGAGCGGGAATCTATGAGAAGGAAATTGATGTCGGAGTCGTTGGGCAGGGAAGCGCATCCGAGCCGAGCGGCAATTTCGTTTATAGATAGTTTCATGTTGCAAAAGTAATATTTTTTTATGGGACGGACTCTAAAATGATGGGAATAAAAAACGGGGGTGTATCACTACACTCCCGTTTTTTCCATAAGACCTCGAAATCCTTCGAAGTCAAATGTAGGTCCTAATTCTAATTTAACTATTAATCCATAACTTTACTAATGCAACAATAAATTGTCAATGAAACGATATATGCGATTTGCTGTCATTTCTTAATCAAACTATTGGATTGCAAAATTACAAATTAATTTACGAAATTACAAATATATGGGCAAAATAATTACCCAAAATTTAAACTTTGCAATTATTTTATGTTAATTTTTTTAAATTTTTTATTTTCTCATATATTTTTCTGAGAGTGATAGCATCCATTCCATAGATGGGGAAATGGGTGCCGTGCGCTCTATGCTTACCGGCACAACTGAAATTATGCCGTGTGACAGACACCATTCATCTGTCATCTCATTCTCCGGCTCCTCATTTATGTATTCACCGGTGAGCCAATAGAACTTATGACCATGCGGGTCGGTATATTCCTTATATTCATCATTCCATTTTCCGCGGCATGCAACTGCGAGACGCATCTCTTCCGGAGTGTGGTCTATATTGGGAATGTTGACGTTTAGACATATATCTTCAGGAAGTCCGTTTTCAAGAACTTCCGCCACAATCAGATCAATAGCCTTGTAGCATGGTGTGAAGTCAGCCTCTGCGGAATGGTCGGTTAATGAGAAGCCAATTGAAGGAATGCCAAAGGCGCAGCCTTCCATTGCGGCTCCCATAGTTCCGGAATACAGCACATTGACAGCTGAGTTCGAGCCATGGTTGATTCCCGCCACCACAAGGTCTGCCTTGCGTGGAAGGATGTTGTGCATCGCGAGTTTCACACAGTCAACGGGCGTTCCGCTCACTTTATACATCTTTGCACCGTTATAGTCCGGGAGTTCTGTGAGCTTCAATGCATCGTTTACGGTAATGGCCATCGATTGACCGGAGCGTGGTGCATCGGGGCAAACAGCCACGACATCACCAAATTTCACAAGGCGATCTATGAGACATCTTACGCCTTTGGCGCTATAGCTGTCATCATTGCTGACTAATATAAGTGGACGCATTCTATTAATGTGGAATTAGAGGTTATATAATATATTTCAGGGGAGAAGAGATTTCTTTCTTTTTATATAACGGGCGAATATGGCACTTTTGTTTGCACCGGGTTGCCTTGAAAGTGTATCGGTGTCGGGAAATGTGGTGTATTCCTTTCGCATCTTGCGGAAATCATTATGTGCGCGTATTATGGCCCGGGCATTCGGAATATCGCCTTTGACAAGAAACATCGCGAATGCCAAAGTGTCGGCAAGCCTCCTTATAAAGAGCACACGTTTCCCTTTGCGTTGTGGAAGATTCTTATGAAGGAGGAGGAGATTATTTCTGAAATTCAGATATGTCTTCTTCGGGTTTCCTTGCGATAATGACGCTCCACCCACATGATAGACCTTTGAAGCACTTATGGCGCATACCCTGTAGCCGGCATTCAGGATGCGGCAACAGAGGTCTATTTCCTCCATGTGGGCGAAGAATTTATTATCCAAACCACCGAGCTCAAGGTAAAGCGAACGTCTTGTCATCAGGCAGGCGCCTGATGCCCAACATACATCCACTTCGGGACCATCGTATTGACCGTTATCTTTCTCAATACTGTCGAACAGACGTCCGCGGCAATATGGATATCCGAGATTGTCAAGATATCCGCCTGCCGCCCCGGCATACTCAAACATTGATTTGTCATTGTATGCAAGAATCTTGGGCTGGACAGCCCCGACATCATGATGCCTCTCCATGAATTCGAGCATTGGCTGCCACCATCCTTTGGTAACCTCAACGTCTGAATTCAAAAGCACTACATATTCATAATCAGTCTCACGTATGGCGCGGTTGTATCCTTCCGAGAATCCGTAGTTTTTGTCAAGCTCTATAACCTTCACCTCCGGATGCGAGGTTCTGAGCCATTGAACGGAACTATCGTCAGAGCCGTTGTCAGCCACAATCAGATCGCATTCCGCGGAGATTGTATGTTCGGAGGCTGCGGGAAGAAATTTCTCAAGAAGCTTCCTGCCGTTCCAGTTGAGTATTATGACACCTAATTTCTTTACCATATTATCTCACCTCTGAGTGAATCTCTGTCATCCGGATCCTCACCAATGATTCTTACTTTAGAGAGCGTGTTGATCAGCTCTTTGCGCAATGGAGCCGTGACGCGTAGGTAATTTTTTGAAAAACCATGCATCATGTCGCCCCCTCTTGCGGGATGTTCCCAAAGCACTTCCGCCTCCATGCCGTGATGTGATTTCAGGAAAGCGTCAAGTTTTTCATCTGAAATGTCAGTGAGCATTCCTACACGTCTGTGCCTCTCTCCCTGTTCCACAGAGTCACCAAGTCTGAGTGCGGCAGTGCCCGGACGTTCGGAATATGGGAACACATGAAGGCGCGTCACCGGCAGAGATTTTATGAATTCGAGACTTTTCTCCCATTCTTCAGGTGTCTCACCCCGTGCACCGGCTATGACATCCACTCCGATAAATGCATCCGGAATAAGATCCCTTATCTTATTTATTCGTGAAGCGAACAGAGCCGTGTCGTAATGGCGGTTCATCTTTTTCAACACGGCGTCGGAGCCTGATTGCAGCGGGATGTGGAAATGCGGCATGAAAGCTCTTGATTCATGTGCCACCCAGCTGATTATATCTTCAGTGAGGAGATTAGGCTCTATTGAAGAGATACGGTATCTTTCGATACCTTCCACTTTGTCAAGCGCTTTGATAAGATCGAAGAACGTCTCACCGGTGTTTTTTCCGAAATCGCCGGTGTTGACTCCGGTGATGACAATCTCCTTGGCACCTTCGCCTGCGGCTCTTCTGGCCAGATCAACCATCTGTGAGATTGTGCCGGAACGGGACCTTCCCCGCGCGTAAGGTATTGTGCAGTATGTGCAGAAATAGTCGCATCCATCCTGCACTTTCAGGAAATATCTCGTGCGGTCGCCCCGTTCGCATGTAGGCACAAATTCCATTATCTCTCTGAATGGTGTAACATCCATCTGTCGGTTGTGCGACTCAAGCCAACGGTCGATATATTCCGCAGCCTTGAGTTTTTCATTTGATCCAAGCACAATGTCTACACCCTCGATGGCGGATATCTCCTCGGGTTTCAGTTGAGCGTAGCATCCTGTCACCACCAGTGTCGAATCAGGAAAACGCGACGCGAGTCTTCGTATTAGCTGTCGTCCTTTCTTATCTGCGGTCTCGGTTACAGAGCAGGTATTGACTACGATAATGTCAGGTACATCGCCGCGGGCAGCACGGGATATACCTCGTTCAGCGAGAGCTCTGCCGATCGCGGAGGTCTCTGAAAAATTCAGTTTGCATCCCAATGTGTGGTATGCTGCTTTTAGATTTTTCTCATGCATAGATGCAAAATTACAAAAAAAATGTGTAAACTATTGACAAAGGGGGTGATGTTTTATTATCTTTGCAGATTGAATGGAAAATAAAGAAGTAAAAATTTCATTTTGGGCCTCGCATCTCACTACCATAGTGAGTGTGACGTTTGTGCTGATGCTCGTCGGGATCATATCCACGGTGTGGGTTGGCGCGCAGAACGAGACCACGAGGCTTCGCGAGCAGGTTGAACTTTGCGCTGTGATGGCGGATACTGTCGATAATGCCCGCGCAAAAGAGATCGGTCAACTCATCAATAAGGAACCTTTCTCACGGAAGGTAAGAGTTGTTTCAAAAGAACAGGCATTGAAAAACTGGACAGCCGACACGGGGGAAGACCTTTCTGAGCTTTATGGCGTGAATCCTCTTAGCCCGGAGGTGACGTTTGCGGTGAATGCCGAATGGAATACGCCTGCGGGAATAGCCGGAATCAAGAAGAAAGTGGAGTCGATTCCTGGTGTAGGCAGTGTGGATGCTCCCGAATCAGAGATGGTTGAGGCTATGAATTCCAACATAGCCGGAATCACGCTGATTCTCGCCATTGTGGCTGGAGTGATGCTGATTATCTCATTCGTGCTCATCAATAATACCGTACAGCTCACGATCTATTCGCGCCGTTTTACCATTCATACAATGCAGCTTGTCGGAGCCACAGACGGTTTTATCTCTCGCCCTGTGGTATTGAATAATGCTTTGTGCGGACTGATGGCCGGATTGCTGTCGTCAGTGATACTCGCGGCTGCGCTTGCGTGTGCGCCACATGCGGGACTTGGGGATTTAGCAGCATTCATAGGGTGGCCGGCATTCGGATGTATAGCCGGAGGAATGGTGGTTCTCGGTGTCGTTCTATGCGCAATGACGTCATGGATTGCCACGGCCCGTTATCTGCGCAAGGACTACGATGAGCTTTTCCGCTAAACGGAATCTTTTAATTCATATCAAAAATTACAATCATGGCATTGAATAATATAAAATCAGACAGGACATCACAATCTGCCGATGGCCTTGATAAAGTTAAGCCGGGTCAGCGCCCTTTCTCAAGAATAAATTTCTGGATGATGGGAGGATGTCTCGCTCTTATAGTGCTTGGATTCCTGCTGATGAGCGGAGGCGGCAGCCCTGACGAAAGTTTTAATCCGGAGGTGTTCAGCACACGCAGGATTGTTGTTGGCCCTCTTCTGTCTTTTCTCGGATTCCTGTTGATGGCATTCGCTATTTTGTGGACTCCGGGTAAAAAGAAAAACGGATAGTATTTACTCCAGACTCCTCGCTTCTCCCATAAACTAAAAACTATTAAAAATGGAATGGCTTGACGCCCTTATTTTGGGCATTGTACAGGGACTTACCGAATATCTTCCAGTGAGCTCCAGCGGACATCTTGAGATTTTTAAAGAGATTTTAGGTATAGATCTTCCTGCGTCTGATTCGATGCAGTTTGATATTATAGTTCATGCTGCCACTGTGTGCTCGACATTGGTTATTCTGTGGCCTATGTTCTCACGCCTTTGTGCAAGCTTCTTTACTTTCAAGAGGGATTATGACTTCTGGTATGTATGCAAGATCCTTGTGTCTTGCATTCCGATTGCGGTTGTCGGTTTCTGCTTCAAGGATGATATAGAGGCGTTTTTCAGCGGAGGCCTGACCATTGTTGGCATATGCCTGTGCGTCACGGCTGTGCTGCTTACTTTCGCACATTTCTCCGATAGGATTTTCCGAAACCGTGCCAGCCATGATATAACCTGGTTTGATTCTTTTGTTATAGGTTGCGCGCAGGCTGTTGCTGTCTTGCCCGGTCTAAGCCGTTCCGGAACCACGATTGCTACCGGTATTCTTCTCGGCGACCGTAAGGATCAGATGGCACAGTTCTCATTCCTTATGGTAATTATCCCGATTCTTGGAGAGACGCTGTTGAGCATAAAGGAAATCGTTTCTCCCGATTATGTTGCGGGAGCCAATGAGGCGGGTACGACTGCATTGATAGTCGGTTTTGTAGCTGCTTTTATTGTAGGTTGCTGTGCATGCAAGTGGATGATAGAGGTGGTAAAGAAAGGCAAGCTGGTTTGGTTTGCCGTGTATTGCCTTGTGATGGGAGTGGTCTGCCTGCTGTGGCAATAATGAATTATAAGGGAAATAAGGAAAAAGCCCGTTATATCTGAAATGGATTTCATAAGCGGAGAAATAATAGGAATTGATAAGCCGCTCGGCTGGACATCGTTTGATGCGGTGAAGCGGTTGCGCGGTGCCATTCAGCGCCGTCTCAGAGTGAAAAAATTCAAGGTCGGTCATGCCGGGACTCTGGATCCTCTGGCCACGGGTGTGCTGATCGTTTGCACAGGCAGGGCAACCCGTAAGATCGAGACTTTGCAGAATGGCACTAAAGAATATATCGCAGGGATAACGTTGGGCGCTACAACACCCAGTTTTGATCTTGAGACAGAGATTGATGCCACATATCCTTGGGAACATATTACGGAAGAAAGAATCAAGGATATTCTGCCGAGATTCACAGGCAGGGTAATGCAAGTTCCCCCTGTATTTTCTGCGGTGAAGGTCGACGGTAAGCGCGCATATAATCTTGCGCGAAAGGGTAAGGAGGTTGAACTGAAAGCTAAACCTCTTGAAATTTCCGAAATCGAAGTGCTCTCTTTTGATGCCCCCGTCCTGACTATAAGGGTGGTGTGCAGCAAGGGCACTTATATCCGTGCCCTTGCCCGAGATATCGGGACAGCACTTGATTCCGGTGCGCATCTGACATCGTTGCGACGCACAAGGGTAGGGGATATCAAGATAGCAGACTGCCTTTCGGTAGAAAAGGCGGTGGAGGTTATCTCAAATGGACCTCTGACATTTCCGGATGATTACAAAATAGAAGAATAAATAGCCGACGTGTCGGCGACAGAAACAAACCTGATTATGAAACTTTCACAATTCAAGTTTAAACTCCCCGAGGAGTTGATTGCGCAGTATCCGGTCGAGAACCGTGATGAGTGCAGAATGATGGTGGTTAACGCCAAGACCGGCGAAATCTCACACCATATCTTCAAAGACCTGATCAATTTTTTCGATGAAGGCGATGTGATGATCTTCAATGACACGAAGGTCTTTCCGGCACGTCTTTACGGTAATAAGGAGAAAACAGGAGCATGTATAGAAGTGTTCCTGCTCCGTGAGCTTAATGCGGAGCATAAGCTATGGGATGTTCTGGTAGAGCCCGCAAGGAAGATACGAATAGGTAATAAATTATATTTCGGAGAGGACGAATCGATGGTTGCCGAAGTTATCGACAATACCACTTCACGCGGACGCACCTTGCGCTTCCTCTATGATGGACCTCACGATGAATTCAAGGAGGCTCTATATGCACTTGGCGAGACTCCGCTTCCAGAGTATATAACCCGTAAGACAGAACCCGAGGATGCTGAGAGATATCAGTGTATCTTTGCTGAAAAAGAGGGAGCGGTGATGGCACCTGCCGCAGGTATGCATTTCAGCCGCGAACTTATGAAACGTCTTGAGATTAAGGGAGTGGAGCGTGGTTTCCTTACACTTCATTCAGGACGCGGAAATTTCAAGGATATAGATGTTGAAGATCTGACGAAACATCGTATGGATAGCGAAGAGGCTGTTGTAGACGATACGCTTGTCGAGATGGTGAATGCTGCAAAAGATGCCAATAAGAATGTCTGTGCGGTAGGAACAAGTGTGCTCCGCGCGCTTGCCACGGCTGTCTGCATGAACGGTCATCTGATGACGTACAGCGGCTGGACCAATAAATTTATCTTCCCTCCATATGATTTCACGGTCTGCAACGCATTGGTGTCGAATTTCCATATGCCGCTGAGCACAATGCTTATGATGGTGGCTGCTTTTGGCGGATATGACACGGTAATGAAGGCTTACAACACAGCTGTAAAGGAAAAATATCGTTTTGGTGCTTATGGAGACGCTATGTTGATTCTCCGTTAAGAGAAAAGTAATAGTAATCTTGATAAATATTATTCATGAAATGGAGCTTATGGCTCCATTTTTTTTGTTATAAAGAACCTAAGTGCCTATAAACAAAAAGATTAATTGTCTCCCGACAACTAATCCTCTAACCTTAAATCTAATACCATGAAAAACACGTTGCAAAGTTAATATAAATTTTTGTAACAAAAAAATATTTAAACAAGTTTTTTTACATCTTTATGATGTTTTTATCCTCGGAACGTTTGCGGACTTGTGGAAAATATGTTTACAAACTTTCATTTTGTAAGTTTGAATGCCGCTGTTTATTACGTGATGATAAGAAAATGTATATTCACGACCGGAAATACGTTACATTTCCAAGCAATGTGTTTTTAGAGTCCGTCCCCTAAAGCCAAATTTCTTATGAGACGGATCTTAGTTCAAGAGAAGACTTCGGAAAGGATATCGAGTGATTTTAAGCCGGATAATCCCGGGAAATGGATGGCATAATAGCGGAGTATGCGGTTTAGCAGGCTATTGCGTTCCGCTCCGTTGAATCTGTAACGATGCATGTTGGCCAAAGTGATACGTGATAGGAGCATCAATATCGAAGTCTCTTCCGGTGTCAGGATGTCACGGTGAATTCGATCTGCGACTACGGGTACTCCAGATCTCATGTCGAAGCTGTCGCCTTCCTCATATTCGCTCATGTCAGGGGCAATCCCGGCTATATCAAGGAATCGGTAAAGAAACCAGATATGAAAATTTGCAAGTTTCCCTTTTGCGTTGTCGAGGGCACGGATTGAGGCTATTATAAATTCCCAGGCAGTGGCGTCTGGTGATGAATCGCGAAGATAGCGGTTGAGGAATTCCGAGAGAAAAAGTGTAATGGAGGATTTTACCGGGTTGAAGTATATATCGCGCCATATCTCAACAGGGGTTATGGCGCCAAGCATCTGGAGCTCCCGGTTCTGGCGGATGTTGATGTCTGCTTCAACTACCGAGAGGGGCAGCAATCTCGCATTGCGCATTCTGCCAACCTTGCCGCTGCTTACAGGAGATAGGAAAGCCATACGCCCGCGAGTACGTGTGAAAAGGGTGATCACATTGTGGCGGTCGTTATGCTTTATGACATCTATTACTATTCCCTGAATCTTCTCGATTGGCATCTTTGTCCGGATTGGTTATAATGAAGTTGTTTAAACAGCTTCAATCAGGTGTTTGCTTAATACAGCAAAATTAATAAAATTTTGGTGAATATTTGGGCGGATGGGAATATTTGTATAATTTAGGGAATTGCAAGTAAAAAACTGATCAAATGTAGGCGCTATGTCTTGAAAATCAGTAAATAAAAAAGTCTACCTCTTTTCACAAAGAAATAGACCGAAACCTTAATCTTAATTTAATACTATGAAAAACACATTACAAAGTTAATAAAAATTCTACATATTCCCGAAAAAATGTTTTATGGGAATCGTTTGAATTAACAATTATTAAGACTTATTTGCATGGAGAAGTTGTATCAGTATCTCTGGAAGCACCGGATGTTGGGGCGGGAACTGCATCTTGACGACGGCACGGAGGTGGAAATTATATCGCCCGGTGTTCTTAACACCGATGCCGGTCCGGATTTCTCCAATGCCAAGGTTCGGATAGGTGGAATGCTTTGGGTGGGGAATGTGGAGATTCATGTACGCGCTTCCGACTGGTACCGTCATGAACACGATACTGATGACGCATATGATTCAGTGATGCTGCACGTTGTGGCTGTCGGCGATAGATTCGTTACAAGGCGTGATGGAACTGTGATTCCTCAACTGACCGCAACATTCCCCGAGGATTTTTTCAGGATATACGCCGCCTTGAGTGATAATATATCAGGAATAAGGTGTCAGAACCATCTGCATGATGTGTCGCGCTTGGTGCTTGAGGATTGGCTTGAGACTTTAGCGGTTGAGAGGATGCAGGTAAAGGCAGCGCGTATTTTAAATGAACGCGACAACTTGGGTGGTGACTGGGAACGCACATGTTTTGTCACTCTGGCCAGGGCTTTGGGGTTCGGTCTTAACAGCGAGCCGTTCGAGATGCTCGCACGATCCGTGCCTCTCGGTTTTCTGCAGCGTCATTCCGATAATCTGATGCAGATTGAGGCAATCCTGTTTGGCCAGGCTGGAATGCTTGACACATCCATACATATATTTGATGAATATTATCAGCGGCTTTGTCGTGAGTATTATTTCTTGGCGCGCAAATATGACTTGCGGCCTATGCGGCGCGATTTGTGGAAATATGCCCGCGCTCGTCCCCAGAATTTTCCTCACCGCCGGATTGCGCTGCTCGCAAAAACATTATATGGCGGTTTCTCATTGCTGTCGCGTCTTCTCGCGGCAGGAGGAGATGAAATGCAGACAAGGGAATTGCTCCGGTGGGAACTTGACGGCTATTGGCTTTCACATTCCGATTTTGACAGAGAGACACCTGCAGGTGCGTCTGCTTTAGGAGCGGGGAGTGTGGATCTTCTGATGATAAATCTCGCGGCCCCTATGATTTATGCGTATGCTGCGGCACGTGGGGATATGGATAAGGCTGAGGAGGCATTGGGATTGTGGCTGCGTCTTCAGCCGGAGAAAAACATGTACGTAAGACAATGGCGCCAATTGGGGGTGGAGTGTGAAAATGCGATGCGTAGTCAGGCGCTGTTGCAGCTGCGTAAACAGTATTGTGATGTGGGAGACTGTCTCGGATGCCGCATCGGTCACTGGCTGCTCCGCGCAGGCGTGGGTCGTAAAGTAAAGGTTTGAAAACGCGGAATATTGGGGAATTTTAGCTAAATTTGCATGAATATTCGTGCATTGGAAATAAAATATATATTGCGCGTTGTTATAATACAGAAAATATTGAAATGGCAGCATACGGAGATAGAAAGAGAAACGGCTTCAAGGAAGACAAGATATTCACATGGGAAAATCGTGGCGATTCGCCCGTTGCGCTCATGGATTTTGTTGCAAGCATGCGTCCGGACAACAAAAAGGGTGATATCAAGAAATGGATGAAATATGGTCATCTGAAGGTGAATGGAAACATTGCCAAAGGTTTTGATACTCCCGTTGAGCCCGGTGCATTAGTGGAATTCAATTCCACGAGGCCGTTCCCCGTTTTCCGTCATCCGAGAATCGAGATAGTGTATGAGGATGATGATGTGATAGTCATCAACAAGGGTTATGGCCTGCTGTCGGTGTCTACGCTTAGTCACAAGAAGGAGGATAATGCCTATGAAATCCTGCGCAATTATGTGAAGATGGTGAATCCCCGCAATAAGCTGTTCATTGTGCATCGTCTTGACCGCGACACGTCCGGACTTATGATGTTCGCCAAATCAGAGGAGGCACAGAACGTATTGCGTCATAATTGGAACAATATGATTCTCGAGCGCTTGTACGTGGCGGTGCTTGAAGGCTATCTTGAGCAGGATAAAGGATATGTGAAGAGCCGGCTTGCAGAGAATTCTCAGTTTGTGGTATATGCCACAGACAATCCAGACGAGGGAAGAGTGGCGGTGACACATTATGAGGTTGTCGGAAGAGGAAATGGGTATACACTCGCACAGTTTTCGCTCGACACGGGGCGCAAGAATCAGATAAGGGTTCATGCCAAGGAACTTGGTCATCCGATAGCCGGTGACCGTAAATATGGCGCGACAAAGAGTCCTCTTCATCGTCTTGCGCTGCATGCACGAACATTGCGGTTCGCGCATCCGATCACGCGTCGCGATATGAATTTTGAGACTCCGATTCCTCCAAAATTCGCAGCAGCTATACGCAAACAAATGAAATAAATTTATATTATGAAACTTGACACATCATCATATTACCCCCCTTCTCCGCTTGATGACGAACCTGAAGAGGAAGTGATTGTAGAAATAGAGAAGGAGGAAATTGCCCGCGATGACGTAAGGCGCGATGCCCCTGGAGATTCTATGGGCGATCGCAAAGAAGACGCTATGCCTTCTGGAGGCGAGCGCTTGGCTGATGGCGTGGCTACTTTCCTGTCGTGGGCGCTTGTCCCCTTGCTGATGCCTGTATACGGTGTGTTGTTGGCATTCAATGTGTCAATATTGGATTTCACCCCTATGTCGGTAAAAACTGTTTTTACCCTTGTGACGGCAGCTTTCACAGTGGCGGTTCCTGCGTTGTTGGTGTTTCTTTTGAAACGTATGGGGCTGGTGCAGGATATCGGTCTTAATGGCAGGAAGGAGAGATTGATTCCCTATATAATATCGATTGTAAGCATGGCTGGCACAGGGGCTTTCATGTGGTATAAGGGCGCTCCTTTGTGGCTTGTGATGTTTTTTGCAGGAGGCGCGGTGGCTGCGTTGGTGAATCTGATCATCAACTTCCGTTGGAAGATTTCAGCACATGCTGCAGGCATTGCGGGTATAGTCGCGTTGCTGCTTCGTATTCTCCGTTATGGATTTCCGATGGAGAGTGCATTTATCTGGCTCTTGATCACGATAGGTCTTGCCGGTTTGTTAGGCACATCGCGTATATGGCTTGGACGGCATTCGGTATGGCAGGTTGTGGCTGGATACGCTGTCGGTTTTTCCGCGGTTTTCTTTATGACTATTATCCATTGAGATGGACTCTAAATAACCTACTCATCATATGATTTATAATTATAAGAGACGTCCCACTCATGCAGTGAAAGTAGGAGGGGCGGTTATCGGAGGTGATAATCCGGTGTTGGTTCAGTCTATGGCTAATACTGATACAAATGATATAGAGAATAGTGTTGCGCAGGCACGTCGCATTGCTGAGGCGGGCGGAGAACTTGTGCGCTTCACAACACAGGGAGTGCGGGAGGCATCCTCGCTTGGCATCATACGTGAGCGTATGCGTGCTCATGGATGCGATGTCCCCGTTTCAGCCGATGTGCATTTTAATCCCAAGGCCGCTTTTGAGGCGGCTCGTACCGCAGACAAAGTCAGGATAAACCCCGGAAATTTTGTGGACGCTGCACGCATATTCCGTAAACTTGAATTTACCGATGATGAGTATGCTGCCGAGTTAAAGAGAATCGAGGATACCCTCGTGCCTTTCCTGACGCTATGTCGCGAGAATGGGGTGGCAGTCAGGCTTGGTGTGAATCATGGATCATTGTCTGACAGGATAATGAGTAGATATGGCGACACTCCGGCAGGAATGGTGGAATCTGTGATGGAGTTTCTTGAGGTATGTCGTCGCGAGAGTTTCGATGATGTCGTGATATCCATAAAGGCTTCCAACACATCGGTGATGGTTGAGACTGTGAAACTGCTTTCAAAGCGCATGGAAGAGAAGGGTATGACATTTCCTCTCCATCTTGGTGTCACCGAAGCTGGAGATGCTGAGGATGGCCGTATTAAAAGCGCGGTTGGAATCGGTGCGTTGCTTGCGGAGGGTATAGGAGACACAATCCGCGTCTCGCTAAGTGAGCCTCCTGAAAATGAGATTCCCGTTGCTTTGACCTTGCGTGAATATATAGCTTTGCGTCAGAACCATGCCCCCATAGCGGTTCCTAAAATTGTAAAGGATGGCGCGTCAAGAAATTATCTCGGTAAGATCAAAGGATATGCAGACAGGATTGTGTCAATGCATGCTGATAATCCGGAAGATATCTTCTTCCTTGTGGATGCCTCCATGCCGGTAAAGAATCCTGAGTTTGCGGGACCATTGGTTATAAAATCCCGGCATGTAAACGCTCCGGCAGAGATTATGTCATATATCGACTGTTTTGTTGCGGCAGGCTACACCAATCCGGTTGTTGTAAGTCTTGAATATGCTGATACGGATATCGACTCACTGCGCATTAAAGCCGGTGCCGATTTTGGCTTCCTCCTTCTTAATGGATACGCCAGCGGAATAGAGGTGGTCAACCCGAATTTCGATGATGCTACCCTTGCAGAGCTTGAGTTGGCCATCCTTCAGGCAACGCGATTGCGTATGAGCAAGACGGAATATATTGCTTGTCCGAGTTGCGGGCGTACGTTGTTCGACCTTCAGAAGACATTGCAGGATGTCAAGGAAGCAACCAAAGGAATGAACGGCCTTAAGATAGGCGTTATGGGATGCATTGTCAACGGTCCCGGAGAGATGGCGGATGCCGACTATGGATATGTTGGGGCAGGTCCGGGTCGTGTCAGCATATACCGAGGTAAAGAATTGATCAGGAAGAACATTCCTGCGGAAGAGGCGTTGCCTGCGTTGATAGATCTTATTCGTATTGACCATCCTGAAATACAGGTATGACATCAAAAGCCTCATCCCGCGTGAGAGCATCGAATATGGAGCTGTTGCGGATTGTGAGCATGCTCCTTGTTGTGCTTGTCCATGTTGATGGAGCTTCCTTAGGGCTACCTTTCATCAACGGCAATCTGTCGGACTTGACAG
The DNA here is from genome assembly GCA_910578075.1 of uncultured Muribaculaceae bacterium. Lineage (GTDB taxonomy): Bacteria > Bacteroidota > Bacteroidia > Bacteroidales > Muribaculaceae > Lepagella. The sequence continues at coordinate 40,361 of CAJTPK010000018.1, read as the reverse complement.
CTCGCGACAGCTGGCGTCTCGCGGTAGAATCTATTTCGATTATAGGTGTGAACTGTTTCACGCTTATTTCCGGTTATTTTGGAATAAAACTGAGATGGAAGGGGATTGCCTCCTTCCTTTTCCAGTGTGTATTCTATTCTGTATTGATAGCATCGTTTGCGCCACTTCTTTTGGGTAAAGCCTTCTCATGGACTATATGGGGAGAAAGCTGGCTTGTGCTCTCTCATACCGATCTCTGGTATGTTCCGGCTTATTTTTGCCTCATGCTTCTCAGCCCGTTCTTGAATGCGGGTGTTGACAGGCTGAGTTTCCGTCAGTTCACGGTTATACTGTCAGCTTTCATTGTTTTCAATCTGTGGAGCGGATGGTGGTGGGGAGCTAAATTCAATCCGACGGGATATACCGTGATTCAGTTGGTGATGATGTATCTGACAGGGCGGTGGATTACCGGGGCGGTAGATAGATGGCCGTTGTTGTGCGACAGATGGATTTCAGGCATAGCGTATATCTTCGCCACTGGGATGATATTCTTGTCATCGCTTTATCTTGAGCCTGTTAAGGCGTATGCATATAACGCACCGGCTGTTGTTTTGGCATCGGTGGCATTCTTTATGTTTTTTAGATCTCTTAAGTTTAGTTCGCCGCTTGTCAACGGCATCGCGCGTTCAGCCTTTGCCGTTTATCTGATCCACAAGGCACCCGAAATCTGGGGTGACTTTATGCGCCCCGAGATTATCAACCTGTGGACATCTATGTCTATCCCAGCCTTCACCGTTGCAGCTCTCCTGATACCCTTGCTGACTTATCTGATAGCTATCCCTCTCGATACGTTCCGTCGCTATCTCTGGAATAGACTTTATTTTGACGCTTCAACCTAAGCTTTCTCGTTGTCGCTTTTTTCTTTTAGGGTTATTTGCCATACACCATTGTTTGTAGTTCCAGAGTAACGTATAATGCCAGCTTCTGTAAGCAACTTCAGGTATGTCCGCACCGTGCGCTCTGCTACCCCGGTTGAGATGCTCAATAGTTTTGCGTTAATGCTTTCCTTGCTTTTAATTAGAACCAATATTTGCTGACAGACGTTAAATGTCTTTTCCCTATTCGCAAAAGTCTTTATCCCTTGGGCTATTGTTCGTGCAAAAGTTCGTGCAAAAGTTCGTGCAAATTCTTCTGAAAAAGTTGATGCAAAAGAGGATTTGAATTTAAAACCGTCAAGTTCTGTAATGATTTCCTCACCCTTGTGCTTTTCAAGAGTGGCAAATATCTCACCGAGCATAAATTCGATGAAAGGTGTGGACTCTCCTGCTGCTGTTGATGCTGTGAGAGCATCGTAATAGGCTTGCTGATTGGAATAAACCATATTTTCTACAGGCAGATGGGCAAACAGAGGATGAAGTTGTGACAATATCAGCGATTGCCACAGACGGCCTGTGCGGCCGTTTCCATCAATAAACGGATGTACAAACTCAAACTCATAATGGAAAACGCATGAGCGTATAAGCAGATGATCATCTGAATTTTTAAGCCATCCGAACAAATCAGACATCAATGTCGGAACCATGTTGGCAGGAGGTGCCATATGAACGCATCCTTTTTCTCCGAACACACCGACACCGCTGGCACGCCAACGACCGGGATTATCAACTAATCCCAGCATCATTGTTTGATGAGCACGGAGCAGGTCTTTCTCATCAAATGGATTAAGAGTTGGGAATAAGTCGTATGTAGCTATGGCGTTCTTTACTTCTTGAATTTCACGAAGCGGAGCCACAACATTCTTTCCATTAATTATATCACGCACCTGTCCTTCGGTAAGTTCATTACCCTCAATAGCAAGGGAGCTATGGATAGTCTTGATGCGGTTGGCCTTGCGCAGGCGTAATTCAGCATCCTGCTCCAGCAATATGGCATAACGCTCAATCTTGGCTGAGATTTCAGCAACAAGATTGAGAATCCGTGAGGTAATTTTGAAAGGAGGCGTATACATATCTGCTTTGTTATCGAATAATTATCCAAACTTTCCCATATGTAAAGTTACTAAAAATATCGCAGAAAACCAACCTCAACATTATTTCCCACCTTACACCTTAGACTTGATTTTGTAATTTCTTATGACCGGCAACTTTTAAAAGGATTTGTAGGTTCTTAAAACATGGCGTTGATTATTTTCTAAGTATATTTAATGACTATTAATTGCCGATATCAATTTGATTGCGTACAAGATTGAAGTAGTATCCCTTAGCTGAAATTAAAGAGTCATGAGTTCCGGATTCAACAATATTCCCCTCATCAATCACAATAATCTTGTCTGCATTCTTGACAGTTGATAATCTATGAGCAACAATAACTACTGTTTTTCCTTTGAAAAATGCCGTGAGATTATCAACAATTTCCTTCTCGTTATTTGCATCAAGAGAGTTTGTTGCTTCATCGAAAAATATATAATCAGGATTTTTATAAACGGCGCGGGCAATCAATATACGTTGTCGTTGACCAATGCTTAACCCCATTCCATCAGGACCGATTTTCGTCTCATATTTTAATGGAAGCGCTTCTATAAATTTGTCCGCACATGCAATTTTTGCGGCTTCTCTAATCCTGCATACATCGACTTTACCATCGCTTACCGCTATGTTCCTTGCTATAGACTCTGAAAAAATCACACCATCTTGCATGACAACACCACACATACCCCTCCACCATTTCATATTATAATTATTTAAATTATGACCACCGATTTCAATCTTACCATTTAGTGGATGGTAATATCCGAGTAGTAGTTTGATTATTGTAGTCTTTCCGCTACCCGATGTCCCGACAATAGCTGTGGTTTCACCACCTTTAATCAGAACGTTAATATCGTCAAGTGTCTTACTTGATCGATGTATATCATATTTGAAATCTACTTTTTTTAATTCAATATCTCGATTGTCAGATGGAAATTGTCTTATAGCTCCTGAGGCTTGTTGTTCATTTTTACTATCATGAATCTCATTGATTCTTTCCATTGATATTTTTACATCTTGAATGGAATATATAAACCCCATCATTTGTGAAACCGGACTGCTAAGTTGCCCAATGATATATTGTACAGCAAGCATTCCGCCCAAGGTCATATCATGATTGATTACAGCTGTTGCTGTCAATACAGTTATAAGTATGTTTCTAATTTCACCTATGAAAATGCTTCCAGCCTCCTGTGTCTGCTGTAGTTTCAGACGTTTCAGACGTGTATTCAGTAGATTTGATTGGGTGTCTTCCCATTCCAATCTTCTTCTTTGTTCACAACTTTGCAATTTTATTTCCTGGATTGAAGATATGAACCGATATGTGAGGTTATTATTTATTGCCTGCTTCTCAAAGACTTCGTAATCGAGAACTTTTCGTTTGCTTAAGAATGAGGCTATCCACATTCCATAAATTGTGCTACATGTCAAGAACACCGCAAATATGAATATATCATATACACACAGCATCGCCCCAAGCACGATAAAAGTAATAATTGTGAACACCAGCCCAAGTAATTCTCCGGTAAGAAATGTCTGCACCCTATCATGATCTCCCATTCTTTGAAGAAGATCCCCCATGAGTTTCGTATCGAAAAACGACATCGGAAGCTTGAGAAGTTTTATGAAGAAGTCGCTTACAAGTGATATGTTTATCTTTGTTGAGATTTTCAGTAGAATCCATCTGCGAATGAAGTCTGCACCAGCTCTTCCAATTACAATCAATAGTTCTCCCAGTAAAATCAACCATATAAAACGTATATCTTCGTTCTTGATGCCAATATCCACAATCCATTGCATAAGAAATGGGAGTACAAGCTGAAGTGCAGACCCGATTAAGAGAGCTAGAGCAATAGAGGCAAATTGCTTTTTATATGCCTTGAAATAATCGAATAATAATTTAAAACTTCTACGTGGAGATTCGTTATCAATCTGGCGTTCTTTAAAGCTTGGAAGAGGCTCGAAAAACATGGCTATACCAGTAGGTTTGTCAATGTTGGAATCTGTATTACTTGCCCAATGGTATATCATCTCGGACGTTGAGTATTGAATTTTGCCTTTTGCAGGATCTGCGACATGATATTTCCGCTTATCCTTAGTCTGCGTTTTCTTACCACTGATACTATACAGAACAACAAAATGATTTTGGTTCCAATGAAGAACGCATGGCAATGGGGATTCAGCTAAATCGTCTATCGATATTTTGCCTGTAATGGTGTCTATCCCAATTATCTCACACAAATTCGCCATGCCTTTAACAGAAACTCCCTCTGTAGAAGGTCTGAGAAATCTATTTAGCGTTTCTGAAGAATAATAGCGTCCGAAGTGTCTACATATCATTGATATGCAGGCTACTCCGCATTGCATCGCATCAAGTTGGTGGACAACTCTAAATTTGGTCATATCTCACGTCAATTACGTTTCAATACGCCTGATTCTGCTTGAGAACCAGTGAATGCTCTTTCATAATCATTGTGGCGTTTGCCAAAATTAAAGTAATAATTGAATTCGATTGAAAGTCTATTGGCAAATGATTTCGAATAATAATTGGAATTCATTTGTACGAGAGCTTCTTTAACTGTCCATTCTTTTTCATGAGAATGTTTCATGAATGGTGAAGACCAGTCAATCCCGATGCTGATATTTTCTATTGGTCGATAGTATCCGTATATATGCCATGTAAATGGACGAGTAATGGTTGACGAACCATTGAATTTCTCGCTTTGCAATTGTATGCTTGTTCCAAAATTCCATTTGTTGAGATTAACAGAGGAACTAATCCAATAAAAAGTATTATTGCCATGATAGGTGTAAACATCGTTCTCTCCCCATATACGTCCCCATCTTGCACTTCCTCTTACAGACCAGAGTCTTTTACCAAGAGGGAATAAAGTGAGACTCAATGAGGTGTCGAACGACCGATATTCTTTCTGGTTAACAAGAGTCTCAAGAATGTATTCATCTGAATACTTAAATAGTGTGCCTATGTTTCCAGGTGCTGTAGAATATGAAAGAGAGGCGGCAACTTCCACATATTTATTGCTGAAAGAACCATCCAGCCCAATCTTGTGCGTATTGTAATTTGTAAGGGCTGGGTTACCTTGATATACATAAAAGTTGTCTTGCCATCTCGGAACTGATGTTCTTTGAGCCAACGAAGGCCCCCCGGAACCATAATCGTAATACACATCGAACCTAAAGGGCCCAGATGGGTAGTAGTATATTTTCGTATTCACAACAGGTCTTGTGTATTTTTCTGTTCGGTCAATAGCTTTTGAAAAGTTCTCATTATGCGTGACACCGGCAAGAACAGAGAAGTAGAAAGCTTTGTATTTTACGAAGTATGTGCCGTAGATATTAAGCCAGTTTGTTCTTGTGTAAAAGTCGGGAGTCTGTTCAAGCTCCTTGTATACCTGATGTGAATCCTGAATACTGAAAGTCACACGCCCCCATTCTTTACTCGGTGATACATAATCAGCTCTGCCGTATATTGCATTAGTGCGTTGTTTAATGGAAGTTTCTGCGAAGAACCCGGTGGCATTTTCTTTAGGTGCGGTTTCTTGATATGAGGAATAATTCTTCCCTGTGTTTCCGGACCATGAAAACATTGCTGACACATAACCATTTTTACCATCAATGCCTAAATACTTGCGGAAACTTGCAGCTGCGGTTATTCTCTGGAATGGTGTACTTGAATTATTGTATGCAAGATATTTATTGCCATTGGAAGTGACTACATTTTGGATGTTGTTAGAATTGACTCTGTTTATTTCGCCTGTCACTGATGCATTTACTATGTAATTATTTTTAAGTCCATTCTGAAATGTAAACCCGAAACTGTTTTCATTCACATGTGATTTTTCGTCAATGCCGACTTTTGTCTTTACAAAGTCAACGCCTCCAAAGTTATATGATATTTTCTGGTCTTGACTGCCTCCCCATAACCTTCGGTATGTGTTATTTGCTTGTACTGAGAATCTTGAGCGTTTGTAATTATAATAAAAAGCAATATTATTGTCTCCCCATACTCTGTTGATGGAGTTACTTGTTTGAATAGAACCATTACCACCGGTGATACCCTCCTTTAATATGATGTCAATAGCAGCGCTTATGTTTTGTCCTACAAATTCCTGAGGCGGAGTTGAGTAGACATCAACTTTTGCAATGTCATCTTTAGATAGAGATGATATTTCCTTTGCAGTTGCCGGGATGCCATTAATCATTATTCCGATATTGCTATTTCCCTTATATTGCAGATTGCCTTTAGGCTCTACGGATATAAAAGGAATTTCATTAAGGGCATGAAGCGCATTGACATACTTTTTCATTGACTTACGTGAAATTATGTAGCTGTCATGTGTTAGAAAACGCTTTGCGGTTTCTGCTGTAATCACAAATTCCCCTAATTCCTTGACCGGTTTTAAAAAAAACATAGCATCTTTATCAAGTGTTACATCCACTTTAAGATCTTCGTAATCGTGGTGTCTAAATTCAATGAATCCCACATTATTTTCATATATAAATTCCCCCTTTTTTCCAGAGATGGCATGGCCAATTGAATCATTTGCTGAGTTATAGAAAATGATGTCAACGCTTTCTATTGGGTTCTTTTCATTATCAACGACTTGCGCATTGTAAGCAAAGCCACAAATTGTATTAAGTAATAATGACAATATGATCATGATAAACTTTTTCATAATATAAGTCTTTAGTTGTGTCGTTGTTTATTATAATTAACTATTCCTGCTTATCCAGAAATGGATATTTACCGATATCGAAAAATATACGCCATGACGGTAAATGCCGGTAAGGTGTTATATTTCATGGTATCTGTCATAGGTTGGAATATATTTAGTGGATAATTAAATTGTAAAACTTTAATCTATGATTGGAGCATAAAGCTTCAAGCTATAGAATATACAAAATTGATATCCACATACATGATGATATATTTAAAATCAGTCTATCAACTTAATGTATCAATCCTATGAGTGTTTCAAATACGGCAGGATGTTGATGCTTTTAGTTTTGAAACATAGTGAGCTCCTTTTTTTGCCACTATGTGCAAATAATGGGGAATACATGCCTGCAATCAAAAAATATGGATATGCTCTATACGGAAGCAAATGTATATAAAAATACATAAATTTCCAAATGTAAGTAAGTTTTTTATTAAAATAGATTTAAAATTGTGGATTTTAATGGTATGCGGTATGATTTATTGTTGTGCGTTGTGGCGGAATTGTTGCAGAATGTGAAAAGCCGGAGACTTTGGTGGGTCTCCGGCTTTGGGTAAATGGGGGTGAAGGGAGGGGCTTATTTAAGCGACCATTCCACTCCTTGTTTTGTGTCTTTGACATTGAAGCCAAGGGAAGCGAGCTTGTCGCGGATAAGATCAGATGTTGCCCAGTCTTTCTGATCCTTGGCATTCTTGCGGATATCCATTAAAAGATCCACTGCTCCCTCAAATGGTTTGAGGTCTGCTCCTGCCTCTTCCGCTCCGGTCTTGATGCCGAGGAGGTCTACAAGCATTGTGTCGAAAAGATGTCGCAACTTGGCGAGGTCTTCGGCATTAAGTTTCGCATTTCCATCCGCTGCTGAGTTGATGACTTTGCCAGCCTCAAATAATGTTGCGATCACTATCGGGGTGTTGAGGTCATCATCCATCGCTTCGTATGCCTGGGTAAGGAAATCCGGAACTTCGACTGTGGATTTCTCGGCAGGAAGCAGATTCTGCAAGCGTCTGTAGATGTCGAGCATCTTCTGTAACGCTTTTTCAGCTGCCTGAAGAGCCTCGTTGGAGAAATCTACAGTGCTGCGGTATTGCGCCTGCAGGATGAAGAAGCGTATCACCATCGGAGAGTATGCCTGGGTGAGAAGCGGATGGCTTCCATCGAAGAATTGTTCAAGGGTAATGAAATTGTTGTATGACTTACCCATCTTTTTCCCCTCGATGGTGATCATGTTGTTGTGGATCCAGTAGTTCACCGCCTCGTGTCCCTGTGCAGCCACGCTTTGCGCTATCTCGCATTCATGGTGGGGGAACATCAGATCGAGGCCGCCACCGTGGATGTCAAACTTCTCGCCGAGATATTTCTCGCCCATAGTGGAGCATTCGAGGTGCCAACCGGGGAACCCTTCGCTCCATGGCGAGGGCCAGTGCATGATATGCTCCGGTGCGGCTTTCTTCCAGAGCGCGAAGTCGAGAGGGTTGCGTTTCTCATCCTGCCCGTCGAGCGAGCGGGTTGTGTTCTGCAGATCCTCTATGTTCCTGCCTGAAAGGATTCCGTAGCGGTGGTCGCGGTTATATTTCTCGACATCGAAATATACTGATCCCTGGCTTTCATATGCATATCCGGCCTCAAGAATCTTCTTGATATACTCAATCTGTTCGATTATATGTCCGGAAGCATGAGGCTCTATACTGGGGGGAAGCACATTGAGGGCTTCCATATCGTGGTGGTATCTGTTGAGGTAAAGCTGAACCACCTCCATCGGCTCCAGTTGCTCAAGACGTGCTTTTTTTGCAATCTTGTCCTCTCCGGAGTCGGCGTCATGCTCAAGATGACCTACGTCTGTGATGTTACGGACATAGCGCACCTTGTATCCGAGATGACGGAGATAGCGGAACAGAATATCGAACGTGATTGCCGGGCGGGCATGTCCGAGATGCGCGTCGCCATAGACAGTCGGTCCGCATACATACATCCCTACATGACCCTCATGCAGGGGCTTGAAGAGCTGCTTGGTGCGTTTCAGCGAATTGTAGAGAAATAAATTGTGTTCCACGTGGAGTATCTTAATTATTGGCGATGCCTGGTTTTACGTTACGGGGCATGATTTCACCGAACTGAGCCTCATATTTCTTGATGTTGTCAGTGAGGGCGAAAAGAAGCTGCTTGGCATTCTCAGGAGTCATCATCACGCGGCTTACCACTGGAGCCTGTGGCATTCCGGGAGCTGCGAAGATGAAGTCGATGAGAAATTCATTGGGGCCGTGGCCAATCATCGCGAGGTTTGTATACTTTCCGTCGGCAACTTCCGGACGGAGTTGAATCTGAAGTTGATTTTCTTTATTTTCCATTTTAATTTAAATTTTTTTCTGTGATTTGTGAGTAACAAAGTTAACAATTATTTTCCAAAGGAGGAAATTCGCGGATGCTTTCCAAGAGTCCGTCTCATAAAAAATTTAGCTTTAGGGGACGGACTCTAATTCTTCGGGTGAGATGCGGCGGTTTTCTTCCGATACAATCCGTCCGTCAGCCATCTTGACCACGCGGTCGGCGATTGTGGTTATAGTCGGGTCGTGTGTGACTATTACGAAAGTCTGTCCCAGGCGTTGCCGCAGATCCGCGATGATAGAGCAAATCTCGTCACGGTTGCGGGAGTCGAGGCTTCCGGTAGGCTCGTCAGCGAAAATAACCTTCGGCTCGTTGATGAGCGCACGCGCTATCGCCGCTCTCTGACGTTCGCCCCCCGACATCTGGGCCGGCTTATGACGCAACCGTTCCGACAATCCAAGCATGTCGAGCAATTCCGCCGCCTTGGCCATCGCTTTTTTTCTCGAAGTGCCACCGATCATAGCCGGAATAGCAACATTCTCGCAAGCTGTAAATTCGGGAAGCAACTGATGGAACTGGAAAATGAATCCAATATTGCGGTTGCGGAATTCAGAAAGCCGCTTATCATTGAACGCACCGATATCCTGATCATCGTAACTGATTATTCCGAAGTCTGGACGGTCAAGGGTTCCGGCAATCTGAAGCAGCGTGGTTTTGCCTGCCCCGCTGGGTCCCACAATGGTTATGATTTCATTTTTTTTAATCTCGAGGCTGACATTTGACAGCACCTCAAGATTTCCATATGCTTTACTGATACGCTCTAATCTGATCATTTACTTTGTGCGAGTTTGAGAATTACGTGGTTGGCGAGATATATACCGAAAATTGCCGGTATCGAGATTATTGTGCCGTAGGAGCTGCGTTTGTTGCGCTCTGAAAGCTCGATGACCGCTTGTTGATGCGGGGCCTCGGTGCTTGCCACAACTCTAAGCGATTTGCGTATTCCTGCCTTTTTCAGCCGTTGGCGCACAGCCCTTGCAAGACCGTCCTCTCTGGTTTCCCAGATGTTGAAATAACCAATCCTTGTGGGATCCACTCTGCCGCCCGCTCCCATCGATGATATGATAGGTATGTTATTTTGCAGGCAATGAGTGATGACTGCCATTTTGGGGGCTACCGTGTCTATGGCATCTATAACATAATCGTAGGCTTCTCCTAAAAGGGTCTCCACATTATCCGGAGATATGAACTCCTTGACAGCATTCACCTCGATTCCGGGATTAATGTCTCTGCATCTTCGGGCAAATAATTCTACTTTAGCTTCACCTACAGTGGATTGTAATGCCACAAGCTGACGGTTGATATTGCTTATCGCCACATCATCAGCATCGACAATTGTGAGATGACCGATTCCGCAACGCGCAAGTGTCTCTACCGCGTAGCCTCCGACACCTCCGGTGCCTATGACTGCCACGCGGGCTTTGGCGAGCCTGCCTACAGCATCTTCACCTAATAGACGCCGTGTCCGTGAGTCCCAGCCATCGGGCTCCATAACTTCGTTATGCATCGGCGGGCAACCAGCTTCCCTGAAAGCCTGTCTCTTCAATTGTTTTCACAATTTCCGCGGCCTTGGCACTGTCATCCGGAATACCGTGGCATTCCAGAATCTTGTCCGTATTATCCAGGTCCATAGACCATTCCATATCAGGGAAGCGCTGCTGAACGGCTCCCATTATCGCGGCTTTGCATCCGCCGCATTTCGCATTTGTCTTGAATTTCATGTTTTTATATTTTTATACGATTTAATCTTAAAGAATTCATCACTACGCATACCGATGACAAAGCCATCGCTGCCGAGGCAAACATCGGAGACAGTAGGAATCCACAGCTATAAAGCACTCCTGCTGCCAACGGAATTCCCACCACATTATATATAAACGCCCAGAAAAGGTTTTCGCGTATGATTCTCAATGTGGCTTTTGATAATTTCACCGCCCGTGGCAGAGAGGTCAGTTTGCCTCCTACAAGTGTGAGCTTGGCTACTTCTATGGCGATGTCCGACCCGCCGCCCATGGCTATCGATACATCGGCAGAGGCAAGGGCTGTGGAATCGTTTATCCCGTCTCCTGCCATTGCCACTACATGCCCTTCTTCCTTAAGCTCTTCCACACGGTGTTGTTTGTCGGCAGGCAATGTATCCGAAGTAACCTTTGTGATACCGATCATTGATGCGATATGTTTTGCGGTAGAGCTTTTGTCTCCTGTCAGAAGTTCAACCGAGATTCCCATATTTTTAAGCTCGCGGATAGTTTCAGCAGCATCTTCCCTGATCTTATCCTCTACACGGAAAGCCACGACAGCATCTCCGTTTATAGATGCTACAACTATCCCCGCTCCACGTCTCTGCCAATCGGTTACAGCCTCTGCCAATCGCTCATCATCGGTATGCTCCGCCAAAGAGGAACTTCCTATGTCATATCTGTTTCCGGCATACGTACAGATAATACCTTTGCCGGGAATATATTCAAATGAATCAGGAGATACCGGCTCTATTCCGTTGTTGCCGATGGCGGAATCTATAGCAGCTGCGAGAGGGTGTATGCTCATCTTTTCGGCTCCACGTATTATTCCGAGAATCTCATCACGCTTATCTTCCGGAACTGCGCCGCTCCACGCGATATCGGTTGTGACTGGTTTCCCTTCTGTGAGTGTTCCTGTCTTGTCGATAAGCAGAGTGTCAACCTTCGCCAATCGTTCAAGAGCTTCCGCGTCTCTGACAAGAATGCCGTTTCTGGCTCCTCTGCCTATGCCCACCATCACGGCAGTTGGAGTGGCGAGTCCAAGAGCGCAAGGGCAGGCGATGACAAGAACTGACACTGCGCAGACAAGTCCTACGGGGATATATGCTGTTCCTATCAATGTCCATACGCATAATGTGACAAAGGATATGACCAGCACTGTCGGCACAAATATGCCTGCAACTTTATCAACGAGTCTCTGTACAGGCGCTTTTGAACCCTGCGCTTCCTTAACAGCCTGGATTATTCTCGATAATTCTGTGGCGGAGCCGACTTCCCTGGCTTCGACATGGATGATTCCGGCTATGGCGACTGTTCCTGCGGATACCTTGTCGCCGGTCTGTTTCTCAACTCCCACCGGCTCACCGGTGAGCATTCCTTCATCTACTGTGGCATTTCCCGACATAACAGTCCCGTCAACGGGTATTCTCTCGCCTTGTCTCACGATAAGAATGTCGCCTCGCTTTATCGCGGCAATGTCAACGCGGCGTGTCGAGCCGTCAGGCAATTCCAAAGTAGCTTCCGAAGGTTGCATCCCTATCAACGCGCGGAGCGCGAGTCCGGTGGAATGACGACTGCGAAGCCCCATCAGTTTACCTGTAAGGACAAATGTTATGATCATGGCTGCCCCTTCATAATAGAGGTCTGCGTTGATATCACGTGAAGTCAGCACCTCCGGAAATATGGTGTTGAAGAATGAGAATACGAAACTTACTATCGTGGAGATTCCAACAAGCGTATCCATATTGGGAGCTTTCGCCATGAAAGCGCGTAAACCACGGGTGTAGAAACTGCCGCCACAATATATCATCACACAAAGTGTCAGAATCATATATATCCATGCTTCCCCCGGAAAATGCACATGCGTCATGCAGAGCACAGACATCGGCACAGTTATCGCCCATGCCACTATCGTCTTTATCTTCATGCTCCTGTATTCCTTCTCCTCCTGACGTTCTTTCTCCTCCACAGCCTCCGCCTCGGTGTCGGAAACAATCATGTCGTAGCCGGCTTCGCGCACAGCTGTGGCGATCTCTCCGGCTGATATTACAGCCGGGTGCCAGTCTATAGTAACAGAAGACGATGCGAAATTCACGGATGCGGAAACCACGCCATCGCATTTTCCGATTGTTTTCTCAACCGTCCCTGCGCATACCGCGCACATCATCCCCGTCACCGGAAATGTCTTATGTTTTGTAACGCTCATTGTAATTCTAATTTCTTATTCTCCAGACAGAAGGGAACAGGTTGTTGGCTCTGTTTCCGATATTTTTGACCAGTCCTAACGGATATCCTTTATAGGTTATAACAACAAACCCACGTGGAATGTCGGAGTCAAGATGCAATGCTTCGTGGCGCAGATAGCTTAGGGCCGTTGTCTCATCAACTTCCGCTTCAGGTAATGAACCTCTTCTGAAATCTGTTGAAAGAACAGATTCGCTTGTGGGAACCATCTCCCTGCCTTTCAGAATGCTTGCGGGAATACCATCGCATATCACTTTTGCCTTGGATTTTATGAGCTTCCTGAAAGCGTCATCTTTCAATCGTGTGGCCTTGGGATAATCCCCCTCTTTACGGAGAACTGCCGCGAAGAGCCCCTCTCCTCGTGTGATGTGGGGCATGAATCTCATGCAAGGGTATGGAGTTTCAATGCCTTTGCCGATTCCCCATTCCTGAGGAAATTCCATGTCTACGGTCACCATCCCTAAATCCTCCACAAGAAAGTTGACATTCTCCTCGTTCTCGAGCCTGTTGAAGGTGCAGGTGGAATAAATCAGGAATCCTCCCGGTTTCAATGCCTTGAAAGCGTCTGTAAGAATCTCGCGTTGCAGGGATGCGCATTGACGTTGCAGACCTTCATTCCATTGGGTAACGGCAGTCTCATCCTTGCGCATCATCCCTTCTCCGGAGCAAGGGGCATCGACGGCGACTATATCGAATATTTCTCCCATGTCAGTAAAACGAGATGTGGGGGAGTTTGTGATCATGATGTCAGGGTAGCCCCATTTGAGAAGATTCTCTTTAAGAATGCTTGCCCTGTTGCCGATGAATTCATTTGCAACCACCATGCTCCCGTCGGGAAGGGCGTTGATGAGGGATGTGGTTTTCCCTCCGGGTGCGGCGCATAGATCGAGAACGCGCAGAGGAGATCCCGTGTCAAGAGCCATGGGCACTATCCTTTCCGCTATTGTTTCATATATCATGGATGAGGCATCCTGCACGTAGAAGACTCCGGCATGCAGAAGCGGGTTATAGGTGAACAAAGGGCGCTGCGGGAGGTAATATCCGCTGCGGCACCATCTTACAGCCTCGGTGCCGTCATATCCTGTCGCTGCCACGTCTGTGGTCTTGCGGCGGTTAAGCTTGATGGATACAGAAGGCGTTTGCTGCATTGCTTCAAGAAATGCAGGGGCATCAGCTCCGAGAAGAGGAGAGATCATATCTATGAAACCTTGCGGTAGTGTCATGGTAGGGATATTGGAATAAATATTTATCAAAATTAACAAAAAAAGAGGAAATAATATGCGTATGGATTTTATAATTACGTGCGGTATGCTTAATTTTGCAATATGAAAGATGAAGCAGCCCTATATCTTATACCTGTAAATATCAGTGATGCCCCGCTGGAGAGCGTTCTGCCATCAGGCAATCTGCCGGTGGTTAAAAGTCTGCGGTATCTCATAGTGGAGAATGTCCGCACTGCCCGCCGTTTCCTCAAACGCTGGGATAAATCGTTCGATATAGATTCAATAACTTTTCATGAACTTAACGGCCATACTGATCTTACGGAGGTCAGCTCCTGGCTTGACCCGCTCCGTCATGGAGAATCGGTCGGCGTGATGAGCGAGGCGGGATGTCCTGCTGTTGCGGATCCCGGCGCGCTTGCCGTTGAGATCGCACAGCGGGAAGGAATGAGGGTGGTGCCTTTGGTGGGACCGTCAAGCATACTTATGTCTCTGATGGCTTCCGGATTTAATGGGCAGGGTTTCGCTTTCAACGGTTATCTGCCTATTGACGAGAAGGAAAGGGCTCGGGCTGTAAGAGAACTTGAAAATGAGTCCCAGACAAAAAACAGGACAGAGATATTCATCGAGACTCCATACCGTAACAACAGCATGGTGCGTTTTCTGAGTGAGAATCTACGCCCAGATACGCGTCTCTGCGTGGCTTGCGATATTACGGATCCGGAAAGGGAGTCAGTAATTACTCTCCCCGCCTCGAAATGGAAGGGGTGCAAGGAGAATTATGACAAGCGTCCGGCGATATTCCTTATTTACCGGGGGGTGGCACAGGGTCAGGAGAAGAAAGGAGGCAGGCGTAATGTGCGCTAAGAAGATACGCTTCTATAACCATCCTCAGCTACCTTTCGAAGAGTGGCAGCCGGATGCCGCGGATGCAGGGCGCAGTGTCAAAGGGCAATGCGGTTATACTGACCTTGATATAACCAATGAGGATATTGCCTCCGATCATCGTTCGGAAAATAATCTTTATTATATGTCGCTTGGCTCCGGCTCGAGTGGCAACTGCTGTTATGTGGGTACAAAACGGGGTGGAGTGTTGGTAGATGCCGGAGTGAAGACACAGGATGTGGAGAGCATGCTTGCTTCCAACGGAATATCCATGGGTTCTGTTAAGGCGCTTCTGCTTACCCACGACCATTCCGATCATGTCCGCTATGCGTATAATATTGTCAGAAACCACAAGCATATCCGGCTCTTCTGCACTAACCGTGTGCTCGGAGGCATTCTGCGCCGCCACAGCATATCAAAGCGCATCAAAGATTACCATCATCCCATTTTTAAGGAGATTCCGTTCAAGATTGCCGATTTTGAGATAACCGCTTTTGAGGTTCCTCATGACGGCACTGATAATATGGGTTTTTCGATTGAGTTTGACGACCGCAGGTTTGTGCTCGCCACAGACCTCGGAGCCGTGACCGATAGAGCCAGGCATTATATGAGCAGGGCAAATTATCTTGTGATTGAGGCCAATTATGACCTTGACATGCTTAGGTTCGGTAAATATCCGGAATATCTGAAGGCAAGGATACAGACTGAGAACGGACATATGGATAATGTCGCCACTGGTGCATTCCTAAAGGATATAATAAATCCGGAACTGAAATATATATTTCTGTGTCATCTTTCGCAGGATAACAATACTCCGTCAAAAGCGCTGAAAACTGTAAGGGAAGCGCTGGAAAGTGCCGGTAAGGTTGTGGGGAATGCCGCTGAGACAATACTTGACCGCAAGGCGGATGTGCAGTTGATGGCATTGCCGCGGTTTGAGCCTACGCGCTGGTTTGTATTCAGGTCGCTTAAGAATTAATTCTTCTTCGAGGGGTCATCATTGCGTATCGCCACGATGCTCATCAGCGGACCTTCGAGTCCGTTGGGAGCGACAGCGGCGCGGGTCTCGATGCGCAGGTATCCTCCTCCAAAATCATAGATAACAAGTTGCGCCTCATCGTCGTCATCGAATTCTGTTGATTCGATGATGTTGTCGCTTGTGAGGTTCAGGCTTCCCGCTATGTAGCTTTCAAGATCATCGGGAAGCAGATCGCCAAGATATATATTTCGTATCACGGCTGTGGTGGGGGAGATAACGTCGACTTCCCACGTTCCCGGCGAGCCTTGGATGTCGGTATAAAGCGGGTGTCCCTCGCCGTCTGTGAGCACTCCCTCGAAATTGTAATCAAGCGTGTCGAGCGGTTCTCCGACACGAAGGGCGTCGGTGATGCTTCTCAAGGTCATGGCGATGTCATTGTCGGCATGATATTCCTCGGAATATAATGATGTGGAATCCGCGGCAACAGTTGTCGCGGAGGTTGATTTACGGCATCCGGTCGCGATGAAGAAAAGACCTGCGGATATGCCTAAGATAACTGCAAATAAATGCTTCGTTGTAGTCATTACAATTTTTAACAAATGACGGTGCAAATTTATTCATAGTTTTTGGAATAACCTTGCAAAATCTTAAAAAATATTAAACCGAACCGCCTTCAAGACGGTCCGGTTTAATATTTTTATCAAAAATGTGGAGTTACGGATTATTTTGTCACTCTTTCAAGCCAGTTGACCATAGCGAACATCACGCCCATGGAGACAACGCATACTGACAGGAATACTGTCCATGCCACCCATATCGGGCAGGCGTTGTAGATGAGCGGGCCGATCCAGAGCAGAAGATTGCCGACTGCTGTGGCTCCGAGCCAGAGACCCTGGCAAAGACCCTGAAGATGCTTGGGCGCTACTTTTGATACAAACGAGAGTCCGAGCGGAGATATGAAAAGTTCTGCGACTGTCAGGAAGAAGTAAAGCACGAACAATACCCACGGACCGGTCTTCAGACCTTCCGCCACTGCGGGTGCAAGCTCCTTGAATTCATTTGCCGAAGGATAACCTTTAACAGCGGAGAAAATAACAAGGAAGAGGTAAGCGATACCCGCAAGTCCCATGCCGATGGCGATTTTCTTAGGAGTGGAGATCTCTTTACCGCGTTTGGAGAGACGTGAGAATATCCACATTACCACCGGGGTGAGGATGATCACATAGAAGGGGTTCAAAGCCTGCCAGATCTCCGGTTGCACGGAGTCTGTCTTCACGAAGTCGCGGGCGAAGAGGGAAAGTGATGTCCCGTTCTGATGGAATGAGAACCAGAAGAAGATTGCGATGCCGAGAACAGCGAAGAGAGCGTACATGCGCTGTTTGATCTCTTTTGCCATCTGCGCCTTCTCTTCGGGGGTGTATTTGACTGTCTCTGTCTTGCCTTTCTTGGCGGGAGAGGGGAGACCGTTCTTTGTGAGCAGGAAGATCACAAGCGAGATGAGCATAGCTGCCACTGAGGCGATGAAGCTGTAGTGGATACCTGTGTTGAACACATCAAGATACTGTGTGCAGAAAGCTGATACATCCTGTATGTTGCCTCCCATATCGGATATGAGGGCGTAGAGGTTGTCGGCATTCTGCTGGTTCATGTTGTCGGTAACGCTAAGATATTCATGGCAGAGTGCCGGAAGCGATGCGTTGTATGCAAGGTTATGCACACCTAACCACCATGAGCGGAGCATCGGGGCAATGAACGGGGCTGCGACACCGCCGATGTTGATGAATACATAGAAAATCTGGAAACCGGCGTCACGCTGTGATGCGTAGCGGGGATTATCGTAAAGCTGACCAACAATAGCCTGGAGATTACCTTTGAAAAGTCCGTTTCCGAAGGCAATGAGGAAAAGCGCGGCGCATGTGAGGGTCAGCAGCCATGTAGTGTTCTCGGGAGTGGCAAGGATTGGCACTGCCAGCACTACATATCCGGCAGTCATCACCATAAGACCGGAGATGATCGTTCCCTTGTAGTTTTGTGTACGGTCGGCTATAAGACCTCCGACAAGGCTCAGGATGTAGATTCCTGCATAGAAACATGAGTAGACAATGGCGCTTGTCTCCTCTTTCAGACCGAACTTCGAGCAAAGGAACAGCACGAGCACGGCGTTCATGATGTAGTAGCCAAACCGTTCGCCCATATTTGAAAGAGCGGCGGGGATCAGGCCCTTGGGTTGGTTTTTAAACATATAATTAATTTTTAGTTGTTATTTGCATCGAGAAGACGGTATGCCTTGGCGTAATTATGAATCTGCTTCACCATAGCTACAAGTCCGTTTGAACGCGTGGGTGACAGATGGTCTTTCAGCCCGATCTTGTCAATGAAATAGAGGTCGGCGTCAAGAATCTCGTCAGGAGTGCGGTTATTGAGCACTCTCATCAGAAGCGCGACAATACCTTTCACAATCAGTGCGTCGGAATCTGCCTCAAATCTGATCTTGCCATTTTCCTCGCGTTCAGCGGAGATCCATACCCGGCTCTGACATCCTTCTATGAGATTTTCAGGAGTTTTCAAGTTTTCGGGGAATTCCGGAAGCGTGTTGCCAAGCTCTATGATATATGCATATCGGTCCATCCAGTCGGTGAGGCCTTCGAATTCTTCAATTATTTCGTCTTGTGTTTCGTTTACGCTCATATATTCTATGTTATATTGGATTCGCCCTCAAAGTTAATAAAAATTAGAAAATCATAAAATATTTATGATAAAAAAGGGGCGATATTTGTTATATCAAAAGAAAAGAGTTAACTTTGCACCCGAAATAGGAACGACGGCATGCCGTCAGAAAGGGTCTTTTTTTTCCGGGTTGTCTCAGTGGAGACGATGCCGAATCGAGAAAAAGGATTCTTTATTTTTTTATTTCATCCCTTAGAAACTGTTTAAATTTATTTTCAGAGAATTTTGAGATGTATTTCCGAGATGTTTCAGCAAGTGGAAGAGGGAGAAACCTTTCGGTTTTGACCGATAACACTTGGCTGAAACAGCCGTAAAGACACTCAAAATTCCTGAAAGAAAGGATATAACATAATTTTCGTAATAAATTTAAACAGTTTCTTAGTGGTTTTTCTTTATGCCACAGGGATTTGATTTAGAGTTTAAAATTTAACAAAATATAATTATGGCAACATATCTTACCCAGGAAGGGTACAACAAAAAGATGGAGGAACTTTCCGCCCTTGAGGCGCAGCGTCCTGCCATCAAACAGGCTATAGCGGAAGCGCGCGATAAAGGCGACCTGTCCGAGAATGCCGAATACGATGCAGCCAAAGAGGCGCAGGGAATGCTTGAGATGAAGATTTCAAAGCTCAAGGAGCTTATCGCAAGTGCAAGAATCATCGACGACAGCAAACTCAACACAGAGGAGGTGCAGATCCTTAACAAGGTTACTATCCGTAATGACAAGGGTATGACCATGTGCTATACGATCGTGACTGAGAGCGAGGCGAATCTGCGCGAATTCAAGATAGCTTCCAACACCCCCATTGCTCAGGCGCTTTTAGGTCATCGTGTTGGTGATCACGTGCAGGTGAATGCTCCGGTCGGTGTGATCGATTTCGAGATCATCAAAATCGAGGTATGATATAAAAGAGGTATGATATAAAATTTGAGGCAATGACAATATTCTCAAGAATCATAGCAGGGGAGATTCCAAGCTATAAGGTAGCGGAGAATGATAAATTCTATGCGTTCCTTGACATCAATCCTGTAAACTGGGGTCATACTCTTGTTGTCCCCAAGAAAGAGACTGATTATATCTTTGATATAGAGGATGAAGATCTCGCGGAGATGATGGTCTTTTCAAAAAAAGTTGCTAAGGCTATAAAGGAGGCAATACCATGCCGCAAGGTCGGGGTTACAGTGCTTGGTCTTGAGGTGCCTCATGCTCATATTCATCTCGTGCCTCTTCAGAAAGAGGGTGATATGGATTTCAAGAATAAAATTTCTGATCCGGATCCTGCGCGCATGAAGGAGCTTTGCGAGGCTATCGCATCAAAATTCGAGGCTTGATGAGCATATAAAATGCAGCATAAGAGTCTCTATCGGAGAAAAAATCAAGAAGCATCGGAAAGGATGCTTCTTTTTTTGTTAAATATTATATACATTTGCATTATGCGAGGTTTGCAAGAAGTTGGCCTCTGATAATAAATGGAAATTACTAAAGAAATCAATATGGAAAATTTTACATTCTGCTCCCCCACGGAGTTTATATTCGGACGCGATACACAGAAAAAAACAGGCTATGCTCTCAAAAGATACGGCGCTGCGAAGGTGATGATTGTTTACGGCAGCGAGCGCATACGGGAGACCGGTCTGCTTCCTGAAATTGAGGATTCATTGCGTGAGGCTGGAATTGAGTTTTGCGAATTCGGTGGAATCGCTCCTAATCCTACTGCTTCGAGTGTCTATGCCGGAATTGCAAAGGCAGTGGAGGAGGGTGTGAATTTCCTTCTCGCCGTTGGCGGCGGTTCTCCGATAGATGCCGCTAAGGGAATTGCTCTCGGAGCTGTGACTACCGAGGATTTTTGGAATTTTTATGAAGGTAAATCCCGTCCGCAGGCTGCATTGCCAGTAGGCGTGGTGCTCACCATACCGGCTGCCGGAAGCGAGGGTAGTGGCAATTCAGTGATAACAAATGAAAAGACTCATCAGAAGATTTCCGTCAGGTATCCGGCTTTTCTGCGTCCCCGTTTCGCTATAATGAATCCGGAGTTGACATATTCATTGCCTTGGTTCCAGACTGCCTGCGGCATAGTGGATATGATGGCGCATATATTTGAACGCTATTTCTCAAATACCCCTGATACCCAGCTTGTCGATGCATATTCTGAGGCTATAATGCGTGATGTCATGGATCAGGCATTGTCGCTGAAGCTCGACGGTGATAATTATGCCGCTCGTGCGGATGTGATGTGGGCGGGAACGCTTGCCCATAACGGTCTCTGTGGTGTTGGGAAAGTGGAGGATTGGTCTTCGCATCGACTTGAACATGAGATTTCCGCGTTTTATGATGTGGCGCATGGAGCCGGTCTGGCGGTAATGATTCCAGCCTGGATGACATTCTGTGCCCATCGGAATCCCGATAAGCTGTGGCGTTTCGCTATCAATGTGATGTCTGTGAATCCGTCAGGTAAAGACACAGAGGAGATAATAGATGAGGGCATCAGCGAACTTAAGAATTTCTATCATGATCTCGGTCTGACCACAAACCTTCGCGAGCTTGTCGGTAAAGAGCCGGATATAGATATGATGGTTAGGTCTTTGCAACGGAACATGGGTGATACCCTTGGAGCATACGTCCCCCTGTCGATGGATGATTGCAAGGAGATTTATCGTATCGCTCTCGAGGGATGATAGGGAATTCATAATTCATAATACCGGCTTCGGGCTCCGGACTACTAATATATTAAAAAATATGACTGTTGATAATTTTATCAAGATATATGAGAAGAGTTTCATAGAGAATTGGGACCTTCCTGCTCTGTCAAATTATGTCACGGGTAAAACCATGACATATGGCGATATGGCTACGTCCATGGCGATGATTCATCTTTTCTATAAGACAATCGGAGTGAAGCAGGGAGCTAAAATTGCCCTCTGTGGAAAAGATTCTCCGGAATGGGTGCTTGTGTATATGGCTACAATCACATATGGTGCGGTGATAGTGCCCATTCTGTCTGAATTTAATCCGGTGGATATCACGCATATCGTTAATCATTCCGGTGCGGATATGCTGTTTGTCTCCGGTCATATATGGGAATATATGGAGCCCGAAAAACTGTTCAAGGTCAAGGGTGTGCTCGCTCTTGAGGATTGGTCCATACTCCATGAGAAAAGAGGCGAGGAGATGACGAGGAATTTGCGTTTGCTCCGTCGCCGTTTTCGAAAGGAATATCCCGGAGGGTATCGCTCGGAGGATATAAGATATGCCGACCGTTCGAATTCGGAGGTCGTGGAGATAAATTACACCTCTGGAACCACCGGATTCTCGAAAGGTGTGATGCTCACTGGAGAGAATCTCGCCGGTAATGTGTGCTTCGGGCGCGACACACAGCTGCATTTCAGAAGTTCACGAGCTCTGGCGTTTCTGCCGTTGGCTCATGCCTACGGATGCGCTTTCGATATGCTGACCCCTCTTGCTGTTGGATCACATGTCACACTCCTCTGCAAGACCCCTTCACCACGCATTTTGCTGAAGGCTTTGTCAGAAGTGAAGCCGAATCTTGTGATATGTGTACCTCTGATTCTTGAGAAAATTTATAAGAATCAGATTCTTCCGATGATTTCCAAAGGAAGTATAAGATGGACGTTGGCTGTCCCTCTGCTCGATAATCTTATCTATTCAAAGATTCGTAAGAAGCTTGTGGATGCCTTTGGAGGCGAGTTTGAGGAAGTAATTGTAGGTGGGGCTCCATTGAATCATGAGGTGGAATAAGATAAAATTCCCATTTACGGTGGGATATGGCATGACCGAATGCGGACCTCTCATTTCTTACACTCCCTGGCGTGAGTTTATTCCCGGAAGTTCTGGCAAGACGCTGCCATGTATGGAATCGAAAATATTGTCGGAAGATCCGGAAAGAATTCCCGGAGAGATATGTGTCCGGGGCACAAACGTGATGAAAGGGTATTATAAGAATCCCGAAGCTACGAAGCAGGTGTTTGAAGATGGCTGGCTGAAGACGGGCGACATGGGCACACGCTCCGCTGATGGCACTCTCTTCCTGCGTGGTCGTTCCAAGACGATGATCCTGTCGGCTTCCGGTCAGAACATCTATCCGGAGGAAATAGAGGCAAAGTTGAATAATATGCCTTTTGTTTCAGAAAGCCTGGTAGTGGAGCAGGATGGGAAGTTGGTGGCTCTGGTATATCCTGATTACGAGGCTCTCGATCGCTTCGAGATGTCTGTGCCCGATATGGAGTCATCGCTTGATAAGATGCGCGACGAACTTAACAAACTCGTGGCTCCTTATGAGCGGATATCAAAGATTGTTCTCATGCCGAATGAATTTGAGAAGACACCGAAACGCTCCATCAAGCGTTTCCTCTATACAGCCAAATAACCCGCATAAAGCCTAAGAATCTGTTTGAATTTATTCCGAAAATAAATTTAACAGGTTCTAAAAGTGAACAGATGTTAAACCGGATTGTTATATGTTTGAAAGTATAAACTGAAAAGAATAAAATTATGAAAAAATTATTTGTAACATTGGCAGTTGCTGCCATGGCAATCGGTTCCCTTACATCCTGCGGCTCAAAAGCCACAAGAGAGGCAGCTGATGAAGGAGAGGCTTTGAAAGCAAAGATCGAGAATTGCACGGATCCTGATAGCCTGAAGATATATCTTGTAGAGGCTCAGACCTATGCCCAGAAACTCGAGGCAGAAGGCAAAGGCGCAGAGGCGGAAGCATATCTGAATAAGATTGTTCCTGTCGTAGAGCAGAAAGATCCCGCGATGAGCACATACTTCGAGGAATTGAAAAATAAAGCAAAAGAAGAGGTTGCTGATGCCAAGGAGGCAGTGGATAGTGTTGCCGGTGTTGCTGCAGATAAAGGCAAGGAGCTCACCGATAGCGTAAAGAGTAAAGGCGCGGCAGCTGTGAATGCAGCGAAAGAGAAAGGCGCGGCCGTAGTTGATGCCACAAAGCAGAAGACTACCGAAGCTGTCGAGAAAGGAAAAGAGAAAGTATCTGATGCCGCTCAGAAAGGCGCCGACAAAGTGAAAGATCTCCTGAAATAATATCTTCCGGGAGATATCTATTGAAATAAATATATTAGAAATCAATTGGATTGATAGAAATAGAAATCAATTGATAGAATTATATAGATTAAGAAAATAGCTCAAAAAATCCGGGAAGCGGCATTGATGCTGCTTCCCGGATTTTTTCGGAGTTTGCTCATTCGCACTCCCTCCCTGCGGTCAGGACACCCGACAACCTCCGGCTATTGCAGGAAGATCAGCGAAGCATTATGAGCCCTCGCCTATAAGAAAATATGGCAGGTGAATTCTCGCTCTCCAGCAAAAGTCGGAGAGGCAGGCGAATCCCCGCTCTCCGGCAAAAGGCGGAGAAGGCAGGCGAAGCTGTCGGGTGTCCCGACCGCAGGGAGGGAGTGCGAATCGGCGATAGATTGCGAATCGGCGATAGATATCGAATCGGAATGGATTTCGAATCAGCAATAGATTTCGGATGTGTGGAAGGCAAGGTGAGGCTGTCAAATCTCCGAAGCGATGGAGGCGGCGAGGGCATTCATGCGCAGAGCTTTCTCGCGGAGGTTCTGTGTCTTGCCGGTGTAATAATCATCTATTGCAATCTCCAGGAGCCTGCCTTGGGAGCAGAGATCAAAATATATGCCTGAAGGTTTATATCGCTCAGGGAATCCCTTCTCCACTATCCTGATAATCAACCCTCCCGCATCAGCTCCTGCCTTTAATGCCGCTTTCTCTTCCGGATGAATAAATGGAGAAACCAACACGCCTCCCCGGGAGGCATTGTCAAGCCATGTTGCCTGAAGCTTTGCCTTGGTCTCCTCGGAATATTTGCGGCTGATTTTCACAGCCTCTTTAAATGGAGAATTGAGGAGAAAATAATTTCCATATGCGGAATAGCATTTTCCTCCGATTTCTATTTTATTTATTTTTGAGAAATATTCCCTGTGATGTCTTTTTATATACAGCCTTCGCGGATTGTCTCTGACATATTTCTTCATCACGGCATATTGCCCTTCTTTCCGTAGGATGCGGTCATGATAACCACTTAGAAACACCGGCTCCAACTCGTCATTGCCAGAGTGCCGCTGCCAGGCGGAGGAGCATGCGCCCTTGAGGGTCGAGATGATATTCGAAAGTTTCGTCACTCCGGCTTCCTTCACGAATATAATCGCATGCACATGATCCGGCATTATTACGTATGCTGTAATATCTACCGCCTTGGATTTCAGCCCGAGATTATGTATTTCCGTATTTATAAGGCATCCTATCGTGGAGAGGTCTGTATATGCCTTATCCGGATTTCCATCAGGAGCAATAATCCTTGAGAAATTCGGCATCCCGAAAGATTTGACTATCGTGATCATGTATATGCTTCGGGAAGAATAATCATGCCATTCCGCCCTTCTCCAATAATTGGGATTCTTGGCTCTCCAATAATCATAAGGATTGCCATCAGGATCTGATGCAGCTAATTTTCTATTGATGGCCATAATCTTCGGGATTTAAATATTTATTATAGGGAAAATTTACGCTGGCATTATTCAATTTCGCTCTCCCTCCCTGCATCTGCACTCCCTCCCTTCGGTCGGGACACCCGACAACCTTCGGCTGAAAGCAAATAGATTTTGGAGCCTTCCGGCTAAAAGCAAAGTGGATTCGGCTTCTCTCCGGCTGAAAGCGGAGGTACCGGCGAAGCTGTCGGGTGTCCCGACCGCAGGGAGGGAGTGCGGCAATAGAATTCGGGATGAAATTGAAATTGCGAAGAGAGAAAAATGAAAAAAGAGGAGAGAGGAGAAGAGGAGAGAGGCCGAGTATATCGCGCTTTTTGAGGCGATTATTTTATCAGGAAGTGGTCGCCGGTCTCTTTAACGATATTTTCGTAATATTTTTTGTCATAGCCGGGGAAGGAGGGATAGACGGGGAGTCCATATTCGCTTTTGATGAAATTGCCTTGCTCGTCAGTCTTCTTCATGTTGCCGTCCATGAATTTCACCAGCAGATATTGCGCGAGGTTGCGGTAGTCATCGGTGGCTTCTTTTGCAACGGCTGCGCCTTCTGTATTCACTGCCTTGCGGTATGCATCCATGTCTCCATTTTTCACTATTGCTGTCAGCTCTTTGTCTTTGGCTTCGCGGGAGTCGCGGAATTTATCTTCAAGGCGGTTCTGCACTTTCCTTATATCCGGAATCATGAGGTCATAGCGGTTGTATGCCTGATTCGCTACCCAGTTGGTCATCCAGAAGTTTGAATCCATGGAGAATGTGTTGATGTCACCGTGCTCCAGCTCCTTGGGGATTTCTGTCATGCCGCAGTAGAAAGGCATGTATACGGAGGTGTTGGTGTCATCGGTGCCGAACCAGAGTATGCCGCCAACTGCATCCGGTAGCCAATCGCGGCTCTGGCTCACGAAACTCCATCCGGTCTGTTGTGTGGCGATGGCACGCTCCATGCAATATGTCTTGCCGTCAACCTCATAATCCATCGGACGCCAGCGGTAAGGCACATGATTCGGGCCGGCGCCTATGTCGGAAGTCATCTCAAAGGGAGTGCCCTCGTAATGGTCACGCATGCTCCATTCCATATCCTTAAGGCTCACTTTCTTCTCCGGAATTACATAAAGAGGCATTGGCTCATCGCTCTCCCCTGCACACCATGCGTAATATTTGTCGGTTTCCGGAGCGAAGCGGCGGAAATAGCTCCATACCCTGGCATCGCAACCGCGGCGGGTGTCGGCAGTGTGGTTCTCATATGCGTCGGCAAAAGAGAAATCCTCATCTTTGCCATTGAAATATCCGCGTTTGCGCGCAAATGAGATCACATCCTTGGAATATTTTACATTCTCTTTGTCTTTCATATTGACCTTGCGTATGCGGGGCTCATTGGCGTGGCCGGAGATGGCATTATCCGGAATGCGCACAGCTATCCAGACAGCTCCCTTCTCAGCTCCTTTGCCTATCATCTCCATCACCCACACTTCATTTTTATCGGCGATAGAGAAGGATTCTCCACTTGACGCGTAGCCATATTTATTCACGATATCACCCATGAAATCAACAGCCTCACGAGCTGTCTTGCAGCGTTCAAGAGCTATCTGTATAAGCGATCCGTAATCAATAATGGAATTTCCTGTGGTGTCCACAAGTTCCTTGTGTCCTCCCCATGTCGACTCTCCGATTGCGAGCTGATGCTCATTCATGTTACCGACCACATTATAAGTCTCGGCGGGCTGGGGGATCTCACCGAGAGGCTTGCCGGTGTCCCATTCCACCACTTTCCGCATCGCACCCTTCTGATGGCGGGCGGCAGGAGTATGCGTCAGCATACCGTAAAGATTATGGGAATCGGCGGCGTATGTCACCATTACCGACCCATCGGTTGTGGCGCCTTTAGCGGCAATCAGGTTGGTGCAAGCCTCGGCGTTGAAATTTCCGGCGGCGATTACCATTCCTGCAAGAGGAAGTAGAAAACTTAGTTTCATAGATGTATGTTTAATAATAAGAAAATCAAACTTATTTGTATTTAAATTAGTATTTAACTGCAAATATAAGAAATAAATCGTAAATTTGCAGATAGAAATTATGAATGATAATATAGACCAAAATGAGCTTGAGGGAATATTGCCTGAAAGCGTGATGCTTCCTGAAGCTGAAGAGATAGTTACGGAGGAGACTCCTGAGTTGAAAACATTCGCGGAACTTGGCGTTGCCGAGAAGTTTCTCCGTGGAATAGAGGAGATGGGTTTTGTTCATCCAATGCCCATCCAGGAGATGGTGATTCCACACCTTCTGGAGAAAGAGGGTGATGTTGTCGGTCTGGCGCAGACCGGTACTGGCAAGACCGCGGCTTTCGGTTTGCCGGTGCTTCAGCGTATTGCCATTTCCGAGAGAGTGCCTCAGGCTCTCATCATTGCTCCGACACGTGAGCTTTGTCTGCAGATCGCCGGCGATCTGGCGGATTTTTCGAAATATGAGGATGCAATCAAGATAATACCCGTATATGGAGGTTCGAGCATTGAGAGCCAGATCCGTTCGCTGCGCAATGGCGTGCAGGTGATTGTGGCTACCCCCGGACGTCTCATCGACCTTATAAAGAGGGGGGTGGTGAAGCTTGAGAATGTGCACACAGTCATTCTGGACGAAGCCGATGAAATGCTCAACATGGGCTTCCTTGATGATATCGACGAGATACTCTCACATGTGCCCGATGACCGCAAGATGCTGATGTTCTCCGCCACTATGCCGAAGGAGATTGCTCAGATAGCACGCAAATACATGCGCGATCCTGTGGAGTTCGTGGCAGGTAACCGCAATGAGGGTGCCAAGAATGTCCGCCATATCTATTACATGGTCAAGGCTCACGATAAATATCTCGCGCTTAAACGCGTTGTCGACAATAGCCCGAATATTTACGGTATCGTATTCTGCCGCACAAAAAAAGAGACGCAGGAGATTGCCGATAAATTGATAGCCGATGGATATAACGCTGACTGTCTGCATGGCGATCTTTCGCAGGCTCAACGAGACCTGGCTATGAAAAAATTCCGCGATCATGTGACTCAGCTGCTGATAGCCACGGATGTCGCCGCCCGCGGTCTTGACGTGGATGATCTGACACATGTGATAAATTTTGGATTGCCGGATGATGTGGCTGTATATACCCACCGCAGCGGACGAACCGGACGCGCCAACAAGACAGGGGTATCCATTGCCATAATCCACTCCCGTGAGAAGCATAAGATCAAACTGATCGAGAATAAGATAGGCAAGGAGTTTGAATACCGCAAGGTCCCGACTCCCGAGCATATCATAGAGAAGCAGCTTTATAATCTTGCTGACCGTCTTGAGCGGGTTGAGGTAAACGAAAGCGAGATCGGCAAATATATCCAGGGCGTGAGAAAGAAGCTCGAATGGCTGTCGCAGGAAGACCTGCTTAAGAGAGTTCTATCTCTTGAATTCAACCGCCTCCTCGCATATTATCAGAATATGCCGGATATCGACCTTAACGAATCAGACAAAGGCAAAAAGGGGCGTAAGGAATCTGAACCCCGCGAGAAGAAAAATAAAGACCGTCGTGAGGCAGAGCCCGGATATGAACGTCTGATGGTGAATGTCGGGAAATCAAACGGATTCTTCCCGGGGAACCTGATGGAGCTGGTCAACAGGAATGTCAACGGAGCCAAGCCTGTGATAGGACGTATCGATCTTCTTCCCGCCTATACCCTTTTCGATGTCCGCAAGGAGGATGCGCATCGTGTGCTTGATGCCTTGAAACATGCCGAATTCTTCGGTGATAAGATCCACGCGGAGATCGCAAGCGATAAGGATTACTCCTCGGAAAGCCGAAAAGGTTCCAAAGGAAAAAAATCTTCCCGTTACGCTGAAGATCGTGGCTCCCGTAAACCTTTCAAGGATAAAAAGCGTAAAGAGGATAGGGATAAGAAAGAATCTAAGCCAAAGAAGAGCAAGAAATATGGAGATCTGGATGATTTCGCACTCGATTTTGCATCTTCGAAGCTGAATAAAGGGAAAAAAGATAAAAAAGAAAAAAAGGAGAAGAAAGAGAAATCATCAAAGCCCAAATATAACGGGAATTATGATATTTTCATGAAATAATCGGGAATTATGAAGAGAATCTGTTTTGTTCTGATGATAGCGATATCGCTTCTGCCGCAGATCCTCTACGGAGCACGGAAGGGGGAGGTGGCCGACACACTTACCGCGTCACGCGTGTTTGCCGACCTGCCTATCTCGGTGCTCGATCTTGTTGATCGGTCGCGCAGGCTTGATATGCTTGATTACTATGCCGCTGACAGCATTGCGAAAATTCCCAATGCAATGGAGGGGTTGTCATATCTCGATACAGTCACTCCCGATTATCTCAAGGTGGTGCTTACCCCTGTCACAACATTAGGCGTGAAGGTGCTCCCCGGTAAAAAAGGAGATGTGATACTCACCGCATATACAATCGGAGACAAGGATCAGGCATATGACACGGATCTTCGCTTTTATGATTCATCATATCAGGAGATTGACCGTAAGAAATTCATGAAGCTCGCCACTCTCGATGATTTCTTTGATTATCCCGACAAGGCGGTGAAAGAGTTGGTGGCACGGCTTGTGCCATTCCCGACGGTGCTTTACGAACCGGAAGCGGGTGGCTCAGGAATGAGTGCGCAGCTTACCGTCGGTCAGTTCATGAGTGCTGATGATTACGCACGCATAAAGCAATATCTTCGTCCGAAGTTGCATTACACATGGAACGGCTCCAAATTCAATTTGGAGAAGTAACTGAAATAGATTAATTTTGCAGTTGATACGCACTGTTGCGTATCAACTGCTCTCTTTTATAGTTATCTTATAAGAACTAAAATATTATGGAACGTAAGGTAAGAGTTCGTTTTGCTCCCTCACCCACGGGCCCCCTTCATATCGGTGGAGTCCGTACAGCATTATATAACTATCTGTTCGCCCGCGCAAATGGTGGCGAAATGATTCTCCGTATAGAAGATACTGATTCACGCCGGTTCGTGCCAGGTGCGGAGGAATATATCAACGAATCCCTCGCATGGCTGGGCATTGGCATCGACGAGGGTGTGCGTGAGGGTGGCGCTTACGGTCCCTACAAACAGAGCGAGCGCCGCGACATCTACCGCGAATATGTGAAGATCCTACTTGACAACGGCAAGGCTTACATAGCTTTCGACACTCCCGAGGAGCTGGAGGCAGCCCGCGCGGCAACTCCGAATTTCCAATACGATGCTTCTACCCGTGGATCCATGCGCAACTCCCTGTCCATGCCCGCCGAGGAGGTGAAGGCACTCGTGGATGGCGGTGCGCAGTATGTGGTTCGTTTTAAAATAGAACCCGACATGGAGGTGAAGGTCAACGACCTTATCCGCGGAGAGGTGACGGTTAATTCATCAATCCTTGATGACAAGGTGCTTTATAAGAGTGCTGACGATCTCCCTACATACCATCTCGCCAATATTGTTGACGACCATCTTATGGAGGTCAGCCATGTGATCCGCGGTGAGGAATGGCTCCCCTCAGCTCCTCTGCATGTGCTTCTGTATGAAGCGTTCGGTTGGAGCGACACCATGCCTCAGTTTGTGCATCTGCCGCTGCTCCTTAAACCAGTCGGCAATGGCAAGCTTTCCAAGCGCGATGGAGATAAACTCGGTTTCCCGGTATTCCCCCTCGAGTGGCATGATCCGAAATCAGGCGAGATCTCTTCAGGTTATCGCGAGAAAGGTTATCTTCCCGAGGCGGTGGTCAACTTCCTCGCGCTTCTTGGCTGGAATCCCGGTGATGACTCCGAGTTGATGGATATGGATGAGCTTATTAAGAAGTTCTCATTCTCGCATTGCTCCAAAGCCGGTGCTAAATTCGACTATCAGAAGGGTATCTGGTTCAATCATGAATACCTCATGCGTAAGCCTGACGAGGAGCTTGCGCGCCTTTTCATGCCTATCCTTGAAGAGAAGGGAATCAGCGGTTTCACTCCCGAATATATAGCCAAAGCTCTCGGTATGGTTAAGAGCCGCGCCAATCTGGTGCCCGATCTTTGGGATCAGGCTGATTTCTTCTTTATGGCTCCTGAGGCATATGCAGAAAAGGATGTTAGAAAACGCTGGAGCGCCGATACGCCCCGCATCATGGAGGAGCTTATCGGTGTGCTCGAAGGTATAGAGGATATGACTTCGGCTAATGCCGAAAAGATAGTGCTCGACTGGATAGCTTCCAAGGGTTATCATCTCGGAAACGTGATGAATGCATTCCGTCTTGCAGTGGTAGGCGCATGCCGCGGTCCGCATATGTTTGATATAACCGAACTTATGCCGAAGGCAGAGGTTGTGGCGCGTATCCGCAAGGCAGTTGCATCAATTCCTGTGCCGGAGAAATGAGAATACCGCGTGCTGAAGAGGTAAGGGGACTCCTTGCCGAAGGTTGCAGGCAACTTCTGGAAAAACCTGTCTATTCCGGAGCCATATCGCTTTTTGGCGCAGGAGTGAAGCTGGCGGGGCTGAAAGATCGAAAGGCATCTTTACTGGCAAAGGGGCAGAAGGATGTTTGGCATAGGCTCGATGAATATATCGATCCGGAGGCGAGATATGTCTGGATCCATGCCGCTTCTCTCGGAGAGTTCGAGCAGGGTAGACCGATCATCGAGAAATTGCGCAGGGAGCGTCCGGAATATAAGATATTGCTTACCTTTTTTTCTCCATCGGGATATGAGGTAAGGAAAGATTATGCCGGCGCGGATTGCGTTTGCTATCTGCCTTTCGATACTCCGGGGCGTGTGCACCGCTTCATTGATAAAGTGAATCCGGAGATAGCCATATTCGTGAAATATGAATTCTGGCGCAATTATCTGCATGAGTTATGGAGGCGTCAGATACCTACATATCTGGTGAGTGCGGTGTTCCGCCCCGATCAGGCGTTCTTTAAGCGTAGCCATGCATGGTATGCGCTGTGGCTCAAATGGTATACACGCATTTTTGTGCAGGATGAGCGAAGCCGCGCTTTGCTAAGTGCCATTGGCATAACGAATGTTGATGTGTGTGGCGACACCCGCTTTGACCGTGTTTCTGATATCCGTGCCTCCCGCAAGCCGATTCCGTTGCTGGAGAAATTTACTGACAGGAATTCAACGGAACGCCCGGTGGTGATGATGGCGGGCAGCAGTTGGCCGCAGGATGAGGATGTTTACGCAGACTGGTTTAACACTCATCCGGACGTGAAGCTGGTAATCGCCCCTCATGAATTTGACAGTGCAAGGCTTGATTCTCTTTGCCGCAGATTCAATAACGGAGCGGTGCTGATGAGCGAGGCAGAGAAGAATCCTGATAAGCTCGATGGCCGTCAGGTGCTCATTCTCGATTGCTTCGGTCTCTTATCATCTGCCTACGCATATTGCGATGTGGCGTATGTAGGAGGTGGCTTCGGTGCCGGACTTCACAATATCAACGAAGCTGCGGTCTATGATATTCCGGTGATATACGGCCCGAACAATGCCAAGTTCATCGAGGCATCCGAGATGGCTGAATCGGGCGGAGGCTTGCCCATAAGCTCATCGGAGGAATTTGAGAATATTGCCGATATGTTATTCTCCTCAAAGGAAGAGAGGGAGAGCCGCGGACTGAAGGCCGGAGGCTATATCCGCTCTAAGATAGGTGCTACCGACAAAATTTTCGATAAAATATTCTAATATAATGAAACTTAAACTCATCACGATTGCATTGGCGGCAGGAAGCATCATGGCTTCGGCTGCAGCGCCAAAGACTCTGACCATCGATACAAAGAAAAAGGGAGCTGAGATTCCCTCTACCATGTATGGTCTCTTCTTTGAAGATATTAATTTCGGTGCCGATGGAGGTCTCTATGCCGAGAAAGTGAAAAACCGTTCATTCGAGTTTGACTATCCTCTTCAGGGCTGGAAGGCTGCCGGTAAGGTGGAAGTAAAGGAGGATGGCCCGTTTGAGCGTAATCCTCATTATGTGCGTCTTAATCCTGCGGGGCATTCCGACAAACACACCGCTCTGGTGAACGAGGGCTTCTTCGGAGTCTCGTTTGAGAAGGATTCGCTTTATGATTTCAGTGTGTATGCGCGTGTTCCCGATGGTGGCACATCCAAGATAGAGGTGCAACTCATCAACGAGGCAACCCACGGTGGCAACCAAACATATGCGTCAAAGAAGATTGAGATCTCTGGCAATGAGTGGAAGCGCTACGATTGCACACTCACCCCTTCCAAGACAATCCTGAAGGGTCAGCTCCGTATCTTCCTCAAAAAGCCTGAGACCACTGTAGATCTCGAGCATATCTCGCTCTTCCCCCGTAATAATGTCAATGGATTGCGCACGGATCTTGTCAAGCGTCTTGCTGATCTTAAGCCGGGGGTGTTCCGTTTCCCTGGAGGATGTATCGTAGAGGGTACTGATCTCGCAACCCGTTATCAGTGGAAGAATACCGTTGGTGCTCCTGAAAACCGTCCGTTGAATGAGAACCGCTGGCAATATACCTTCACACATCATTTCTTCCCCGACTATTATCAGACCTACGGTCTCGGCTTCTATGAGTATTTCGTGCTTAGCGAATTGCTCGGTGCCGCTCCTCTGCCTGTGCTGAACGTCGGTCTCTCTTGCCAGTATCAGAATCATGATATGTCTGCGCATGTTCCTGTAGATGAGCTTGACCCTTATATTCAGGACGCTCTTGACCTGATTGAGTTCGCCAACGGTCCTGTATCCTCCAAGTGGGGAGCCCTTCGCGCCGAGATGGGTCATCCGGAGCCTTTCGGAATGAAATATATAGGTGTGGGCAATGAGCAGTGGGGACCCGAATATGTGGAGCGTCTCGCTCCGTTTGTGAAGGCTATTCGCGCGAAATATCCTGAAATCAAGATTATCGGTTCATCCGGTCCGGACTCGGAAGGTGATAAATTCGATTATCTCTGGCCGGAGATGAAGAAACTCAAGGTAGATCTTGTGGATGAGCATTTCTATCGTCCTGACGAATGGTTCCTCTCTCAGGGTACACGTTATGACAAATACGACCGCAAGGCACCTAAAGTTTTTGCCGGTGAATATGCCTGCCATACAAAGGGACATAACCAGAACCACTTCGGAGCGGCTCTCTGCGAGGCAGCGTTCATGACCGGTCTGGAGCGCAATGCGGATGTCGTGGAGATGGCTACATATGCACCTCTCTTCGCGCATGTGGATGGCTGGCAGTGGCGTCCTGACATGATATGGTTTGATAACCTGCGCAGCATGCCTACTGCAAGCTATTATGTGCAGCAGATGTATGGACATAACCGTGGTTCACGCGTTGTCCCGACTACCATGGACAAGCAACCTGCCGCAGGTCTTGACGGTCAGGATGGAATCTTCGCCACTACAGCCTACGACAATGATGCCAAGGATTATATCGTGAAGATTGCCAATACATCCGATGAGGCTCAGGAGATCAAACTTG
Organism: uncultured Muribaculaceae bacterium; assembly: GCA_910578075.1. GTDB lineage: Bacteria > Bacteroidota > Bacteroidia > Bacteroidales > Muribaculaceae > Lepagella. The sequence continues at coordinate 5,432 of CAJTPK010000018.1, read as the reverse complement.
ATTTCAAAGGTCTCAAAGGTAAATTCACCCACATGAGTGTGGCGACACTCCATGCTGATGATAAGACAGAGAATACTCTCGATAATCCTGATCTGGTAAAGCCGGTGAAGAAAGAGTCTGCGCTTGATGCTACAGCGGAGCCGGTGGTTACTGTGCCGGCGAAGACTTTTGCAGTTTATCGCTTTAAATGATAATTCAGGGCTTTAGTGGCTCTAAGGTCTTTTAGGTCCTTAGGGTCCTTAAGGTCTTTAAGGTCCCTAAAGTCCCTAATGATAATAATTGATGATATGGCTAAATTTGACAAATTAGAGGTTTTGAAAAAGATGGAGGCGGCTCCGATGGTGCCTGTTTTCTATCACAAGGATGCCGACACGGCAAAGGCTGTGGTTAAGGCATGTTACGAAGGTGGCGTACGCCTCTTTGAGTTTACCAACCGTGGCGATTTCGCTCATGAGGTGTTTGAGGAGGTGGTGAAATATGCCGCTGTCGAATGCCCGGATATGGCGGTAGGTGTAGGTTCCGTGGTTGAGCCGGCTACAGCGGCGCTTTATATGCAGCTGGGCGCTTGTTTTGTGGTGGGCCCTCTGTTTAATGCGGAGGTCGCAAAAGTCTGCAACCGCCGCGGCGTGCCTTATGTGCCGGGATGCGGAAGCGTATCAGAAGTAGGCTGGGCGCAGGAAGCCGGTTGCGAAGTGTGCAAGATCTTCCCCGGAGATGTTCTCGGACCGAAGCTCGTGAAGGGTCTTATGGCTCCGATGCCATGGTCCAAGCTGATGGTGACAGGTGGCGTTGAACCTGCTGAGGAGAACCTTAAATCATGGTTCGGTGCCGGTGCATTCTGTGTGGGTATGGGTTCAAAACTCTTCCCTAAGGATGTTGTCGCTGCTGCCGACTGGCAGGCGATAACCGACAAATGCCGCGATTGCTTCAGCTGGATAAAGAATTTCTAAGATCTAATTTTTATCTAAGGGCTTTATAGCCCTTTAAGCTCAGGATGCTCCTCGAAGATGTAATTCAAGAATGCGTTGAGAGGATGCAGCGATTTTAGATAAGGTAATATGTTATCCAATGCTTTTGGAGATGCGATGAGTGAATCCTTCACAGGGGCAAGCACCGTGTAATCACGCGGTTTAAGAAGATCAATATATTCCCAGTCCTTTGGAAAACCTTTGGGGGCAGTCTTAAGAAGATTGTCCCCTAATTTTATGTAATGCTGCTTGAAATCTGGGTTCTCAATGATCTCAAGATATTCCTCGATATTGTCATAGATGGATTGCCTGATCTCTTTGAGAAGTGGAGCAGGCGGGCACCAGCATCCGCCTCCGATGAATGAATTACCAGGCTCCATATGGATATAGTAGCCCGGTCGTGAGCTCTTCTTGTTTCCTCCGGGACAAATGAATATTCCGATGTGGGTTTTGTAGGGTGTCTTGTCAAGGGAGAAGCGGGTGTCGCGGTAGATTCGGTAGGTGCAGTCTGCCGGTGTCAGCATTGCCGCCTCAGGTTCGATACTTGCGATTACATTGATAAGACGCTGGGCGAAATCCTCTGTCATTCTTTTTCCTTCAAGATAACGCTCTTTGTTTGCGTGAAACCACTCGCGGTTGTTATTCTTTTTGAGGTCTTTGAGGAAATTATATATCTCTTGCATATCTTGCGTAAATTGATCAATAATATTCGTAATCGATTGATGTAACCTGGAATTCAGTCCGGCGATTGATCTGGTCTGCTGCCTCCTGGTCTTCGGGTGACAGCGTTTCTATGAAAGCTTCATCAAGCACCGTCTCTTCCGGAAATTGAGGGAATTCGCGGTTGATACGTTTTGTCACACGTTTGGGCGTTGATTCGCCATACCCTTTCCATGTCAGTCGCTTCGGATCGATGCCCGCGGCTATCAGATAATCCACAACGCTCTTTGCCCTGCGGTTGGAGAGGTTGATATTATATTCATCAGAGCCTTTACGGTCTGTGTGCGCGCCCATCTCGATCGTTACATTCGGGTTCTCATTAAGGATCTTGACCATCTCGTCAAGAGCGCTTTTAGATTCGGGTCGCAATGTGGCCTTGTCAAAATCGTAGAAGATATTCTCCACAACCTGCGGCTTGTTGATGGCGGCGAGGATGAAATCGACACCGTAGTCGGTGTTCTCCTCTTCCATGCCTGATTCAAACTCCTGTTTTACGTTAAGATAACCTTTGGCACCGGCTTTCATCACATATTTCACGCCGCGTTCAAGCTTGAACTTGAAAGAGCCGTCGTCACGCGCCACCTCTTTCTGGTTGGAGCCGTCATCTCCTACGATTCGTATTACGGCATTTGGCACCGGTTCCTCATCCTTGTCGAGGACATATCCGGAGATCGTCACCTTGATTTCGGGAAGCTCGAAGCTGTAGATGCTGTCGAATCCACGGGCATCGCGGCGGTTTGAACTGAAAAAGCCGGATTCTCCCTCTCCGAATGTTATGCCGAAATCATCGCCGGGACTGTTCATCGGTGTTCCCATATTCTCCACGCTCCATCTCTGACCGGTGCTGTTGAGCTTGGCGCGGAAAAGGTCGAGTCCTCCGAATCCGGGATGACCGTCGGAAGAGAAATAGAGTAGGGAGTCTGTGCGTACATAAGGAAACATCTCATCACCGGAGGTATTGATCTGTTCGCCAAGATTCTCCAATGAGCCGACAGGGGATTTGAGATTGATGCGCCAGATATCCTTCCCTCCGAAACCACCGGGCATGTCGGAGCAGAAATAAAGGTAAGTGCCGTCGGGCGATACCGCCGGGTGACCGTATGCTGACAGTGTGTCGGCGGTGATCTCATACTTCTGGGGTGCGCTCCATGTGGCATCGGAGCGGCGCGAGGTGAAGATCTCCACGGATGTATCGTAATTCAATGAGCGTCGGGCAACGGTCAGATACATCGTCTGTCCATCGGGGGAGAAACTTACCACACCCTCGTCGGCATCCGTGTTTAATTCTCCTGCCGCCGGCTCAGGACGTTGCCATTCACCACGCTCGTTTTTAGTGGAGAAAAATATGTCGGATTTCTTTGTTCCGGTGATTTCCGATTTGTTGGTCCCCGTGGCTTTCTCTGTAGAAGAGGTGAAATAGAGGGTGTTGAGTGACTTGTCGAGATACATCGGCGCGAAATCCGATCGCTGCGAATTGAAGATCTTTGCGTTTTTTACAACGTATCTGCTCTTAGGCTCTGTCTTTGCTCTCAATGCTTTGCGGCATCCCCTGATACCCTCTTTTGCAAGGGCGTCATCCGGACGCCAGTCAAGGAAAGTGGTGTATGCCTCTATAGCCGGATTGTATTTCCCTTCTGCCTGCAATGAGCGGCCTAAGTAATAGAATGCCATTGAATCGGGATATTCATATCTGATGGCGTTTTGGTATGCGGCAGACGCGCGGGGAGCCTGATTGAGACGGCGGTAACATGTGGCAAGCTTGTAAGCCACCTCTCCGCGCAGCTCGCGCTCGTTCTTGGGCGAGAGTTTGTTGTAGACCGCGCGGTAGGTTTTGGCAGCGTTGAAATATTCACCGCGCCACATCTGTTCGTCGGCGTCCTTGAGTTTCGGTGTCTTGCAGCCGCAGAGCAATGTTAGGAGGGAGGATATGATGATAAAATGAATCGCGTTAAATCTCATATTGATTTAACGCGATTCCAGTCGGTTTTATTGAAATAAACAATGTAATATCTATCCGTTATTTCCCTGATATTGCCTTGTCGAGTCCTTGGGAGATTTCGTTGAAGATTTCATCAACGATTCCCGCGCCGTTGATAGGAAGATATTTCCCCTCTTTGGTGTAATATTCACGTAGCGGGTGTGTCTGGTCGTGATATACTTTCAGACGGTTCTTGATAGTCTCGGGGTTGTCATCTGCGCGTCCTGTCTCCTGACCGCGGCGGATCATACGCTCCATCAGCTCCTCTTCCGGAACCTCCAGTCCGATCACTGCATGCAGGTCTGTGCCACGCTTGCGAAGCAACTCTTTGAGAGCCTCAGCCTGGGGGATAGTGCGCGGGAAACCGTCGAATACAACGCCCTTCTTGCCTGCCGCCTCTTTTTCGAGAACATCGTCAAGGATCTGGATCATAAGTTCGTCAGGGATAAGATGCCCCTTCGAGATATAGGAATCGGCGATCTTGCCTAATTCCGTGCCACGCTTGATATGATCGCGGAGCACCTCGCCGGTGGAGATGTGATAGAGACCATATTTGTCGATAAGCTTGGCGCTTTGTGTGCCTTTGCCGCTGCCGGGAGCACCGAAAAGCACAACATTCAATGTGTCGTTCATATTATTATCTATATTAAGGTTTTCTGCTTCTTCCTTTATAACGTATATGTCAGGTAGATTCCTCACCTTGCCATCGAGATCAAGACCATATCCGATGATGAACTTGGGCGGAATGGAGAAGGCCACATAATCAGGTGTGAACCCTGTCTTGCAGCTTTCCGGCTTGTGGAGCAGTGTGGCGAACCGTATGGAGCGCGGATTGCGTGAGCGCAGATCCTCGATCATCTTCACCGCTGTAAGACCGGTATCAACGATATCCTCGATGATGACCACATCTTTACCGGAGATGTCCTCCTTGAGTCCGATAACTTCCTTTACTTTACCTGTAGACTGCGTTCCTTCGTAGCTTGAATATTTAACAAATGTGATCACGGAGTTGTTGATGCCGATTTCGCGGTAGAGGTCTGCGGCAAACATGAATGCTCCGTTCAGGACGCAAATAAAAATAGGAGATGAATCACCGAGGTCGCTGCGAATCTCCATAGCGACGCGTTTCACCTGCTCGGCGATTTTCTCGCTTGTTATATACGGCACGAATGTAAGGCCGTCAACTGTGATTTGTTTTTCCATTGGTGCTGTTACGACGCGGCTTTATCGGATCTCCATGAACCGTCAGCCACTTCTCAATGCAAAGTTAATGAAAAGATACGAAAAAAAAAATTGATTGTCGTCCCGACAACCAATCTTACGTTAACCTTAAAATCTAATACCATGAAAAACTCACTGCAAAATTATAAAATATTTTTGATATATGCTATATAACATAAAAAATAATTTGCATTTTAACATATTTTAATATGAGCACCAGTAAATATTCACCGCAGGTGTGTGGTGCGGCATGTGCCGAGACATTATTTAGACCACAGATTCAAAGCACCATAGCATAGAGACTCAGTTTTTAGCCTCTATGCTATGGTTCTTTGGATCTGTGGTCTATTTAGTTAGGAGTTGGGAGCTAGGAGTTGAGAGTTCTTTTGGTCTCAAACCTTTTCGCGTCAAAACAAAAGCGGAGCTTTTGAGTGGTTTTAATGGTTTAATGATTTAATTAATAATTAATTGAATCAAAAATGGTTTTCCTTGGTTATAATGGTCGTACATTTGTACGGTAAAAAAATTTTCGATAAATTTATCTA
>CAJTPK010000017.1 GCA_910578075.1 uncultured Muribaculaceae bacterium | reverse complement strand
CTAAACCCGCTATTATACAGAACCGTTGGTGCAAGAAAGTATATAGACGCGTTAAAGGTTATAAAAAAGTAGGCACGAACCTCCAACGCGCCGGAATTAATTATAGAGAGTGGACAGAACAGGATATGTTGGAGTTCGCAGATGGATTGCAACGGCTAAATTTGCCTATGCAACTCGCCACATGTGCCGAGCCTATCGACTTGTCAACATACGGTATCGAACACAATCATTGTATAGACCTGGAATTGATTTCCCGACTTGCTCCTTATGACCCCATTCTGCAAATGTGGCTTTTCGGTGCCACAAAAGACGTCGGTCAACGCAAAGCCTGCGGCTGCATCCTCAGCAAGGACATCGGTCAATACAATACCTGTACACACGGTTGCCTATATTGCTATGCGACAAACACTTCTGCCTCGTTAAAAAATTAAGTCACTATCTTTGTCGAGGATAGCCGAGGTCCCAAAGAAATTTTGTAACTTTGAAATCTAATACGCGCTTGCGGAGACAGATAGTCCATCAATGATATTGGAGAACTGTGAATTATTCCTGTCTGAAATTACGAAGTTGTAATTTGTATATTTATGGCAACATATATCTTATTTTGGAATCCACCTATATCAAGTTATAATCAAGAACGTTTTGAAAACGACTTTTGGGAAGGTTATGGTGTTGGCAACTGGAGTTTTAATGTTGAAGATGTAAAGTTGTTGACACCAGGCGAGTTGACCAAAGAATTACCAGATTTCAATTGGTTTGGAGGTCATACCGGTAGGCTTCTAAATGAAAAAGATGCCAAGAAGCTTGATGCTTTGTGGGATAAATATCTCGCGGAGAACCCCAACCTTATTGAAGAAGACCTTGCATTCAAGAATCAGACTGATTATCCCAATTAATGTTAATCACTTTGTTATGAAAGCACTGACATATATAGGAAAAGGGCGGTTTGAGGTGACGGAGAAAGCTAAGCCGGCGATGGTGGAGGCGACGGATGCTGTGGTGAGGGTGACTCTGAGCAGTATCTGCACCAGCGATTTGCATATCAAGCATGGCTCGGTGCCGAGGGCGGTGCCGGGCGTTACTGTCGGGCATGAGATGGTCGGCGTGGTGGAGAGTGTCGGCGAGGCGGTGGCCAAAGTGAAGCCGGGCGATCGCGTGGCGGTGAATGTTGAGACGTTCTGCGGTGAGTGTTTCTTCTGCCGTAATGGATGGGTAAATAACTGCACTGACCCGAATGGTGGTTGGGCTCTTGGTTGCCGCATTGATGGCGGACAGACGGAGTATGTCCGTGTGCCGTTTGCCGACAATGGGCTGACGAAGATTCCGGATAATGTGAGCGATGAACAGGCTTTGTTTGTCGGCGATATTCTTGCCACAGGCTATTGGGCGGCTAAGATTTCAGAGATTGGCAAGGAGGATACGGTGTTGATCATCGGTGCAGGGCCGACCGGACTTTGCACTTTGCAGTGCGTCCGGCTTTATAGGCCGAAACGGATTATTGTCTGCGAGAAGGATGCTGCGCGTCAGAAGTTTGTCAAGAACCATTATCCGGATGTGGTTGTCATATCGCCTGAGGATTGTCTGGAGGAAATGTTGCGACTTTCGGAGCATGGCGGTGCTGACCGTGTAATTGAGGTTGCAGGAGCTGATGATACTTTTCAATTGGCTTGGAAAGCGGCTCGACCGAATGCGATTGTCACGGTTGTGGCTCTTTATGATAAGCCGCAGGTGTTGCCATTGCCGGATATGTATGGCAAGAATCTGACGTTCAAGACCGGTGGTGTCGATGGTTGCGACTGCGATGAGATTCTGAAACTTATTTCCGAAGGGAAGATTGACACAACTCCCCTTATCACCCATACCTTCCCCTTCTCACAGATTGAGGAGGCCTACGACCTGTTTGAAAACCGCCGCGAAAATGTAATAAAAATAGGAATTAGGAATGAGGAGTGAGGAATTGAATCATTCTAAAAGCAATGCAAGTCCTCTTTCCTAATTTAGTGTCATTAGGACTAAGTGGCTATTTCCAAAATGAAAAAACTACCGAGAAATTCACGGTAGTTCAAATTGGGGACATCTGTAATAACGTTGTCGGTGAAGTAACACGCAGCGGAGCCTATCAGATTTCGATGGCGGCGGAGTCGTTGAAGGTGGTGTGTTCACCGGTGAAGACGTAGCCGAGAGGGTTGCTGACGAGGTGGGTGTTGCCAATCATAAGGTCGGTTTGATGATGGGCGTGGCCGTAGATCCATGCGTTGATTCTGCTGTCGGCGATGTAGTTGCCAAGTTCTGTGGCAAAGGCCACATTCAGCGGGTCGCCGGAATACCGCTTGTCAATGGCTGCGAATGTAGGGAGGTGATGTGTCACTACTACAATTTTTTCAGCATCGCTCGTTTTAACAGATTTCTGTATGAAAGCGAAGTTCTTTTCAAACTCATCTGTTATGTCTTTGGCTGTGAGTCTTTGGCGGTTGTATAGAATCTGGCGGTAATCGTTCATTCCGAACTGAACTACCATTTCATCAATGGGCGAGATTCTTGACCAGAGAGTTGAGAGGATAAAGTCGGTGTCATCAATTCGCACGACTTTGTTGTGGTAGTAGCCGACATTCGGGAGAAACATCTTCTGCCAACTTTCACCCATAGCAGCAATATCTCCATTATTGTAAAACTCATGGTTGCCGGCTACCATCAGCACCTGACGATAGTGTTCTGACATCCATTTCCACAAGCGCAGGTGTTCCACGTTCTTATCCACAAGATAGCCCACATCCCCGGCAATCACGAGAATGTCTCCGGCAACCTCAATCGCCGGTTCTTTCGCATTCATCATCCGGAGATTCTCATGAAACTCCAGATGCAGGTCAGAGCAATATTGAATTTTCATAGCTGCAATTATTCATAAAGTTACGGCATATTTCTGAATTTGTCAAATGTTCCTTTACTGATGGCAACAAACGTACTGCAAGAATAGTGAGCAATGGCATACTTATTGCCAATGGATATTGTCCTATCTCTTTTCGAACGGTTGATTCTGTTGACTATAAAAAGGCAATGTTGATGTTCTATGAACAGAACAACATAGCAGCGTTCAAGCGTATCTTTATAGAACAATTCCTTTTCGCAGTCAAGACCTACTTCTAATGCACTAAGTTACCTTAGCTCACGGATATCCTGTCACAATCGCTTTTTTCACTTCCTTAATCATGCGTCCTGAAGGTTGATGCTGTATAAGACGTGGCGGCACAATGGCGAATCTGTATTAAGTTTCGGATGATCAAATTCGCCTGTCTTTTCCATCCTGATTTTCTGCATCACCCGTTCCGATGGCTTGTTTATCTTGGCGGTGAAGGAAAACAATCTTTTAATACCATACGATTTGGCGAGTTGGATAACCTTTTGGGCTGCTTCCGTTGCATATCCCCGGTTGTGATAATCGGCCGCCAATCGCCAACCGATCTCTATGCCTGGAGTAAAGTCTGCTTCAAACCCAATTTCATGAAGTCCCACATAACCAATAAATGTGCCTGATTCCTTCAATTCTACGGCATATAATCCCCAACTATTATTCTCAAACTCATCTTGAATCCGTTGGAAGAACATCTCTGTTTCGTGATCAGTCAGAGGTGCAGGAAAATATTTCATCACCCTCTTATCCTTATTCATTGCAGCAAATAGGGGTAAATCTTCCGGCCTCCAAGAGCGAAGAAGCAGTCGGTAGGTCTGTGCGTATGTAATGATTGGCTTGATCATTTCGTATTATTGTTGAATCTGACGGGATAAAGGTAGATACTGACAGATATTACGCGAATGGGTAACAATCTCTATAGCTTCGGATGTATGTTATTGTTTTGTAGCTGGAAGGCGAGTCTGGGAGTGCCGTTGGCGCAGTGGATGATGCCGCAGTATTGGAATCCGCGGCTGCGTATCCATCCGAGCATAGGAGCATTATCTTCATGAGTGTCTATTCTGATCTCATATCCAGAGGCAGTGCAATAATCGAGACAAATGTCTGCCACTCCCTTGGCTTCCGGTGCTGAGGCTATGCGGTGGATCGTTCCGTAAGGTTTGTTGTTAAGCCACTCCCCGTAGATTTTATTATAAGTCGGATCCTCACCGATGAAAAATGTGAATACCCCGGCTATCTCTCCATTAATTTCAATAACAAGACTGCTTCGTCTGTTGATATCTTCGGTAACAATCTCCTTGGATGGATAACCATCTATCCATTGATTCGGATTGCCAGACTCCTTCATCCGGTGCCGGGCATAGTCATAGATCGACAAGACCTTGTCAAGGTCATCAAGTGTTGTGTATCTCACGACCGTGTGGCTTTTCTGTTCCATGAAAATCTTTTTCTTAAGTATCAGATCAAATTAAACAGCTGCTGCTAATTTACAAATAAAAAGTCTGAATTCAAAATATACAATTATCCGCGACTGCATTCGGATGCAATCGCGGACAATGTAAAGTCTTGTCAAAGATTTCGTTTATCCCATTTCGGGTGAGCAGGATCTTCCGCTACAAGAGCCTCCTCCAAGTTGATTCCGAGAGCTTTGGCCAGCATGGATCCATATTCCGGATCAGCATTATTGCAAGCCCTGACATGACGTTGCTTGATAAAGAGGGGTATTCCCTTCATCTGGGCGGCAGTATTATCGCATGTGGCCTGTTTATCCTCCATACTCAGAAGACGCCATAATTTTCCGGGCTGCGTGTAATAATCCTCGTCATATTCACGCTCGTCATAATTGAACATATCTCCATGTAGCTCCATCGGAGGTTCTTTCCTGTCGGGAGAATCTTTCCATTCCCCGAAGCTGTTCGGCTCGTACGCCACAGTGTCGCCATAATTGTCGTCAGTGCGCATCTGTCCGTCACGGTGATAGGAATGGTACGGGCATTTAGGCATATTCACAGGAATCAGATGATGATTCACTCCGAGACGGTATCTTTGGGCATCGCCATATGAGAACAGACGGCCTTGAAGCATTTTATCAGGTGAAAATCCTATCCCATCTACCACATTGGTAGGATTGAACGCGGCTTGTTCTATTTGAGCAAAAAAATTGTCAGGATTCCTGTTAAGCTCCATTATGCCGACCTCCCGTAGAGGAAAGTCCTTGTGATACCACACCTTTGTCAGATCAAAAGGATTGATGTTATATTGACGCGCCTCTTCTTCAGTCATGAGCTGCACGCATAACTTCCATTTTGGGAAATCACCCCTTTCTATAGCCTCAAAAAGATCGCGTTGGTGAGATTCACGGTCCTTTGCTATTATGGCTTCCGCTTCGGCATCTGTTAGGTTCTTGATTCCCTGTTGGGTGATGAAATGGAATTTGACCCATGTCCTCTTGTTATCCTTATTTATGAAGCTGTATGTATGGCTTCCGAAACCATGCATATTGCGGAATGATGCCGGTATCCCTCTCGGAGACATTGTGATAGTCACTTGATGAAGAGCCTCCGGAAGCAATGTCCAGAAATCCCAGTTGGCTGTAGGGTTTCTCATACCGGTGCGGGGATCGCGCTTGATGGCGTGGTTAAGATCCGGAAATTTCAATGGGTCGCGAAGGAAGAAAACCGGTGTGTTGTTTCCGACAAGATCCCAGTTACCTTCATCTGTATAGAATTTCATGGCGAATCCACGGATGTCTCTCTCTGCATCCGCCGCACCTCTTTCTCCTGCCACAGTAGAGAATCTTACAAGGCACGGAGTCTCCTTACCGACCTCGGAGAAAATAGAGGCGCGTGTTACGTCAGATAAATCTTTGGTTACTGTGAATTTACCGAATGCTCCCGAGCCTTTGGCATGCATTCGTCTTTCAGGGATTACTTCCCTGTCAAAATGTGCGATTTTTTCGATATACCACGGATCCTGGATTGTCATCGGTCCGCGGAGACCTGCAGTCTGAACATTCTGGTTGTCGGCGATATGGCGCCCGTTTTCAGCGGTGAGTCTTTTCTTATCCATACAATCATAATGGGGCTAAAGGTGAATAATATTAAATTTAGATTTGGTTTGTGATTTATCAACAACAGTGTTGTTTGAAAGGTTTATGTCTTATGTGTTGAGTAACATATCAAATCCCCTGAAAGTTGGGAAACTTTCAGGGGATATCTTATTCATTTAAAACTTATCAATCAATATGTTTTTGACTATTAATCTGCGGGTCAATCATCATAGCGTAGGAACTGACCGGCTTTGTCAAATTTCATGTCGATACCGTTGGAGAGCTCTATCTCATATCCTTTGCGTTCCTTATCTATGCCTACTATGCGCTGGCCTGGATGAGTTTTTGCAACATAAGCACGGATTGTCTTGGGCACAATCGTGGATGGCACGGATTTAGTGTTGTTCACTTCCACGTTCTCCCAGTTTCCATCGCGGTCGAAACTGATTTCTGTGCCGTCATTGAGAATCACCTCATATTCACTTACGCGACCGAAATCCTTCTCAATCTTCACGAGACTCACTTTAGCCTTGAAATTGTTTGCGATTGCAGTCTGTGCCGCTTTGGGAAGAGCGGAAGCGTCATGTGCGTAAGTGTCCTTGGCAGATGTATAGCCGATGATACATGTCAGCATCGTCAACACCAATAATAACTTTTTCATAACTCCTTATTTAATACTATATTTAATTCTATTTATATAATAACGCCTGATAGCGCCATATGTTTTCTATGTGCAAAGGAATGAGGAGATGTTAAAAATAGGCAATATTTGATTTATTAACACAAATTAACATTTCGGGGGGGTAATTCGTTAATTTTTGTTTACATTTGTGCTCGACTTGCATTAGCATAGATTTGTACCATAAATATTTAACATTTAGATATAAACGCTTATGATTAAACTTTTAAACGGGAACTATCTTCGTTTCCTATTTATTGTAGTAATGCTGTGGATGGGATTTGATTCTATGGCAACGCTATATTCATACGTTAGGGTTAAGACGGATAATCCGAATGGTGGACTCGTTAGTGTTGTGAAAGATGGCGATAAGACAGGTAATTTTGCTGAGGAAATGGAGAAAATCCAATCAAGCAGTCAAATTTTTAGTAGACCCAGCTCTGCAACACACAATTACAAGTTGCAAATTCAAGAGAAAGAGGGTTATTTATTTGCTGGATGGGTCTTAAATAATAAGATTGTTAGCATGGAACGAGATTTTGTTGTAGGAGTCACTACATACACCACAACATCTCCTGGAACGGGCTCTGTTTATACAGCGCATTTTATAAATAAACCTGCGGCATCAGTTTCTGTGTCTTTGCCATATGGAGCTCCAACAATTTCTCCAGAAGAGAATCGTGTTGGAGATGAAGTTACATTAATGTATAAGTTACCCAACTTGCCCAAATATGCAAATGTTAAAAATGTAATGCTGGAATTTAGTCATTGGGAAGATGGGGAAGGTAATATTTTGTCATATGATCAAACATTCAAGACTATTGTTGAGAAAGAATGTCAATATATGGCTGTGCTGAAGGAGTTGGGGGAAGTTCCACAAGTCGGTAAGTATTATCGGATACGAACATTCAGTAACCGTGTTCTAACTATTGAAGGTGGATACAAGTTCTCAATGCCTCTTGCCAGTGGAAAAACAGTTGATCCAACATTGCTAAGATGGGCGCTTCCAAAAGATTTTAATCCTGAAGATTTTAATACAAACGGTAGTTTGACAAATCTTGCGTATCCAAGAACTGATACCATTAGACCCATTTGTCCGGAAGCTTCTCCATCAACAATATTCTATATTGAGTCAGGAACGGAAAAAAACGGAGAGCTTACAAAAGTGGTTATGAAAGGTCAAGGGGTTGATACTAAAACCTTAACAAGTAATAATACACTTGACTTTGTGCCGATGAATAATAATTTCTATGGTTATTACGGGTTCCAAAGCAGTGCTGTCTCTAAGGCAGGTTTTAAGATGACATTCAATAATAATGGATGTGATGTTTATCTTGGATCCTTTGGCGAGGAAGATCCATATTGTGCGATGGCAGTTCAACCTATTGACGAAGATCATATGGATTATTTCTGGTTTGGGGCACAACCATCAGAATCAATGTACTTTGAAGGCGGATATTGGACTTCTATGTATACTGCTTTCCCTTATGAATGCCGGGATAATGTAGAAGCATATTATGTTGCCGAATGTGTGGCTGCTAAAGATGCAACATATGCCGTAGTGACTCGTATTGAAGGAGATTGCGTGCCTGCTAATACCGCAGTATTGTTAAAATGTAAAAGTCTCGAAAGTAAGGGAAACCGATTGTTGCCCTTGCATCCAGATACGCAAATTCCATCAGTCTCAGGAAATCTTCTTAAAGGAGAATTTCAGTTGTATACAGATGCAAATGGGTCAGGTAAGAAAAAATTCGATTCAGCAGTAATGCGAGTGTTTGGTGCTGACAAAGATGGTCAACCAGGATTCTACAATCTTGTAAAAAATGCAGAAGGGGGAGAAATTGAACTCGCATCTAATAAGGCATATCTTGATCTGTCGGCTTTTTCTTCGCCATTAAAAGTAAATTCATTAAGGATAATAACACATTCTGGTGTTTCGGGTATTGATATTATATCATCTGATTATATTGTTGATAAGTGTAAAAAACATGTGATATATAATCTGATGGGACAACCTGTTAAGAATCCATCAAAAGGGGAAATATATATTGTGGATGGTAAAAAAATAATATATTGATTATTCGCAATAATGAGCATTTTATAATTGCCATTGCATTGTATCTATTTGTACCATAATTTAAAAATTAAACTTAATATGAAAAAACGATTACAAACAGTTATTATGGCGGCAGCTGTTGCCGTCGGGCTATCATTTTCTGCCAATGCAGAATCGATAGAGGGCTATTTCCGTGTGCAGAGTGCGCTTGGTTCCGCAGATGGCTCTGGCTATGTGGAAGTGCGCGGTCCGTTAACCACCGCACCGGATGTCATGAAGCAGGATGCTTTCACAAAAGCAGGTACGGTCATGCGTTTGCGCGCTTTTCCTGATACATATGATGGCAAGTTGCGTTATAAAATCGGCAATCTCAGTTGCCAGGGTATTGAGCTGTTCGGTGCTCCGAAAGCCGATTATGTTGCTGCTATACAGGAGATCGCGACTGATATCAATCTTGACGATTTTGAAGCCGCTGCCTATGGAATTCAACGTCAGGCTCGGGAGATTGGCTATATATCCACGGGCCGCGTGATTGTGCAGGCTCTTTTCCAGATTGTAGCAGAACGTCTTGATGAAGAGGTACGCAAATTGCCACAGGATGTGAAGGATAAGTTTAATACCGGAGAGACTCTCGGTGATTTTGCGAAGCGTTTCAATCAGGATGTGTCTGCTAATATTGATCTGCATGCATATCTTGAGCCGGTTGCGGAGAATCAGTATCGTCTTTACTTCAACTGGATTGATTGCGCGGGAGTCAGTGAGTTTTATCTTGCCAACGAGCAGAATAAAAAGTCATTTGAACTTGGATTTGAGTGCATGCGTCAGTATATGAATGGTAAAGACGGTCTTGGCTCTGGAGAGACAATCGATTCTGCTGAAGCAAAATTATGGAAGCAGTGGGGTTATGACATTGATAAGAAATATCATGACTGTCTGGATGAGTCAACCGGAATTTACACACTCACATACGAGAAGATTTTCGCAGACCATGAAGTGCTTTACAATTGGTTGAAAATGTATATTGAGCGGTTCCTTGATCCGGCTAAAGCACCAAACGCAGAGATTCTCGGAATCAACTTCAAGGATTTCGCAGCCGAGATGCAGCGGCATGCCATCATGCAAGGCTTCCTGAAATATATTCCCAGCATACAGGAGGGTCAGAAGCTATATCTCACCAGTGGCCGTTTCTCTGATGGCGTCAATGAATTCAGCACTGTCGGAGATATGAGCGATGGTGAGGCCCGCTTCGGATTGCTTGGTGAGAGTCAGGCGTTGGCAGCCGGTAATGCCGCTATATGGAATGTATTGCCCATTGATGAGACTGACAATTATTTTGCAATTGACGCTGTCGGACATCGTGAAAACAAGCCCGGAGAGGAGAACGGACATCTTATTGCCATGTATGTTGATTTCCCAATGGAACCGGTGAATGCCGATAAGATTTCTTTCGTATCAATGAGTCAGCCTGCTCAGATTCAGAACACAACTCTTGATAATCTTGGCAATATAGAATATGTAGTGTTGTCGGATGCGCTTACAACTGTGCCGAGACGTACCGCTGTCCTTATCGAGACAAAAACAACAGAACTCGCCGATAATATAGTGCGTATTCCTTATATGCCACAGGATGGCGACTATGATCCGGTGGTCAACAACGAGACTCCGCTGCCCGGTGGTTTCATAGTGTCGGATGAAGAGGTGACAGAACAGTATGCAGCCAATATGCCGCTTGCAATGGCAGCGGGTGACAATGCCGTTTCATATGGCGTACTTCTCAACACTCCTGCCACAGAGACTGCACTCACACATCTTTGGGGTATAGATACAGATTTATCGACAAATTCAGTCTATGATCTCACCACAAGAGAAGATAAGAAATCTGCAGCAACAGGAGAGACTATGAGAACACCCTGGTTTACGGAAGCAGCGACAATTCCTGCTAACCATGCATTTGTGATATCTTCGAAAGATAAGCCCGAAGGCGGTATCAGTGTCGGCGCTCCTGCTGATGAAGAGCCGGAGGTTGCAACATCTGTTGATGAGATTGGTGTTGACGATATGCTCCCGGATGTAATCTACGATCTGCAGGGACGCAAGGTCTCGACAACTCGTCCCGGAGGAATCTACATCCTCAACGGTAAGAAGATAATGATAAGATAAATATTGTTTAAAGTTATTATATCCGATATAAGTGTCTAACTATCGGTTCTGATAATTGTTAATGTGCCGGAGACTCCCTTTAGTGGTAGACTCCGGTATTTTAAATTATGACTAAGAATGAATTTGATGGAGTGCTGAAATATCGAAAAAAAAGTTGTATATTTGCCTAAGTTAAGTAATTACTTATACAGATTGCATCATGAAACATAGACATTTCTTTTTATCTCTGGCGGCGGCAGGTATGCTGTTTGCCGGTTGTGCGCAGAAGTCTTCAGCCGAGAAAGCCGAGGTGGAACCTACGGATGACAGTGCTGTTGTTTATATGACTAAAGAGATCTCTCCCGAAGCTCTTGTCATGATCTATGAAGCACTCGGAAGAGAGGCTGACGGTAAAGTGGCGGTTAAGATCTCCACGGGTGAACCCGGTGGCCATAATTTCCTTCAGCCATCTCTGATCGAGCCATTGGTGAAGAAAGTTGGCGGTACTATTGTGGAGTGTAACACAGCTTACACTGGGAAACGCTACTCAACCGCTGACCATCTCAAGGCCGCTGAAGATCATGGCTTCACAGCTATTGCTCCGGTGGATATAATGGATGCCGAGGGTGAGGTGAAGCTTCCATTGAAAGATGGCAAGCATCTTAAATATGACATTGTCGGTTCTCATTATCCCGATTATGATTTCACCATCATCCTCAGCCATTTCAAGGGTCACGCAATGGGCGGATTCGGAGGAGCTGTCAAGAATATGTCGATAGGCATAGCATCATCCAACGGCAAGATGTATATTCACAGTGCCGGAAAAACAGAAACATCAGCCAACGGCTGGGTTGCCGCAGAGCAGGATGACTTTCTGGAGTCTATGGCAGAGGCAGCGAAATCTATTGCAGACCATGCCGGCGACAAGATTATATATATCAATGTGGCAAACAATCTGTCGGTAGACTGTGACTGCGATTCATCTCCAGAAGATCCTAAGATGGGAGACATCGGCATTCTCGCATCACTCGACCCTGTGGCTCTCGACAAAGCCTGCACCGACCTTGTGCGTTCATCCGAAGACCACGGCAAGATTCATCTTATAGAAAGAATTGATTCCCGCCATGGCATGCACACGCTCGACCACGCAGAGAAAATCGGTCTCGGCAGTCAGAAATACAAACTCGTCAACATCGACGATAAAAAATAATAATTGCTTTTCAAGTAAAAAACATCCCGGAATTGAATTCGTATATAGTATTCATTTGGAGTCTGTTTTATGAAACGGACTCTTAATTTGAGCAGCTATTTCAAATTACGCACATCAGCGGTGAAGTTCAGCTTCACCGCTGATGTGCGTAATTTGTTGAAATGATAGAATTTTGACACATGAAAGATAAGATATTTGAGTTTTGAGTAATTGCAATAATAATAAAAATTCATAATTTTACGCGTAAAACACAGACTCTGATACGGTCTGTTTAAATGAGTTCAATATGAAGCTTTTTTCAGGTTATTTTATCTTTCTGTTATTTATGTTTTCAGGTGTGGCTGATTGCATTGGACAGTTGCGGGAACACAGAAAGTTGGATACAAGGCATACATATCGTCACATCGGAGTTCACGAGGGCTTGCCGGAGAGTTACATCGGCAGTTCGTTCAGGATTCCGGATGGTAGATTGGCCGTGTGGGCAACAGATCTCATATTATGGGATGGTGCAAAGTTTGACCGTCATCATAATGGAGATCTTCCATATTATGAGATTGAGGAAAGAATGCAGAATGCACACTGTATTGACGGAACTGACAGATTGTGGCTGAAACGGAATAATGAGTTGCGCGTTTTTGATCTCAAAAGAGAGCAGTATATTGACAATATAGATTCGTTGTTAAGCTCCATGGGAATAAAGGCTCGTGTGTTGAACGTTTTTGCTGATGATTCCGGCAATATGTGGTTCAATACATCCAGGGGGATATGTTGTTGGAACAAGAACCTGGGTCTGCGTAAAATTGCATTCGAGTCAAAATCCTTTTCTGGAGAACTTACAGGGGCAGGCATTAGTTCAGATAGTCGTTATGCGTGGCTGGTTTTTAGCAACGGGTCGCTCGCCAAACTATTTAACGAGACGGGTAGGATTGTTTTTTTCAATGAATCGATGAAAGATTTTGTCAGTGCCGGCAGTCAGGTTGTTATTAAACCTGTTACTCGAGATGCCACTGCAGTCATGACAGATGATGCTGTAGGTCTTGTCAGCAATGCCACCGGAGATTTCACTCCGTTGCTTCCTCAGAATACAAATCCCTCGCATAAATACACATCGCTCGAAGTGGATGAGACCGGAAGAATATGGGTGTCGCGCACAAAGCACGGTCTTTATATAATTTCCCCTGTTTTAAACAAGATTGAGCATCATGACTCATTCCCTTTGATCTCCGGGATGAATATGGCTCAGGATATACAGCACATATATTCCGACACAATTTCTGGAGGAATGTGGCTGTCACTCCATGGGAGCGGACTTCTATATAGCAATGAGAGATCTCCTCATGTGGAATATCAAAAGATATGTACAGAGGCTGGATCCAGTCCTGATGAATATGTAAATGCTATGCTTGCGTTATCAACAGGAGAGAGGCTTGCTGCTACATCCAGAGGTGTGCTGTTGATGGGCGATGATCCAGGGGCAGTGTCTCGTATATATCCGGAACTTGTAGGTAAAATCTGCCGTGTGCTTTATGAAGATAGGGATGGAACTGTCTGGATTGGCACATTCGCGGATGGAATCTACTGTGTGAGGGATGGGAAAATCAAACACGTATATCTTGCCGTAACAAGTAGAAACAGAGGCAAAGATTATAATAATATCCGTGTTCTGGCAGAAGATGCGCAAGGCAGAATCTGGGTTGCTGTTTACGGTGGTATAGGATGGCTTGATGAAGACAACGGAATTCTACACTTTATAGAAGATAATGATAATATCTTCCGGCAATATGGTCTTGTAAGCGCCATGCTTTTCAATGATGCCGGTGATATGGTTGTTGCCTGCGAGAAAGGTACTTTTATGTTTGACCCCGCCACTGGTAAGGTAAATCCCGTTTTACAAAAAATACCACAGAATCTATCCAGGAATCCATTTAGGCAGCGTTCCAATTCTATAGCCTATGACCATGACGGAAATCTTTGGATCGGGACTCATATAGGTATATTTGTTTTGACAAAACAAGGCAATATTTCTTTCCATGGCATCGACAACGGTTTTTCCAGCCCTGTACATGCCGTGTATGTCGATAAGGGAAACAATATCTGGGCAATGACTGCTTCAAATTTGTATCAGCTTGAACTTGTGAAAGGCAGTGCATCCGATGAGAATCTACGGATAGTGTCGCATCCATATATTGATGATGTCTCACTTTTACGTGGCGACCAGCTTGCATTCTGCATGATAGAGGATGGGAAAAGTATTATTGCTACAACCTTGAAGGGATATATGTCTGTTTTGCCGCAATCGACTGTTTCATCTGTTTATGAACGCAATTTACGCGCTCCGCTTTTCAATTACCTTGGGGTATCGGGTCAGACTGTTGGAGTCGGTGATATTTTAAATGGAAGGATACTTTATGACAATCCATTAGGCTCATCTCCATCCATTGTTCTTGATCATGATGAGAATAGTCTTACTATTGGTTTTGTGAATCTTGACTTCGATAATCTCTCATCTGCCACTTATCGCTATATGCTTGAAGGTGTAGATGATGAATGGGTTGAAATGTCATTCTCAGGCTCGCAAGGTATGGTTAACTACAGTGGGCTTCAACCGGGCACATACCGTCTGAGGGTTTATTGTGTCAATGGAGGTGAGACTCTGAGCCCTGAGGCGGTGTTTACGATCTGTGTAACACCTCCATGGTGGCTCTCCCCATGGTGTAAAATTCTGTGGGTGCTGATAGGGGTAGCAGCAATTGCGGGTCTGGTGTTGTGGATGAGAATGCGTAACAGACGGAGTCTCCGCCATGCCATAGAGAAACAGGAAGAGGAGAAGCGTCGCGAGATGGATGAAATGAAGATTCGTTTCTTTACAAATATAAGTCATGAGCTTCGGACACCTCTTACAATGGTTATAACTCCATTGCAGAGCATAATTGACAATCTGCCCGATTCATCGCAATTACATTCCAAACTTTGTGGAATACAGCAAAATGCTTTGGAACTGCTTAAACAGATAAACAATCTGCTTGATTTCAGGAAACTCGAAGTCGGTGCGGAGCGTTTTGCCCCTTCACCTTGTAATATCGCGGATCTTACGCGTGTTGTGGCAAGTTCTTTCATGCGCGGGGCTCATGAAAGAGGCATCGACCTGGTAGTTGATATTCCTCAAAACAGAGTGGTGGCGGATATTGACAAACCCAAAATGCGAGGAGTGTTGACAAATATAATGTCAAACGCCCTTAAATATACTCCGGTCAATGGCACGATAAAGGTGTCACTTCAGATCGTTTCGGATACAAACATGGTGCAGATAGATGTGTCAGACACAGGAATAGGCATACCGGAGGATGAGATTGACAAGATATTCGAAAGATACTATCGTGCTTCAAATTCCGACAATGGGAACAGCACTATGGCAAGCTCCGGGATTGGCCTGCACATGGTAAGGGAATACATGAGGATGCATAAAGGAGAAGTATCTGTGTCAAGCTCACTTGGGAAGGGATCTGTATTCACGTTGCGGTTACCGCTTCAGGCAGCGGATTCTTGCAGTGACGTGGTTCCTGATAACTCACCGGATGATGATGGTCGTCCGTTGGTGCTCTTGGCAGAAGATAATACTGAATTTCGTAACTTTATGATTGAAGAGCTATCTGGCCAATATCGTGTGATTGGGGTGTCAGACGGTGCTGCGGCTCTTGAGCAGGCAAAATTATTGAATCCGGATATTATAATCAGCGATGTGATGATGCCGGTCATGAATGGTATAGAGTTGACAAAAGCAATTAAAAGTGATATAAAAATAAGTCATATACCGGTTGTACTTCTTACAGCTCATGCCAACGAGAAAGATGAATCTCTTGGTTACGATGCCGGTGCGGATGCTTATATCTCAAAGCCATTCAATATGCATGTTTTGCTTACCCGTGTTTCAAGGCTGATCGAACAAAGGCGTATCAGGTGGGAGAACTTCTCAAAGCATATAGAGGTAAATCCATCGGAAATATCCATAACCTCACCCGATGAGGAATTGATACGCAAGGCTCTCAAATGTGTCGAAGATCATATGGATGATTCTGAATTCAGTGTTGAGGATCTATCGCGGGAGCTTGCCATGTCTACGGCTACGATGTATCGAAAGCTTCAGTCTATAACAGGGCAAACCCCCAATAACTTCATAAAATCACTTAGACTAAAGCGCGCTGCCCAGCTTCTGAGACAGACAACATTGCCTGTAGGTGAGATTGCGTATCGCACTGGATTCTCAACTCCCCGGTATTTCTCAAAACTTTTCAAGGAGGAGTTCGGAAGTTTGCCTACAGACTATCGCAAAGGAGATTCTGAAATCATGGTTGAATAAAAAACGTATTGATACCTGAAAAGATGGGTTAAAATTCTATTAAATGTGCGAATAGACAGGACGTTAGGAATATGACAAATTTTTCACTGCTTAATGAGAAAAATTTGATACGTCATATCGCACATGCAAGAGTATTTTTGCCGCATAGTTTTTTAACCTATCATCATGAATTACAAACATCCTATTTGGAAAAAACGGCCGCCATGTCATCGCATGTTGTTGTTATGTCTGATGGCAATGCTGGCAATTGCAGTAAATGCGGCCGACACCATTACCATTAGCGGAGTGGTGAAAGATGAGGCCGGAGAGCCTCTGATTGGCGTGAGTGTCAAAGTTAAGGACACATCTAAGATGACTGTCACGGATCTGGACGGAGGGTTTAGTCTCTCTGGAGTTAATGAAGGTGATGAGATTGTCTTTACTTATGTTGGTTATCATTCTGCCGCCGTGAAAGCTGACAGAAACCGAATGGAAATAATACTTAAAGAGAATGCAAGTATTCTCAATGAGGTTGTTGTGGTCGGTTATGGCACTCAGAAGAAAGTGACATTGACAGGAGCCGTTGAGACAGTTTCTGCAAAAAACTTTCAAGACAAAGCAGTGTCAAATCCCGCGCTTGCGCTTCAGGGAGTGGCTCCATCGCTTGTGGTGACGCGTTCAACATCGCGTCCGGGCAATGAAGGAATCGGGATGCAGATTCGAGGAATGACATCAGTTAATGGTGGAAATCCATTGCTTATAATAGATGGTGTTCCGGCTTTAAACTTCGAAGCTTTCTATAATCTGAATAGTAGTGACATAGAATCTGTCAGTATTCTTAAGGACGGTGCCGCATCAATTTATGGCGCAAAGGCAGCTAATGGTGTTATCCTGGTTACCACGAAAGGTGGGGACAACGGTAAGTTCCGGGTTGATTATACGTTCAACATGCGCTTCTCCAGTCCGGGTATAACAAATTTCTCTCCCTCAATGGCGCAATATGCATCCGTTTGGATAGAGGCAAATAAAGAGGAAAGTGTGCCAAACTGGTGGGCTTGGATTTCAGAAGAAAATATGCTCCCTATGCTGAACAATACTCCGGGGGTATATAACACCGCATACTATGGAGAGATATTTCTCGCAAATGCCAACCGTGTGGAAGAATTGTTTTCCAATCGTAACAATTATGAACACAATCTGAGTGTTTCAGGCGGGACTGAGAAATCCGATTATAGAGTTTCGATGTCATATTCTGATAACCAGGCAAATCTTGCAACCGCTTATGACGGGCAAAAAGTGTTTAACCTTCGTCTGCATTATAGCAATAAGCTCACCTCCTGGCTTAAGTTTACCTCGATATCCAGTTTGATCCGCTCGCGAACGTCATCGCCGTCTTCGGGTCTTGACAACACTATATATGGATTTGACATGCCATTTTTTCCTGCCAAGAATCCTTATGGACAATGGTATGCCAATTTTGGAAACGTAGGAAACAGAAATGCCGTCGCTGCCACTACAGAAGGAGGTCGTGATGACAAGACTCGTCTCCAGGGTCGTGTAGACCTAAGTCTGGATGCAAATATATGGAAGGGTATCTCATTGGAATTAAGGGCTTCGCTGCAAGCCGAGAATTGGATGAGAGAAAGATATGTAACTCCGATACAAACATATGATTGGTGGGGAAACTCTGCATCCGAGATGATCACCACTACCCAGCAGTCGCTGATTTATCCTGATAATCCGGGAAATGTAAAAGCCGAAAATAATCCCGGCTACCTGAAGGTATCCAATCTTAATATATATCAATATTATTCGGCTATTGCCAGATATGCAAACACGTTCAAAGATGTGCACAACATTGAGGCAATGGCAGGTGTGCAGGGTGAATTGCTCTCATGGAACAATCTTACAGCTGCCAGACAGTCATTTGACGACAATGGTGTTTATGATCTTAATCTGGCGGATCCTTCATCGGCGCAAGGCAACTCCGGAGGAAAAGGATCTAATGGAACACTGTCATATATAGCACGAGTGAACTATAATTATGATGAACGCTATTTAATCTCATTGCTCGGGCGTCGCGATGGAGACTCCAAATTTGCCAAAGGTTATAGATTCAGTAATTTTGGTTCTGTTTCTGCCGGATGGGTTTTCACTTCGGAAAAATTTATGGAGAATATAACTTCCGTACTTAATATGGGTAAGATCAGAGGAAGCTATGGAGAGACCGGTAACAATGCGGGATTGGGTGATTTCCTTTATGCCTCCAGCATAATCCAGGGAGTGTCTTATCTTGGTTATCCATTGACCGGACAAGTTTCGACATCTTTGAAGAATGCCGGACTTATCAATTCCTCGCTTTCGTGGGAACGTGTGGTGCAGAAAAATATAGGAATTGATCTCGGCTTGTTTAATAATCGTCTGACAGCTTCTTTTGATTATTTCTGGAAGGATAACAAGGGAATGTTGACCACAGTCACATATCCGTCAATGCTTGGAGCCACTGCCCCTAAAAGCAATAGCGGTCACCTTGCCGTCAACGGCTGGGAATTGACAGTAGGTTGGCGTTCAAGAGTTGCAGATTTCAATTATTTCGTAAATTTCAATATTGGAGATACCCGTACGATGCTTAAATCCATGGAAGGTGCCGATACATATGGAGCAGGAAAGAATCATCATGTGGTCGGTTATCCTATAAATTCCTTCTTCCTTTATCGTACGGCCGGATTTTTCAAGGATCAGGCGGAGGTTGACCGTTATTACGCGTTATATGGCGACGGAGCTGCAGATATGATGGCTGTCCGTCAGGGCACAAATACAGAATTGCGTCCCGGAGACACCAAACGCCTTGATCTCAATGGAGACGGAAAGATAGACTGGAGTGACGGAGACCTTCAATATGTCGGTGATGGCAACCCCCATTACACTTTCGGTATCAATCTTGGTGGAGAATGGAAAGGTATTGATCTTTCTGCAATGTTCCAGGGTGTGGGATCGCAATATATCATGCGCTCAGGATGGATGGCTTATCCATTTGCAACCATATATTCAAACCAGAATCCCAACTTCCTCGGGAAAACCTGGACAGAATCGAATCAAGGCGCCGAGTATCCACGTCTGACATCGCAGCCTGCACGAGCCGGATGGAACTATGGCAACAACGATTTCATGCTACAGAACAGTAGATACGTGCGTCTTAAGAATCTTGTGGTGGGATATACGTTGCCTCAGAATTTCACGAGGCGCTTTAAAGTCGAGCGTCTACGTGTATATTTTTCGGGAAATGATCTCTGGGAGGTTTCCAGCATAAAGGACGGATATGATCCTGAGATGGGGGAGATGTCGCAAAATTCCGGATATCCGTTTGCCCGTACATACTCATTTGGTGTAAATCTTACATTTTAAGTAACAATATGAAACTATTATATAAAAAAGCATGGATAATGTCATTGTCCATGATGATGGTGTCAACTTCATGCGACTCATTATTCCTTGATCATGATCCGCAAGATCAGCGTACGGATGCTGCATATTTTGTCAAGCCCGAGCATTTCAAGGAATTCGCCACATCATTCTATGGTCAACTCAATGGTTGGCATAGTCCGATAGATGGCTATGCATCGCAGATGGATGTGGCTTCGGATCTCTCCGCATATTATGGTATTGATAATGATCTCGGTCATGGCACTGTAAATATTCCGGTGAATGATTCGCGTTGGGACCGTTGTTATGCAAATATCAGAAATGTAAATCTTTTGTTTGATAACATCGGACGTTATCCGGGCAATCGTGCCGATATTGACCGTTGGATCGGAGAAGCCCATTTTTTCAGGGCATATAATTATTTCTATCTGCTGCGTTATTTCGGCGGTGTGCCTATTTTGACATCTGCTCCAGATGTGACTTCGGCTGAATTATACAAGTCTCGCAATGACCGTTATGAGGTTGTGGCTCTTATACTTTCAGACCTGCAACAGGCTATAGACAATCTGCCTACAGAAGGTCTTATTGATGCTGCAGACAAGGGTCGTATCAGCACTCAGGCTGCCAAGGCATTTAAAGCAAGAGTGCTCCTGTACGAGGCTACATGGGAAAAATATGTAGGCACTTCTACAGATTTTAAAGGTTCATCCGTTCCTGATGCTGCTAATGTTGATAAGTATTTACGCGAAGCAGTGGAATTATGTGAAGATGTTATAAATTCTAATATCTATAGTATTTGGAATCAGAATTCTTTGGCAAGCATGAATAATATGAGCTACCGGTATTTGTTCTGTATCGAAGGCACCGGATCAAATCCCGGTGATTTTGGTAAGGATACTAATAAAGAATTTATAATTAAATCGGTATGGGATAGTGAGATCAAACCCGGAGGTGCCAATTTAAACCAGACAATCAGTAAATTCACCCATTCCAGAAAGCTTATGGATATGTATCTATGCACAGATGGTCTTCCTATTTCTGTATCACCTCTGTTCCAGGGTTACTCAAAATCTGCTGATGAGTTTGTCAATCGCGATTATCGTATGAAATCGGTAGTTGACTATGATGTGCAGGTTAAGGGGAAGACACTAAATTCCGGCACATCCGGATATGGTAATGCCAAATTCATAAGCTCTAAAGAATCAAGAAAAGAATCTGCGGATTATCCGGTTCTACGTCTTGCAGAGGTGTTCCTTAACTATTGCGAGGCACAGTGGGAATTGACCGGAGATGTCAGCGATGCGTGGCTTGACAAAACCATAAATCTCCTGCGCCGTCGTGGTGGTGTTGCCTCCTTGAATTCTGCTCTTGTTGAGAAAATCAAGACGCTGACTGGTAGCGAAAAATCGCATAGCGAGGTTCTCGGAGAAGAGATCCGTCGAGAACGTGCTGTGGAGCTATATGAGGAGGGTTTCAGATGGGATGACCTTAAGCGATGGGGCATAGCGGAGCGGGAAATAAATACCGACAGACTTGGCACAGTTGTCGGTGGCGTAGGATATCCTACCGATTTCTGCGATGCGTCCGGAAAATCAACTGGTCTATATAATCCGTTGAGTTTCGTATGGGGAACAGCAGATGTGTCTACACCTTGGGGTGAGATACCGGCTGTCAGGGTAGAGTCAAAAGATAATATCTCATTTACAAGAACCCATTATCTTTTCCCCATACCTCAGCAACAGAGAGTTCTAAATCCAAATTTAGTACAAAATCCCGGTTATTGATAAAGATATGAAAATCATTAGACAAATATTACTCGTGTCTGGTATTGTGTCAATCCTCGGATTGATGGCAGGATGCGAGGGAGATCCCAAGACACAGTTATATGTGTATCCTGAGCCTGTGGTGGAGTCAATTTATCCAACAACAGGATATACCGGAAGCCAGTTGGCCATTCTTGGAGAAAATTTCGGAGATCGGGTAGAGCCTGTGAAAGTATTTTTCGGTGATATCGAAGCTAAGGTTCTTGCTTGTAAGAATGACATGATAATAGTAGTTGTGCCGGAGGATGCCCGTACATGTGACATCTCCCTTAAGATATGGAACTATGAATATGCAGCGGCCGGACACTTCATTGTGGCGGACAAACCTGTAATCACAGGGCTCTCCACTGATAATCCTTCATATGCTTTGTTCGGGCGGAAGGGAGATGTGCTGACAATCACCGGAACTTCGTTTGGAGAAGAGCTGGATGATGTGAAGGTTGCGGTGGGAGATATGGAAGCTGAGGTGTCAGCTGTGTCGGATACCGAAATAAAAGCTGTAGTCCCTGGAGGTTACGGATATGGTGAAGTGGCTGTTACTGTAAGAGGATATCAGACAATCGGTGGCAGGATTCTGGATCCGGATTATGTTGGAGATATCACTTCATATGCTCTTGTGAATTATTGCCAGCCATTTAAAGCCACTGACGATGCCCCGTTGAGCAATTGGTGCATTCCTGTCGGTTGGAGTTTCAACGATAAATTCTATAGTGATGATAATGGAGAGAAAGTGCTTATGCGCCCTTTGCTGATAGAACCGAACGGTAACTTCAAGACCGGATGCCTTGGATTCCTCTCCAACCAATGGAGCGACGCATTGCATAAGATCGGGTATGAGAATGCAAAGCTTTATCAGACATGTTATCTTCCCGCTGGAGAATATGAGGTAACTGTAGATGTGGCGGAAAGTGCTCTTATTGCGGGCACTCTTGAAGCCATAGCGGCAGTTAGTAAAGGAAAGGCGACTCTTCCTGATCTTCAGGGTGAATATGGAAAGAATGGCTGGACAGTCGCAGATGAGAGCAATCTGTTTGCAGGAGGAGATGGGTCAAGATCTTATGTAGACCTCACTTCCGATAAGACTATTACGTATAGTGCGGATAGAGGATCTGTCCCTGTGTCATTCAAGGCTGATATTCCGGTTGACTGTGATGTTACCGTAGGATTCACCGGCGTGGTAAAGATGGCTAACGGACGTCAGGGTGGTTCGGTGTTGATAACGGGAATTAAAGTTGTACGTATAAAATGATCCATTACTATGAATAAATACTTGAAATTTATGGCGGCAGTGGCATTTGTCGCAGTGATGACAGTGTCTTTCGCTGCATGTGATGATGATAATGAAGAGACGATTCTTCTGTCTGTTCATGATCAGCCGCTCGTAATAGAATCCCTGTCGCCGGCTTATGGCTATCCGGGAGATGAATTCGAGATTGTGGGGAAGAATTTCGGAAATGCCTCGGAATTGATAAAAGTCAGTCTTGGAAACCGGAGTCTTAAGGTGCTCTCTGCGACTGACGACCGCATCGCTGTAAAGGTGCCATCGGATGCAACTACTGCCCACATTAAAATAAGTCTTCTTGGCAAGGAGGCGGAGAGTGCAGACCTTTTTAAGGTGCTTGGACAGCCATCGATAGAGAACGTAAGCCGCAACTGGGGATTTATCGGAGATGAAATCACCTTCACAGGATCTCTTCTTGGGACTAAAGCTGATGATATAAAGGTCTATTTCGGGGCATCGAAAGTGATGGCAAAAATATCTGATTGGTCTGAAACCTCTTTCACAGCAACGGTTCCTACCGATGCCACAACAGGAGAAATAAGGGTTATTGTCCATACACAGACGGTTAACGTTCCATTTGACGAGTTCACGGTCCGCCAGCATGGTCAGTTGACATCTGTGTCTCCGGATAAGGTTTTTGCGGGAGATAAGTTTGTTGTCACCGGCAATAATCTTGGCATCTATGCAGAAGGATGTATGCTTGCAGTAGGCTCTCAGAAAGCTGAGATCCTATCATGGGCAGAGACTTCTATTGAAGCTGTGATTCCGGAAAACAATATGTTGAAAGCCGGAGAATCTTATGCCCTTTCGGTTGTTACTGCCCATGAAACGGTAGATTCTGATATTAACTTGAAATATGTAGGTTCTTATGGAGATGTCCTCACTCTTGTTAAAAATCCGTTTACTGTTGTCAAAGTAGGAGAGGAGGTGGAATTTGGAGCGAGAAATCTGCCGGCTTCATCAGAAGGTGTTACAGCCACTATAAATGCTATGGATGCCAAGGTCGTATCCATAACTCCTTCTTCGGTTACTATCAGGATTCCGCAGATCTCCTCTAATATTAGGAATGCAAAGGTTGAGCTTAGCGTTCCAGGTGCCGAAGTTTATTCAGAGGCAAGTGTCAATGTGATAGCAAGAAGTGGAGATGTTACTGATTTGGCTCTTGTTAATGCCCGCTCTCCATTTGCCTCAGTGGATGGAGTCAGGAGTGGATTCCGAGTGCCTGAAGGCTGGATATTCAATGAGAATATGTATACTTCGGATAATCTTATATTGCCATTGCTATATGACAATGATTTCCCGGATGGAGTGCTCGGTTTCTGGTGTCATACATGGACTGATGCCCTACATAAAAACCAGATTATAAATGGCAAAATGTATCAGACAGTATCTCTTCCTGCTGGAGAATATGAGATTACAGCAGATGTGGCTGAATGCAATCTCATGAAAGGTGATCTTGGAGTTGCGTTAGGTGTAGGAGAAGGCGAGCTGCCGAACCTTGACGGAAGTGGCATGGATTTCAAGCCTGCAGATGGAGGCGCATATCTAAAGAATCCTGACGGCAGCATGGCTTATGTTATGCTGACATCAAAAAACGTTGTTAGAGCGGAGACATTATCATCTCCTTGTGAGTATTCGCTCAGATTCGTATTGCATAGACGCACGGTGCTTAATATTGGAATGACAGCTACTGTGACAAAACGCGGGGGCAACGGCTGTTCGTTTGAACTTCGCGGGTTAACTTTCAAATCAATTTGATCAATAGCTTATGAAAAGAATATATAATATATGGCTTATTTCAGCCGTTTTAACATTGGTTGCGGTTTCTTGTGGGGATGGGGTCTCATTACCGGATATCCCTTGCGAAACCGATTTATATAAGATTCCACTCCCCGAGGAAGAGTCAAAACTGCTGATTCCACTAAAAGACAATTCGACACCCATGATTCATAATGGCGGACTTCTCTTCTCATATGATGATTATGAATATGTGAAGCAGCATCTTGACCGTTCTCCATGGAAAGAGGGTTATAAAGTGTTATGCGACAATTATCATTCCAATCTTGGATACAGACCGAGTCCACAGTCTGCACTTGACCGCAATAGTAACGGTGGAAACTTTATGAAGGCTTGCCATGATGTTGCAGCTGCATATCAGCACGCGTTGCGTTATCATCTTGGTGATGGAGAGGCATACGCCGAAGAGGCTCTTACGATTCTATCTTCGTGGGTTAACACATGCGAGGCAATGGCGGGTGATTCCCATGCGGCGCTTTCTTCAGGACTATACGGATACGAGTTTGCAGTGGCTGGAGAGATGATGCGTGATTACTGGATTTCCAAAGATGCCGATGGTTTCAAGAGGTTTCAGGAGTGGATGTTGAAGATATTCTATCCTACACAGCATACTTTTCTTGAAGGCGGTTGGGAATCGGTGCAGGGTCACTATTGGGCAAACTGGGGACTTGCGAATGTAGCGGGTGCCGTGTGTCTGGGTATTGTGTGCGACCGTAGGGATATTTATAACGAAGGTATCGAGCATTTCCAGATTGGCTGCACTAATGGCAATATAAACCGTGCCATCAATCATGTCTTCTCCGGAGAATGGAGTAATGTGGCTCAATGGCAGGAAAGCGGTCGTGATACAGGACACGTACTTTTATGTCAGGGACTTACAGGAGTTATTTGTCAAGCAACATGGGGGCAGGGAGATGACTTTTTTGGATATGATGACTGTCGTTTCTTAAAAGGATGTGAATACCATGGGGCATACTATACTGCAAAGAAGGATGTGCCGTTCGAACCTTATATCCGCAATTCTCAGGGTCCTTGGGGTCCCGTGTCTGATCTTATAACTAAGATTTGCGACAGGGGGGATGCTACCGGTGCTTCCAATATATGGGCGATTCCTTACAACCATTATGCCAAAATCAAGAATCTTGAACCGGAGCGTACACAATATACGAAAATGGGTATGGAAATATCAATACCTGAAGGAGGTGGAGATGGCGGTGTATCCGGCGGTTATGATATGCTGGGACATGGAACTCTGATGTTTACACGCGAATGATATGAACCCTATGAATCTGCTTGAATCCTTATATGGTTCAAGCAGATTCTTGATAAAAATAATTTGAACTTATGAACCGATTGATTATTATCCTGCTTCTATTGTTGGCTTTTTGTCAGCCGGAGGTATTTGGATCCACAAGGTTCCCGAAGGCTATTGTCCCGGGAGATTATGCGGATCCTACAATTCTGCGTGACGGGGAGGATTATTACATGACCCATTCTCCGTTTATCTATAAGCCTGGATTTCTGATTTGGCATTCTAAAGATCTTTCTACCTGGGCTCCTGTAACGCGTGCTCTTAGTGACTGGAATGGTTCTGCTATGGCTCCTGATCTTGTGAAGCATAATGGCAAGTATTATATCTATTTCCCGTCAGGAGGCACCAATTATGTCACTGTAGCGGATAGGATAGAAGGACCGTGGAGCGAACCAGTGGATTTGAAAATCAGCGGTATAGATCCCGGACATGTTGTAGATGAAAACGGAAACCGCTTCCTTTTTGTCAATGAAGGTGAGATGGTCGCTCTTTCCCCTGATGGTCTTTCAGCAGTGTCTGAAAAGAAGAAAGTTTATGATGGTTGGAATATTCCGTCCCGATGGGTTACTGAAGGTAAATATCTTGAGTCGCCAAAGCTGTTTAGAAAGAACGGGTATTTTTATATGGTTTCGGCGGAGGGTGGCACAGCCGGACCTCCGACAAGCCATATGGTGATTATGGCCAGGGCAAAGACTCTTGACGGCCCTTGGGAAAATTCACCCTATAATCCAATTGTGCATACGTATTCTGACTCCGAAAGATGGTGGTCCAAGGGACATGGAACCCTTATTGATGACACAGATGGAAATTGGTGGGTGGTTTATCATGCCTATGCCAACAACAATCATGCGTTGGGACGTCAGACGCTTATTGAGCCGGTTGAATGGACATCTGATGGCTGGGTTCGCCCATCCACAAAAGACCGCTCTCTTCCGGAATCATTAACATCCGCGGTTTCGCTTGATGATAACTTCGAATCAGACTCTCTTGGATGGCAGTGGACCTTATGGAAAGATTACAATCCGGGAGCAATTTCAGTTGGCGATGGAAAACTTACTCTTAAGGCCAGAGGCAACAATCCGGGTGATGCTACTGTTCTTTTGACAACAGCTATGCATGGTAATTATATCGTCGAGACGGAAATTGAGCTCAGCCCCAAGGCCAGAGGAGGTTTGATGTTATTTTATAGCGAGGCGGCATATGCAGGCGTCATGGCTGATTACCGTAATATTTATGTTTATTCCGGAAAAGATACATTCACGGCATTACCTAATACGTTCGGGCGCAGAATTCATGTAAGACTCCATAATCAGGCAAACAGACTTCATGTATACGTGAGCTCAGATGGAGTGAAATGGGATGAAATAGCAGGAGTGATAGATGTAGCCCATATGAATCATAACAGATTTAAGAAATTTTTCGCTCTTAGACCGGCTCTCGTGGCGCAAGGCAAGGGAATTGTTGCATTTGACAGTTTCAGCTATTCGGAAGGTGTGCCTGAGGAGAAAGATCTTGCTGCATATCTTATGGTTTTCCATCGGGATGAGACTCACGGATTGCATATGGCTCTGAGCAGAGATGGCTACACTTTTACTGCTCTTAATAATGGCGATCCGATAATGAGTGGAGATACCATAGCGGAGCAACGAGGAATCCGCGATCCACATATATATCGTGGCCCGGACGGAGCATTCTATGTCGCAATGACAGACCTGCATGTCTTTGGACAGCGGGATGGATATAGAACAACACAGTGGGAGCGTGATGGTTATGGATGGGGTAACAACAAGGATCTTGTATTGCTTAAATCATGGGATTTGATAAACTGGAAGCGTGCAAACATCCATATGGACAAGTTGTCGGCTGGAATGAAGGAGATTGGTTGTGCCTGGGCTCCGGAAACGATATATGATCCCGATGCCGGTAAGCTGATGATTTATTATACAATGCGCTACGGAAATGAACGCAATAAACTGTATTATGTCTATGTCAATGATGAATTTGACAAAATAGAGAGTATGCCGCAATTGTTATTTGAATACCCGGACAAGCATTCTTCTGCTATTGATGCTGACATTACATTTTCTCCGGTTGACAATCTATACCATATGTTTTATGTGGCGCATGATGCGCCTGGCGGAATAAAGCAGGCTACTTCTTTATCTCCCACAGGTCCATGGACATTTGACCCTAAATGGTATGATTTTGAACCAAAGGCGTGTGAGGCTCCTACGGTATGGAAGCGTATTGGTGAGGACCGATGGGTGCTCATGTATGATGTCTACAGTATTAATCCTCATAACTTCGGATTTACAGAGACTTCCGATTTCCAGTCATTTGAGAATCTTGGCCGTTTCAACGAGGGTGATATGAAAACAACCAATTTCTCAGCTCCCAAACATGGAGCTGTTGTAAGGTTGACCAAAGAAGAGGCTGACAGACTTGAGGCATATTGGAATCTGAATCCCCGTCCATATATTCGTCATTTGGATTAGAATATTATCTTGTATGATATAACCTATCTGGAAGTAGCTCTTTAGATAGATAAATTTTTTCTCATGGTTGTGTAAACAGTGGAAGTGATACTGTTGCAACACAACCATGAGAAAATTTTTATACATATATGACTGTGCCGATCGCTAATTTTGCATCATATACTTTATGATAATGAGAAGATTAATTTTATCAGTATTGATTTATGTGATGTGTGCCGTAGCGTTCCCGTCTGCAGTTGCAGTTGCAGATAGTGGCATGGCGGAAATGTTTTGTTACACGTCAACCCACGATAACGGCAGAGGTGGAATGCGCTTGGCCTGGAGAGAAGCGCAAGGTGAACAATGGTTGCCTCTTAATGGAAAGCGTGGAATTGTACGCAGTGATTTCGGAAGTCTTAAATGCATGTATGCACCGAGAGTTATTTTCCATGATGATATGTGGACAGCTGTATGGGGGCTTGACAGGGAGTCGGAAAGCATAGCTGTTACAACATCGGAGGATATGACGGTGTGGAAACCGCAGCGGTTCATGAAATCTGTTGAAGCTGATAGCAAGATCTTGACGATGATCGGAAAAATCAGGGCTTCTTCTGAGGTTGTGGAAGGGGATACCATTGCAGGGTATATTTCGTGTGTTCCGAAAGTTGCGATAGAAAAATATGTCAATAACTCAGCTGTTAAAGGAAAAAGAAATCGAAACAGAGGTGAGCGTCTTATACATGATGACAAGATATATGAAAATCTTGGTGATGTGAGGACTCGTATACGGATAGACAGATCCAATGCCAAGCCTGTGTCGGATATGTTTGTAGGTGTCTTTTTTGAAGACCTGAATTATGCAGCGGACGGAGGTCTTTATGCCGAATTGCTTCAAAATCGAGATTTCGAATACTCGAAAGCTGACGGCAACAGGAATCCGGATTGGAATGCTATGTTCGCCTGGGAGGTCAAGGGTAATAATGTGATGCATTCGATTAAAGAGGAAAACCCATTGCACGAGAATAATTCACATTATCTTTCTTTAAAAACTTCAGATAAGGGGGCAGTTCTTGCTAACAAGGGATATGATGGCATATGTCTGAAAAAAGGAGACTCCTATGATTTATCTATGTATTGTCGCAATAATTCCGGCAAGCGTGTTTCATTCGAAATTATGTTGCGACACAATGATGGTTCGGTTTTGGCAAGGAAAACATGTTCCGGACTCAACCCATCATGGACAAAACTTCAATGTGGATTGAAAAGTAAAGAGAGTTGCGATTCTGCGACATTGGAGATCCATATACCTCCTCATGTTTCTATAGATCTGGATATGGTGTCGCTTTTCCCTCGCAAGACATTCAAAAACCGTCCGAACGGATTGCGTGAAGATCTGGCGCGGGTTATCGCTGATATTCATCCAAAGTTTGTAAGATTTCCCGGGGGGTGTCTTGTGCACGGTGATGGAATTGACAATATCTACAATTGGAAGGAATCCGTAGGTCCTCTGGAATCGCGTAAGCATGCTCCGAATATTTGGCGTTATCATCAAAGCCGGGGACTCGGTTATTTCGAATATTTTCAATTCTGCGAAGATATAGGTGCGGAGCCTTTGCCTGTTGTTGCAGCTGGAGTATCTTGTCAGAATTCGGGCATTTCCGGGCCATCACATCATTCCCACGATCTTATAACGTCTTACGGACAGATGGGTGGGATTCCAATGGAAGAAATGCATGGCTATATACAGGATGTGCTGGATCTCATAGAATGGGCTAACGGTGACAAATCAACGAAATGGGGAAAGGTCAGGGCCGATGCCGGACATCCGGAACCTTTCAATCTCAAATATATCGGTATCGGAAATGAAGATATGATTTCGGATGTGTTTGAAACGCGTTTTAAAATGATATACGATGCAGTAAAGGAAAAGTATCCTGAGATAATTGTTATTGGCACAACCGGGCCGTTCTCGGAAGGATCTGACTATGAGGCGGGTTGGAAATTTGCGGAAAATCTAAACCTTCCCATGGTGGATGAGCATAATTACAACAGCCCTGGATGGTATATTAACAACGGGGATTATTATGATGAGTATCCACGCACACGTTCTGCTGTTTATCTTGGTGAATATGCGGCTCATGAGCCAAAGCGTCGGTCTACAGTAGAAACAGCGTTGTCAACAGCCTTGTTTCTTACGAATGTAGAGAGAAATTCCGATATTGTGCGTATGACCTCATATGCTCCTCTTCTGGCAAGGAAGGGATATACACAGTGGAATCCGGATCTTATATATTTCGATGGCGCCAATGTGTATCCTACTGTTGATTATGAGGTGCAGAAGCTGTTCGGATGTCATTCCGGTGACAGGTATATGCCGTCTGAGGTCGTTACGACTGACAACGACATGAAAGATGTGGTCCGGAGGCTTGGGGTGTCGGCTGTATACAACACATCTACCAAAGTGACATTCGTGAAAGTTGTGAACCTTCTCCCCGTCAAGATGTATGCTGCAATTGATTTGGGGGTTGAAAATATCGGCAGGGTTGTCAGAAAGACTCTTTCAGGTAAGCCGGATGATACTGCTGCTGATTATAGCGAGAGAAGATGCAGCGCTTCTGAACTGGATCATGCTGAGTTTGCACCATACTCAATCACAGTATATACAATAGAAGGATGTAAAGATCCAATTCAGAATATGGCAAATAATGACAGCTTGTCAGATTAAAACCTTGACTTGCTTAAAATCAATTTAAACTATAATTTATAAACTAAACATTATGAAAAATTCGACTAAATTAGTTGCAGGCGCGGTTGTGATGCTATCAACACTTGCAGTATCCGCCCAGGGTCCTGTCGATTTGACATCCAGGATCGGAGCCGGAAATCTTCTGAATGAATGGAGAGGTACAAATGCCGGGTGGTCGCAGGCAGATGGGGTTGCGGAACTATACAATCTTACAAATGCACAGAAATATCAGATTCTTGTGGGTATGCCGGCAGGTATTTATACGCTTGAATGCAATGGTTTCTACCGCTACGGCGCAAATCATTCGAGTGCTGACAGCGAGGATAGTGTGGAAGGCTTCATTTATATTAAACCTGGAACAACATTCAGTTATAACCAATCAACTGCATTTGACCCCGACACAGATGATGATGTCAATAAGTATGGAGTGAAGGTTAAATCGCTATATTCTGAAAATGCATATACATATGAACCTTATACATTCCCTGATAGAACTAACACTGCCGCCGCGGCTTTTGCCAAGGGTGAATATAAGAATTCAGCTAAATGCATTTTGGAATCAGATGGGTGTCTGCGATTGGGATTCACAACACCAAGCCAATGGAGGGCACAAAGGTCATGGTTATGTGTAGGAAATTTCAAACTCTATTATCAGGAGAACGAAAATTCAGAAAGATTGGATGTCACAGACAGATTGGCTAATCCTGATTTTGCGACAAGTCCCAATGTTTCATGGAGTGAATATCCTGTGACTATTGAGGATGAAACTGCTATTGCAGCCGGTGCTCATGAATGGTATCGCAAGACAATAAATATGACTCAGACGATCTCGGGGCTGGATGCCGGCAAGTATAAGGTTTGTTGTCAGGCCTTCCGCAGAGGTACGGATAATGTATATCTTATTGCCAATGAGGAGAAAATCGGAGTGGCTGATTTTTATTCAATAAAGGATGAGATTGACTTGAAAGGGAAAGAGAACATCGCAGGTGCAGGTTCACTGTTTGCAGATGGTCATTATGTGAATTCTTTGTTTGTAAGATTGTCTGAAGGGGAAGATTTGAAAATCGGTATCGTTAAGGAGGCGCAGAGCGGAACAGATTGGGTTGCGATAAGAAATTATACATTGACTTATCTCCCGATGATTGAATCTCCGGTTCTCGATCTCCCTGATATGGTTGGTGGAATTCTTTACCATGACTTTAGCAAAGGTTCGAGGGATATCGAGATTTTATCAGATGAAGAAATGAGGGTGTATTACATGTTTGAGCCTGAGCAATTGACCAGAAATGTAGAACGCGATGGTTTCATGGCAAGTGAAAATGGTGTTGTCACTGTTGATTCTCCCGGCACAATAAGCTATTATGTTGAAAATAAGGATGGGCAGGAGTCAGAAGTGAAGTCTTTGGTTGTCAAGAATACAACACCCACATCGGTTGTTGAAATTCTGCAAGTTGACCGGCAGGAGGCTGAATATTACAATCTGCAGGGCGTTAGGATTTCTGTACCGGCAAAGGGTGATATAGTGATAGAGAAGAAAGGAACAGAGGTAAGAAAGATTGTTTATTAGTAGATTGTTGTTACTGTTCTGAGTTGGGAATAGTGGTTTTTAGACGGAGATGTCACAAAAGTGTGGCATCTCCGTTCTTTTCTATTGTATTTTATTTGCTGCAGTCTTTTTTGTCCTGGCAGCATGTGGCGGCTTTGTTGCAGCATTTGGTTTTGCCGCAGGTGGTCTTTCCGTTGTGTCCCTTGAGTTCGCATGCGTTTGCGGGGATTGCCTTGTAACCGATTTTTCCGAATGCTTTTGCGATTTTGGCGGCATCTGTCTTGGTCTTGTTGAATTTTATCTTGACCTGATCACCGGGAGCTGTGGCCTCGATGGCGCTGATACCTTTCTCATAGCGGAGATTTGTCTTGATTTTAGTCTCGCAGTTGATGCATGACATAGCAGGCGAGATCTTGAAACACACTGTGGTATCATTGGATACTTTTGCACCGGCACTGAATGCTATTATTACAGCCGCCAGAATAAATAAAATCTTCTTCATTTCTATTATTGTTTGGTTTGTTAATTATTGGTGTCGTTAATACTTGGTGATGTTGTAGCGGAAACCGACATATACGACCGCACCGTGAAGCGGCCCCCAGATCATAGTCGAATCAAAATTCGGTCCCCACGGATCGGATGCGCCGATGATCGGATTTTTCTGGGTGTATCCCGTGAGGTTCTCACCACCGATATATACTGCCCAATGACGGAAGTTGCGTGTAAGCTGAGCATTAAGTGTGCAGAATGTGCGGTACGTCGGATTCCACGAGAGGGTTCCGTCTTTCAATTCGTAAGGTTTCGGCATGCGCCCGCCTCCGTTGATCGATAAGGTTACATCTGCCTGCCATAATCCCATCTGGGGAGTCCAGCTCGCTGTAAGCAATCCTTTCGAGCGCGATGTGAGCGGTTTCTGTTCCATTCCGGAGCCATAGTCTGTCCGTACATCCGTAAGACGGTACGCACCGGTCACAGTCAATTCCGGTAATATGCGGGCTGTCAGTTCAGTCTGGAAGGTATGGCTACGCGATTTTCCGATTTGTCCGTAAATATTGACGGCATGAGGGTTGCTATCGAAATCCATGCACACGTTTTCCCTGAAATTCGTGAAATAATATTCAGCCGAAAGTGTGTATCTGCCGTTCAAGAAAGAGGGAGTCCATGATGCACCCGCACCATAGTTCCATGCAGACTCCTGAAGAGGTCGATAGTAGAAGTTGAGACTGCGGGAGGACGCGAGGAGGTAGTTGTGTTCCGCAAGTACATGAGCCGTTCGAAAGCCGCGGCCACCGGAGATATTGAAGGAGAAATCGTCAGACGGATTCCACCTTACATGTATACGCGGTGTAACCATCACATGATGAAATAATGAGGAGTAATCAAATCTTATACCAGCCATCGCGATCAACTTGGAATCAAGATTAAGCGTGTATTGTCCGTATAGCCCGCTCACAGCCTCAATATCTTTAGTGTTGAAAGCAGGGTCTGATGCGTCAAGAAGAATATTCTCCCGGTAGTGATCGTAATTGAAACTTAGACCGGTGGACAGCGAGTGGATTTCATTCCATTTACGTTCAAACATCAGCGATGCATAAACATTACCTTGATCTACATTATAATGTTTCACACCATATTTTGACTTCTGATGATGATATGAACCTGAAAGGATGAGGGCGATGTTGCCATCGTTCTCCTTATCGAAAATGAAAGCATTTTTTGTGAATACCTCGCCACGTCGCGTGTCTATATCAATCTTATATAACGGTTTATCGGTTTCAGAACCGGTATGTATGTGTTCATCCTGCCCGCTTCGACGGCATTCGTCAAGGTATTTGAGGGCAAGCTGGAACACATAGTTGTTCGACAGGTATGCCCAGCGGTTCATTGCCGAAACCTGCCGTATCTTTGGCATATCCATGAATCCATCGCCATTGCCGTCATGAGCCTTGAAACTGTTTTCACCGTGAAGCAGCAGACCTCCGCTCCATTTGTCTCCGAAATGAAGGTTTCCTGTCGCATTGATCTCCGCCTTCATCCGATGATCGAGATATGCGTTTACTGATAACGACGGTTCAAGCTGAGGTTTCCGCATCTCGACATTGATCTGTCCGCTGATGGATTCATATCCGTTTTTAACGGAACTTGCCCCTTTGGATACAGATATCGACTGCATCCATGGTCCGGGGATATATCCGAGTCCGAAAGGAGATGCCGCTCCCCGGAAATTCGGAATATTCTCCGTCATCATCTGCACATATGTGCCTGCCAGACCGAGCAGCCGGATCTGGCGTGCTCCTGTGGCAGCATCTGTATAGCTGACATCTACCGATGGGTTGGTAGTGAAACTCTCGCCGAGATTGCAGCATGCCGCGCGTGTCAGCTCGGCTGCTGTGATAAGTTCCGTATTGCCCGCGCTGTATCTCATCTTGCGGGTGCCCTGTGAAGACACTACGACCTCCTGAAGAGTCTCTGCCTCTTCAATGGAATCAGGTTGCTGCGCATTGTTTTGTGCAGACAATGCCGAGCTTGCAAAAGTCAATATGCACGCTGAAAAAATATATTTTCGCATCAAATAACTTCTAAAAACTATATCCACCCTCTTTAATTAGTTCCTTATCTTCCTTCACTTTTGAACCGATTGTGGTAAGCATATCTCCCATGATGCCTCCGTTCATGCCTATGCGTAAAGCTTTCAACTGGTTCTCTTTCGACATCTTGGCTCTTCCCCCGGCAAAACGAAGAGTTTTCGAAGGGTGGATGAACCGGAAAAAGGAGATTGTATTGAGCACCTCCTCCTCACTGAGGGGATGCTCGTTCTCAAGAGGTGTGCCGGGAATCGGACACAGTAGATTTATAGGTATTGAATG
Organism: uncultured Muribaculaceae bacterium; assembly: GCA_910578075.1. Lineage (GTDB taxonomy): Bacteria > Bacteroidota > Bacteroidia > Bacteroidales > Muribaculaceae > Lepagella. Next base: position 37,640 of record CAJTPK010000017.1, on the reverse strand, counting down.
CGGGTCAACACGAAGAAGCTCCAGAGCGAGTTCTATGCGCTGTCTGCGGCTCTCGCCCATGCCTATTATTCCTCCGCTGCATACCTCCATGCCTATTTCTTTGGCAAGCAGAATAGTCTCTATTTTATCCTCGACAGTATGAGTGGAGCATAGGGTAGAGAAATAGGAAGGGGCAGCTTCAAGATTGCAATGATAGCGTGTCACCCCTGAATCATAAAGCTTCATTAGCTCATCTTTGCCAAGCAATCCCATCGATGCGCAGAGTTTCAACCCTCCCTTATCGCGCAATTCCCGGTAATAGCCGCATACTGTGTCAAGGTCTTTGCCTGCCATCTTTCTGCCGCTTGCCACAAGTGAGAATCTTCTGATACCTGCCGTACGGTTCATGTCTGCAACGCTCATGCATTCCTCGTGACTGACGAGAGGGTAGGTTTCTATCTTGGTTTTATAGTGGGCGGATTGTGCGCACCATTTGCAATTTTCCGGACACTTGCCGGAACGTGCGTTGATAATGGAGCATGAATCGAAAGTCTTTGAGCATAAAGCTTTGGTGATTTCTTCTGCGGCATCCCACAGTTCCTGCTGGCAGGCTGTGTCAACATCGCAGAGCGACAGAGCCTCTTCCCGACTTAATGTCTCGCCGGAGAGTATCTTATTTTTTAGATATTGAATATCAATCATTTTGGATAGTTCGTGTTTTGTCGTCCGTAGCCTAAACTGAAAAGTATAAAAGGGTTCGGACTTTAGGGTTGGAGGAGAATACAAAATTAGCAAAAATATTTTCTATCTGCAATTTCTCTGTATACCTAAAAATGAGTAATTTTGCAGCTGTATTTTCCTGATAGGGATTCTAAATAGAATACTATGGCAAAACAATTCGGTATTATTTTCGGGTGTCTTCTTGCCGGTGAGCTTATTGCCCTCATCCCGGGGCTGTCGATTCCCGGCAGCATAATAGGGATGTTGATACTCACCGCGTTACTTGAGCGCAAAGTTGTCAATGCCAGCTCAATCGCGCCTGTGTGTAAATTTCTAATAAAGAATATGGCGTTCTTTTTTGTGCCGCCGGGGGTGGCGCTGATGCTCTATTTTGATATCATCGCGGCGGAGTGGCTTCCTATCACGGTAGCTACCTTGGTAAGTATCTTCCTTGTGATAGTTGTAACTGGACGTCTTCATCAGTTTCTCCATAAGAGAATCAAAAGTCATAGAAGTTGATCATGGATATTAGTGATGTAATTAGGGGTGAGCTTTTTCTGATAACGCTCACGTTCATATTATTCTGGTTTTTCACATGGGTACAGAAGAAAACCCGTGTTACGTTGTTCAACCCTATGATTTTCACCATAGCTTCGCTTATAGTATTTCTGAAACTCACGGGAATAACATTCGAACAATATTACAGTAGCGGAAGGATGATCGAATTCTGGCTCAAACCTGCCATTGTCGCTTTGGCTCTGCCTCTATATAATGAACTGAAACATATAAAGAATCAGTTTCTTCCGCTGTTCATAGCGGAGCTTACCGGTTGTGTGGTAGGCATTGTGGCAGTTGTGCTGATAGCACACTGGATGGGGGCGAGTGAGGATGTGATTCGCTCTCTCGCCCCCAAGTCGGTGTCGACGCCTATTGCCCTTGAGATTTCCCGTCAGATCGGTGGAATCCCGGCATTGACTTCGGCAATCGTGGTTGTTGTTGGTATGATCGGTGCAGTCATCGGATTGAAGATGATGTCATGGGGTAACGTCAAGGCGCCTGTGGCAAAGAGCCTGAGTATGGGAACCGCAGCGCATGTGATGGGCACAAGCCGCATCAGCGAATACGGTGACCGCTACGGGGCCTACGCAACTCTCGGACTTATCATCAATGGTATCCTGACTGCATTTCTTGCCGGTCCGCTTGTGGATATGCTTTTATAATCTAAGCATTATTCATAAGTGGTTGATACGTCTACAAATGTATCGACTGTAGGAGTGCCGAACTCGATGGCCCCCATCTCATCATTGGAATTGATCACGAGGTTATACACGTAGTGATATCCCGGTTCCCATGCAGAGAATCGGCTCGTAGATAACGGGAATTTCAGCAAGCCGTCGCCGAATGTGCTTCCTTCAACGATGTTTTCCGAAGGTGTGTTATCGTTAGGCCAGAGTTTAGCACCTGTCTTGGCATCGTAGATGCTGCACATCACAGTGATGTAATTGTCATTTCCCGCGCCGTTGCTTCTCCATGAAAGTGTCTGAGGTATCATATATTTCGCTCCACCGAGGCCCATTCCTGTCGCGGACATATCTGTGGCAGTGGTGGAAAGGGTAATCAGATCGTTCTGATCCTGCGACATGTGAAGCAGATAGGCATGCGGAGTATTTTGATCAGTCCATTTACCTACGCTGCCCTCTGTTGCGGAACCTGCTGTAGATTCAGACGGGAAGTTGAAATTACCCTTTGTCATGAGGTTTGCTAAAGCCACATTGGATACTTTCACCTGTAGATCTGTATTTGTGGAGCTCATTTTTACCGTAACTTTCGACAAAGCATGTCGGAAATTAAGCAGCACCTGAGCGTTGGCCATTCCTACGTTCCCCTTCATATCCGGACATACGGCATAAATGATATCCTGTGTACCGGGATAAGCGTCATAAGCTACAGGACCAAACGGTGTCCCTTTGCCTATCCACTCTGCCGGCGCATAAGCATAAAAGTCAACCGTCTCATTGGCAGGCCAATATTCCACAGGTGAATATGTCCACGTGTTGGTTCCGGTTTTGCTCACTTCCACATTATCCATGAATAGAGAGGGTGTTGTGCCTACGTTTGTATAGGCATATACATGGAAAGAGGTAAGATTGTTGGTCGTGATGTCACCGGCACGTGTGTGCTCCGTGTTTACTGCGAAACGGATGGCTTTCTCTTCAGCCTGCTGTCCGTTGTTGCTCACAGGCTCGCTTTCGGTGCAGGAACTGATTGCCATTGAGCCGAGAGCGAGGCTGATGAATAATAGATTTGTGTGTTTCATAGCTGTATATATTTCAGTTAATATTTTCTGTTGATACTTTATTGTCCATATGAGCTGGGATTGGAGGTGTCATAATCAATCTCAATCAGTTCCCAGCCGTCGATTCCTACGTCTATTCCGACGTCAGGATCATCAGGATTGTCCGGAGGTTCTACCTCAGGAAATGATACCCCCTCCAATATAATTAAAACGGTTCTCTTCCATGGTGAGTTTATAACCTGACTGGTAACATCGAAGCTTTTTGTATATACTTTGCCATCATGCATTGTTGCGTTGACATAAAGCAGGAACGACGGCTCACCCGGAGGTGTGCCGAACGCGGTTGTTTTACCTGTGAATGTATTCGTGCTGTTGTCGCTGCGGTTGAGGGTGAATTGCGAGGCTCCGGGACTTCCTGAGGATTGCGCGCTCGCGATTAGAAGAGATGTTGCCACGCCGGAGAGACGCGCTCTTACAGATCTGACTTTGTCAGAGTTTTCTACATCGCGAAGAATAACACAATATTGTGTCGATAAAGAGTCAGGATAGCATCTGACCAGACTGTGGGAGCAATCCTTTACAGTGCCCTGCGGGGTGATGTAGGATACTCCGCAGGGGGTGACTGTCACTCGGTCTATGGCAGCTCCGTAAAGCATTCCGGTTGGAGCGATGTCCCCATTCTCAGCCGTAATTCGGGCTGATGCGAGGAATGTATTGTAGCTTTCAGGAGAGGAGAATCTTACACCTGGAAGATCGTTGTTGACGGCAATCATGCTGTATGTGCCGTCCGGGATTTCGATCTTGCCGCCATCTCGGCCTGATATGTTGAAGCGCCATAGCCTGGTGCCTTCCGATACAGGAAAAAAATAAAGTGTCATGCCATCCACATTCGCTGCTGGCGCGTTATCCCACATGAAACGGACGCTGATCTCCCGGGGAATTCCATTGTCATAGACAATATCTTTCTGGCTGCATGCCGTAAGGAGCATGAGGTAAAACAATAGAGCCGATATGAGAGATATGTGTTTGTGCATGGTATCGCTTTATAAGTAAGGATTGTAGTCCGGGAGATTCCGTTGATTGGTTCCGGGAAACCATACAAGGGTGACTTCCAGTCCTGTCGGACCGAAATATTTTCTCACTCCTTGTGAGATAGCATGGAATTCCCCGCACATGGGTTTATATTTCACATACGGGCTTTCGAAATAGCCGATGCGCGCGCTCAGATCGAGATTGAGACGTCGCGCTATTGGAAACGAGTATCCGTAACTTATTCCGCCTCCATAGGTCAATCCAACTGATTGGTATCCCGTGGAGCCGAAAGCAAAGTCATATGTATGGATGGAACCGTATATTCCTGCATGATGACCGGCAAGAGCTCTGCTACGGCTTTTATTACCGAACCAGTATCTCATTTCAGCCCATCCTCCTGCGATCCGCCAACAGCGAAGCGATGTGTCTTTGCCCCACCATGCCCAGACACCCTCTGCGCTGATAGAGAATTTTTTTGCAATCTCTACCTCAATTCCCAGATCAGGAGTCAGCACGGCATCATGAAGCAAATTGCTTTTCAAGGCAACATGCGGGTAGCAATCGTCGCAGACGGGACATTCTGCTGACAATGGAAGCCTGAGAACGATTGCAATTCCAAAGAGGATAATTGTTGCCGCCCAAGCGCGAGGCGTGATATAGGTGTGGAATCTCATTTCTATCAGTTATAATGAAAAGGAATTTCTCCCTTCTGTCATTATAACTGATAACGGTGTTTGATGGTTTATGAAACAGAATCTAATCCCTGTTTTTTCTGCCATAGATGAAGCGGGCGAGACCAAACAGGTAGCGGCGGAATCCGGGACGGTAATGAAGCATATTGTCAAACCATCTGAGCTTCCCGTCGAAGAAACGGACAACCAACCCTACAAAGAACATGGCGAACAATGTGCCGGGTCCGACAACATTCCATAGCCATGTGCCGAAATATGCGTAGCCAGTCAAAACGGCTATAATAACCAATGTCGTGTCAACACCGATCTTGGCTTTGGCGAATGGTATGCCGGTGGCTTTGCAAATGGCTGCCGGAAATCCCTCGCCGGGCATTGTTACGGAGCCACATCTTATCTCAAAAGCTATGCCTGTTCCCAACACGAGACATCCCGCGATCTGCGCTGAGATTTTATATGCGATGGTGTCGCAGACAATGCCGGAGGTAAGCCACATATTCACATCCAGGAGGAATCCGAAAAGAAAACCTATGATCAGCTGGAAGAGCTGCATACGCTCAAACTTTCGCCTTAGAATAAGAATTTGTCCACCGACAAGCAAAATATTCATGATGTTGGTATAGTCGCCAATGGACAGAGCTGGAGCTTTATCTGCCGCTCCTGCAAGAGTCATGGCCAATGGTATGGAAGAAATAACGCTGCTCCCGAAATTTGAACGGACGCATAACGCCACGCCAAATGTCATGATGAACAGCGATATCACCAGCAGCAGGTGCTGCCACAAGAAGGAAATAGTTTTTTCTTTTTTTGTAAGGGGGGAGGTTGATGTTAAATTTGCAATGTTTTCTGTATTCACTTCGTTAGACTTTTACATTGCAAAATTAACAAAAATTCCCCTAATTGGCAATCTTCAGCACCGGAACAGTTTTATAACTGTGATTGCTTGGAAGTTTAACTGTCAGTCCATCTGGAGCTTGTGAAAATTTTAATTTGCCGTGTCCAAGTAATTCAACTTTTCTTATTTTTTCGCCGGTGCCAAGTGATTTGATGCGTATGACGTCGTCTTCCGGCCATTCTAACACTATCGCGTAAAGATGTTTCCCTTTTTGGGTAAACCTTATTTCCTGGGAGGTCATTTTTGAATATGAACCCTCATTGAAGCCTTGCGCGTTGAGAGGAATGTCGCTGTCAGCAACAGGACCTTCTCCAAATTTTTTCCAGGGACGAGTGTCGAAAATAGCCTCTTTATTAATATTCATCCAGTCGCCGATACCGTGTATTACAGTCTCTTCCTTTTCATCGAATGTTCCATCTCCCCGGAGCGGGATATTGAGGAGAAGATTGCCGTTTTTACTTACTATGTCAGCAAGAAGTCTTATTACAGTTTCGGCTGATTTGTATTTACCTTTTTCGTATACGGAAGTGTTGTAATGCCAGTTTCCGATACATGAGCATGATTGCCATGGACGTTGAATTATGGTGTTCGGAGCGCCACGCTCCACATCCCATACGAGTGCTTCTTTCTGCTCTTCAGTAAGAATCTTTCCAAACATAACAGCTTCGTTCCTGCCATTATGGGTAGCCATGTTATGGTTATAGAAATGAGCTGCGATCTTGAGTCCGGCATCACTGACAGGGTAGAACGGCACACCGGTTGTGTCAAAATAAAGGAGGTCGGGGTTATAACGGTTGATGACATCAAGTGTGCGGTTGTAGAAATTCGTGCAGAATTCCTTCGAAGGGATAGATGCTCCATTTTTCCAGTCCCATTGACCGTCAAGCATACCTGCCCAGCTGCCGCGGCTCAGAGGATGGTTCTGTGCATAGAGCTGCTGCGGATCAAGACCTTCCCACCATTTCCCTTTACCATCTGCAAGAGTGAGACATCCGTCATAAGGAACTCCTTTTTTGTCTCCTTTACGGTCATAACGCTGTGAGGTCTCATACCATGTCCATGCGTGATCTGCATGAAGGCTGACACCGAATGGAAGACCATATTTGCGGGCTGCCGCTGCCCATTCGCCAAGGATATCGCGTTTGGGTCCGATGTTCATTGAATTCCATGGCTGATATTTGCTGTCCCACAGGTCAAAATTGTCATGATGATTTCCCAATACGAAAAAGTATTGTGCACCGATACTTTTGTAGAGCGCGACAAGGCTGTCTGGATTCCACTTTTCAGCCTTGAACAAGGGGAGGATATCCTTGAAGCCTACTTCTGACGGATGACCATAGTTTGCGACATGATGCTTATACGCGTGTGAACCCTCTTCGTAGAGCCCTCGTGCCATCCAGTCGCCTGATCCTTCCACGCATTGCGGTCCCCAATGTGCCCATATACCGAATTTTGCATTCCGGAACCACTCCGGCGTCTCGTACTGTCGTAATGATTCCCATGTCGGCTCATATTTTCCGGTAGCCATTGGTTCGGAATTTTCAGAAACACGCACGATACTATCCGGTGTAACAGCATCAGTCTGCGCAATCGCGCAGACCGATATAAACATATTTAATGCAAAAAATGATGCTCTTTTCATTTAAACAACTTCATAGTTAAAGTATTACTTTTCTTGTCACCTTACGGTTGTTGATGGAAGCCTCGATTATTATTGTTCCATTCTCAAGAGAAGAGAGGTCAAGAGTGGAATTATTACTGCTTGTCAGTATCCGACCTGTAAGATCGTATGCTTTCATGCTTGCTTCAGGATGTTTCACGAATGCTGTGTGGTCAACAATCTTTATGTCCATATCAGGGTCCGCAATTTCGGTTACACTTGAGTTACCTGACATTACAACCGTATAGGATGCTCCCGCCTTGGTCGGGAATGATATGTTGTTGTCATCAGTTTTAGTGAACTCCACTTTGGTTCCATTGCCATCTGTTATTTCCGCATCGGCAATGCCGGGATAGCTGAGATTGCAATCGAGACCAGCACCTGACTTTATTGTTGCGGAGGTGAGTTTCAGATTTTTCCATGTCTGATCAATCTCAAAATTACCTTCACCTTTTATGCCGTTGATATGTCCGTCTGTCCAATATGCAGGAAGGGTGGGGAGGAGGCGGATTTTGCCGCCGTAGCTTTGGAGCAGCATCTCCGTTACACCTGCTGTATATCCGAAGTTACCGTCAATCTGGAAAGGAGCGTGGGAGTCGAGAAGATTGTAATATATTCCTCCTGCACCGCTGCTCTGTCCGTAAGATGATGAGTGGCGGAGTGCGCTTACTATGATCTTGTGTACATGTTCCGCATCAAGAGCTCTTGCCCAGAGGGCAATGCGCCATGCCAATGACCAGCCGGTGGAAACGTCTCCGCGTTGCTTGAGTGAATTGACAGCAGGGACAAACCATTCGCTCTCGGGGGTGATTTCTCCGAAAGGATACATTGCCATAAGATGAGACTGGTGACGATGACCGTTTTCTCCTACGCTATAGTCGCTTTTCTTCCATTCACGAAGCAAAAGGTCACCTGCGCTTACTCCATTTGATGTGGCTCCCCATGTGCCGGTATATGTCTCGGTGGCAAGTCCTTTGTCAAGATTCGTCAGTTTATCCTTAAGTTCGTTTACAAAAGCCGCGTCAACCTTTGCGTCCGCTCCGAGAATTTCGATTGCGTTAAGCGTGGTTTTGAACAGCTCATGGAGAATCTGCTGGGCATGTGCGGTGGCATTCTCCTCTGCCGGACCATGTTCCGGTGACCATTCTTTGGGGGCAACCCATGTGCCGTCGCTATCTTTAACAAGACGCTGCATCCAGAATTTCACGCAGCTTACCATCACTGGCAAAGCTTTGTTCTTGAGGAATTCACGGTCGAGAGTGTAAGCATAGTGTTGCCAAAGGTGAGAGGTGTACCATGCGTTGGCAATCACGTAGTTCTCAGCATAATCCGAATGTCCGAATATGTTGTTCTGAGTGAAACATGTCCAGCCTTCAGTCTGACCCGAACGACGTGCATATTCTTGCCATTCATCGTGTTCCAATGCCATGCTGTGGATATAGTTGAGGTAGGGCATGTGCATCTCGGAAAGGTTGGTGGATTCTGCTGGCCAGTAGTTCATCTGGACGTTGATGTTGGAATGTATGTCGCATTGCCATGCCGGTGAATTGGAGTGGTTCCATATTCCCTGTAGGTTGGCAGGTGTGTCCATGCCTCGTGATGAGCTGATGAGCAGGTAACGTCCAAATGCATAATAAAGCTCTTCAAGCATTAGGTTGCATGCATCAGTGCGTACCGGTCTTCTTTTGTTGTAATTCTTTACAATGGCATCAGTGGCACGGTCGTTGGCTGCGGCCTCAATCTCAAACTCAACGCGGCTGAAAAATTTCTTGAAATCTGCAAGGTGATCGGAAAGAATTGTCTCCCAGGATCTGGCAGCTACGGATGTTACCCTGGTGTCTACCATCGAATACATCGCATTTTTGTCGGAAAGGTAGTTGGGCGAATGTTGGTCGAAGTTTGTGGCTCCCGCCAATACAATCATGACTTCATCCGCATCCTTGATTTCGATATTGTCTTCGTTGGTTGTTAATTTTCCACCTTTTACTACCGGTTTTACTGCTGCTTTGAAGTCGATATGACCTAAGCATCCACCAAATGAGATAGTTCCCTCTTCATATGTCGGGGCAAGCATACCGAGTTTTATTCCATTGAAGAGACGCAGACGAATGCTTATTTTTCCCGGTTCTGAAGCTGCGAGACGTATGACAACTGCTTTGTCAGGATTACTTGCGATGTATTCGCGTGTGTATTCAACCGATCCATCCGGAGATGTATAGCGTGCAAATGCTGTTGCCTCATCCATGTCGAGACCGCGCACATAGTTTGTCAGAGCTTTATCATCTGAATTCCCAAACATGCCGGAGATATCTTCGATGTAAAGATCTCCGAAATTCTGATAGCATCCCCGCGTCTTGGAATCTCCTGTCCAGAGAGACTTGTCATTGAATTGGACGCGATCTTGCGCGACACCTCCAAAAATCATGGCTCCGAATTCACCGTTTCCTATTGGAAGGGCATATTCCATCCATGGATCTTCAACAGCTTCAGCAGTAGTCGGTTTGGTATACCATAAAGTGTGGCGATGTGCAGGTGTGTAAGATGTGGCGGATGAAACCGAGAATTCTTTAATTTTTGTAAGTACAGGAACTTTAGGCAGATCTGCCTGTGGCAGAAATGTCACAGCGTTGTTTGCCTCTCCAGCTGTATATAGACCTATGTTAACGCCCGGACCAGTGTTTCCCCATTGATTCCAGCGGTTGTATTCGTCTTCTTTTTCCGGATACTCAATCTCCCAACTGTCGGTCATGCTGGGATGAGATGATGGAACAAGCCGGAATCTGGATGCACTTCCGATATCAGATGTAGTGCGAATTTTGCTTTCGAAAGTTGCGTAAGTTCCGGTTTTGTTGACGATGATGAAACTTTCACTGTTTCCTATGAATTTCCAAAGCTGATTCTCTCTTGATGAATCAGGAATGCGTGTGATTACGGGACTCCTCGCCCCCTGGTCACCGAGCACTGTCTCTCCTGCGGAGAATACTATATAATACCAGTAATCCGTATTGTCATCGCTGAATTTTGGAAGAACTGGTGATGCCCATATGGACATACAGCTGCATAATATTGCCAATACCGTCAATAAATGTTTGAGTCTCATGATTGTTATGATTTTGTTCGTGCGACAAAAATAATGAAAAAAAGCTTTGATAAATGTTTTTAACCATGTTTGCAACATTCTTATCAAGAAAACAACATGATATATGGCTTAAAAATATTAATTTTGTGTGTTATGTCACATACAGCCTCTATTTTTAACTTCGGTCGGGTGGTTCATGATCATGATTGGAACTTTATTGTTCCCGGGAGCGTGTTTTGGCGGATGTACAGGGTTATTTCCGGTGAAGCGGAAGTGTTCATATATGGCAATGTACATCGTATAAAGAGTGGATGCCTTTATATGATCCCAGCTTTCGTTGCTCACGAGGATAGGCTCAGTGGGGTATTCGAGCATGAATATATCCATTTCCGGCTCGATGACCCGTTGGTATCCTCATTATTCGACGGACGCAGGATAGCTTTCGAGATTCCTTTAACTCCATGCGCTGACATAGCTTTTACAAGAATAGGGGAGCTATGCAGGGGATTTGAACTCGAGACTCCTGTGCCTCAGAAATATGAGAAGAAATCGAGCTATATGTATTGGTCACAACGTTATGAATCACTATCCATTGAATCAAGGATTGAGATCGGAGGTTGTGTCAGGATTCTTCTTTCTGATTTTATGAGGCACAGTGTTCCGTCGGATAGTTGCGACAATCCCCGCGTGATCAGGGGCAAGGTATATATGGACAATAATTTTTCCAAACCTATTATCATAGAGGATGTGGCGCGTGAGGCAGGGATGAAGCCGGAAAGCTTCACAAGGGCATTCCGTAAATTCTTTGGTAGAACCCCGCTCTCATACCTTAATGAAAGGAGGATTAACTCAGCTAAGAATTTGCTTCTGTTATCGTCCTTATCGGTAAAAGAGATCTCCGCAAAATGCGGTTTCGGAGACGTGTCGTATTTCTGTCAGGCTTTCCGCAAAAATACCTCCATGACACCCGGTCAGTTCCGCAAAGGATCCTTCCCCTGCTGATTCCATATTTTGAGGAAAATTTTCAGAGAGGAATGGTTTTAATCGGTTTTCATGGTTTGATAAAAATGAATCGGGTCATGGTCTCCGATAGCAGGAGCCATGACCCGATTATTTTTAGGAAAAAGTGATTGCGATGTTTATGACGGAGTGAGACCGCGCATACGGTCGTCTACAGCCGATAATGCGGCTTTCGCTCCTTCTCCCATGGCAATTACAATCTGCTTGTAGGGTACATCTGTGACATCTCCCGCTGCATACACGCCCGGGATCGATGTGCGACCTGAGGCATCGGTGATTATCTCCCCATGATTGTTGACGGGTAATTCATCCTTGAAAAGTCCGCTGTTTGGAAGCAGACCGATCTGGACAAACACTCCTTCAACGGGGTACTCTTTGCTTTCGCCACTTTTACGGTCTTTCACTTTTATGGCTGAAACTTTGTTGCCGTTCCCGATTATCTCTTCTGCCGCAGCCCCGAGGTGAACATCAACATTATCGAGGGTTTTCAGTTTCTCCTGAAGCACTTCATCAGCTTTGAGTGTGTCGAGGAATTCAAAGACATCAACATGCGTGGCGATTCCGGCAAGGTCTATAGCTGCCTCAATACCTGAATTGCCTCCGCCTATGACAGCTACACGTTTACCGGCATAGAACGGTCCGTCGCAGTGGGTGCAGAATGCAACACCTTTACCGATGTGTTCCGCCTCGCCGGGTATATTCAGTTTTCTCCACGAAGCGCCGGTTGCGATAATAACGGCGGGTGCCTCAAATACTTCTCCGCTGTCGGTGGTGATGCGTTTGGGGAACCCTGTCAATGATGCGGATGTTATCTTACGGTTATCAAATACAGTTATGTTGTATGCTTCAATGTGGCGCCGCAGGTCTGTGGCAAGCGCAGGTCCGGTAGTCATCGGCACTGATATCAGATTTTCAATATCCATGGTGTCCTTGACTTGTCCGCCTATTCTTCCTGCCACAATTGCTGTCTGCATCCCTTTTCTGGCAAGGTATATGGCTGCGGCAGCACCGGCAGGACCACCGCCGGCGATTATCGCATCAAAACCTTTTGGTGTTGTGTCAACGTTGCCAGGATCATCTGTTTTGCCGAATGCTTCCTCAAGCTTTGCGACAAGTTCTCCAAGATCAGAACGTCCTACACTGAGCAGTTTGCCGTTTGCATATACAGTCGGCACGGATTGGATATTGAAGCTTTTTACCATCTGCGGTGCTACGGCTCCATCTACTGTGGTGTTGGTATATGCAGGGTTGAAGAGTGTTATGACATTCAATGCCTGCACTACCTCCGGGCAGTTGGTGCATGTCAATGACACGAATGTGGTGATATCGCAAGGCCCATTGAGCGATCTTATTCTGTTGGCAAGGGTTTCGTCAGGAAGATTCTTGCCTTGACCGGCACCATTCAGAACAGCCAAAATCAGGGATGTGAATTCATGACCGTTGGGGATGCCGCAGAATTTGATACCTGTATCCTCTCCATCTTTCAATATCGAAAGCACAGGAGCGTTTTCCTCGGTCGGTGTGTCCACCTCGTGGACATTTATGGCAGGTGTTGAAGAGGCGAAGTCGTTGGCGAACTCAACCATCTGCCGGGTCTCTTCACGCGATGAGACGCCGCTCACCACGAAAGTGAACGCCGTCTCCAGATTTGCGAAGATATTACCCAATTGTGAGATTATATCTTTATCAAGCATAAGCAGTCTTAAATTAGATTTAGATTTTACCTACCAGATCAATGCTGGGTTTTAGAGTTGCGGAGCCCTCTTTCCATTTTGCCGGACATACCTCACCGGGGTGAGCTGCAACAAACTGGGCAGCCTCGACTTTACGGAGAAGTTCGTCAGCGTTACGACCGATGCTGTTGTCCTGTATTTCTACAAGCTTGATCAGACCATCAGGGTTTGAAACAAATGTTCCGCGATATGCCATACCCTCGTTCTCATCCATCACGCCGAATGCGCGGCTGAGAAGACCTGTCGGGTCAGCAAGCATCGGGTAATTGATCTTACGGATACTATCAGAAGCGTCATGCCAAGCTTTATGAACGAAGTGAGAATCAGTGCTTACTGAATAAACCTCTACGCCCATTGATTTGAGTTTGTCATATTTTTCTGCCAGATCCACAAGCTCAGTAGGGCATACGAATGTGAAGTCAGCGGGATAAAAGAAGAATACCGCCCATTTGCCGAGAACGTCCTTATCTGTCACGGTCTCGAATTTTCCATTATGATATGCCTGAACTTTAAACTCGGGGATGTGTGTGTTGATTATAGTTTCCATTTTTAAATATTAAATTAAATTATTGGTTTCGTCTATTTCCGATGGCTTCTTCTGAACCATCAACCTTACAACATATCTGCCCCTGCCCAAGTTCGCCTCTAATTTCTTAAATCATGTTAATAGTCCTCACTTTTTTCACTATCTGAACTTGCGTACTCTAACCACTGTAAATTCAATTAATTATTAATCAGGTTATTGTAGCTATTCAAAAGCTCCGCTTTTATTTGACACGAAAAGGAGTAGACCAGAGTCCCACAGAACCATAGCATAGACGCGAAATAAGGTGCGTCATAAAACCTTTGCGCCTCAGCGTCTCTGCGTGGTTAAATTTTTAACGCAGAGAAGCGGAGTAGGGGAGTTTCAGCCTCTCTGCTCTGGTTCTTTGGAACTCTGGTCTACTCCTTTTCGTGTCAATTCAAAAGCGGAGCTTTTGAATTGTTACAATGGTTTGATTATAATTAGATGACATGGTAATGATTACAAATGGTTAGATTAAATATGTTTAAGGTTGTCAGAGAAACCTGTGGTTGTGCAGGGAACATATATCAGTGGATATGCGTTTTAAGGGAAATGATGATTTATAATTGAAAAAAACTATGTCTGATTCATTCTCCGATAAATTGAAGCATTTCTGGCATGTTGTGTCGAATGTCCGTCCGATTGTATGGATATGCCTGTATATAAGTCTGATGCCAATCTTTGCTGTGATTTATGATCTTATGCCGGATACGCAGTTCCGTATACCGGACGGTGCCACCACAGATTTCGGATCGTGGCTGTATTACAGTATCGTTACCATTACTACTCTTGGTTTCGGAGACTATACTCCGGCACACGGATGGGCGCAGGCGGTCACTGCGATTGAGGTGATGTGCGGATTGGTGTTTCTTGGATTCTTTCTTAATTCGGTAGGTTCAATGAAGTCTGAGATCGATATTGAATCCGAAATAGAGAAGCAGCGCAGGGTGCACGAATCTTCAGAATATGATAAATTGATGAAGAATGTGCCTGTATTGCTTCATAAGTTGAATATATTTCTTGCTTATTGTTATGCGGTTACCACTCCTGAGTCGCGTAGAGGTGCTGCAGGTGAGTTTAATCCGGATTTTGAATTCAAAGATATGAGTGACTTGTATCTGCCTTCAGGAATCCCAACTGATCATTCATCGCGTCCTGCTGTGGAGGGACTAATGGCGTGCGCATCAAATACAAGTCTTTACCTCGACTCCCTTCAGACGCGTATAGACATGACGATATGGCCAGATATGCTTGAGGATTGTTTTGCCTTTGTAGCGGCTTGTCAGATGTTTGTCTCCGAGGATCTGCTCAAAGGGTGGCCGGAGCGAAAATTGAAAACCTCTCCGGCAGCTACGCTCGAAGAGGCTATTAGAGAAATTTCTGCAGATATAAAGGCGTGGAGCGGACCTGATGAGTCCGGTAAACGCATGGATATGGCTCCGGCTGTGGAACTGTATCATTTTATCAAGGAAACCGGGAAACTCGCACGCAACCTCGAACTTACAGCTACCAAACTCGCCTCAAAATAAGAGCTTTGCGAGTTCGGAGCATCCGTCTTCGAGGAGGTTGAGGACAATCTCGAATCCGGCGGCTCCTTCCCAGTATGGGTCGGGTATTGAATCCGCCTCTGGATAATGGACGCAGAAATCGCTCATGCGGGCGATTTTCTTTTCTGCCTCCACAGTAGGGGCTGCGTCATGGAGGTCGCTGATATTGCGGTCATCCATGCCTAATATAAGATCGAAATAATCAAAATCAGAGGGACGGATCACACGGCTGAGATGCTCAAGACGCAGACCGCGTCCGAAGGCTGCATGCCGCATCCTTCTATCAGGGAGATCTCCTGCATGACCTCCGTAGAAGCCGGCAGAGTCCAATTCGGGATGGCTCGATGCTGGCATGTCTTTAGTTATCTCGCGCATTATACCCTCAGCGGCAGGGCTACGGCATATGTTGCCGAGGCATACAAATAAAATGCGGGGTGCTCTATTTTCTGCGGCGGCATGTTCACGGGCCAGTTTAACTGTCTCAATGCTTGCCGGTGTCGGTTTCTCAATGTAATCTCGTGTCATCAGGATAAGCGAATTCTAATAAGTTGTGAAAACATCCTTATAAACGTAAGAATATAGATAAAAAGTGTTTGTCACTGGTGTGGAATATTGTATTTTCGATTTAAAACTTCTATATTTGCATTTGAAGTCATCTAAACTTTTTTATGAAAGTCAAAATAATTAACAACTGTTTCTCAATTTTGAAAATCTCCCTCGTTATAAAATAAAGACAATTTTTATGGATAAACATGAAATAAGGGACAGAATAGACTATATTGTGATGTGTGTCAGTGAATTTGCAAGGCGGTTCAAGCTGACCAATCAGCAGGCATACGCATATCTGAGGCGTTTTACAGGAATTGAGATGATCATGAAGCATTATGGCATCATGCACACTCTGCCGCTAAACGATGCCCTGGAAAGTCTGCAAACATTATGCTACCGTAAAGGAGGACGTGTGATATGATAAGGCTTCATCATGGCTCCAATGTTAGTATTTGCACAATTGATTTGTCGCTGAGCAAAAAGGGTAAGGATTTCGGTCAAGGTTTTTATCTTAACCCAAATTTCCATCAAGCTCTTGAAATGGCTGAGTTCAAAGTGGACATTTTTGGGGAAGGAAGTCCTCTCGTTTCATCGTTTGACTTTGATGAAGAGTCTGCCCTTGAAGCCGGTTTGTCAATCAAGGTATTTGATGATTACAGTGAGGAGTGGGCTCAATTTGTCGTTGACAACAGAAATAACAACTCAGACAGTCCCATTCACGATTTTGACATTGTAATCGGACCAATAGCCGATGACAAGGTGGGCTTTCAAATTCGGAAGTATATTGAGAACGAAATAACTATTGATAAACTGATAGAACGAATCAAGTACTACGGTGATAAGTCCACACAATATTTCTTCGGCACAGAAAAGTCATTGAACTATTTAAGAAATGTATTATGAACAAGGAGATGCAATATCAGGTAGAATGCCTTGCTTCTGACTTAACTGAAATGTTAATGTCAGAATACGGCTGGGACATGCTCAAAGCTCTTGATGTGCTTTATGGATCAGAAACATTTGCACGGCTCAATGATCCCAAATGCGGATTGTATTATCAAGGAGCGGTATATGTCTTCTCATTTTTGAAAAATGAAATAGAGACCGGCAAGATCGGGTAATGTATACCCCACCTTGAACTTGTGAACTAATAAGTTGTTAAAACTTCCTTATAAACGTAAGAATATAGATAAAAAGTGTTTATCGCCGGTGTGGAATATTGTATTTTCGATTTAAAACTTCTATATTTGCAATTTGAAAATATGAGCTTTCGTAACTGAATTCGAAAATATAAGTAGCTGATCAAATTAAATGAATACTATATGCGCGGTTATTTTTGAGGCATTTTCCTTACTTGAAGAAGGAGCATAGCGGGCTATGCGACTGATGAAAGTAAGGAAAATGACCAAAAAGAACAAGCAGATAGTGTTCAAGCTTAAAAATATTTTTAATAGTAGCGGTTTAATTTGAACAGCTACTTAATAACCTAATATATTTCATATGACGATTAAATTCAAGGCGTCCGCATTTGTGCTGTTATGCGCTGCGACTGCTTTTTCTGTAACGGGGCAGACCCTGAAATCGCCTGACGGGGATCTTACCATGAAATTTTCGCTCACTTCAAAGGGTGAGCCTCAGTATGAACTTGAATTCAAGGGGAAAGAGGTGGTTAAACCAAGCCGCCTCGGTTTTGAGATCAAGAAAACCAAACAGGTTAAGGATGGACGTCATCTCAAGGATGGTTTTGAGATCGTTTCTGTCGACACCGCATCAGTAGATGAGAAATGGGTGCCGGTATGGGGCGAGGAGAATGAGATCCGCAACAACTACAAGGAAATGGTTGTGAATCTGAAACAAAAAGATACGAAGCGTCTCATGTCGGTTCGTTTCCGTCTTTTTGATGATGGTCTCGGTTTTCGTTATGAGTTTCCGATGCAGAAGAAACTCAGCTATTTCGTAATCACGGATGAGTTGACAGAGTTTGCAATGCCTGCAGATCATGAGGCTTACTGGATTCCCGCTGATTACGATACACAGGAATTTGACTATACCCGCAGCCGCATGTCGGAGATTCCCGGCAAGATGGATGAGGTGAGAGGCCCTACGTATGAATGGACTACAGTGCCTGTGGACAACGGTGTGCAGACCGCGCTCATGTTGAAGAGCAACGACGGTCTTTACATCAACCTTCATGAGGCTGCTCTTGTAGACTATCCTTGCATGCACCTCGAACTTGACACCAAGACAAATACGTTCAAAGCGCTGCTCACTCCGGATGCTGCCGGTGACAAGGCTTATATGCAGACTGATTGCGTGACGCCGTGGCGTACTGTAATCGTGAGCGATGACGCACGCGATATCCTCGCATCCCGCATCACCCTCAATCTCAATGAGCCTTGCGCAATCGAAGATACAAGCTGGATCAAGCCGATGAAATATGTGGGAGTATGGTGGGAGATGATCAACCGCAAAAGTAAGTGGAGCTACACCAATGATCTACCTAACATTCATCTCGACAAGGTTGATTACACCAAGACAAAACCTCACGGCAAACATGGTGCGACAACTGAGAATGTGATGAGATATATCGACTTCGCTGCAGAGCATGGTTTTGATGGCGTGCTTGTCGAGGGTTGGAACATAGGATGGGAAGACTGGTCCGGCAAGATGAAGGACGAGGTGTTTGATTTTGTGACTCCCTATCCGGATTTTGATCTTCCTGCTATACGCGACTATGCAAAGGAGAAAGGTGTGAAGATGATCATGCATCATGAGACATCCAGCTCAGTCCGCAACTATGAGCGTCGCATGGACGAGGCTTATAAATTCATGAAGGATAACGGTTATGACGCAGTGAAGAGCGGATATGTCGGTAATATTATTCCGGCCGGTAGCAATCACTTCAGCCAGTGGCTCGTTAACCATTATCTGTATGCTGTTAAGAAAGCTGCCGACTATAAGATTATGGTAAATGCCCACGAGGCTGTGCGCCCCACAGGTCTTTGCCGCACATGGCCTAACCTCATCGGCAATGAGTCAGCACGCGGTTCCGAGTATCAGGCATTTGGAGGCAGCAAGCCAAGTCACACAACAATCCTTCCATTCACAAGACTTGTCGGTGGCCCGATGGATTATACCCCCGGTCTATTCGAAAACGACATGCGCAAGTATAATCCCAAGAACACATCATGGGTGAACACTACGCTTGCAAATCAGCTTTCTCTATATGTAACTATGTCGAGCCCGCTCCAGATGGCAGCTGATTTCCCCGAGACCTATGAGAAATTCATGGATGCATTCCAGTTTATAAAGGATGTGGCGCTTGATTGGGATAAGAGCTGGTATCTTGAGGCTGAACCGATGGAATATCTTACGGTGGCACGCAAGGCCAAAGGTGAGGAGAAATGGTTTGTGGGTGGCACAAACGGTGCAGATCCCCGCAATGCCGAGGTTGATTTTAGCTTCCTCCCGGCAGGAAAATACAAGGCGGTAATATACCGCGATGCCAAGGATGCTCATTATAAGAATAATCCGCAGGCATATGTGATAGAGACAAAAACTGTCACTCCGAAGACAAAGATGAAGATTCATGAGGCAGCCGGAGGTGGCTTCGCAATCTCGATCCTCCCGCTTTGATTTGATTATACAATGAGTTTCCGGATATATCTCCGGAAAATAGCAGTCCCCGCCGGAACTTGTTCCGGCGGGGACTGTCGCGTTGGTAAGTCAGTGATCTTGGATCTCCTTTTTATGAAATGAGACCTTAGCGGATTATTATCTTCTTATCGCGTGAAACATATATGCCAGGAGCGGAGTGTGCATCCGGAGCTGCCACCGGTTGTCCCTGTAGATTATACCAGAGGGTGGGGATGGTGGAATTGTCAGCCGGAAGTTCTGTGACGCCGCTTGATTTGGAGAAACTGCATATCGTGGTGAGGGCAGGAAGTGCCTTTCCGTCACGGCTGTCGAAAAGGGGAGCATTGTACCAGCCTGAAAGACTGGTGCTGTAGGCGTTATATTCCATCCACCACCAGAACAGTCCGTCAACAGAGCTGTGTTTCTCCAGGGTGTTTACGAGCGCGGTAGCAAATTGATTCTGTCCGGCAGAGGTGTACGGATAGTCCACAGGCTTATCTGTACCGGGAACTTCCCATGCATATGAGTAGCCTGTCTCTACTATCATTATATTCTTCTCGGGGTAATTTGCCTCAAGCATCGAGAGTGAGCTGTCGAGCACGTTGATTTTACCGTGGAAATAGGGATAGTAGCTGAGTCCGATGATATCATAGTCAATATTCATCTCTTTCATTTTGTCGTAAAAGTACTTCTCAACATCAAGCTGTGCCGTACGTTCCGTATGAATTACGATCTTTGCCTCCGGACACACTTCGCGGCAAGCCTTGATTGCCTGGCTGAGAAGTTTGCCGAATCGATCCCAGTTGGCGTTGTTATTCATATATACTTTTTTAAGGCTGCTTTCGGCAGATCCGAGTTTTCCCCAGAGCATGCCGTAGCTTATCTCGTTGCCGGGCTGGATGAAAGCGGGCACGATACCTTGCGATTTCAACGTCTCCAGTGTCTCTTTGGTATAATCGTATATCTTCTGATATAGTTGCTCGTCAGATAGATTTTCCCAGTCAATAGGTGTCCATTGTTTTGCGGGGTCAGCCCATGTGTCGGAATAATGGAAATCCAGCATGAGATCCATGCCGTTGTCAACTATCTTCTTGCATATGGGTGTGATATATTCAAGATCCTGGCAGGCATTTGGATCATATTTAGTGTCGGATCCGGTGTCATTCTTATGTAATTCCTGGTATTTCTTTGGATTTACGAAGAGGCGCACGCGCATGGCGTTCATACCTTGATTCTTTAGCCAGGGAAGAAGATCCGGAATAATTGTTCCGTTCACATCCTTGTAGACCGCTCCGGATTTCTCGTATTCAGGCAGAAGTGAAATATCTCCGCCTACATAATGCTGGGCGTTTACGGAAGCGAAGCAAAATACGATCAAAGTCAATAATGCAGTAAAAAGTTTATTCATATGTGAAGTTTTAAAGTTTAAACAACTTCTTATTATAACAACAGGGAGAGCTCTTTTGGATACTCTCCCTGTCGGTTTTTTATATCAATCTAAGAAAGCATCAGCTGAGAGCTTCGATAGAAGCCTTGATAGCTGCTATTTTCTCGTTGGCATCGCTTTGCTTCTTGCGCTCTACGGCAACTACCGCCTCGGGAGCGTTGTTTACAAACTTCTCATTGGAAAGCTTCTTCTCAACACCGGCAAGGAATTTTGTATAATACTCAAGATCCTTGTTGAGTTTGGCAAGCTCTTCCTCTACATTGATTTTATCTTGCAAAGGAATGCTGTATTCTGTGGCACCCACGATGAAAGCAGCCGCGCTTGCCTCTTTTTCGTTGACAGTGTTGATGGCTGAGAGATTTCCCATCTTGCTCAATATGGAATCAAGTTCATTATTGTGGTTTCCTTTTATATTGAGCTGGAGAGCTTCTTTCTGTGCTATCTGTTTCTGCTTGCGGATTGTGCGGATACCGGCGATGACCTCTTTGAGTGTCTCGAAGCCTGCGATTACAGGGGCATCTGTTGTCTCAACTTTTGGAAGCTGGGCATACATTATGCTCTCTCCAGGTTTACGCTCGGCAAGATGCTGCCACAACTCCTCCGTGATGAACGGCATGAATGGGTGAAGGAGTCTCAGCAGGGTGTCGAAGAATCCGAGAGTAGCCTCATAGGTAGCCTTGTCGATGGGTTGACCATACGCAGGTTTTACAACCTCCAGATACCAAGAGGAGAACTCATCCCAGAACAGTTTGTAGATAGCCATAAGTGCCTCCGATATGCGGAATTTGCCCATCAGATCATCAACTTCAGCGATTGTGTTGTTGAGCACTGCGGCAAACCATTCGATGCCTTTGCGAGCGCTTTCCGGCTGCTCGGTGGTATCGCCGATTTCCCAGCCCTTCACGAGTCGGAATGCATTCCATATCTTGTTGCAGAAATTGCGTCCCTGCTCGCACAGAGAATCATCATACATGATGTCATTACCGGCGGGAGCGGCAAGCATGAGACCCATGCGGACGCCGTCAGCTCCGAATTTGTCGATCAGATCAAGCGGGTCAGGTGAGTTGCCCAGAGATTTGGACATCTTGCGACCGATCTTGTCACGTACGATTCCGGTGAAATATACATTGTTGAAGGGCTTATTATCTGCGAATTCATATCCGGCGATGATCATACGAGCCACCCAGAAGAAAATGATGTCTGGAGCAGTTACAAGATCAGCGGTGGGATAGTAATATTTGAATTCCTTGTTTTCCGGGTCGAGAATTCCATTGAAAAGGGAAATCGGCCATAGCCAGGATGAGAACCAGGTGTCGAGGCAATCCGGGTCGCGCTTGAGGTCACTGAGTGTGAGAGATGCATCTCCGCTCTTCTCGATGGCTTTCACAAGAGCCTGTTCCTCATTTTCGGCAACAACAAAACCTCCTGTAGGAAGGAACCATGCGGGAATCTGATGTCCCCACCAGAGCTGACGGGATATACACCAGTCTTTGATGTTGGTCATCCAGTGGCGGTAGGTGTTCTTGAATTTTACGGGGATGAACTTGATGTCGTCTTCCATGACGGCGGCAAGAGCCGGTTTTACAATCTCCTCCATCTTCACGAACCACTGCATCGAGAGTTTCGGCTCTATAACAGCGTCTGTACGCTCTGAATGACCTACTTTATTGACATAGTTTTCCACTTTTTCCACAAGTCCGGCTTTCTGGAGGTCTTCCATGATCTGCTTGCGGACATCGAAGCGGTCCATGCCGACATACATGCCGCCGGCTTCAGAGATTGTGCCGTTGTCATTGAAGATGTCAATGGAGGGGAGATTGTATTTGTCTCCAAGCATATAGTCGTTGACATCATGCGCCGGAGTAACCTTGAGACATCCTGTTCCAAAGTCCATCTCCACATAATCATCCATGATGATAGGCACTGCGCGTCCCACCATAGGCACAATTACCTTCTTTCCTTTGAGCCATGTGTAGCGTTCGTCGTTGGGGTTCACACACACAGCGGTATCTCCAAGAATCGTCTCGGGACGCGTGGTGGCTACAACGATATATTTGTCAGGCTCTCCCTCTACGAAATAGCGCAGGTGGAAGAGATGACTCTGCTCCTCTTTGTAGATGACCTCTTCATCGGATAGGGCGGTGAGTGCCTGGGGATCCCAGTTCACCATTCGCACACCTCGGTAGATATAACCTTTGTCATAAAGTTTGTTGAAGACTTTTATCACGCTTTCCGAACGTGTCTCGTCCATTGTGAAAGCTGTGCGCTCCCAATCGCATGACGCACCGAGTTTACGTAGCTGCTGGAGGATAATGCCGCCATATTTATCAGTCCAGTCCCATGCGTGTTTCAGGAATTCTTCGCGGGTGAGATCTGTCTTGGCTATCCCTTCCGATGCGAGTTTTGCCACAACCTTAGCCTCTGTGGATATGGCGGCATGGTCTGTGCCGGGAACCCAGAGCGCATTCTTGCCCATCATACGGGCGCGACGGGTGAGAATATCCTGGATGGTGTTGTTGAGCATGTGACCCATATGGAGCACACCGGTCACGTTTGGTGGAGGAATCACAATTGTATAAGGCTCACGTTCATCCGGCTCGGAATGAAACAGACGGTGTTCCATCCAATATTCATACCATTTACCCTCCACTGCGGAAGGATCATATTTGGTGGCTAATTCGTTCATGATTATATGTTGAGTATTATGAAGCTGTCTACGCAACTTCTTATTATCTTGACTTTCAAGCTGCAAATTTAATAAAAAAATCTGAAAATACGTCGCGCCGGTTATAGTTTGAGCATCTCGTTCTGGGCGGCGAGGTCATCCAGGTATTTATGGCGGTCTTCGTCGATCATGCGGTCGAATTCCGCTGCATAGTCAGCTATGACTTCAGGTGTGCGCCGCCAGCGGTCGTCGAAGCGTGATGCAATCCATGCCCTCTGCAGGTTCGGGTAATGACGGAAAGCCTTGTCGAATGTCTCTTCCATCTCTTCCACACTCTCTTTTTCCATGGCTCTGCGCATCGAGGCGCGAGGCATCAGCTGACCTGCGACATCAACCCATTGGGTTGCCTCTGAACCGGGTTCGCGAGGTGGAAATCCATTTTCCGCAGTGTGCAGATGAAGGTATTTGTATATTGCAAGTTCGTAGAGATGACGGGCGCGTTCAAGGGCGGCACGGGTGAATTTCATGCCGCGGTAACGTAGATATCTGTCGTCATCGGCAGGCAGAGCAAGAAGTTTTCCAATCACATCCACTGCTGCCAGCATTGTGTCTACGGTAAGCGGATTGAGCACATCAAACACAATACGGTCGTGAAGAGGAAGTTTTCGCTTCTGCCTGCGGTCGCGCGCAGGCCATTTTTTCTCATCCCTCATAAGACCGCAGCTGCGTAGCATTGCCCCGGGCACAACCACGGTAGCCCCTCTGTCATCACCAAACAAATATGAGAATGGGAATTGAGAAGAATCAGGATGTGTCTTATGTTGCCCCATCAGTAAGGAGAAAGCACCGATTTTTGCTCCTAACATGAGATATGAATCGGAAGATGTCTTCACACCGCGTTCCAGGATTCCCCAGTGTACAGGACCGAGCTTGTACATATGGTTGCTCTGGTTTGTGCCGCTTCCTGCATTCATGAAACTTGTTTGACAGCCTATAAGGAGAGATGATTTATGCATGCTCACTGTGTATGGCCCGGCAAAAAGCGCACACGCCTCCCCGTTTTCAAGGGAGCAGTTGGCGAAAATCAAGGAGTCATGGGCTGTGAATCCTTTTTCGATAACAGCTCCCTGACCTATGTAGCAGTTTCTTATTATAGCACCGGAGTCTACGGCACCATCCTCTATTATGAAATTGTCGGCATCCACGCCGGCTCCGATTCTCGCAAATCCTCTGCCATGGGCGGCATTGTTGATTATCATGCCGTTGCAGAGACTGCTGGCTCCCTCTATCTTGACTTCCGGTCCGATGGCTACATTGAATATTCTGCCGCAGTTGCGTATCACTGCTCCGTTTCCTATGGCTCTGTCAACGGGAAAATTGTTGATATGCTCCTCAAGCATATCCTTTGCCGGACCTTGCGCCCAGGCTGGGTCTCTGGCAATCAGCATCGCAAGCTGGGCGGATAGACCGGGATATATTCTTACGCTCCTGGAGCCTGTCTCATCGAGAACGCATACTTCGGCGCCAAGACCGCAAAGAGCTTCTGTTTCCATCTCAAGAAGCCCTACGTTCTCAATAGTGACATCAGCTCCGATAAGGATATCCCCGGCAAACCGGACATTGCGTATGCGGTTGAAGTCTGTGCCGTCGCTCACACGGACACGGCTCCAGTCATTACATATACATCCGTTCTCCTCAAGTTTGCGGATTTCCCACCATCGGAGCGGTTTATACTGTTGTGTCAAGGTCGTCATATTTCTGGAAGAGGAAGTCATTGTAAGGGAAACGCTCGGTGTGTATCTCCTTGGCTTTCTCATAGAGCATATCCTTGAGCGCGTCGATATTTATTTTCTCTTTTGCCGAGATGAAAACGCAATTGTTGTTCATCTTTGACATCCAGGTCTGCTTGAATTCATCAAGGGAGATATTTTCACGTGTCTTCGGGGTCAGATCATCTTCATCTTTGGGTGTGTAGGTGAAAGCATCTATTTTATTGAAGACGAGAATCATCGGTTTCTCGGCGGCTCCGCATACATCGGCAAGTGTCTTGTTGACGACTTCGATCTGCTCCTCGAATTGCGGATGGCTCACATCCACTACGTGTACAAGAATATCAGCCTCCCGCACCTCGTCAAGCGTGGATTTGAAGGAGTCCACAAGGTGTGTGGGGAGTTTGCGGATGAATCCTACGGTGTCTGACAGAAGGAATGGAAGATTGTCTATAATTACCTTTCGCACCGTTGTGTCAAGTGTGGCGAAAAGTTTGTTTTCGGCAAATACATCGCTCTTGCTCAGAAGATTCATCAACGTGGATTTCCCAACGTTGGTATAGCCAACCAATGCCACACGCGTCAGTTTGCCACGGTTCTTGCGCTGGATGCTTTTCTGGCGGTCGATGCTTTTTAGTTCCTCCTTAAGACGTGAGATCTTATCGAGGATGATACGACGGTCTGTCTCTATCTGGGTCTCACCGGGACCTCTCATACCGATACCTCCACGCTGTCTCTCAAGGTGAGTCCACATGCGTGTGAGTCGGGGGAGAAGGTATTGGTATTGGGCAAGCTCAACTTGCGTACGTGCGGTGGCAGTCTGGGCGCGCTTTGCGAAAATGTCAAGAATAAGACTTGTGCGGTCAAGTATTTTCACCTTTAGCTCGCGTTCGATATTTGCCACCTGTTTGGGCGACAGGTCGTCATCGAAAATCACGAGTCCGATCTCTTTGTCTTCAACATACTGACGTATCTCCTCGAGCTTACCTGTTCCGACATATGTGCGGGGATTGGGATAATCGAGTTTCTGGATGAAACGCATCTCCGGCTCCGCACCGGCGGTGCGTGCGAGGAACGCCAGCTCATCGAGATATTCGTTGGCTTTTGTCTCGTTCTGAGCTTTTGTCGCAAGCCCGACAAGCACCGTGCGCTCGTTGGCTTCCTTATTTATTATATTGTCTTCTATCATAAGTAATTTCTGTGCAAATATAGCAAATCTCTTTGTTTATAACAAACTGCGAGCCAAAATCGCACAGGATTCAGGCTCGCAGTAAAACTTTTCGTTTAAATATTATTTCTTCACCTTGTTGTAGCGGGCGTTGAGACCCTCCACAATTTCATCGGTTATGTCAAGATCGGGGTTGATATAGAGTGTGGATGCCTTTTGGAAAATGGCGTCGTATCCGCGGGTCTTGTTATAATCCTTTATGAAAGTGGTGATGGAATCGATTACAGCCATCTGGGCCTGTGCAGCGGCTGTCTGGAAATTGTTCTGGAGAGTGGCGAGATTGCGCTGTGCCTCGCTCTGCATATTGTTGATGGTCTGCTCATCCTGACGGTAGGAAGCTTCGGAGAGATAACCGTTGTTCTGCATCTTGTTCTGCATGGTGGAAGCAAAATTCTGGATTTTGTTCTCATGGCGTTTTGCCGCGCTTTCCATATTTGTCTGCATGCGGAGCATCTCCTCGTTGTAATCTTTCGCAAGATTGTATTTGCTCAGGATTGAGTCGAGATCCACATAACGGTAGTTAGGGAGATTTGTTTCAGCTTTCGCTGTCTTAGGCTTTCCTGCTGCAGTCTCTTTCTTAGCGTTATCAGTAGCGCAGGCTGTCGCCATAAGAGAGAGGATGGCCAGAGATGCCACAATGAATGAGTTGATTTTTTTCATTTTTATTTCTGATGTTTTTTATTTCGGTAATAATATGGATATATGGTTTCAGATTCTCTTGCTTCTGTCTCCTTTGGGCGCAGCGTTGTGATGACCGTGGCAACCCACTGATTTCTCCCCTGCGAATCTAAAGGACAGCAAAAGTAACGATATTCCGAGAAATAGCGTAATTAGTAGCGTTAATTTCACTTTTTTTAATTCATTTAAGGTTATTGAGATGCAAAATTAACTAAAAAAATGAAAAAAGCGTCTTTTTCTCCAATTATTTTGCTAACTTTGGAGTGCTCTCCGACTAAAAAAATAAAAATTTAATTATAAAAATATACAAGATGGATGTAAAAGACCTTAAACCGGAATTGATCTGGAAATGTTTCGATGAGATAACAAAGATTCCCCGCCCTTCATGCCATGAGGAGCAGATACGTGATTTTCTTCTGAAATTCGCCGCTGACAATGGAGTGGAGGTGCGCACCGACAAGGTGGGCAATGTTGTGATGAGCAAACCTGCTACTCCGGGCCACGAAAACGCTCCCGTTGTAATCCTCCAGTCGCATATGGATATGGTTGCTGAGAAGAACAGCAACGTCAGCCATGATTTTATGAAGGATCCTATCGATACATATGTTGACGGAGATTGGGTGAAGGCTCGTGGAACCACACTCGGCGCAGACAACGGTATCGGTATGGCTGCTGCTATGGCGGTGATGATTGACAAGACTCTCGAACATGGTTCGGTCGAAGCTCTTTTCACAGTGAATGAGGAGATCGGTCTTGAAGGCGCGCAGAATCTTGGCAAGGATATGATCACCGGCTCCATGCTTCTTAATCTGGATTCAGAGGATGACGGTGAGATATTCGTGGGGTGTGCCGGTGGTATCGACACTACGGCTACATTCACTTACCACAGAAGCTATACTCCCGAGAACTTCAAATATATGAGAGTATCTGTAAGCGGTCTTCTCGGTGGTCACAGTGGCGGCGATATCCATCTCGGACGTGCCAATGCCAATAAGATCATAGCCCGCTTTATCTGGGATTGCTCACAAAGCTGGGACATCACAGTCTGCAGTATCGAGGGTGGCAATCTGCGTAATGCTATTCCCCGCGAGGCTTATGCCGTATTCGGTATCCACAGCGAACATCATGAGGCGCTTATGCACCACCTCAAAAAATATGCGGCTGATATCCGCAACGAATATAAGGGTGTCGAGCCTTCGATGGAGCTGAACATAGAGGAGACTGAGCGTCCTGAATTCTGTCTTGATTCTGATACTTCCATCGCTCTGGTGCGTGCGATATATTCAGCACCACATGGCGTCTACTCAATGAGCCGCGATTTGGAGGGTCTTGTCGAGACTTCTACAAATCTCGCGAGTGTGAAGCATGTCGGTGATAACAAGATTGTAGTGACCACATCGCAGAGATCTTCAGTAGAGAGCCGTAAGAATGATATGGCAGGGCAGGTTGAGGCTCACTTCCAGCTTGCAGGAGCTGAAGTGACACATAGCGACGGATATCCGGGTTGGGCTCCTAATATGGAATCGCCGATTATGAAGATCTCAGCTGATGCATATGAAGAGCTGTTTGGTGTGAAGCCGGCTATCAAAGCTATCCACGCGGGTCTGGAATGCGGTCTGTTCCTTGCGAAATATCCGCATCTCGACATGGTGAGCTTCGGTCCGACAATGACCGGTGTGCATTCACCTGATGAGCAGCTTCTCATCCCGACAGTCGACAAATTCTGGCGCCATCTGTGCAGGGTGCTTGAGAAAGTCGCACAGTTATGAAATCGTTGATCCTCGGCACGGCGATGGCGACTCTGGTCGCCATCGGTCCTGCCTGCGGAAATCGTGAGGAGGAATCCCAGAAGCCAAAGGATGATGTGAAGGCTGTAAGGGTTGACTCAGTGCCTTCTGTGGATGAGACAACCCGATACACTAAGCTTACGGATGAGGATTTCCGCATAGTGGCTGAGGAACTTGGAGTTGAGGTAGCTGCCATAAAGGCGGTTGTCTCAATCGAGGCAGGCTCGGCCATGAAAGGATTCTGGGCGCCCGGAGTGCCGGTGATAAATTTTGACAGGGCAATGTACAACCGTTTCCGTAGCAAGGCTCCGGATAAGTCCGGGGCAAAAGGGGAAAAGGTGCCGGCCGGACTGTCAGGTTATGCGCTGCGTGAGTGGACACAGCTCATTAACGCACGCAAATCCAATGCCCAGGGTGCGAATATGGGAACATTCTGGGGAATGTTCCAGATAGGTGGCTTTAATTATAAGCTGTGCGGATGCGAGTCGGTGGATGAGATGGTGCGTCTGATGTCCTATTCCGAGCTTGAGCAGCTGGAGCTTTTCGCCACATTCATTACAAACGCCGGGATGCTTCCCGACCTTAAAAAGAAAAACTGGGCGGGGTTCGCCCGAAAATATAACGGCGCAAGCTATGCCCGAAGAGGGTATCATACAAAAATGGCTAATGCTTACGCCAAATTCAAAAAACAAGAATCATGAAAATCACAGACCTTGAACCGAAGCTTATATGGGAATGCTTCGATGAAATTACAAAAATTCCGCGTCCTACGCATCACCTCGACAAGATGAAGGAATTTCTTGTTGACTGGGCCAACAGACATGACATAGAAGTGCACACCGATAAGGTGGGTAACGTCATGATGCGCAAGCCTGCGAGTCCGGGACATGAGAATGCTCCGGTAGTAATCCTTCAGGGACACCAGGATATGGTGGCTGAGAAACGTCCCGGTGTGGATCACGATTTTATGAAAGATCCTATTGTCACTGTTGTTGATGGAGAATGGGTGAGAGCTGAAGGCACCACGCTTGGCGCTGACAATGGAATGGGATGTGCGGCTGCCATGGCTGTGCTTCTCGACAAAAATCTTGTGCACGGTCCAATCGAATGTCTATTCACCGTTGATGAGGAGCAGGGTCTGATAGGAGCCAACGGACTCGAGAAGGGTTTTGTTACCGGTGATATCCTTCTGAATCTTGATTCGGAGGAGATGGGTCAACTTGTGATCGGATGTGCCGGAGGTAAAGTGACAATAGCATCTCTTCCTTATTATATGGAGGATGCGGCAGAAGGCCAGATATTCCATCGCGTCGCCTTCCGTAATCTCAAAGGCGGTCATTCCGGTATGGAGATTGCTCTTGGTCGCGCTAATGCCAATCAGCAATTATGCCGTTTCCTATGGGAAGCTGACGCTCGATTCGGAATATCACTGGCGGAAATTGACGGTGGTAACCTTGCCAATGCCATTCCGCGCGATTCACATGCTGTGATCGGTGTCCCCGCTTCATGTGAGGAGGAGTTCCACAAATTCGCAAGTGAGTTTGACAAAACAGTCCATGCGGAGTTCTTGGCTGCCGAGGGGAAAGACTTCTCGTTTGAGGTGTCGGAGGAGAAGAGCCGTGATAAAGTGATAGATGCGGCTACCGCGCGCCGTCTTGTCGCGGCGGTGTTTGCATGTCCCAATGGGGTACAGGGTATGTCTCTTGCCATCCCCGGTCTTGTGGAGACCTCTTGTAATCTCGCTTCCGTGAAGATGGTGACTGCAGATAGGATTGAGATAACAGTTCACCAGCGTTCTTCTGTAGATTCACGCAGGGATGAGATCGCTGATCGTGTCAAGGCTCTCTTCAGCATGATAGGTGCTGAAGTTGCGTTCGACGACGCATACGTAGGATGGGCACCTAATCCGGATTCACGAGTGCTTAAGGTTGCAGAAGAAAGTTTTGAGGAACTTTTCCATCAGAAACCGAAAGTGGAGGCACTGCATGCCGGACTCGAGTGCGGTCTTTTCCTTGAGAAAATGCCGAATCTCGATATGGTCAGCTTCGGTCCGACATTAAAAGACATCCATTCTCCCAACGAGAAAGCCAACATCGCTTCCGTAGGGGAATTCTGGAAACTGCTGACCGATATCCTGCGCAGACTCGCACAGGCATAAAAGAGGAGCGGAATATCCGCGTATGCCCGACGACCGGCTTAACAGGACGTGAAATAAATTATGGGCTCCGGAGGCTTTAGGGCTTCCGGAGCCTTTTTATAGACACTCTTGGATTCTTGTATTTCTTGTCGTTTTCACAGATTCTTCCTGAAAATCCACCGCTATCGTTGATAAGGAAGGGTCGGGGAGGATCACTTTGTCAGGCCTTCAATTTCTCTAATCGAAAGGATACCAAACTGGATGCTGTCAGGGGAACTGATATAAAGATTGTCTGTACCCTGTGAATATGCCATTTTTCTTATTTCAATGCCAAGCTTTAAAGTTCTTATATAATTGCCGTCAAAGTCAAAAACCAAAATACGGTCTCCATAAAATCCTTTATTCGCTTTTTTTCCGGAATATGCGGCCAGTATATGGTTGTCTGTGACAGCAGCTCCTGTGAAATAAGACATAGTTTTGTCTGCGACAGGTTCATACGAATCTCCCTTTATTTCCTTTACAGGATTGCCTTCTGCGTCATACAGCACAATGAGGTCTTGCGTGCGGCATGCCTCGACTATCATCTTACCATCAGGCGACACCGAGACCGTAGAACGGTTGCCTTCTCCTACGGCTTCACTTGTGTTGAACTTCTTTATGTCACCGGTCACCGCGTTATAGTGGCATATCGTCTGGCTGTATGAATCTCTGCCATCAGGAATGATAAGTCTTCCGAAGCCGGTGGAGTCGTTCACATATACGTATGAGTCGGGAAACCCAGACATATTTAGGTTTCTCAAGGTATATATGTCTTTCTTGCTGTCGGCAAGTATACTATCCACATTGAAAGTCACAATCCTGTTCTGTCCATAATCAAACATCTGGGCATTGTGGGTGGTGGCATCTACGCCAAGAGCACCGGGTATTGAGATTTCATACGGAGAGGGACCGGGCTTAAGCGCGCTTCCTAAGTATTTGCCGCTTTTTGTATCAAACACATAAAGAATCCAGTCGCTGGATTTGGTATCTACTATATAAAGTCGCTCTCCATAGACATATATATTCGATGATTTCCCAATGAGGAGGTTTTCGGTGTCTAATGCGTTTATCTGTTTCGAAACATCTGTCACACTTTCTTCTATGTCATATCCACCTTTTCCGCATGAGCATACAACCATTGCGACCGACAGGATGGTGACCATATATCTATTCCGCATACCCATGGAGCTTAATTATCGAGGGATTCTTTACATTTTTGTAATGTATCAGCATAGTGGCGTCGAAAGGCCCTTTTGTTTCAGGCACCCTGAGCTTGAAATCAACGGATATAAGCATCCCGGGGGCGATGGAATCAAGTGATGGGTTGCATTTGTTGACAAGACTGTCTCCGTCGATGCTCGTTATTCTTGCACCTCTCACGCTGTCAAAATTGCATATGACTGTGGCATAAGGCACTTCTTCCCCCGCAGGAAAATTTCCCATGTCATACACTTCGAGAATCTTGACATTGTCGTCAATCTGATGTATCGGAATAGAGTCAATGATTTCAGGGGTGTCATCGGAAGAAGACGACGAGGATGAGCCTGAGCACGACACAATCATGCTCAGGACACACGCGCAAAACAATGTTTTAGCCAAACTTTTCATCATAGGTCTTTGGGCAAAAGGTCCGGATACCAACGGTTGTATCTGAGAATACAACCGTCTCCATTACTCACACAGCCATGATCATAGCCCCATTCGTCATAGGTTAGTGCCTCGATATTAGCTATTACGAGCTCAGAGCAAACAGGATTCGCTGTCTGATTTTTGTAGCCAACGGTAGCGCCGAAAGCTACGATTGCCACTATTGGGGCGATCATACATTTTGTCTTCATGTTGTTAATTGTTTTTTTTCATCTGACATTTGCAACTGCCAGACGATGTGTTAATGAATAATATTTCCGGAAATGTTTATAACTGTGGGATATTCAAAGTCCAAATAATATATGTGAACTGTTCTCTCAAAATCGCCTGCGATTGAGTCGCTGGTAAAATGAATTATTGTTTGTAGATCAGATCTGGGAGAAATATATGTTATCGGCAATGACAATTCTGTGCAGTCACATGAAGAAACTACTTTCTCTATGTGCACTGTGTCATTGCTGTGGTTTGAGAGTATTACTTCTCTTGATTGTACTTCTCCAGTATGCAGGTCTCCAAGAGATATGTGGCTCTCGCTTATAGATACAAAATTCCCTGATTCAGCAGACACAGACATCTTCCCCTCAATTATATCTTTGTATAGTCTTGCTATTTCAGATGAATATAGTGGATTGCCTGTCGCTATCACTTTCTTGCTTCTATCAATCAAGAAAGTCTGTAACAAAGTCTTATCAGGAAATAAGTTCGTTTTTGAAATCCTGTTCTCCTTATCCAAATATACAGGATAATCAAAGTCTTCACGTTTAAGATTGTAATTGAGTTCTTCAATCCCAGAGGGATCAACGACCATAAGAAATTGAACATCAGATTCACAATTACTGTCAATAGAGCCAAGGAATTCCTTCCAAAGTGGCAGTTTCATCTTGCATCCGGTGCATCCAATGCTATCCACATAGGTGAGTATAGTGAAATCTGCATCATTCATATCTATGGTATTGCCTGTCAAAATATCTGCCATGACGTTAGGTAACAAAATTTGTCTCCCCTGCCACTCTGAAACAATCCTCTCGTAATCGGACTTTTCTGAATGACAAGACCACAAAACTAACCCAAATAGAGTTGTGATGATAAGTTGACACATTTTGGTTTTATTCATAATGCCAGATTTTATCGTTCGATCGTAAAGTTACATATTATTTTGAATAAATGCAAATAAAACTAAAAAAATATAATAGATCGGAATTGTGATGGCTTATGCATCCGACATCCTGCGTATTCTTCGTTATTTGGGAGCATCCTTATCACGAACTTGAATTTTTATATTTAGGGACTCCGTTTTTTTAACACAATTGTGAAAACCCGACGGATATGGGGTACGTTATATATTATAATAAAAGTTAAAAAATAGAAAGCTAAATAGAAATGCTGAATTACCTGTCTATAGGAGTTTTTATTGATGGCGGCTATTACGCCAAGATCAATCGTGCCTTGAAAGCTCAGGAGCGTTCCATTATACGTGTGCGGGCGTTGTTCGATTTTATCAGTTCGACTATCGCCTACGCGGAAGATATCCATGTGGCTGATTGCCAGATTACGGAAGCCCATTATTTCCGTGGACGCTTTCGTGTGAAAGAGGCATACGATAAGCATCTCCTTTATAATGAACGTAAATTTGAGGATACTCTGATTGAGAATGATGTGATATTCCATTACAAGCATCTGCGTGAGGTGGAGCGTGATGGTCAGACAGAGGTTGTGGAAAAGGGCGTTGACGTATGGTTCGCTCTCGAGGCATATGAACTCGCCACGTTCAGAAAGTTTGATTACGTGGTGCTCATCACCGGAGATGCTGACCATGAGATGCTTGTCAGAAAACTGAAGGCTTTGAAGATAAAGACAGTTTTGTTGACCTGGAACCTCTCAGACGTAGACGCAACTTCTCCGCTTTTGCGCGATGAAGCGGGTCAGCACTGGGAACTATCGTCAATGACAGATGAGAATCCGCAGCTTAAACGCATGTTGCTTTATAAACTCCGAGAGCCTGCGGTCACACCGCTCGGAGATGAATTCTAATCACACATAAATATTTATTATTATGAAAACACTTAAGACCATCTGCCTGTCGCTGATCTGCATGGCATTTGCCGCGTGCACCGGTTCAGCTCCTACTCCCGCCGAAGTTGCGGCAAAAATTGATTCACATGAAACTCTCTCGGAAACAGATTATTCTGTCATGATTGACTATTGTGGTGAATATGCCCGCAATGCACAGAAATATTTTGATATCATTAATGAGCAGCCCAGTGATTCCACAGCTGAATATTCGCGTGCCGCCCAGGATCTTGCCACAATGAAGGCAAATTCTCCATATATAGATATGTTCCGCACAGCTATTTATGCCGCTTCCGATTCGCAGATCGGAGAGAAAAATATCAAGAAAGTGCAGGATTTCCAGAAATACGAGGCTTTTCCGCTTCCTGAAGGTTCCGGCCCGGATCTGACATTACCCGATGAGATAGGACTGATCGAAGATATGCCCGACACAGATACAACAGCTGTCATAGCTACAGGCGACGGAGTGGCTGTAGAGCCAAATACGAAGTAATTGACAACCTGATGGGAAATAAAAAGCCTATTTTATTTGATAAAAGGGGAGATTATCGGCAAAAAAGATAGTCTCCCTTGCTTTTTATCCGTAATTTTGGTAATTTTGCACGATAATAGAAAAAAGAATGTTTTAAGCGGCCGGATCGCATCGTAAAAATTATGATCCCTGTTCATATCAAGACAGGTCGTTCAATGAACCTGGTTCCGATTGACAGGATTTTGGCTTGTGGCCGTAATAATAGTATAAATTATGTGTGGAATTGTAGGATATCTCGGAGACGGGAATGCTTATGACGTATTGATAAAAGGTCTTCATAGACTTGAATACCGTGGTTATGACAGCGCCGGTATCGCATTAGTATCTAACGATGGCAGGCTCGATGTGTTTAAAGCCAAAGGAAAGGTGGAGAACTTGGAGGCTATCTGCAAAGATAAAGATACAAGCGCTTCAGCCGGCATAGCGCATACCCGCTGGGCTACCCATGGCGAGCCTTCTGACTGTAACGCCCATCCCCAATATAGCGAAGACGGAAATCTGGCACTTGTGCACAACGGCACCATTGAGAATTACAAGGTGCTGAAGGATGCTCTTATGGAGCACGGTTGCAGCTTTCATTCGGAGACCGATACCGAAGTGCTCGTGCAGCTTATCGAATATATCAAGATAAAAAACAACTGCTCGCTGGTTGATGCTGTCCGTGAGGCGCTCAATCAGGTGGTAGGTGCATATGCCATCGCCGTTATCGAGAAGAATAATCCGGATACTATCATAGCCGCGCGCCAGAGTAGCCCGCTTGTGATCGGAATAGGGGAAAACGAGACTTTCCTTGCTTCCGATGCAACTCCGTTTGTTGAATACACTCAGGATGCCGTATATCTTAAGGATGGCGAGATTGCTGTTATAAAACGTGGCGAACCGCTTAAGATCCTGAATCTGCAGAATCGAGAGAGCAAGATCGATGTCAAGACTCTTGAGATGTCTATATCACAGCTTGAGAAGGGGGGATATCCGTCATTCATGCTTAAAGAGATCTTCGAGCAGCCCACAACTCTGCGCGAGTGTATCCGTGGCCGTGTGGTAGAGGGTGGCAAGCGCGTAATAATAAGTGGTGTCAGGGATAATAAAGATATTTTCCGTGCGGCAAAACGTATAATCATTGTGGCTTGTGGAACATCATGGCATGCCGGACTCATCGGTAAATATCTTATCCAGGAGATGTGTAAGGTGCCCGTAGAGGTTGAATATGCGAGTGAATTCCGCTATTCAAATCCTGTGCTCGGTCCTGGTGATATCGTTATCGCGCTTTCTCAGAGCGGTGAGACTGCCGACACTCTGGCGGCTGTGAAGATCGCCCGCAGCATGGGAGCTTTCGTATTCGGCATAAGCAATGCAGTGGGTAGTTCAATTCCGCGCGAGACCGACAGCGGAGCCTATATCCATGTAGGACCGGAGATCGGTGTGGCATCGACAAAGGCATTCACCGGGCAGGTGATGGTGCTTACGCTGATTGCAATGGCCACCGCCGAATTGCGCGGCACACTGACAGCAGAGCAGATCGAAGAGCTTGGCAAGGTGATTCTCAGAATACCGGAGCTTGTGGAGCATGTTCTGAAGCTCAACGGCAGAATAGAACGCCTGTCGCTTATCTACACCTACGCGCGTAATTTCCTTTATCTGGGACGAGGCTACAACTATCCTGTCGCGCTTGAGGGAGCGTTGAAGCTTAAGGAGATTTCATATATACATGCAGAAGGGTATCCGGCTGCGGAGATGAAGCATGGTCCCATCGCTCTTATCGATGCGGAGATGCCCTCTGTTATCGTTGCTCCTCAGGATCACCTTTACGACAAGATCGTAAGCAATGTCCAGCAGGTGAAAGCCAGAGGCGGCAGCATTATCGCCATAGTGACCGAAGGCGACAGTGTGATCCGGAATATAGCCGATCATGTGCTTGAGGTGCCGGAGGTGCCGGAGTGCCTGTCACCAATCATCACCTCAATCCCCTTGCAGTTACTGTCTTACTATATCGCCATCAATAAAGGAAAGGATGTTGATATGCCTCGAAATCTGGCGAAATCAGTGACTGTAGAATAAGGAATTAAAAGAATAAGATATTTTTTTAGAAAATTTTTCCTTGAAAATTTGGTGAGACTGAAAAATTGTTATAACTTTGCAGTCGAATTCGTCTAAGCGCTGTTCCTGATAAAGGAAAAGACGAGACGAAATGCCTCTTTAGCTCAGTTGGCCAGAGCACGTGATTTGTAATCTCGGGGTCGT